>NZ_AKJP02000011.1:0-543046 GCF_000282275.2 Pseudomonas sp. GM30 | reverse complement strand
AGAGGGTCGCCTTTTTTATATCTGTTCTATTTCTGTAGGAGCTGTCGAGTGGAGCGAGGCTGCGATCTTTTGATCTTGATCTTAAAAACAAAATCAAAAGATCGCAGCCTGCGGCAGCTCCTACAGAAGTACGGATCAGTCGATGTATTCGAACAGCTTCACGATTTTCTGCACACCGGAAACGCTCTGCACCAGATTGGTCGCCTGTTGCGCTTCCTGCTTGGTCAGCAGGCCCAGCAGATAGACGATGCCATTCTCGGTCACGACTTTGATGCGCGAGCCGGGAATGCTGGCATCGGTCAGCATCTGGGTCTTGATCTTGGTGGTCAGCCAGGCGTCGTTCTGGCGGGCGAGGAAGCTCGAAGGCGCGATCACTTGCAGCTCGTTGTGCACCTTCTTCACGCGCTGGACGTTGGCGGCGGCCTGTTCGGCCTTGGCCTTGAGGTCTTCGCGCGGCGTCTGGCCGGCGAGCAGCACCACGCCGTTGAAGCTGGTGACGACGATATGCGAGTCCTTGTCCAGGCCAGGGTCGGCCTTGGCCACGTTGACGCCGACTTTGGTCTCGATCAGCGAGTCGTCAATTTTACTGCCGAAGGTTCGGGTGCCGCGGTCGTCTTCAATCGGCGCCTCGCGGCTGGCATTCACCACCGAGGTGCAGCCGCTGATGCCGAGGCACAGGGTCAAGGCCAGAAGGCCAAGGCGATTAGGGGTCATTCTTCACTCCCGAACAGTTGGCTGTCGATCAGATCGCAGAGGCAATGGATCGCCAGCAGATGGACTTCCTGAATACGTGCAGTGACATGGGCCGGTACGCGAATCTCGACATCTTCAGGCAGCAGCAGCGAAGCCATGCCGCCGCCATCGCGGCCAGTCAATGCTACGACAATCATTTCGCGATCATGTGCGGCCTGGATCGCCTGAATAATGTTGGCCGAGTTACCGCTGGTCGAAATCGCCAGCAATACATCGCCTGGCTGACCCAGTGCGCGGATCTGCTTGGAGAACACTTCGTTGTAGCTGTAGTCGTTGGCGATCGAGGTGATCGTCGAGCTGTCGGTGGTCAGGGCGATGGCCGGCAGGCTCGGGCGCTCGCGCTCGAAGCGGTTGAGCAGCTCCGAGGAGAAGTGCTGGGCGTCGCCGGCAGAGCCGCCGTTGCCGCACGAAAGCATTTTGCCTTCGTTGAGCAGGGCGTTGACCATGATCTGGCTGGCTTGCTCGATGTGCGGTGCAAGTACGTCCATCGCCTGTTGCTTGGTGTCGATACTGGCCTGGAAAAGCTGGCGAATTCGGGATTGCATGTCCATCTGTGTGACCTTAAGTGGCGCGGCTGTTCGGCACGTGAATGTGCAGCCCGCAAAGCAAAGAGCAAAAATTGTCGGTGAAAGTGTCCGGGGTGGTGTGCAGAGAATCAACCATCGAACGCATTCTGCAACCAGTTCAACTGATCCGGGTGCCTGTCGATGGCCACCACGTCGAAGCGGCAAGGGGAATCGGCCCAGCGTGACTCGCGCTGAAGAAAATACTGCGCGGCGAAAATCAGTTTCTGCCGTTTGCGCTCATCGATGCTAGCGAGCGCGCCACCCCATTGAGTGTTTTTTCTGTAGCGGACTTCGACGAATACTACTGTATCGCCATCAAGCATGACCAGATCAAGCTCGCCCCGTTTACATGACCAGTTCTGCGCCAGCAGGCGCAGACCCTGGTGTTGCAGATGCTCGAGCGCCTGGCGCTCGGCATCTTTACCGCTTTGCAGGTGCGAGCCGTCGGGCATCAGCGCGGGGTGTCCGGCAGGCGCTGAACCTGACCGCTGACGAACTGCGCCCAAGGCAGTTGGCGTACAACGCGCTGGGTCTGAGTCATGCCGAGGCTGCCGGACTCTCCTTCGATGCGGCTGTCTGGCAGGGCCTTGAGTTGACCCAGGCGCGGAGCCAGGCGATAGGCATCCACGCCCATCGCGTACAGACGACCGAGGCTGCCGGCGGCCTGTGGCCATTGCGCAACCACTTGCTGACGCAGCGGGTCGCTGGTTTCCAGCAGCCACGGCGTTTCGCAGAAACGCACACCGTTCATGTCGTTGTACTGGTTCACGTCGCCACTGGCGCTGTACACGTGGGAAGTCGCGTAGACCGGAACGTCACCGGCGTACTGGAAGTTCAGGGTCGGCTTGATCTGCTGCGCCTGCTGCGGCGTGGCGGCCAGGAAGATGAATTCGATGTCCTGACGGCGTGACGGCTGCGCGGCTACGTTGGTGCCGGCAGCGTTCTGCAGGCTCTTGGCGCGGGCTTCGCTTTGACGCAGCTGGAACATGTCGGCGATCTGCTGGGCCAGTTGCACCGGCTGATCGACACGTTCGGTGGCAACGATGCTGCCGCCATTGGCCTGCCAGTCCTGGCTGAACGCACGCAGTACGCGATCGCCCCATTCACCTTTCGGCACCATGATGGCGGCGCGATGCAGGCCGTCGGCGCGGGCACGGCGCGAGACTTCGCGGGCTTCGTCTTCAGCGGCCAGACCAAACTGGAACAGTTGCGCCGGACCTTGATCACCTTCGCTGTAGTTCAGCGCGAGGGTGGTGATTGGCAGTTGCGGACGGGTGCTCAGTTGTTTGACCAGCGGTTTTTCCAGCGGGCCGACCACCAATTGCACGCCATCAGCCTGGGCCTTGCGGTAGAACTCGTCCATCGAGGTCAGCTTGGAGCTGTCGTAGAACTCGATGGCGGGCGGCTTCTGGCCGGCCTGTTGCGCTTGATAGTGCGCCGCCATGAAGCCTTCACGCAGGGCCTTGCCGACCGAGGCCAGCGGGCCGTCTTGCGGCAGCAGCAGGGCGATCTTGCTCAGGGGCTGGCTGGCCAGTTCCTTGAGTTTGGTCAGGGGCAACGGCAGGTTGATCGCTGCCGGGTGTTTTGGATTCTGCGCGCGCCAGGCGTCGATCGCGGCTTGCTGTTGTTCCAGGGTGCCGGCGGTTTTCACGGCCAGGGCCAGGCCCATCCAGCCGCCAAGATCATCGGCGGTGTTGGGTTGCAACTGATCGGTCGGCAGCGAAGCGATCAGGGTCCAGATCGCTTCGTGGTTCTTGCTTGCGGCTTCGTCTTTGAGCATTGGCGCGATGAAAATGCGCTCGCGAGCGGCAGCCAGGGTCTGGCCGTCGGCTTCCAGTGCGCGGGCATGCACGGTGCCAGTGCGCACTTGCTGATCTTCCGGCATTTCGCTCAGGTGTTGCAGGCTCGGATGGCTCAGGGCGGTCAGCGCAGCTTTCGGCTGATTGCGGGTCATCGCCAGTTCAGCGGACAGGGTGCTGGCGAAGATCTGCTGGCCCGGCTTCAACTGCTCCATCGGCACTTGTTGCAGGATCTGCGCGGACTGGCCCGCATTGCCCTGACGATAAGCCAGGTCTGCCGCGCTCAGGCGCAACAGGGCGGCTTTTTCCGGCGTCTTGGCCTGGGTAGCCTGTTCGAGCAGTTGCTCGATGCTGGCATCCGGAGTCCGTGGAAGTTCGCCAAGGCTGGAGGAAGGGGAACTGGCGCAGGCCGCCAGCAAGGCAGCGAGGCAGAGGGCAGTGAACAGCCGCAGGCAAGCGATCATGTAAGTGTTCCTGATACTCGATCAAATTAGCGTGGAATTGTACCCAAGCACTGGCCGGGGCGCGATGTTACTGGCGTGAATCAATCAATTTAGCTGGAGTAAATGTTGCGGCGGCGCACAACTGCGTGCAAAACCGCGCTCGGCGCATACGGTTCGCAAGCCTCGTGACGCGTTACAATGCCGGCTTTTACCGAACACGAGGTGTGCGCTTTGACTGCTCCAGGTCCTTTGAATTCCGCTGCTGGCTCGCTTTATGTGGTGGCGACGCCCATCGGCAACCTGGACGACATCAGCGCCCGGGCCCTGAAAATCCTCCGCGAAGTGGCGTTGATCGCCGCTGAAGACACGCGACACTCGGCGCGACTGATGCAGCACTTCGGCATTTCCACGCCGTTGGCAGCCTGCCATGAACACAACGAACGTGATGAAGGTAGCCGCTTTATTACCCGTTTGCTGGCGGGCGATAACGTCGCGCTGATTTCCGATGCCGGGACGCCACTGATTTCCGATCCGGGTTACCACCTGGTGCGTCAGGCGCGGGCGGCGGGGATCAATGTGGTGCCGGTGCCGGGTGCCTGTGCGTTGATCGCTGCGCTGTCGGCGGCGGGGCTGCCCTCCGACCGGTTCATCTTCGAAGGCTTCCTGCCGGCCAAGTCGGCAGGGCGCAAGGCGCGCCTGGAAGCAGTCAAGGAAGAGCCGCGCACGCTGATTTTCTACGAGGCCCCGCATCGCATTCTCGAATGCCTGCAGGACATGGAAGCGGTGTTCGGTGGCGAGCGTCAGGCGTTGCTGGCCCGGGAAATCACCAAAACCTTCGAGACGCTCAAAGGCCTGCCGCTGGCCGAGCTGCGTGCATTTGTCGAGTCCGACAGCAATCAGCAGCGCGGCGAGTGTGTGGTGCTGGTCGCCGGCTGGTCTGCACCGGAGTCCGAAGATGCGGTCAGCAGCGAAGCGATGCGCGTGCTCAATCTGTTGCTCGAAGAGATGCCGCTCAAGCGAGCTGCCGCCCTGGCCGCGAAAATCACCGGCGAGCGTAAAAACGTCCTGTATCAGGTTGCACTGGAACAGCAGAAGGGCGAGTAACCCGTCGCGCAGACGGGTTTCACGGCTATTAGCGCTTGTTCTTCGGGCGCTCTGCCGTTAACCTGCGCGGCGGAGAGTCGATCGGACAGTCGCTGCCCTCTATGAAAATTAGGGGGGGGAGGAAAGTCCGGGCTCCATAGGGCGAAGTGCCAGGTAATGCCTGGGAGGCGTGAGCCTACGGAAAGTGCCACAGAAAATAACCGCCTAAGCGCTTCGGCGCCGGTAAGGGTGAAAAGGTGCGGTAAGAGCGCACCGCACGTCTGGCAACAGTTCGTGGCTAGGTAAACCCCACTTGGAGCAAGACCAAATAGGGTCCCAAGGCGTGGCCCGCGCTGGGACCGGGTAGGTTGCTAAAGATGTCCAGTGATGGCCATCGTAGACGAATGACTGTTCAAGACAGAACCCGGCTTACAGATCGACTCTCCACCTTTTTCTTTCCCTGCTTGAATCAATGGCATCAGGGCTGGTTATTATCGGCAGGCCTGCGCTAAAGTCCGGCAGCGGCACATGCAGTAATAGCCATTTCCCACCTTGCTTCAATCAACAGCAGAAGCGCTTTTGTAATACCGAAAAAATCTTACTCTTAACAAATTACTTTAACTTCCGAGCGCAGCTTTCCGTGTTGCATCAAGTTATTGGCCAAAAGTATCCGCCAAATTGTCGTTACCCCTCCTTTTAAGCTCCTAAATCTCCGTTCTGTAAGGGTTTTCCTTTGATCCGCGCCTTGACGGTGTGGTGGGCGCATTCCTATAGTGTGCGCAAGTGGCGGAAAGTGGCATGAAGTGGGTTTTTTGAGCTCAAAACGATAAAAATTGGAGAAACGCTGACGTGTTTCGCGGAGCTAACGCTATCAGTCTCGATGCAAAGGGCCGTCTCGCCATGCCGAGCCGGTACCGTGACGAGCTCGTTTCGCGTAGTTCCGGCCAATTGATCGTGACCATTGATGCCGTTGATCCGTGCCTGTGTGTCTACCCGCTCGACGAGTGGGAAATCATTGAAACCAAGTTGCGCGCACTCCCTTCGCTTCGCGAAGAGAACCGTCGCCTGCAGCGTTTATTGATTGGTAATGCCGTCGACCTCGAACTCGACGGCAGTGGTCGTTTTCTGGTTCCACCGCGTCTGCGCGAATACGCAAAGCTTGATAAGAAAGCGATGCTGGTGGGCCAACTGAACAAGTTCCAATTGTGGGACGAGGATGCATGGAACGCGGTGTCTGCCGCTGACCTTGCTGCTATTCAACAACCGGGCGCCATGCCTGACGAACTGCGTGATTTGATCCTGTGACTATTGATAGCGGCTTTAACCACATCACCGTACTGCTTGACGAAGCCGTCGAGGCTCTCGCCGTACGTCCTGATGGCTGCTATCTGGACGGTACGTTCGGGCGCGGCGGGCACAGTCGGCTGATCCTCAGCCAGCTCGGGACGGACGGTCGGCTCATCGGGTTCGACAAAGATCCACAAGCGATTGCCACCGGGCAAACGCTAGCGGCCGAAGACGGCCGCTTTGTCGTTGTGCAGCGCAGCTTTGCCGAACTGGGTTCGGTGGTTGCCGAGCAAGGTCTGAGCGGCAAGGTCAGCGGTATCCTGCTCGACCTCGGCGTGTCTTCGCCGCAGCTCGACGACGCCGAGCGCGGCTTCAGCTTCCTCAACGACGGCCCGCTGGACATGCGCATGGATCCGTCCCGTGGCATCAGCGCCGCCGAGTTCGTCAACACCGCGCCGGTGGAAGAAATCGCCCGGGTGTTCAAGGAATACGGCGAAGAACGTTTCTCCGGGCGCATGGCCCGTGCCGTGGCCGAGCGCCGCGACATCAAGCCGTTCGAGCGCACTGCTGATCTTGCCGAAGTTCTGAAAGTCGCCAACCCGGCGTGGGAGAAGGGCAAGAACCCGGCGACCCGTGCATTTCAGGGGTTGCGCATTCACGTCAACAACGAACTGGGTGATCTGGAGGCTGGCCTCGAAGCCGCACTGGATGCTCTGGAAATCGGTGGCCGTCTGGTGGTCATCAGCTTCCACTCGCTGGAAGACCGTATCGTCAAACTGTTCATGCGCAAGCTGGTGAAAGGCGAAGCCGACAACCTGCCGCGCAACCTGCCCGTGCGCCACGTGGCGTTCGAACCGAAAATCAAAATCCACGGCAAAGCGCAGACGGCCTCCGACGCCGAACTCAAAGCCAACCCACGTTCCCGTAGCGCTGTCATGCGTGTCGCGGAGAAGTTGCGGTGAGCAAGCTTTTCGCCAAGCCCCTGCCAGGCGGCAGCTTTATCATGCTGCTGCTGTTTATCGGCGTGCTCGTGTCAGCCATCGGCGTGTCTTACAGCGCGCACTGGAACCGGCAGTTGCTCAACAATCTTTATAACGAACTCAGCGTGCGCGACAAGGCGCAGGCCGAGTGGGGGCGCCTGATTCTCGAGCAAAGCACCTGGACTGCGCACAGCCGCATCGAAGTGCTGGCCACCGAACAACTGAAAATGCACATCCCTGGCGCGGCTGACGTGAAGATGGTGGCGCCATGATGAAACTCGAAGGCGCACTTTTCCCGTGGCGCTTCCGCCTGATGGTGGCCCTGCTCGGCGTGATGGTCGCGGCGATCTGCTGGCGCATCATCGACCTGCAGGTGGTTGACCGTGACTTCCTCAAAGGGCAGGGCGATGCGCGCAGTCTGCGTCATATCCCGATTCCTGCTCACCGTGGTCTGATCACCGACCGTAACGGCGAGCCTTTGGCCGTGAGTACCCCAGTGACCACGCTGTGGGCCAACGCCAAGGAAATGCAGACAGCCAAAGAGAAGTGGCCAGCACTGGCCGCCGCGCTGGGTCAGGACCCGAAAGCCCTTGCCGAACGTCTCGAAGCCCAGGCCAACAAAGAATTCATTTACCTGGTACGCGGGCTGACCCCCGAGCAGGGCCAGGCTGTGCTCGACCTGAAAGTGCCGGGCGTTTACGGCATCGAAGAATTCCGCCGCTTCTATCCGGCTGGTGAAGTCACCGCGCACATGGTCGGCTTTACCGACATTGACGATCACGGGCGCGAAGGCGTCGAGCTGGCCTACGACGAGTGGCTGGCCGGGGTGCCGGGCAAGCGGCAGGTCATCAAGGATCGGCGCGGTCGGCTGATCAAGGATGTCCAGGTCACCAAGAACGCCAAGGCCGGCAAGCCCTTGGCGTTGTCGATTGACCTGCGCCTGCAATACCTGGCCAACCGCGAGCTGCGCAACGCGATCATCGAGAACGGCGCCAAAGCCGGCAGCCTGGTGATCATGGACGTGAAGACCGGCGAGATCCTCGCCATGGTCAACCAGCCGACCTACAACCCGAACAACCGTCGCAACCTGCAGCCGGCGATGATGCGTAACCGCGCGATGATCGACGTGTTCGAACCGGGTTCGACCATGAAAGCGATCTCGATGAGCGCCGCCATCGAGTCCGGCCGCTGGAAGCCGAGCGACACCGTCGAGGTGTATCCGGGGTCCCTGCAGATCGGCAAGTACACGATCAAGGACGTTTCCAAGACCGAAGGCCCGGTGCTGGACATGACCGGCATCCTGATCAATTCCAGTAACGTCGGCATGAGCAAGGTCGCGTTCGATATCGGTGGCGAGACCATTTACCGTCTCGCACAGAAAGTCGGCCTCGGCCAGGATACCGGTCTGGGTTTCCCGGGCGAGCGTGTCGGCAACCTGCCGAACTACCGCGACTGGCGCAAGGCGGAAACCGCGACGCTGTCTTACGGCTACGGTATTTCCGTGACCGCGATCCAGCTGGTTCACGCCTTCTCGGCGCTGGCCAACAACGGTCGTCTGGCGCCGCTGACCCTGATCAAAACCGACAAGCCGCCGCAGACTACCCAGGTGCTGCCGGAAGCCGTCGCGAAAACCATGCAGGGCATGCTGCAGCAAGTGATCGAAGCACCGCGCGGTGTGTTCCGTGCGCAGGTGCCGGCGTATCACGTGGCCGGCAAGTCGGGTACTGCACGTAAAACGTCGGTGGGCACCAAGGGCTACGCCGAAAACTCCTACCGTTCGCTGTTCGCCGGTTTCGGCCCGATGAGCGATCCACGTTACGCCATCGTGGTGGTGATCGATGAACCGTCCAAGGCCGGTTACTTCGGTGGTCTGGTGTCGGCGCCGGTGTTCAGCCGTGTGATGTCCGGCACCCTGCGTCTGATGAACGTGACCCCGGACAACCTGCCGACCACCCAACAGGCCAACGCTACCCCGGTCGTTCCGCTGAAAGCCAATGGAGGGCGCGGCTGATGTCATTAAGTCTGAACAAGATATTCCCCCACGCCGGCCACGATCTGTTGATCCGTGAATTGGCGCTGGACAGCCGTAACGTACGCGCGGGTGACCTGTTCCTCGCTGTGCCCGGCGGCAAGTTCGATGGCCGTGCGCACATCGCCGATGCCTTGCAGCGTGGCGCGGCCGCGGTTGCCTATGAAGTGGAAGGCGCCACCGTGCTGCCGATCACCGAAGTGCCGCTGATTCCGGTCAAGGGCCTGGCGGCGCAGCTGTCCGATATCGCCGGGCGCTTTTATGGCGAACCGAGCCATCACCTGAACCTGATCGGCGTCACCGGCACCAACGGTAAAACCAGCGTGACCCAACTGGTCGCGCAGGCACTCGATCTGCTCGGTCAGCACTGCGGCATCGTCGGTACGCTGGGCTCCGGCTTCTATGGCGCGCTGGAAAGCGGCCTGCACACCACGCCGAATCCGATTGCCGTGCAGGCGACCCTCGGCGACCTGAAAAAGGCCGGGGCCAAAGCCGTGGCCATGGAAGTATCGTCTCACGGTCTGGATCAGGGCCGGGTCACGGCATTGGCGTTCGACGTCGCGGTGATGACCAATCTGTCTCGCGATCACCTGGATTATCACGGCACCATGGAGGCGTACGCCGAGGCCAAGGCCAAGCTGTTCGCCTGGAATGACCTGAAGTGCCGCGTGGTCAACCTCGACGACGATTTCGGTCGGCAACTGGCCGCCGAGAAACGCGATTCGCGCCTGATCACTTACAGCCTGCTCGACAGCAGCGCCTACCTGTTCTGCCGTGAAGCGCAGTTCGATGACCACGGCGTACGCGCCACGCTGGTCACGCCGCAGGGCGAACATCATCTGCGCAGCACGCTGCTCGGTCGTTTCAACCTGAGCAACGTCCTGGCGGCGGTCGGCGCCTTGCTCGGTCTGGATTACGCCCTCGACGAAATTCTCAAGGTGCTGCCGAAACTCGAAGGCCCGGCCGGACGCATGCAGCGTCTGGGTGGCGGCACTCAGCCGCTGGTGGTGGTCGATTACGCCCACACCCCGGATGCGCTGGAAAAGGTTCTGACTGCATTGCGCCCACACGTCAAAGGCCAGTTGCTGTGCCTGTTCGGCTGTGGCGGTGATCGTGACCGCGGCAAGCGTCCGCTGATGGCCGAAGTGGTCGAGCGTCTGGCTGATCGCGTACTGGTCACCGATGACAACCCGCGTACGGAAGATCCGACACAGATTTTCGACGACATCCGCGCAGGTTTCACTGCTGTGGATAACGTCACCTTCGTCGCCGGCCGTGGTCAGGCGATTGCGCAACTGATCGCTGGCGCTTCGGCGGATGACGTGATCGTTCTGGCGGGCAAAGGCCACGAGGACTATCAGGAAATCAACGGCGAGCGGCACGCTTTCTCCGATCTGGTCGAGGCCGATCATGCCCTCACCGCGTGGGAGGTGGCACATGCTTAAGGCCCTGACATTGAGCGAGCTGACCAACGTGCTCGACGCCCGTCTGATCAGCACCGACGCCAGTTTTGATGGAGTCAGCATCGACAGCCGTGCGATCACCGCTGGCCAACTGTTTATTGCCCTGACTGGCCCGCGCTTCGATGGTCACGACTATCTGAACGACGTCGCCGGCAAAGGCGCGGTCGCGGCACTGGTCGAGCGTGAAGTCGCCGACAGCACGTTGCCGCAATTGCTGGTCAAGGACACCCGTCAGGCCCTCGGCCAATTGGGCGCCTTGAACCGTGCGGCATTCACTCAGCCAGTCGCGGCCATCACCGGTTCCAGCGGCAAGACCACGGTCAAGGAAATGCTCGCGAGCATTCTGCGTACCCGCGGCCCGGTGCTGGCGACGCGCGGCAATCTGAACAACGACCTCGGCGCACCGCTGACCCTGCTCGAACTGGCGCCGGAACACACCGCCGCCGTGATCGAACTGGGCGCTTCGCGTCTGGGTGAAATCGCCTACACCGTCGGGCTGACCAAGCCGCACGTGGCGATTCTCAACAACGCCGGTACCGCTCACGTTGGCGAGTTCGGCGGGCCGGAAAAAATCGTCGAAGCCAAAGGCGAAATCATTGACGGGCTGGCAGCGGATGGCGTTGCTGTGCTCAATCTCGATGACAAGGCTTTTGGCATCTGGAAGCTCCGCGCCGGCGCACGCAAGGTGCTGACCTTCTCCCTGAGCAATCCTCAGGCAGACTTCTACGCCAGCGACCTGAGCACCGATGCCCGGGGTTGCCCGGCGTTCAACCTGCATACACCTGAAGGTGTGGAGCACGTTCAGCTGAACCTGCTCGGCACCCATAACGTCGCCAACGCCATGGCTGCCGCCGCTGCCGCTCACGCCTTGGGCGTGTCGCTGTTCGGCATTGCCACCGGGCTTGGCGCGGTACAACCGGTCAAGGGTCGCACCGTCGCGCAACTGGCGAAGAACGGCATGCGCGTGATCGATGACACTTACAACGCAAACCCCACCTCCATGTGCGCTGCCGTTGATATACTCGCCGGCTTTTCCGGCCGCACCGTCCTGGTGCTCGGAGATATCGGCGAGTTGGGCGACTGGGCGGAGCAGGGGCACCGCGACGTGGGCGAATACGCCCGGGGCAAGGTTTCCGCGCTTTACGCGGTCGGACCGAACATGGTCCACGCCGTGAACGCATTCGGTAAAGAGGCGCATCACTTCGGTACGCAAGCCGAACTGATCCAGGCCCTCGACGCCGAGCAGGACACAAACACCACCATTTTGATCAAGGGTTCGCGCAGTGCAGCGATGGAAAACATCGTTGCGGCTCTGTGCGGGTCCAGTCTGGAGAAACATTAATGCTGCTGCTGCTAGCGGAGTATCTGCAACAGTTCTACAAAGGCTTCGCGGTCTTCCAGTACCTGACCCTGCGCGGGATCCTCGGTGTGCTGACCGCGCTGGTTTTGTCGCTGTGCTATGGCCCGTGGATGATCCGCACCCTGCAGAACCGTCAGATCGGCCAGTCGGTTCGCAATGACGGCCCGCAATCGCACCTGTCCAAGTCGGGTACGCCGACCATGGGTGGCGCACTGATTCTGTCTTCCATCGGTGTCAGCACCCTGCTGTGGGCTGACCTGAGCAACCGCTACGTGTGGGTCGTGCTGCTGGTGACGCTGCTGTTCGGCGCCATCGGCTGGGTCGACGACTACCGCAAAGTGATCGAGAAGAACTCCCGGGGCTTGCCAAGCCGCTGGAAGTATTTCTGGCAGTCGGTGTTCGGTCTGGGCGCGGCGATCTTCCTTTATATGACCGCGACCACGCCGGTGGAAACCACCCTGATCCTGCCGATGCTCAAGGACTACAGCATTCCGCTGGGCGCCGGTTTCATCGTGCTGACCTACTTCGTGATCGTCGGCTCGAGCAACGCGGTCAACCTGACTGACGGCCTCGACGGTCTGGCGATCATGCCGACGGTGATGGTCGGCGGCGGTCTGGGGATTTTCTGCTACCTGTCGGGTAACGTGAAATTCGCCGAATACCTGCTGATTCCTTACGTGCCGGGCGCGGGCGAACTGATTGTATTCTGCGGCGCACTGATCGGTGCCGGCCTCGGGTTCCTCTGGTTCAACACCTACCCGGCGCAGGTGTTCATGGGCGATGTCGGTGCACTGGCACTCGGCGCGGCACTGGGTACCATTGCGGTGATCGTGCGTCAGGAAATCGTCCTGTTCATCATGGGCGGCGTGTTCGTGATGGAAACCCTGTCGGTGGTCATCCAGGTTGCTTCTTTCAAAATGACCGGTCGCCGCGTGTTCCGCATGGCACCGATTCATCATCACTTTGAACTCAAGGGCTGGCCCGAGCCACGCGTGATCGTCCGTTTCTGGATCATCACCGTGATTCTCGTGCTGATCGGCCTTGCCACCCTGAAGCTGAGGTAGAACGAGTGTCTCTGATCGCTTCTGACCACTTCCGCATCGTTGTCGGTCTCGGCAAGAGCGGCATGTCCCTGGTTCGCTTCCTGGCGAACCGGGGCGTGTCGTTTGCCGTCGCCGATACGCGGGACAATCCACCGGAACTGGCCACGCTCAAGCGTGACTATCCGCACGTGGAAGTGCGTTGTGGCGAGCTGGACGTCGAATTCCTGTGCCGCGCCGACGAGCTCTACGTGAGTCCCGGCCTGGCGCTGGCGACCCCGGCCCTGCAAGCCGCTGCCGCCCGTGGCGTGAAAATGGCCGGCGATATCGAGCTGTTCGCGCGTAACGCGCGGGCGCCGATCGTGGCCATCACCGGATCCAACGCGAAAAGCACCGTCACCACTTTGGTCGGCGAGATGGCGGCTGCGGCCGGCAAACGCGTCGCGGTCGGCGGCAACCTCGGTACGCCAGCGCTGGAATTGCTCAGTGATGACGTCGAGCTGTACGTGATGGAGCTGTCGAGCTTCCAGCTGGAAACCACTGACCAGCTCAACGCTGAAGTGGCCACCGTGCTCAACATCAGCGAAGACCACATGGACCGCTACAGCGGCCTGCCGGCGTATCACCTGGCCAAGCACCGGATCTTCCGTGGCGCGAAGCAGTTCGTGGTCAACCGTCAGGACGCACTCAGCCGTCCGCTGATCGGCGAGGGCCAGCCATGCTGGACCTTCGGCCTGAACAAACCGGATTTCAAGGCTTTCGGCCTGCGCGAAGAAGACGGCGAGAAATACCTGGCCTTCGAATTCCAGAACCTGATGCCAGTGCGCGAACTGAAAGTGCGCGGCGCGCATAACCAGGCGAACGCCCTCGCGGCGCTGGCGCTGGGGCATGCGGTCGGCCTGCCGTTCGATGCCATGCTCGATGCCCTGCGTAACTTCACCGGCCTCGAACACCGCTGCCAGTGGCTGCGTGATCTCGACGGCGTCGGTTACTACAACGATTCCAAAGCCACTAACGTCGGCGCCGCACTGGCCGCCATCGAAGGCCTGGGTGCGGATATCGACGGCAAGGTCGTGCTGATCGCCGGTGGCGACGGCAAGGGCGCCGAGTTCAACGATTTGCGTGATCCAGTGGCGGCCAACTGCCGCGCCGTAATCCTGATGGGCCGCGACTCCGACAAGATCGGCGAGGCCATCGGTGACGCCGTGCCACTGATTCGCGCGACCTCACTGGTCGACGCCGTTGCGCAATGCCGCGCGGTCGCCCAACCCGGTGACGTGGTGCTGCTGTCGCCGGCCTGCGCCAGTTTCGACATGTTCAAGAATTACGAAGACCGTGGTCACCAGTTCGTCCGCGCCGTGGAGGATCTGGCATGAGCCTGCGCAATATCATTAAGCCGTACCCGTCACCGATCATCACCGGCCGTGGCATCGACCTCGACTTCCCGATGCTCGCCGGTTGCCTGGCACTGCTGGGCCTGGGCCTGATCATGATCGCCTCGGCCTCCACCGAAGTGGCGGCGGCGCAGTCGGGCAGCGCGCTGTACTACATGATTCGCCACCTGATCTACGTGGCGCTTGGCCTGGGTGCCTGCATCATCACCATGATGATTCCGATCGCCACCTGGCAGCGTCTGGGCTGGATGATGCTGATCGGCGCATTCGGTCTGCTGGTGATGGTGATCGTCCCGGGGATCGGCCGTGAAGTGAACGGGTCGATGCGCTGGATCGGTTTCAGTTTCTTCAACGTGCAGCCGTCGGAGATCGCCAAAGTGTTTGTGGTGATCTACCTCGCCGGTTATCTGGTGCGTCGGCAGAAAGAAGTGCGCGAGAGCTGGATGGGCTTCTTCAAGCCGTTCATCGTGCTGCTGCCAATGGCGGGTCTGTTGCTGATGGAGCCGGACTTCGGTGCCACCGTGGTAATGATGGGGGCTGCGGCGGCGATGCTGTTCCTTGGCGGGGTCGGATTGTTCCGCTTCTCGCTGATGGTGGTGCTGGCAGTCGGGGCCGTGGTCTTGCTGATTCAGATGCAGCCGTACCGCATGGCGCGTCTGACCAACTTTGCCGACCCGTGGGCTGACCAGTTCGGCGCCGGTTACCAGTTGTCGCAGGCATTGATCGCCTTCGGTCGCGGTGAGTGGCTGGGCGTCGGCCTGGGCAACAGCGTGCAGAAACAGTTCTACCTGCCTGAAGCGCATACCGACTTCGTGTTCTCCGTACTGGCCGAAGAGCTCGGCGCCGTCGGTTCGCTGTGCACCGTCGCGCTGTTCGTGTTCGTGTGTATCCGTGGCATGTACATCGGTCTGTGGGCCGAGAAGGCCAAGCAGTTCTTCGCCGCTTATGTGGCTTACGGTCTGTCGTTCCTGTGGATCGGTCAGTTCCTGATCAACATCGGGGTGAACGTCGGCCTGCTGCCGACCAAGGGCCTGACCCTGCCGTTCCTCAGTTATGGCGGCAGTTCCCTGGTGATCTGCTGCGCCTGCCTCGGCTTGTTGCTGAGGATCGAGTGGGAGAGTCGGACCCACCTGGGCAGTGAAGAGATGGAGTTCCATGAGAGCGACTTCGCCGAGGAGCCGAACCATGGGCGCTAACGTATTGATCATGGCCGGCGGCACCGGCGGCCACGTGTTCCCGGCGCTGTCCTGTGCCCGCGAATTTCAGGCGCGCGGCTACACCGTGCACTGGCTCGGCACGCCACGCGGGATCGAGAACGAACTGGTGCCGGCTGCCGGTCTTGAACTGCACCGCATCAATGCCACCGGGTTGCGTGGCAAGGGCAAGCTGTCGCTGCTCAAGGCACCGTTCATGTTGCTCAAGTCGGTGTGGCAGGCGCGGGCGGTGATTCGCCAGCTGCGTCCGGTCTGCGTAGTCGGCTTCGGTGGTTATGTGACCGGGCCTGGCGGGATTGCCGCGAAACTGGCCGGTGTGCCGGTGATCGTTCACGAGCAGAACGCCGTGGCCGGCACCGCCAATCGGTTGCTGGTGCCGTTCGCCGCCCGGGTGTGTGAAGCGTTCCCCGACACCTTTACTCTGTCGGACACCCGCCGTACCACCGGAAATCCGGTGCGCAGCGAGCTGTTCCTCGAAACAACGCGACCGGCTCTGGCTGGGCGCAAAGCGCGTTTGCTGATCCTCGGCGGAAGCCTGGGCGCAGAGCCGTTGAACAAGTTGCTGCCTGAAGCCCTGGCGCAAGTCCCTGCCGATTTGCGTCCGGAAGTGTTTCATCAGGCCGGCAAAAACCACGATGCAGTGACTGCAGAGCGCTACCGCGCCGCCGGCGTCGATGCGCAGGTGCAGCCGTTCATCAAAGACATGGCCCAGGCCTATGGCTGGGCTGACCTGGTGGTGTGCCGCGCTGGCGCGCTGACCATCAGTGAGCTGGCTGCCGTTGGTCTGCCCTCGATGCTGGTGCCTTTGCCCCACGCGATCGACGATCACCAGACCCGCAACGCCGATTATTTGGCCCGTGAAGGCGCAGCCTTCGTGATGCCGCAAAGAACGACTGGTGCCGCGGACCTTGCCGCGCGCCTGACAGAGGTCTTGATGCAACCGCAACGACTCGAAGAAATGGCCCAAGCGGCCCGCCGTCTGGCCAAACCCGATGCCACCCGTAGCGTGGTCGATACCTGCCTGGAGGTGGCCCATGGTTGAGAATCAGAAAGCCATGCCACAACCGGAAATGCGCCGCATCCGTCGCATCCACTTCGTCGGTATCGGTGGCGTGGGCATGTGCGGCATCGCTGAAGTGTTGCTGAACCTGGGCTATGAAGTGTCCGGTTCCGACCTGAAGGCTTCGCCGGTGACCGAGCGTCTGGAATCGTTCGGTGCGCACATCTATATCGGCCACCGCGCCGAGAACGCTGCGACCGCCGACGTGCTGGTAGTCTCGAGTGCCGTCAACACCTCCAACCCGGAAGTGGCGACCGCCCTTGAGCGCCGCATCCCGGTAGTGCCGCGTGCCGAAATGCTCGCTGAGCTGATGCGCTATCGCCACGGCATCGCCGTTGCCGGTACTCATGGCAAAACCACTACTACCAGCCTGATCGCTTCGGTGTTCGCCGCTGGTGGCCTCGATCCGACGTTCGTCATCGGTGGCCGACTGAATGCGGCGGGCACCAATGCCCAGCTCGGCACCAGCCGCTACCTGATCGCCGAAGCCGACGAAAGCGACGCCAGTTTCCTGCACCTGCAACCGCTGGTGGCCGTGGTCACCAACATCGACGCCGACCACATGGCGACCTACGACGGTGACTTCAACAAACTGAAGAAAACTTTCGTCGAGTTCCTGCACAACCTGCCGTTCTACGGTTTGGCGGTGATGTGCCTGGACGATCCGGTGGTGCGTGAAATCCTGCCGCTGGTCAAACGTCCGACCGTGACCTACGGCTTCAGCGAAGACGCCGACGTGCGCGCGATCAATGTGCGCCAGCAAGGCATGCAGACCTTCTTCACTGTGCTGCGCCCGGATCGCGAGCCGCTCGATGTGTCGGTGAACATGCCGGGCAACCACAACGTGCTCAACTCGCTGGCGACCATCTGCATCGCCACCGACGAAGGCGTCAGCGACGAAGCCATCGTCCAGGGCCTGTCCGGGTTCCAGGGCGTTGGCCGACGTTTCCAGGTTTACGGCGAACTGCCGGTGGACGGCGGCAACGTGATGCTGGTTGACGACTATGGTCACCACCCGACCGAAGTCGCCGCCGTGATCAAGGCCGTGCGCGGTGGCTGGCCGGAGCGCCGTCTGGTGATGGTCTACCAGCCGCACCGTTACAGCCGCACCCGTGACCTGTATGACGATTTCGTCAATGTACTGGCCGACGCCAACGTGCTGTTGCTGATGGAAGTCTATCCGGCCGGCGAAGAGCCGATCCCTGGCGCGGACAGCCGCAAGCTGTGCAACAGCATTCGTCAGCGCGGTCAGCTCGACCCGATCTACATCGAGCGCGGTGTCGACCTCGCGCCGCTGGTCAAGCCGCTGCTGCGTGCCGGCGACATCCTGTTGTGCCAGGGCGCCGGGGATATCGGCGGTCTCGCGCCGAAGCTGTTGAAAAGTGAATTGTTCGCCGGCGCCGTGGCGGCGTCGGTCGAGGGGAAGTTGAAATGACTGCTGCCTACGCCAACCTGTTCTCCACCATCGCGCCGAAAGACTTCGGCCGGGTCGCCGTGCTGTTCGGTGGCATGAGTGCCGAGCGTGAGGTTTCGCTGAAATCCGGTAACGCCGTGCTCGACGCGCTGCAAAGCGCGGGCGTGGACGCGTTCGGGATCGACGTCGGCGAGGATTTTCTGCAGCGTCTGCTGAATGAAAAGATCGACCGCGCGTTCATCATTCTCCACGGTCGTGGCGGTGAAGACGGCTCGATGCAGGGCCTGCTCGAATGCGCGGGCATTCCGTACACCGGCAGCGGCATCCTCGCCTCGGCACTGGCGATGGACAAGCTGCGCACCAAGCAGGTCTGGCACAGCCTCGGGATTCCGACGCCGCGTCACGCCGTGCTGTGCAGCGAAGCCGATTGTATTTCCGCGGCGACGGAACTGGGCTTCCCTTTGATCGTCAAACCGGCGCATGAAGGTTCAAGTATCGGGATGGCCAAAGTGAGTTCTGCGTCCGAGTTGATCGACGCATGGAAAGCGGCCAGTACCCACGATTCGCAAGTCTTGGTGGAGCAATGGATTCAAGGTCCGGAGTTCACCATCGCCACCCTGCGTGACCAGGTGTTGCCTCCTATCGCCCTGGGTACACCGCACACGTTCTACGACTACGACGCCAAGTACATCGCCAACGATACCCAGTACCGCATTCCGTGCGGGTTGGATGCCGCCAAGGAGCAGGAACTCATGGATCTCACGGCCAAGGCCTGTGAGGCGCTGGGTATTGCCGGTTGGGGCAGGGCGGACGTGATGCAGGACGCCGACGGGCAGTTCTGGTTCCTCGAAGTGAACACCGCACCGGGCATGACCGATCATAGTCTGGTGCCGATGGCGGCCCGTGCTGCCGGTCTGGACTTCCAGCAACTGGTTCTGGCCATTCTGGCCGCCAGTGTTGAGGGCTCCGGTCATACAGAGGCGCGAGGTTAAGACCATGCAAGGCGCTCATCTCAGACATCAGCCACCCGCACCCGGCCGCAAGCCGGTGCCGCGGGGTGCCAGCCGAATGGTGGCCAAAGAGCCGATGTCCGCGCGCCTGCCGAAAGCCAATTTCGGCTTTCTGAAAAGCCTGTTCTGGCCGGTGCTGCTGGTGGCGCTCGGGTTCGGCACCTACGAAGGCGCGCAGCGTTTGCTGCCGTACGCCGACCGGCCGATCACCAAGATCGCCGTGCAGGGCGACCTGAGCTACATCAGTCAGCAAGCGGTGCAGCAGCGAATCGCCCCGTACGTGGCGTCGAGCTTCTTCACCATTGATCTGGCCAGCATGCGTACCGAACTTGAGCAGATGCCCTGGATCGCCCACGCCGAAGTACGCCGGGTGTGGCCGGATCAGGTGGTGATCCGCCTCGAAGAGCAACTGCCGGTGGCCCGTTGGGGCGACGAGTCGCTGCTCAACAACCAGGGTCAGGCATTCACGCCAAAGGAGCTGGCGAACTACGAACACCTGCCACAGCTGTTCGGCCCACAGCGGGCCCAGCAGCAAGTGATGCAGCAGTATCAGGTGCTGAGCCAGATGCTCCGGCCGCTGGGCTTCTCGATCGCGCGCCTGGAACTGCGTGAACGTGGCAGCTGGTTCCTGACCACCGGTGCCGGCAGCTCCGGCCCCGGCATCGAGTTGCTGCTGGGACGCGGCAACCTGGTGGAAAAGATGCGCCGCTTCATTGCCATCTATGACAAGACGCTTAAAGACCAGATTACGAACATTGCGCGCATCGATCTGCGCTACGCCAACGGCCTCGCTGTTGGCTGGCGGGAACCAGTAGCGCCGACGACAGCCCAACCCGCTGTCGCAAAGAATTAAGAAGAGGCAGGACCCATGGCAAACGTGCAAAGCGGCAAAATGATCGTCGGTCTGGATATCGGCACCTCCAAGGTGGTGGCGCTGGTAGGCGAGGTCGCGGACGACGGCACGCTGGAAATCGTCGGTATCGGTACTCACCCGTCCCGCGGCCTGAAGAAGGGCGTGGTGGTGAACATCGAGTCGACCGTGCAATCGATCCAGCGTGCGATCGAAGAAGCCCAACTGATGGCGGGCTGCCGCATTCACTCGGCGTTCGTCGGCGTGGCCGGCAATCACATCCGCAGCCTGAACTCCCACGGCATCGTGGCGATTCGTGACCGCGAAGTGAGCTCGGCTGACCTGGAGCGCGTACTCGACGCCGCCCAGGCCGTGGCGATCCCGGCTGACCAGCGCGTGCTGCACACCCTGCCGCAGGATTACGTGATCGATAACCAGGAAGGCGTCCGCGAGCCTCTGGGCATGTCCGGCGTCCGTCTGGAAGCCAAGGTTCACGTGGTCACCTGCGCCGTCAACGCTGCACAGAACATTGAAAAATGCGTGCGTCGCTGCGGTCTGGAAATCGACGACATCATTCTCGAGCAACTGGCCTCGGCCTACTCGGTGCTGACCGATGACGAAAAAGAGCTGGGCGTGTGCCTGGTCGACATCGGCGGCGGCACCACCGACATCGCGATCTTCACCGAAGGCGCGATCCGCCACACTGCGGTGATCCCGATTGCCGGCGATCAGGTGACCAACGACATCGCCATGGCGTTGCGCACCCCGACCCAGTACGCCGAAGAGATCAAGATCCGCTACGCCTGCGCCCTGGCCAAACTGGCCGGTGCCGGCGAAACCATCAAGGTGCCGAGCGTTGGCGACCGTCCACCGCGCGAACTGTCGCGTCAGGCCCTGGCCGAAGTGGTCGAGCCACGTTACGACGAACTGTTCACCCTGATCCAGGCCGAGCTGCGTCGCAGCGGCTACGAAGACCTGATCCCGGCGGGCATCGTCCTGACCGGCGGTACCTCGAAAATGGAAGGCGCCACCGAACTGGCCGAAGAAATCTTCCACATGCCGGTGCGCCTGGGCGTGCCGCATGGCGTGAAGGGCCTGGATGACGTGGTGCGCAACCCGATTTATTCCACTGGCGTTGGCTTGTTGATGTACGGCCTGCAGAAGCAGTCCGACGGGATCTCGTTCTCGGGCATCGGCAGCCGCGACAGCTACAGCAACGATGAGCCACAAGCGCCGTTGCTGGACCGATTGAAGAAGTGGGTTCAAGGCAACTTCTAAAGCTTTACCGCAACACCGTTACAAAAATGCAGTAGGCGAAAAAACTAGAGAATGTAAGGAGAGGGAAAATGTTCGAACTCGTAGACAACATCCCCGCAAGCCCGGTAATCAAAGTTATCGGTGTTGGCGGTGGCGGCGGCAACGCTGTCAACCACATGGTCAAGAGCAACATCGAAGGCGTCGAATTCATTTGCGCCAACACTGATGCTCAAGCGCTGAAAAACATCGGCGCGCGCACCATCCTGCAACTGGGCACCGGCGTGACCAAAGGTCTCGGCGCTGGCGCCAACCCTGAAGTAGGTCGTCAGGCCGCTCTCGAAGACCGTGAGCGCATTGCCGAAGTCCTGCAGGGCACCAACATGGTGTTCATCACCACTGGCATGGGCGGCGGTACCGGTACCGGTGCTGCACCGATCATCGCCGAAGTGGCCAAGGAAATGGGGATCCTGACCGTTGCGGTCGTGACCCGTCCGTTCCCGTTCGAAGGCCGCAAGCGTATGCAGATCGCCGACGAAGGCATCCGCATGCTCTCCGAAAGCGTCGACTCGTTGATCACCATCCCTAACGAGAAGCTGCTGACCATCCTCGGTAAAGACGCAAGCCTCTTGTCGGCTTTCGCCAAGGCTGACGACGTACTGGCCGGTGCCGTTCGCGGTATCTCCGACATCATCAAGCGTCCGGGCATGATCAACGTCGACTTCGCCGACGTGCGTACCGTGATGAGCGAAATGGGCATGGCGATGATGGGCACTGGCTGCGCCAGCGGTCCGAACCGTGCGCGTGAAGCGACCGAAGCGGCCATCCGCAACCCGCTGCTGGAAGACGTGAACCTGCAAGGTGCACGCGGCATCCTGGTGAACATCACCGCCGGTCCTGACCTGTCCCTGGGTGAGTACTCCGACGTGGGTAGCATCATCGAAGCCTTCGCTTCCGAGCACGCAATGGTCAAGGTCGGTACCGTTATCGATCCGGACATGCGCGACGAACTGCACGTCACCGTGGTTGCCACCGGTCTGGGCGCGAAAATCGAGAAGCCTGTGAAGGTCATCGACAACACCGTTCACACCTCCATGGCTGCCGCTCAGGTGCAACAACCGGCTCCTGCGCGTCAGGAAGCTCCGGCGGTGAACTACCGTGACCTGGACCGTCCGACCGTCATGCGCAACCAGGCTCAGGCCGGTGCTGCGACTGCCGCGAAGATGAACCCGCAGGACGATCTGGATTACCTGGACATCCCGGCATTCCTGCGTCGTCAGGCCGATTGATGGAATGTATCAGGGCTATGACGGTGATTGGTGTTCAGCAAAGGCTCGGTCTGCTATTATCGCCAGCCTTTGTTGATACCAGTTCGCAATTTGCGCTGAAGCGGCCCAAGCCATGATTAAACAACGCACACTGAAAAATATTATCCGTGCCACAGGTGTAGGCCTGCATTCCGGGGAGAAGGTCTACCTGACCCTCAAGCCTGCGCCTGTCGACACTGGCATTGTGTTTTGTCGCGCTGACCTCGACCCTGTGGTGCAGATCCCTGCCCGCGCGGAAAACGTCGGTGAAACCACTATGTCGACGACGCTGATCAACGGCGACGTCAAAGTGGACACGGTAGAGCACTTGCTCTCGGCCATGGCTGGCCTGGGCATCGATAACGCCTACGTCGAGCTCTCCGCGTCCGAAGTCCCGATCATGGATGGCAGCGCTGGACCGTTCGTATTCCTGATTCAATCGGCTGGCCTGGAAGAGCAGGACGCCGCCAAGAAATTCATCCGCATCCTGCGTGAAGTGACAGTGGAAGACGGCGACAAGCGCGCCACTTTCGTCCCTTTCGAAGGGTTCAAGGTGAGCTTCGAGATCGATTTCGATCACCCGGTTTTCCGGGACCGCACCCAAAGTGCAAGCGTGGATTTTTCCAGCACTTCGTTCGTAAAAGAAGTCAGCCGCGCCCGTACTTTTGGTTTCATGAGTGACATCGAGTACCTGCGCAAGCACAACCTCGCACTCGGCGGCAGCGTTGAAAACGCGATCGTGGTGGATTCCGATGGTGTACTGAACGAAGACGGCCTTCGCTACGAAGACGAATTCGTGAAGCACAAGATCCTCGATGCGATTGGCGACCTGTACCTGCTGGGTAACAGCCTGATTGGTGAGTTCAAAGGCTTCAAGTCCGGTCATGCACTGAACAACCAGCTGCTGCGCAAGTTGATTGAGCAGACAGATGCGTGGGAAGTCGTGACGTTCGAAGACGCCAGCACTGCACCGATCTCTTACATGCGCCCGGTTGCGGCGGTGTAAGTAAAAAACCTCTCTAGTTTTTTGAAGGCCATCCTCGGATGGCCTTTTTTTATGCCTGCGGTTTTTGTGTTGCCTGGGCTGGCCTTATCGCGAGCAAGCTCGCTCCCACAAGGGAACGCATTCCAAATGTGGGAGCGAGCTTGCTCGCGATAAGGCCAGTTCAATCGCCGAAAAAATCAGCCAGCCACCACCACCCGATTGCGCCCCCCTTCTTTGGCCTGATACAACGCCTTGTCCGCCGCAAACAGCAGTTGCTCAAGCGACATCTCGACCGTTGCCGTCCAGGTGCTGATGCCGATGCTGACGGTCATCGCCACGTCCGCGCCCTCGACCCTCGGCATTTGCTCGACCGCCTGGCGGATATGCTCGGCAATCTGTGCGGCGCCGCTGCTGTCGGTTTCGGCGAGGATCACCGAAAACTCTTCACCGCCGTAACGGGCGACCAGATCCCCAGGTCGTCGTACGTTCGCCGTGATCACCTTGGCCAGCTCACGCAGCGCCTGATCACCGGCCTGATGCCCATGACGGTCGTTGAAGGCCTTGAAGTGATCGGCATCGATCATCATCACCGACAGCGGTTTGCCCGAACGCTGGGCGCGGAACCATTCGTGGCGCAGCGCCTGATCGAGCATCCGCCGGTTGGCCACGCCGGTCAGCGCATCGGTGGCGGCCAGTTGCGCCAATTCGCGCTCGGCACGCTGGCGCAGGCGCAATTCGCGGGCAAGCAGCCAGGTCAGCCATAGCAGCCCGACACACAGCACGCCGGTGGCGCCACTGATCAACAGCGCGGTGCGGCGCCAGGTGCCGAACACCTCATCACTGGAGAGCGCGACCATCACTGTCAAAGGCAGATTGCCGACCCGCGAATAGGTGTAGAGCCGTTGCTGATGATCCATGCTCGAGGTGCTGGTGAAACTGCCGCTACCATCCTTGTCGCCGAGAATTCGCACCACGTTGGGCCGGTTTCCGAAACTCTTGCCGATGGAGTCGCTTTGCAGATAAGGCTTCTGCGCCAGCAGCACGCCGTCGCTGTTGATGATGTTCAGCGTGCTGTCCTTGCCGATGTCGAGGCTGTTGAACAGTTGATCGAAGTAGTCGAGCTTCATCGACGCCACCGCCACGCCTGCGAACTCACCGGTGTTGGAGGAGATCCGCCGACTGAAGCTGATACGCCATTGATTGGCGTCGTCGCAATCGCAGCGGGTCTTGAATGGGCGGCTGATAAACATGCCGATATCGCGGTTGAAGGCATGGGCGAGAAAGTAATCGCGGTCGGCGAAGTTGCCCGGCTTGGGTTCAACCCGCGACGAGTCGGCGACCACATCGCCATGCTTGTCGAGCAGCAGGATGTCGCCCTTGAAGCGCGCAGTAGTGGAGCGGTCGAACAGCGCGAGATGGCGGATCTGCGGGGTGACATCGCGCAAGTCGTCGCGCTGGGCGGCGGCGATCAGGCCTTGCAGGGTCAGGTCGTACAACTCGACCGTGCGCAGGACGTCGGCGTCGATCAACTGGGCGATGGTGGTGGCGCTGCGGGTGGCCGATTCCTGAGCGTTGGCGTGCTCACGAATCAGCAAAAAAGTGACGATGCACAGAATCGCGATCACGGTCAGCGAACTGCCGCAGATCAGCAGCAATTCGGGGCGTCCGGTCTTGCCCGCCAGAGGTGGGGTACGGCTCGCGATCATGATGGGCTGTCGGTTGGGGTGAGACTTATAAGAGTAGTTGCACAAACACGGAACCATCTGTGGCGAGGGAGCTTGCTCCCGCCGGGTTGCGCAGCGACCCCTCGCTTTCGAGGAGGGGCCTGCTGCGCAGTCCAGCGGGAGCAAGCTCCCTCGCCACAGGTTCTGTGTCAGTCGCGACTGACTTGAGGTGATCTTAGAAGACGTTGATCGGGTAGTCGACAATCACACGGTATTCATCTGTGTCAGTGTCGATCGCGCCGTAGCCGTTGCCACCTCGGTTGGTCGCCCATTGCAGGCGGACCGCGAGGTCTTTCGCCTGACCGCTCTGCACCACGTATTTCAGATCGAGGTCGCGCTCCCAGTGTTTGGCATTACGGCCGTCAGCGCTGTACCACGAGGCATAGCCTTTGCTGTCCGGATCAACCTTGGTCAGGTCCACGGTGCCACGCGAATAGGAAACCGCCGACGTCAGGCCCGGCATACCGAGACCGGCGAAGTCATAGGCGTACTTGAGCTTCCACGAGCGCTCGTTCGGGCCGTTGAAGTCCGAGTACTGCTGCGAGTTGTCGAGGTAAACGCTGTCGCCCTGGCTGATGTAGTCGAACGGCGTGTTGCCGTTGACCCGCTGGTACGCAGCGGTGACGCTGTGGCTGCCGATGCCGACGGTGAAATGCAGGCTGTAGGTGTTGTTGTCGATGTTGCCCAGCAGCGCGTCGCCGGTGTCTTGCGTGTGATAGAAGTGCAGACCCGGGTTGAGGCTGACCAGATCGTTCAACTGCCAGGTGTAGTCGAGGTCGTAGTAGTACTGGTTCCAGATGTCCTTCAGCTCGGCGGCGTACAGGTTGCTGGTCAGGCCTTCGACGCCGCTCCAGGACACGCCGGCCCAGTTCAGGTGGCGGCTTTCGTCGCCGTCAGCCAATTTGCCGTAAGAGGTGCCGATGCGCTGGCGACCGCTCTGGTTGTACGGCTTGGTGAAACTGGCCTGGCCACCTTCGAACATCCAGCCATCGAAACTGTGATTGGTCAGACTGATGCCACGGAAGGTCTGCGGCAGCATGCGCGACTCACCGCCGGCAATCACCGGGTTGGTGAGGAACAGGTCACCGGCCTTCAGCTCGGTATCGAACGCGCGCATCTTCAACGTACCGCCTGCGGTCGAGAACGAGCCCGGCGCTTTGCCGCTGCCATCGCTGATCGGCAGGATGCTTGAGCCATCGGTACCGCCGCCGCCGTCGAGCTTCAGCCCGAGCATGGCGTGGGCATCGATGCCGAAGCCGACCGTGCCTTCGGTGTAACCCGACTGGAAGACCCCGAAAAAGCCCTGACCCCACTCGATGTTGTCGTCCGTCTGCTGCAGGCGGTTGCGATTCATGTAGTAGTTGCGGGCGTTGAGGTTGAGGCTCGAGCCTTCGACGAAACCTTGCCTGGCGGCTTCGTCGGCATGGGCGACGGGAGCAATCGTTGCGGCAATTGCAATGAACAGCGGGGTGAAACTGGCTGGGTAACGCACTTGCGATGGAGCTCCTTGGGTCAACTGACACTTCAATGTCTTGAGGTGCGGGATGTTTCTTGTTTTTTACAGACGAACCAAACGGCTTTCAGACCACAACGAAAAAAGGCCGCTGAAAATCAGCGGCCTGGAAGGACGACGGTTGAACGGGAAGAGCCAAACAACCGCGTCGAGGGAAATGTTTCGCGGTGCGCGACTCAGCTGTCTTTCTCGGCTGCTTGAGCCTGGGAAGTGGCGGCTTGAGGGGCTTGCGAGGCGTCCTGCGATTTGGCCATCACTTCTGCCTGAGACTGTTCGAAGGCGTGAGCGCGAGCGGCATTCTGCGCGACGAACGACTGCGATTCTTCAGCCAGCGCCATTGGCGACAGGATCAATGAGGACAAAACGAAAGCGCTGGCAATACCCATACTGTTGGACATCTGGAAAACCTTCTTGCTTGGCAAGTGCTGTTTGGTGCGGGCAAAGATAAGGTTGCCGGGCGCCGAGAAACAGCGTGATTTTCATAAATGACTGTTACAGCAGAAGCAAAGATCAACCATGGGTGAACGCCATTCCCTGTGGTGAGGGGATTCATCCCCGATGGGCTGCGAAGCAGCCCTTAATCCTTTGTGCTGGTTGTGTCAGGAAGATCGCGATCGCTGATTTTGGGGTCGCTTCGCAACCCATCGGGGATGAATCCCCTCACCACAGGGATTTTGCTTTTCAGTTAGACCGGAAGGTGAATCCCGAAGGTATTCATCCCCCGATCACTGCGCACAAACACATCGCCACCGTGCATCAGCGCAATCGCCTTGACGATCGCCAGCCCCAATCCATGGTTGTTGCCGCTGTTGCTGCGCGAGGCATCGACCCGGTAGAAGCGCTCGAACAAGCGCGGCAAATGCTCGCTGGCAATCGGCGATCCCGGGTTGGCCACGCCGATGCTGACCTGATGCTCTTCAACATCGATGCGCACCTCGATCACCTTGCCGGGCTCGGTGTGCTGCACGGCGTTGCTCAGCAGGTTGATCAGCGCCCGACGCAGATGCGCAATCTCGATTCGCACCTGCGCATCGCCACTCACATGCACCTGCACCTGCGCGTCTTCAAGAATGAAATCCAGATACTCGAGCGTGGTCGCGACCTCATCGGCCAATGAAGTTTCAGTGAGCTTGGTCGCCTTGCTGCCCTGGTCGGCGCTGGCCAGAAACAGCATGTCGTTGATGATCGAGCGCAGGCGTTCCAGCTCTTCCAGATTGGATTGCAGCACTTCGAAATAATGTTCGGCCGAGCGTCCGCGCGTCAGTGCGACCTGGGTCTGGCCGATCAGATTGGTCAGCGGCGAGCGCAGTTCGTGGGCGACGTCGGCGTTGAACGATTCCAGGCGCGAATAGGCCTGTTCGACCCGTTCAAGGGTTGAGTTGAACGAGTCGACAAACTGCTCCAGCTCCGGCGGCAACGGTGACATGCGCAGGCGTCCGGCCCGTAGTGGCGGGGCCAGGCGCTGGGCCTCGTGGGACAGTTTGATCAGCGGCTTCAGACCGATCCGCGCCACCCAGTACCCCAGCGCCGAGGCCAGCAGCACGCCGATAATCGCCAGGCTGACCAAGGCGATCAGCAGGTTGTTTTGAGTCTCATGAAAGGTCTCGGTATCGATGCCGATCATGAAGCGCAGCGGTGGGCGTTGATCCTTGGCGGGCAATTCGGTGAGCAGCACTTTCAGCGGATAAGGATGCTCGGGCAATTGCAGGTCATGCATGCCGGTTGGGCCTTTGGCGAAGGCGCGGATTTGCGCGTCCGGCTCGCCGTACTCGTAACCGGGATCACCGCTGACCACCCAGAAACGAATGCGCTTGTCTTCCTCGCCGAGCAGCTTGAGCTTGGCGTTGATCTTCACCCAATGCTCGGGCGTGCCATACCGATTGAGCGCCGACTCCAGTACGCTGTAACGCGCATCCAGCTCGGCTTCCGGCAGCAGACCAAGGCCCTTGTCGACCTGCTGATAGAGCGCGCCGCCAATCAACAGAAACACCAGCAGCGCCACCAGCGTAAACATCCCGCTCAAACGCAGGGCAATCGAATTACTGGACACCACGGCTCTCCAGCACATAACCCATGCCACGAATCGTGTGCAGCAGTTTCTCGTCGAACGGCCCGTCGAGCTTGGCCCGCAGACGTTTGATCGCGACTTCGACGACATTGGCGTCGCTGTCGAAATTAATGTCCCAGACCATCTCGGCAATCGCGGTTTTCGAAAGGATTTCACCCTGTCGCCGCGCCAGCACGCTGAGCAGCGAGAACTCTTTCGCCGTCAGATCCAGCCGGGTGCCGGCGCGGGTGGCCTTGCGGCTGATCAGGTCGATCCACAGGTCGGCGATGCTCACCTGCACCGGTTCATGGCCGCCGCTACGCCGGGTCAGCGCTTGCAGGCGGGCCACCAGTTCAAGGAAGGAAAACGGCTTGCCGAGGTAATCGTCGGCGCCGTCGCGCAGGCCCTTGATCCGGTCTTCGACGCGCTCGCGGGCGGTGAGCATGATCACCGGGGTCTGCTTGCGCGCACGCAAGGCGCGCAGCACGCCAAAGCCATCCAGGCCCGGCAACATCACGTCGAGAACGATCACCGCGTAGTCGCTTTCCAGCGCCAGATGCAGGCCCTCGACGCCGTCGCGGGCCAGATCCACGGTGTAACCCTGTTCCGTCAGACCGCGGTGCAGATAGTCCGCGGTTTTTTCCTCGTCTTCGATAATCAGAACGCGCATGACCCTGCCTCAGTCTGTGGTCGCCAGTGCCGTCGTGGGCATTGGTTTGGGCCTGTGGAATAGCCGCTCGAGCCACAAGTATATGACCGGAGTGGTAAACAGCGTCAGCATCTGGCTGACCAGCAAGCCGCCCACCACCGCGATCCCCAGCGGCTGGCGCAGTTCGGCGCCGGTGCCGTAACCGAGCATCAGTGGCAGCGCGCCGAGCAACGCGGCGAGGGTGGTCATGATGATCGGCCGGAACCGCGTCAGGCACGCTTCGAAAATCGCATCCTGCGGCGCCAGTCCGCGATTGCGCTGGGCTTCCAGCGCAAAGTCGATCATCAGGATACCGTTCTTCTTGACAATACCGATCAGCAACACCAGCCCGATCAGCGCCATGATCGAAAAGTCCTGACCGCAGATCCACAGCATGATCACTGCACCGAGACCGGCCGCCGGCAGGGTCGAGATGATTGTCAGCGGATGGACGAAGCTTTCATAAAGCACGCCGAGAATGATGTACACCGCCACCAGCGCCGCGAGAATCAGCCACGGCTGACTGGCCAGCGAACTCTGGAACGCCTGCGCCGCGCCCTGGAAGTTGCCGCTGATGGCGGTGGGCATGCCGATCTCGGCCTTGGCCTGATTGAGCAGAATCACCGCATCACCCAACGCCACGCCGGGCGCGAGGTTGAACGACAGGTTGGCAGCCGGGAACATGCCGTCATGGGCAATCGACAGCGGGCCGATGGTCGGCGCATCGAACTTGGCCAGCGCCGACAGCGGCACCATCTCGCCACTCAGCGGCGAGCGCAGGTAGAAATAGTTGAGGCTTTCGGCCTTGCCGCGCTGCTTGGTGTCCAGTTCCAGAATCACGTTGTACTGGTTGACCTGGGTCTGGAACTCGTTGATCTGGCGCTGGCCGAAGGCGTCGTACAGCGCCTCGTCGACATCGCTGGCGGTCAGGCCGAAACGCGCGGCGGCGCTGCGGTCGATGCTGATGTGGGTGATGCTGCCGCCCAGTTGCAGGTCGTTGGAAATGTCGCGGAACGCCGGGATGCTGCGCAGCTTTTCGGTCAGGCGCTGGGTCCAGGTGGCGAGGGTCGCGCCGTCGTTGCTCTTGAGCACGTATTGGTATTGTGCGCGGCTCGGTCCGGAGCTGAGGTTGATGTCCTGGCCGGCGCGCAGGTACAGGACGATGCCCGGGACTTTCATCAGTTGCGGACGAATCCGGTCGATGAACTGGCTGGCTGAGACGTCGCGGTCACCGCGCTTTTTCAAAGCAATCCAGAAGCGACCGTTGGCAATGGTCTGGTTACTACCGGACACCCCCACCGAGTGCGAGAACGCCTGCACAGCCGGGTCGGCGGCGACGATTTCGGCCATCGCCAGGTGTTTTTTCACCATGTCGCCGTAGGAGATATCCGCCGCGGCTTCGGTGGTGCCGAGGACAAAACCGGTGTCCTGTACCGGGAAAAACCCCTTGGGGATAAAGATGTAGCCGGCAATCGCCATTGCCAGCGACAGGCCGAATACGCCGATCATCAGCTTCTGATGGGCGAGGGCGCGGCGCAGACCCTTTTCGTACCAGGCCAGCAAGCGCTCGCTGAAGCCCGGTTTGTCGTGAGCGTGGTGCACCGGTTTACGCATGAACAGTGCTGCCAGCGTCGGTGCCAGGGTCAGCGACACCACCACCGAAATCAAAATGGTCGAGGTCGCCGTCAGGGCGAATTCCTTGAACAGTCGCCCGACCACGCCGCCCATGAACAGCAGCGGAATAAACGCTGCCACCAGCGAGAAACTGATCGACACCACGGTAAAGCCGATCTCGCCGGCACCTTTGACCGCCGCTTCGCGCATGCTGTCGCCGGCCTCCAGATGCCGGTGGATGTTCTCCACCACCACGATCGCATCGTCGACGACAAACCCGACCGCGACGACGATCGCCACCAGCGTCAGGTTGTTCAGGCTGAAACCCAGCAGGTACATCAGGGCGAAACTGGCGGTCAGCGACACGCCAAGCACCGCCGAGACGATCATGGTCGCCGACAACTGCCGCAGGAACAGCGCCATCACCGCCACCACCAGCAGAATTGCGATCAACAGGGTGATCTCGACTTCATGCAGCGAGGCGCGGATGGTCTGGGTGCGGTCGATCAGGGTTTTCACCTGCACCGAGGCCGGGAGCATGGCTTCGAGGCCGGGCAGGGCGGCTTGAATACGGTCGACGGTTTCGACGATGTTCGCCCCCGGTTGCCGCGATATTACCAGGTTCACCCCGGGTTGATCACCGGCCCAGGCTTGCACGTAGGCATCTTCCGAACCGTTGACGACTTTGGCGACATCGCGCAGGTGAACCGGGGCGCCGTCCTTGTAGGAAACGATCAGTTGGCTGTAATCCTCGGGGTGGAACAACTGGTCGTTGGTCGACAGCGTCGAGATGCTCGATTCGCCGTACAACGCACCTTTGGCGAGGTTGAGGCTGGTCTGCTGGATCGCCAGACGAATGTCGGCCAGGGTCAGGCCAATCGCCGCCAGTTTGTCGGCCGAGGCTTGCACGCGGATCGCCGGACGTTGCTGGCCGGTGATGTTGATTTGTCCTACGCCGTCGATCTGACTGATCTGACGCGAGAGCAGGGTTTCCACCAGGTCGCTGAGTTCGGTGCCGGGCATCTGCGTCGAGCTGACGCTGAGGATCAGCACCGGGCTGTCGGCCGGGTTGACCTTCTTCCAGGTCGGCAGCGTCGGCATGTCCTTGGGCAGCTTGCCGGCGGCGGTATTGATTGCGGCCTGCACTTCCTGGGCGGCGGTGTCGATGCTCTTGTCGAGGGTGAATTGCAGGGTCAGCAGGCTGGAGCCGAGCGCACTGCTGGAGGTCATCTGGGTCATGCCGGGGATGGCGCTGAATTGCACCTCCAGCGGCGTGGCGACGGATGAGGCCATGGTGTCGGGGCTGGCGCCGGGCAACTGCGCCGAGACCTGAATTGTAGGAAATTCTGCTTCCGGCAGTGGGGCAATTGGCAGGCGCGGGAAGGCAATCACGCCGACCAGCACCAATGCGATGGTCAGCAGAATCGTCGCGACCGGGTGATCGATGCACCATGTGGAGACGCCTTTGTGCTCCTTCATGGCTTCGGCTCCGCTTGCACCACCTGCGGCGGCTCGCTCATGACCTGCACGGTCGAACCGGGTTTGAGCCGCGACTGACCGTCACTGACCAACTGATCGCCAGCCTTTACGCCTTTGATGATGTCCTGCCCGCTACCCTGATAAACCATCTGCACTTGTACGGCTTCGACCTTGTCGCCATTCACGCGATAGACGAAGTGTTGATCGAGACCGCGCTGTACGACGGTGGGCGGCACCACCAGCGCATCCTTATCCAGCGCCGTCTGAATTTTTACCGTCACCAGCAGGCCCGGCCAGAGTTTCTGGCTGGCGTTATCGAACTCGGCCTTGGCGCGGATGGTGCCGGTGTTGGCGTTGATCTGGTTGTCGATCAGGGTCAGGTGACCTTCGCCGAGCAGGTTGCCGGTTTCGCCGTCGGTGTCGGCGCCGATGTAAGCCTTGACCTGTGCACGCTGCGGATCGTTGATCAAGCCCTGCAGGGTCGGCAGCATTTGCTGGGGCAGCGAGAACTCGACGGCGATCGGGTCGATCTGGGTCACGGTGAACAGGCCTGCGGTGTCGGTCATGCGCAGGAAGTTGCCTTCATCGACTGTGCGAATACCGACGCGGCCGGTGACCGGGGAGCGAATCTGCGTGTAGGAAAGTTGTACCTGCGCCGCGTCGATCGAGGCCTGGTTGCCTTGGGCGGTGGCTTTCAATTGGTTGACCAGTGCCTGCTGCTGGTCGTAGGTCTGCTTGGAGACGCCGTCGTCGACGCTGAGCAGTTTGTAGCGTTTGAGGTTGACCAGGGCGACCTGCAATTGCGCCTGGCTTTCGCCCAGTTGTGCGCGGGCCTGATCGAGGCTGGCGCGGATCGAGCGGTCGTCGATGGTGGCGAGCAGGTCGCCGGCCTTTACCAGTTGGCCTTCCTTGACGAGGATTTTGGTGAGGATGCCGTCGACTTGCGGGCGCACTACGACGCTGTGTAATGAGAGTACGGAGCCGATGCCGCTGGTGTAGCGGGGGACGTCTTTTTCGCTGACCGTGACGACGCGGACCGGGATGGCGGTTGGGGTGGCCAGTTTGGTCGGGGCGGGTTTCATTGCCCACCATGCGCCTGCGGCGGCCAGGGCGATTACTAGGGCTAGCAGGGCTTGGTTTTTCTTGATTCGCATGAAATGGGGCGCCAAGGGCTGGAGTTTGGGCAGGTTGGGTATTTATAAACTTGTTTGGGGGTCAGGAGGGTGACGGCTGGCTGTCAGCGCTGTCAGTTTCGCCGGGGTGGATATCCGTTTCTGCGGGTGTGGCTGATTACGGTTCCGCCCTTACGGCGGGTCACTTTTTACAAACGCCGAAAAAGTAACCAAAAACGCTTGCTCCTGCGTTCGGCCCGCTCGCTAAAGCTCGGGGTCCCTTCGCTCCGGGATCGATCCGGGCGCAGCGCCTACGGTTTGCTTCGCTGCACCTCCTCTCGCTGTGTTTGGCTGCGCCAAACGGTCGCTGCGCTCCCACGCCCGGATCAACCCCTCCACTCAGCCTTCCGACGTCGCCCGTGGATCAAGATCAAGAGCGGCAGCCGAGCTTGCGCTCATCCTGGAGTGGGGCGGCATGCGCCGCGTGCGGGTTGTACTTATCTTCCCTGTAGGAGCTGCCGCAGGCTGCGATCTTTTGATCTTTTGTGAGAGCTGGCTTGCCAGCGATGGCGGCCTGACAGCCGACCAAGGTTTTGCGGAATGCATACGATCCCATTGTAGGAGTGAGCCTGCTCGCGATGGCGGCCTGACAGCCGACCAATCTCTGGCAGGTGTACTCGGTTCAACTGTGGGAGCGAGCTTGCTCGCGAAGAGGTCTGTCCAGTCAGCCGATTACATTGATCTGTTTAATTTTGTGCCAAACAACCAGAACCTTCCCACAAGGTTTTCAGGTTGTCCGTCGGAAGCGCGGTCTCTAGTCTTTGGTTGTCACCACAAATCGGTGATCGGGTGTGAGAACCCGCTAAGAGGTTTTAATCAAGCGCCAGCCGCACCATAATCGCCGCCAGCTTATTAGCTGCCGACGAGCTTCTATGGCGGCTGTGTGCGGGCGGACTTCGGTTCGGCCGGGTTGATCTCTTACCGGTTTCTCACTCCGCACATAGCTGCCACCTCTTCGTCGCGTGAGAAACGACAGAGATGGCTTTAATCAGATGATTAGAGATCAATCCAATGTCGAAACCCGTACCCGATCCTCCCGTAGAAACCACATCCCCACTCGCCGAAGCCATCCGCGCAGAAGACCTCGCCCAAAACCGCGAAGCCATCAAACGCGCGCTCGACTTTTACCTCTGTCCGCAACCCGCCCAGCCGCGACAGCCAAGCACAATGTTTCTGGTCAACCCAGCTATCGACACCGAAACCCTGCTCGCCCACGCTTACGAATCGTTGGCCTCTGTCAGTGCCATGGCCAGCAATTTCGCCAATGAACTCGGTGGTCCGCAACGCAGCACGGCGCTGGCGATCCAGCAGATCGTGATGCTCGCCGAACTGGCGGTGAACCGGGCGCTGGATCGGGTTGATCCACGCACTTGATCCGTCCGAGCACCGCGTCATCCTTCATCGCGAGCAGGCTCACTCCCACAGAGAAGCGCACTCCACCTGTGGGAGCGAGCTTGCTCGCGAAGACGTCTGTGCGGGCGACACATTTCTGCCGGCTCTTGTTGTTAGCCGGTCCCAAAAAGGGACCGATCATTCCCGATTCGGGACTCCTGTGCCGACCAAACCTCTAAAGATCCAACCCGATGCACGGGTAGACATTGCACCATCACATCCGTAAACCGTTCGGCGTGCGCTGCAAATCTTCAGGGTGCTGTCGCAAGGTGCGCAGGTATACTGCGCGCCTTCGCGGCTCACTGTTCGGGCCCGACTTTTTGCTTTGCGGAGCTTTTATGACTTCCCCGACCCAACCGCCGGTTGACGACGCCGTGAGCGATGTCCCGGCTGAACTGGCTGACGCCAGCGAAACCAAACCCGAGATCCCGGCTTTCAAGTTCCCGTTCAAACCAGGTGAACTGGCGGCTGCCAAGGGTTCGAACCAGCCGTGGTACAAGAACGGCGCCAAGAATGGCCACACCAAGACCCCGGGCATGGCGCCGCCGGGTACCCGTCGCTCGATGGGCAAGCGCTGAGTTTTATCCCGCCTTTGGCCATCGACTGCGATTTTCGGTCGCAGTGATGGCTAAGTGCTCAGTTCCTGAGCCAGATCAATATTTGACCAATTGGTGCGCTTAGAGTCAGCAGCCCTGCCGACTCTTCCAATAAAACGAGCGCGCCATTCATGAAGATCAATCTCCCGGTAACCGGCCGTAACGTCGATGTGGCGCTGGATGCGAACATTCTTTCGACCACCGATCTGACCAGCGCGATCACCTACGCCAACGAAGACTTCATCAGAATCAGCGGTTACAGCCGCGACGAATTGCTCGGCATGCCACACAACCTGTTGCGTCATCCGGACATGCCGGCGCAGGCGTTTGCGCATATGTGGCAGACGCTCAAGCGCGGGCGCTCGTGGATGGGGCTGGTGAAGAATCGTTGCAAGAATGGCGATCACTACTGGGTCAGCGCGTATGTCACGCCGGTGACGCAGAACGGCGTGGCGGTGGAGTATCAGTCGGTGCGCACCCGGCCTGATGCGCGGCAGGTGGCGGCGGCAGAGCGGGCGTATGCGCAATTGCGCGGTGAGTCGAAGGGGCGGCGGGCGCTGCCCGGGCTTGGTTTGCGCGGCAAGGTCACGGCGTCGGCCAGTGCTTTGCTGGGGCTGGTGTTGGGGATTGAAGCCTGGTTGCGCCCGGAGTCGGCGTGGATCGACGGGGTGCTGTTTGTCTGCGGCAGCAGCCTTTGTGCGTTGGGTGTGCGCTGGATCTTGCGGCCGCTGGAGCGGCTGAGCGAACGGGCGCGGCAGGTTGCGGACAATCCGTTGAGCCAGAGCATTTACACCGGGCGCCGCGATGAAATCGGCCAGATCGAATTCGCCCTGCAGATGCTCGAAGCGCAGGTCGGCGCGGTGGTCGGGCGTATCGGCGATGCGTCGCAACAGTTGGCCGGGCATGCGGCGCAGTTGGTCGATCATCTGCAAAGCAGTCACAGCAGTTCGCTGGCGCAACAGGCTGAAACCGATCAGGTGGCGGCGGCGATTCATCAGATGGCCGCCAGTGTCGCGCAGGTTGCCAGCCATGCGCAGCAGGCGTCGGTGGCGGCGGACATGGCCGGTACGGAAACCCGTGAAGGGCATTTGCTGGTGGGCGAAAGTCGCAGCGCGGTGCTGCGTCTGGCCGAAGAACTGCGACGGGCGACCGAGGTGATTCATCAGCTCGAAGGCCACAGCAGCGAGATTTCCGGAGTACTGGAGGTGATCCGCAGCATCGCCGAGCAGACCAATCTGCTGGCGCTCAACGCGGCGATCGAGGCCGCCCGGGCCGGGGATGCCGGGCGCGGCTTCGCGGTGGTGGCCGATGAGGTGCGCGGGCTGGCGCAGCGCACGCAGCAGTCGACCAACGAGATTCAGCGGATGATCAGCACTTTGCAAAACGGCGCGCGGGATGCGGTGCTGGTGATGCAGCAGAGCAGCGAGCATGTGGATAACAGCGTCGAACAGGCCCAGCGCGCGGCGCGGGCGCTGGACGGGATCAGTGAACGGGTCGAGCAGATCACCGAAATGAGCCTGCAGATTGCCGCGGCGGTGGAGCAGCAGAGTGCGGTGAGCGAGGACATCAACCGTAATATCGTCAGTATCCGCACGGCGTCGGAATTGACGGTGGATGAGGGGCGGCAGAGTCAGCGCAATTCGGAAGATGTGGCGGGGCTGGCGGGGGATTTGCGGTTGTTGGCGCGGGAGTTCTGGGGGCGGCGGCAGGTTCGGGATTGAAGTTGTCTGGGCCGGCCTCTTCGCGAGCAAGCTCGCTCCCACATTTGAAATGCAATCCATTGTGGGAGCGAGCTTGCTCGCGAAGGGGCCATTCGCCCCAGCAAAAATTCCGGATCAAGCCGCCCGCAGCGAAATAAACGCATACGTCTGCGCCGGCTCCGTCACCACCTGTGCGCCGGCCGCCACCAATTGCCCGGCAACGTCGTCACCGGACAGATGAAACAACCATTCACTGGATTCTGTATTCAGTGGCTGTGCTGCAACCTGATCGATCACGGCCGCGAACGCGTCCATCTGCGGCAAATACGCGGTAAACCCATCGCCCTTGAGCGCCGTGGTACGAATGCCCAGCGCCGCGCAGATCGCATCCTTGATCCGGATGTCATCGCGATCCGCCTGGCGCGAGCGCTGGATCAGCTCCAGCAGTTCCTGATCGACCAGATCCCCACCGACAATCAGCAGCGGCCCCTGTTGCCACGACTCTGGCGGGCAATCCTTCGCCGCCGGATTGAGCGGGATGTGCGGGTTGATTTCCGCCGGATAAATCCTGCACACCAGCGGTCGGCGTTCGTAAATGCGGCACAGGTTTTCTTCGTCAAGATTCCGGCAGCGGCCGACGTTGTACGCGGCGAAGGTGATGGCCACGTGGGCCTCGGCCGTGCCGCTGCGCACCACCAGCGAACGCCGCTCGGCGTGTTCACGCTGCTGCGCCGGCAGGCCCATACCGTTGCCCAGAAAAGCCTCCACCAGCACGATCACCTGACCGCCATCCGCCGCCCACATGCGGGCTTCCGCGAGGGTCAGAGGCACATGATGGTCGGTGCAGCATTTGCCGCAGCCAACGCAGGAAAACGTCGTATTCATTGCACGATCAATCTTCAATCAGAGTGTGAAACGGCGACGTAAAGTCGCCAGGCTGAGACTGATCGAAGCAAGTTGTGCGCCAGCCCTCAAGGCTTGGCGGTCGGACGGATCGAGTCCCATTCGGTGACGAACGCGGTTTTCGACTTTTTGCTGTACAGGCACAGCTCAGTGCCTTGCTGGCCTTTCATGTGTTTTTGCGGGTACTGGCCTTGCAGCAGCACGGCGGTGTAGCCGACGCGGTCATCGAATTGCGCGGGTGTGCCGACGGGTTTGGCGTCTTTGAGGCCGCTGGCCTTGGTGCAACTGGCGAGCACGGTTTTGTCGTACGCGGCCCAGGCGTCGGGGCTGGAGGCGTGGGCCTGGGAGGCTAGGGCGGTGAGGCAGAGCAGGCTCAGGGAGAGGGTTTTCATGGTTGGGCATCCTTGGGTTTGGCCAAGGTTTGAGTATGCCTGAGGGGGAGAAGTTGCCTGGGCCGGCCTCTTCGCGAGCAAGCTCGCTCCCACAGTTTGAAATGCATTCCAGGGTGGGAGCGGGCTTGCTCGCGAAGACGGTCGATCAGTCCGGCACAAGTTCCCGGCGAACCACAAACATCCCGGCGCTTTCATACAAACGCTGCGCCCGCAGGTTGTCTTCCAGCACCTTCAAATCGACAAAACCTTCGCGGCGTTGCTGAAACACCTTGAATGCATTCAGCAGCAGCGCTCGACCCAGTCCACGACCCTGCATTCGCGGATGCACCACCAGATTCTTGATGTAAGAACTGGTCCAGCATTGCGCCACCCCAACCACGCCCTCAGCGTCCGTGGCAATCCAGCACAGCTGGGGATCGTATTCGGCATCGCTTTCAAACCGCTGTTGCCACTCGTCCAGCGCTGGCACGCGACCACCACCCTCGCGGTAACCGAGTTGCATCAATTGATGCACGGTCGCCGCCAGTTCCGGACGATAAGTGCTCAGCTCAATATCTGCCGGCCAGTGGATGGCCGGCACGCCTTGGCGAAGGTCGCGCCGCATCAAAAAGCAGTAAGTCTGGCCCAAGACTTAGTGACCGTTGGCTGCAACGTGTTTAGCCGCTTCGATCAGACGTTGGGTCAGCTCCGGCGACGAGAATTTGGTCAGCACCGCGTTGGCCCCGGCCAACCGGGCCTTTTCGCTGTTCATCGCACTGTCGAGCGAGGTGTGCAGCAGCACGTAGAGGTGGGCGAAGTCCGGCGTCTCGCGCAGGGTGCGGGTGAAGGCGTAGCCGTCCATCTCGGACATTTCGATGTCGGAGACGATCAGGTTGATCTGTTGCGCGGTGCCTTGCAGGTCCAGCAGGCAGTCGATGGCTTCCTTGGCACTGCGCGCGGTGTGGCATTGCAGGCCGAGGTTGCGCAGGGTGTGCACCGATTGCTGCAGCGCCACCTGGCTGTCGTCGACCACCAGAATCCGTGCGTTGCCGAGCACTTCGGCGTCTTCCATGCTCAGGTCGGTCGGGGCCATTTCGATCTGCGCCGGGGCAATGCTGTGGATGACTTTTTCAATGTCCAGCACTTGTACCAGTGTGCCGTCGACCGAGGTCACGCCGGTAATGTAGGCGCGCGAGCCGCCGGAGCCGAACGGCGGCGGCTTGATGTCGGTGGTCAGGCAATGGACGATTTTGCTCACCGCCTGCACGTGCAGGCCCTGCTTCGAACGGCTGACGTCGGTGACGATCAGGCAGCCGCCGTTGGGGTCTTCCAGCGGTCGCTCGCCGATGGCACGGCTGAGGTCGATCACCGACAGCGATGCGCCGCGCAGGGTGGCGATGCCTTTGATGTGCGGATGCGACTCGGGCATTTTGGTCAGCGGCGGGCAGGGGATGATTTCACTGACTTTCAGCAGGTTGATTGCCATCAGCTTGCCGCTGCGCAAGGTAAACAGCAGAAGCGAAAGTGAATCTGCGCGGGCTTTGGTGGAAGACATATAAACCTTCTGTGGAAAAAGGTGATGGGCGAGGGTGCAAATCGCCAGAAACTATTGATGCCGGGTTATCGGCGTTAATGGGGTGGGCTTTAGGTCGGTTATCGGGTAGGGCAAGAATCATCTGTGGCGAGGGGATTTATCCCCGATGGACTGCTCAGCAGTCCCATTTCTTGGTGCCGCTGCGCAGCACATCGGGGATAAATCCCCTCGCCACAAGGAATCCACTCAAACTGGGTGAAGTGATTATTTCATGCCTAATCGCTTGGCCATCCGCCCAAGATTCGCCCGGTCCAGCCCCAGCTCCCGCGCCGCACTGGCCCAGTTATTCTGGTTACGTTCAAGCGCAGTACTGATCAACTGTCGCTGATATTGCTCGGTGGCACTGCGCAGATCGCCGCTGATCAACGGCATCGCGGGCACCTCGGCAACCGGCGCGGGCGAGTTATCCACAACCTCGCGCGGCAGATCCAGATCCGCCGCGCTCAAACTGAGTATCTTCGGCCGTACCTTGCAGTTGCCCAGCGCTTTCAGTGCGCTGCGGCCAATCAAGTGTTCCAGTTCACGCACGTTGCCCGGCCAAGTGTAGGCGAGCAACGCGTCCTGGGCGTCGCTGCTCAGGCGCAGGCTGTTGAGGCCCATGCGCGAGCGGTTCTGTTCCAGAAAGAAGCCGCTGAGCAGCAATACGTCGCGCCCGCGATCACGTAGCGCTGGCACCCGCAGCGGGTACACGCTCAGGCGGTGATAGAAGTCAGCGCGGTAGCGGCCGCTGCGCACTTCTTCGGCCAGATCGCGGTTGGTGGCGGCGATCAGGCGCACGTCGACCTGATGTTCCTTGTCCGAGCCGAGCCGCTGCAACTGACCACTTTGCAGCACCCGTAGCAACTTGGCCTGCACGGTCAGCGACAGTTCGCCGACTTCATCGAGAAACAGCGTGCCGCCATTGGCCAGTTCGAACTTGCCGCGGCGGTCGCTGGTGGCGCCGGTGAAGGCGCCGCGCACGTGGCCGAACAGTTCGCTCTCGACCAACGTATCGGGCAGGGCGGCGCAGTTGAGGCTGATGATCGGTTTGTTGGCGCGCGGGGAGGCGGCGTGAATCGCTTGCGCCACCAACTCCTTGCCGACCCCGGTTTCGCCGGTGATCAGCACGGTCAGGTCGCTGCCGCCGACCAGATTGATTTCCTCCACCAGACGCTTGTGCGCCTTGCTCTGGCCGATCATTTCGCGCTGCTGCTGACCACTGGCCTGCCGGTAGACCTCGGCGCGCTGATGCTCATCCTCGGCGCGCAACGCCAGGCGTTCGATGCGCTCTGCAGCGTTGACCGTGGCCGAGGCGAGGCTGGCGAAGGCTTGCAGGGCGTCGAGTTCGATCGGCTCGAAACGCTCCGGGTCGAGGGCGTCGAGGGTGATCAGGCCCCAGAGTTTTTCATCGACGAACAGCGGACAGCCGAGGCAGTCGTGCACTTCCAGATGATCGCCCAGGCCATCGACCAAGCCGTCATACGGGTCGGGCAAGTCGCTGTCGGCGGCGAAGCGGGTTGGCCCGGCGCCGTCCAGCAGGATCTCGAAACGGGGATGTTCGCTGACCTTGAAGCGCCGGCCGAGGGTGTCGGTGCTCAAACCGTCCACCGCCAGCGGCACCAGCCATTCGCCGTCCAGGCGCAGCAACGCGGCGGCATCGCACGGCAGCAGGGCGCGCATGGCTTCGAGCAGGCGTCGATAGCGCTCGCCTTCGGGCAGTTCGCGGGACAGGTCGGAGACCAGCGGCAGTAAAGCGGTGAGCAGGGATTTGGCGGTCATGGTCTTGTAGTCAAAGAGACTCGATGTAGTCGCGTTGACTATAAAGTGCTTCGTGTCTAAATGACTACCTAAAAAATAAACTATTGATTAATAAGGAAAAATAATCTGGCACGAAAGCTGATAAGCCTAAGGTAATTCTCAAAAAAGCTCAGGAGTCACTCTTATGCTTAGCGTCCAGGATCGTGCCATCGTCAAATCCACCGTGCCCCTGCTGGAAAGCGGTGGTGAAGCGCTGATCACCCACTTCTACCGCATGATGCTTTCCGAATATCCTGAAGTGCGCCCACTGTTCAACCAGGCGCACCAGGCCAGTGGCGATCAGCCGCGTGCGTTGGCTAACGGCGTGTTGATGTACGCCCGACACATCGATCAGCTCGACCAGTTGGGCGATCTGGTGGCGAAGATCATCAACAAGCACGTCGCCCTGCAGATCCTCCCGGAGCACTACCCGATTGTCGGCACCTGCCTGCTGCGAGCCATTTCCGAAGTGCTCGGCGACGAGATCGCCACTCAGGAAGTGATGAGCGCGTGGGCCGCGGCGTACGGGCAATTGGCCGAGATTCTGATCGGCGCCGAAGCCGCGATCTACGACCAGAAAGAACAAGCGGTCGGCGGCTGGCGCGGGGCGCGGGAGTTCGTCGTGGTGGACAAGGTCGAGGAGAGCGCGGAAATCATCTCGTTCTACTTCGAGCCTGCGGACAAAGGTCCGATTTTTGCTGCAGAGCCGGGTCAGTACATCGGCATGAAGCTGATCCTCGATGGTGAAGAAATCCGCCGCAACTATTCGCTGTCGGCGCTGGCCAATAACGGTCAGTACCGCATCAGCGTCAAACGCGAACCGGGTGGTCGTGCATCCAACCACTTGCATGATCAACTGCACGTCGGCGCGAGCATTCAGCTGTTCCCGCCATCGGGCGAGTTCACCCTGACTGCCAGCGACAAGCCGTTGGTGCTGATCAGTGGTGGCGTTGGCATTACCCCAACTCTGGCGATGCTCGAAGCGGCGCTGCAAACCGAGCGCCCGGTGCATTTTATTCACTGCGCGCGCAACGGCAGCGTGCATGCGTTCCGCGACTGGATCGATGGGTTGGCGGCGCGACATCCACAGCTCAAGCGCTTCTATTGCTACGCCGAGGATGACGGCGTGAGCCCGGCGGCGGACAGGGTCGGGATCCTCAGTCAGGAGCAGTTGGGCGAATGGCTGCCTGCGCAACGGGATGTCGACGCTTATTTCCTTGGGCCGAAAGGGTTCATGGGGGCGATCAAGCGGCATCTGAAAGCGCTGGGTGTGCCGGAGCAGCAGAGTCGGTATGAGTTCTTCGGGCCGGCGGCTGCTTTGGAATAATCCAGAACCGGGTTGCCTTCATTCGCGAGCAGGCTCGCTCCCACAGGATTTGTGGCGTGCACAGAATGTGTGAACGACGCGGAACCTGTGGGAGCGGGCTTGCCCGCGAAGGCCGTTATGCAGTTCTGACTTATAGAAAAGTGTTCCAAGGTTAATCGTTTCTTAACCGGCTTATCGTTTATTCCCCCCGATGCTGATGACAGACGCGCGTTCGTCTGGCTGATCAGGATCGCCCCGGTCGCACGCCATCTTTCCTCGCCGTGGTACGTTCAAGGCTCTCAACGGGCTGGGTCAGCGTGTAGACTTCCGGGCAACCGATATCTATCAGATCGACAACGGTCGCATCGCGGCCAATTGGCATATCGAAGACAACATCAGCCTGATGGCGCCACTGCAAGCGCAGCCGCCAGCCAGCTGAACCATGGACATACAAGGGAAACGCGATGAGCGAGGAAACGATTCGACTGGGACGTGAGCGGCGCTTTCTGGTGCTGCTGGGCATCATCTGTCTGGCATTGATTGGTGGCGCGCTGTACATGCAGGTCGTGCTGGGCGAGGCGCCATGCCCGCTGTGCATCCTGCAGCGTTATGCGTTGCTGCTGATTGCGTTGTTCGCGTTTATCGGCGCGGCCATGCGTACCCGCCGCAGCATCACGGTGTTCGAAGTGCTGGTGGTGATCTGCGCGATCGCCGGCGCCGGTGTTGCCGGGCATCACGTGTACACCCAGTTCTATCCGGCGGTGAGCTGCGGCATCGATGTGTTGCAGCCGATTGTCGATGACCTGCCACTGGCGAAGATCTTCCCGCTGGGCTTCCAGGTCGACGGTTTCTGCTCGACGCCGTACCCGCCGATCCTCGGTCTGTCGCTGGCGCAATGGGCCTTGGTGGCGTTCGTGCTGGTGGTGATCCTGGTGCCGCTGCTGACCTCGCGTAACCGAAAAGCCCTGCGCTGAATCAACTCTTCGGCCGATCGGCCGATACAGAAAACGCCCCGATTTGCGGATCAGCCGCTCGGGGCGTTTTGCATTTCAGAGTGATTGTGAAATCACCGTGACGAACGGCAATGAAGAGTGCGGCAGGTGTGCGACATGTTGTCACACGCGCCCTGTCGCAGGGCCTTTCGGCGACCCGGATTGGCGTAATGTTACAAAAAAGGATTGGTCTGTTTCGGCATTTTTCTGGTTTTGCACGCGGGTGCCAGATCAGGCAGTTTTAACAGGCTCTGGCAGATGGCCAGAGGCCTTTGAATATCGGGCTTTGCGCCGATTCGGTGGCGGGGAAAAGCCTTCAGAGCTGTCTGAACTGAGGTGTATAGGCCTACATTTTTTGGTGTTTTTGTTGAGAATCGATTTCGATAACATGCGGAACTTTTGCAAAAACGGTGATGGATTGTTGCTCTGAGCGATAAAAATTATTTCGGGATAAGACATGGTGTATAGGGCGCTACCTATCTACAATCGCCCGCACTGAATTCCCGGCACTGTTCAGCCTTTATTAAGGAACTGGACAGGAAGTCGGGTGTCGAGCGGGCCGAAAGGCTTTTGCGACACCCAGGTGTCGGTGCCTTCCAACTTTCCGCACCAAATGGAATTGGTCTGTAACAAGGCCTTTGACCACGAATTCGAATAAGAACTGACCGCTGTCCCAAGGTTTTGTCGAGCGTCTGACGCGCGACGGGCGGCCCTTATTCAATCCAAAGAAAATGCCAACCCTTGGCAGGGTGAAGTGTTGGCGATCAAAACCCAACTGCATTGCGCAAGCTGCTTTAGAGGTCGTGAGATGAGTAAAAACAGGTACCCCAGATTACTAGGCCTAGTGCCGCTGCTCGGCACGTTGTTGCTGGGAGGCTGCAACATGACCCTGCTCAATCCAACGGGCCAGGTCGGCCTGGAACAGCGCAACCTGATCATCACCGCCACGCTGCTGATGCTGTTGGTCGTTGTGCCGGTTATCGTCATGACCTTCCTGTTCGCCTGGAAGTACCGCGCGTCCAACAAGGATGCCGTCTACACCCCGAAATGGTCGCACTCGACCAAAATCGAAGTGGCTGTGTGGACCATCCCGGTCCTGATCATCATCGCCCTGGGTTACATCACCTACATTTCGACCCACAAGCTGGACCCGTACCGTCCGATTGAATCCGACGTCAAGCCGGTGACCATCGAAGTCGTGGCGCTGGACTGGAAGTGGCTGTTCATCTACCCGGAACAAGGCATCGCCACGGTCAACAAGATCGTGTTCCCGGCGCACACCCCGGTCAACTTCCGGATCACCTCCGACGCCGTGATGAACTCGTTCTTCATCCCGGGCCTGGGCGGCCAGATCTACGCAATGGCGGGCATGACTACCCGGCTGCACCTGATCGCTGACCGCAACGCTGAAATGGACGGTATCTCCGCCAACTACAGCGGCGCTGGTTTCACCGGTATGAAATTCAAAGCGATCGCAACTTCTCAGGAAGATTTCGACGCCTGGGTAAGTGAAGTCAAAAAGGCACCTAAACAGCTTGAACCAGCTGAATACGCAGCCCTTGCCAAGCCAAGCCAGAACAATCCAGTCGAGCTCTACTCCTCGGTCACGCCGAACCTGTTCCAGACCATCGTCGACAAGTACGAAGGCATGAAACCGGGCAAGCCGCTGAAGCACGAGAAGAAAGAGAAAGAAGTGGCGGCAACGGACATGGACTCGAATTCGCATTCAGCTGCCGGGGCAGAGGAGTAAACGATGTTTGGTAAATTAAGTTGGGAAGCGATCCCTTTCCACGAGCCGATCGTGATGGTCACCATCTCGATGATCGCGCTCGGTGGTCTGGCGTTGTTCGCTGCAATCACCTACTTCAAGAAGTGGACCTACTTGTGGACCGAGTGGCTGACGTCGGTCGACCACAAGAAAATCGGTGTGATGTACATCATCGTTGCCATGGTCATGCTGCTGCGTGGCTTTGCCGACGCCATCATGATGCGTACCCAACTGGCCATGGCCACCGAGGGTTCGCCTGGCTACCTGCCACCTGAACACTATGACCAGATCTTCACCGCTCACGGTGTGATCATGATCATCTTCATGGCGATGCCATTCTTCACCGGCCTGATGAACCTTGCAGTGCCGCTGCAGATCGGCGCGCGTGACGTTGCGTTCCCGTTCCTGAACTCCCTGAGCTTCTGGCTGCTGGTGTCCGGCGTGGTGCTGATCAACCTGTCGCTGGGCGTCGGCGAATTCGCCAAGACCGGTTGGGTTGCCTATCCGCCGCTGTCGGGTCTGCAGTACAGCCCTGGCGTGGGGATGGACTACTACATCTGGGCGCTACAGCTATCGGGTCTGGGTACAACGTTAACCGGGGTTAACTTCCTCGCCACCGTGCTGAAAATGCGTACCCCTGGCATGAAACTGATGGACATGCCGATCTTCACCTGGACCTGCACCTGGGCCAACGTTCTGATCGTGGCTTCGTTCCCGATCCTGACCGCTACCCTGGCACTGCTGACCCTCGACCGTTACATGGATTTCCACATTTTCACCAATGAACTTGGTGGCAATCCAATGATGTACGTCAACCTGTTCTGGGCCTGGGGCCACCCTGAGGTTTACATCCTGATCCTGCCGGCATTCGGCATCTTCTCGGAAGTGATCTCGGCGTTCACCGGCAAGAAACTGTTCGGCCACCACTCGATGATCTACGCTTCGGGCGCGATCTCGGTACTGGGCTTCATGGTTTGGCTGCACCACTTCTTCACCATGGGTTCGGGTGCCAGCGTCAACGCCTTCTTCGGTCTGGCGACGATGCTGATTTCCATTCCGACGGGTGTGAAACTGTTCAACTGGCTGTTCACCATCTACCAGGGCCGTCTGCGCTTCACCAGCCAGGTGCTGTGGACCCTGGGCTTCATGGTGACCTTCGCCATCGGCGGCATGACCGGCGTACTGCTGGCCATCCCGGGTGCTGACTTCGTTCTGCACAACAGCCTGTTCGTGATCGCGCACTTCCACAACGTGATCATCGGCGGCGCGGTATTCGGCTACATCGCAGGTTTCGGCTTCTACTTCCCGAAAGCGTTCGGCTTCAAGCTGCACGAAGGCTGGGGTAAAGCAGCGTTCTGGTTCTGGATCTCGGGCTTCTTCGTCGCGTTCATGCCGCTCTATGCACTGGGCTTCATGGGCATGACCCGTCGTCTGAACGCCACCACCAACCCTGAGTGGGTACCGTACCTGTACGTTGCCATGTTCGGTGCGGTGATGATCGCTGTCGGTATCGCCTGCCAACTGATCCAGCTGTACGTCAGTGTGCGTGACCGCAACAAGCCAGAGAACATGTGCGAACACGGTGACCCGTGGAATGCCCACACTCTGGAATGGTCGACCTCGTCGCCACCTCCGTTCTACAACTTCGCTGTGCTGCCTAAGGCTGACTGCATCGACCCGTTCACCGAAGCCAAGGAAAACGGTACTGCGTACCAGGCTCCGGCCAAGTACGAGCCGATCCACATGCCGAACAACACCGCCACTGGCGTGGTGATGGGCGCACTGCTGACCGTCTTCGGTTTCGCGATGATCTGGCACATCTGGTGGTTGGCGATCGCCAGCCTGGCCGGCACTGTCATCTACTTCGTGATCCACGCCGCACGTGACGACCAGGGCTACATGGTTCCGGTTGAAACGATCGAGCGCATCGAAGCCGAGCAGCACAAGCGTCTGGTCGCGGCAGGGAAAATCCCGGCCAATGCCACCCGTGTAACCTCGTTGGAACAGGCTTAAACCATGTCGAACTTAGTGACCAATGTTGGACACGCCCATGGTGACCATGGGCACGATGACCATCACCACGACTCGGGCGAGATGACCGTATACGGTTTCTGGCTCTACCTGATGACCGACTGCATTCTGTTTGCGTCGATCTTCGCGGTGTACGCAGTACTGGTAAACAACGTCGCCGGTGGCCCGTCGGGCCACGACATTTTCGAACTGCCATACGTGCTGGGCGAAACCGCTCTGCTGTTGTTCAGTTCGATCACCTACGGCTTCGCCATGCTGGCGTTGTACAAAGGCAAGAAGCAGCAGGTTCTGGGCTGGTTGTTCATGACCTTCCTGCTCGGCGCAGGCTTCATCGCCATGGAGATCAACGAGTTCCACCTGCTGATCTCCGAGGGCTTCGGTCCTAGCCGTTCGGGCTTCCTGTCGGCGTTCTTCACCCTGGTCGGTACCCACGGTCTGCACGTGTCCGCGGGTCTGATCTGGATGGGCATCATGATGTACCAGGTCAACAAGCACGGCCTGACGGCGACCAACAAGACCCGTCTGAGCTGCCTGAGCCTGTTCTGGCACTTCCTGGACGTGGTGTGGATCTGCGTATTCACCGTTGTTTACCTGATGGGGACTCTGTAATGGCTAATGCACACTCCCATGACAGCCATGATGCTGGCCACGGCAGCGTAAAGTCGTACGCCATCGGCTTCATCCTGTCGGTGATCCTGACTGCCATCCCGTTCGGCCTGGTGATGTTTCCGACCTTGCCGAAGTCGACCACGCTGGCAATCGTCCTGCTGTTCGCGGTAATCCAGGTGATCGTTCACCTGTACTACTTCCTGCACCTGGACCGTTCGATTGCACAACGTAACAACGTGATCGCGTTTGTCTTTACGGCCATCGTGATCCTGCTGCTGGTTGGCCTGTCGCTGTGGATCATGTTCAGCATCCACACGTACATGATGGCGAAGTGAGGTAGACCCGATGTCGCTCAAGCACTTTATCCAAATCACCAAACCGGGGATCATTTTCGGTAACGTGCTTTCTGTGGCAGGCGGGTTCTTCCTGGCCTCGAAAGGGCATGTAGATCTGGCGGTGTTCCTGGCCGCCATGATCGGCACATCCCTGGTTGTGGCCTCCGGTTGCGTGTTCAACAACTGCATCGACCGCGACATCGACCTGAAGATGGAACGCACTAAAAACCGGGTGCTGGTGCAGGGCTTGATCTCCCTGAAACTGGCCCTGGTCTACGCGACCATCCTGGGTGTTCTCGGCGTTGCCTTGTTGTACAAGGTGGCCAACCCGTTGGCCGCCCTGTTCGCGGTAATCGGCTTCATCATCTACGTCGGCTTCTACAGCCTGTACCTCAAGCGCAAGTCGGTTCACGGCACGCTGGTGGGCAGTCTGTCGGGCGCCATGCCGCCAGTGATCGGTTACGTTGCCGTCACCAACAGCTTCGACATGGCCGCACTGACCCTGCTGGTGATGTTCAGCCTGTGGCAGATGCCGCATTCCTACGCCATCGCGATCTTCCGTTTCAACGACTACCTGGCCGCATCGATTCCGGTGCTGCCCGTCAAGCGCGGAATCGAAGTGGCCAAGAAGCACATCCTGCTCTACATCCTGGCGTTCCTCGTGGCGACCTTGATGCTGACCTTCAGCGGTTACGCCGGCATGGGCTACCTCGCCGTCGCCGCGGCCATGGGCATGTACTGGCTGTACATGGCCTGGACCGGCTACAAGGCGGTGGATGACACGGTCTGGGCACGCAAGCTGTTCGTGTTCTCGATCTTCACCATCACCGCCCTGAGCGTCATGATGTCCCTGGACTTCAAGGTGCCGGCCGAGCTGCTGCTGACGTACGCGCCGTAAGGCTGGATGGCTTCACGAAAAACCCCGCACATTGAGAGATGTGCGGGGTTTTTTGTTGGGCCTGATTTAGGTAACTATCAAAGAATACTTCCAGCACTCAATAATTTCTGCCAGTTGGGAAGGAGCCTTCTCCAAAGAGGGATATCTCCTACCGCCAGAAGATTTTTCTTTCGTTACGATCACTCGACATCTGGTTTTATCGAGGCGCTGATAAATGGCAAAACGCGTTCTGTTTGACGAATTGATGCAAGGAATTCAGGAGATGGCTGCTGCGCGCAGAAAGGCTGGCGCTGCTACGGTGGCGGCAGGTTGCTATCAGTCAGTAAAAGACCTAGATTTGGATCCAACTATGCCGATGATCTACATCGAGTCGAATCCGCGATTTTCATCGGTCTTAACCTGCGATTTTTCATGCATTGATCAAAAGGCTGGGCGAAATGACTGAGAGGATGACCTGCGACGAACGCTTCATTGCCCTGGCACAAGAGCTGAACTACGACATCTATGGCGAGAACACCGCCGGCGGCAATTACGCGCCGCTGATCCGTCATCGCGATGAGTTGTACATCAGCGGCATGGTGCCGCGTACCCACGGCAAGATTCAGTATCCGGGCCGGGTGGGGCTGGAGTTGAGCCTCAAGGATGCCCAGGCTGCCGCGAGCATCAGTGCCATGCGCTGCCTGGCGCTGATCGTCGATGCGGTGGGTTCGCTGGACAAGATCCGGGCGTTGTTGCGGGTCACGGTGTATGTGAAGTCCACTCCGGACTTCGTTGACCTGAGCGAAGTGGCCAACGGTGCATCGGACGTGTTCAGCCATGTGCTCGGTGATGCCGGCCGCCATACCCGCACCACGGTCGGTGTCTATCAGTTGCCGAAGAACGCCGCGATTGAAGTCGACATGATCGCGGCGGTGCAGCCGGAAGTCTGACCGTCACGCCGCCCAACAAAAAGCCCCGCCTGAATCTCAGTGCGGGGCTTTTTCGTCGGCGCCGGATTTACTGCGCGGCGATGCTGTAACCATCGAACGCGGTCTGCTGTTGCAGGGCGGTGATGATGTTCTTGCGGTTGATCGCGTGTTCGGTGCCGGCGTTGTCGATGAAGGTTTCGCCTTCCAACTCGGCTTCTTCGCCTTCACCGACGAAGGTGAAACCGAGGAACTCCAGCGCTTCACGGTCAACGTTCATACGCGAACGCGGGGTGCGCAGCGGCAGGGTCACGCTGCTGCCGTCCTTGCTGATGGTGAAGATTTCCAGTTCTTTCTTCTTGGCGGCCTTGCTCTTGCCGCCGCTCGGGTTGCTGATCGCCTGATGGGTCTGGTTCAGCACTTTGAGCGCGAGGCCGTAGACGATTTCCTGAAACGCCGGATCGTCCTTGAAGCAGGACAGGATGCGGCCGATCGAGAACTTGCTGCTCAGGTCTTCAAGGGCGGCGAGGTCGGCGGCTTCGGCGTCTTTCAGCGCCTTGAGCTGGCCCATCAGCTCGTAGGCCTTGTCGTCATCGAAGCTGTCGTGCGCTTGGCGGATCGCGGCGCGCAGCTCGCGGATCTGGTCGCTTTCGCGGGTCGACTGGAACGCGTCCAGCACCATCTCGCTGATGATTTTGGCTTGTGGAAGGTGTTGTGAAAGATTGATGGAGTTTTCGTATTCCGCTTTGGACGATTCGGTGACTACGGATTCAGCGGTGTTGAAATCGGACATTGAAATTTCACTACTTTTTTAACTTGAGTGGAAACGAGAAAGCGCGAGGTCTTTTTCAGGCCGGTTAATTTAGGGGAGCGGGGCGGCGTTGTCACGGAACAACAGTCCGGTGGTGCGGATTATTTGTCCGGCGTGTTCAGGTTCATCGAGCGCACCATTCACTGTTCGGCGGTTTGCTGATCGGTCGGCAGCGTGAAGCGGAAAGTCGCCCCGCGCCCGGCGACATCGATCAACTGAATCTCACGCCCGTGCAGTTGCAGAATACGGTGGACGATGCGCAGCCCCAATCCACCGTCACGTCGCGCCCCACCAATATTGAACGGACGCAGGAACAGGCCTTCGCGCAACTCGGGAGCGATGCCGGGGCCGGTGTCGCTGACCGTGACTTCGACCAAGGCGCCCAGGGGTTTCAAATCCAGCTCGATTTCACCGCCCGCAGGCGTGTGGCGCAAGGCATTGTCCACCAAGTTGGTCAGTACCCTTTCGATCAAGCCAAGGTCGGCGCAGACCGTCGGCAGGTTCGGACCGAAGCTGGCCTTGAGTTCGACGTGGCGTGCTTCGGCGGCCAGTTCGAATTTCTGGAAAATGTCTTGCAGCAAGTCGATCAGGGAAAAGCGTTCCAGCACCGGCTGCACAAAACCGTGTTCCAGGCGCACCAGTTCCAGCAGCGATTGGGCCAGCCCGCCGACCTTGCGACTTTGATCCAGAGCGATGCCCAGATAACGCCGGCGTTCTTCGGCGGTGAGCGTAGCGTCCTTGAGTGACAGGGTTTCCAGATAACCGTGCAGCGAGGCCAGCGGTGTGCGCAGGTCGTGAGAAATGTTCGCCACCAGTTCGCGTCGCTCCTGATCCTGGCGGGTCAATGAGCGCCACTGCTCACCGAGGCGTTTTTGCATTTGGCGGAAGGCGCCATCAAGCACGGCGATCTCATCCGGGTCAGCGCTTTTATCCACAGCTGCTGACGGAGCGGGCAGAGGTTGCGGCGTGCCATCAATGTCGAAGCGGCTGACGGTTTCGGTCAATCGGCGCAAGGGTCGGGTAATCAGGTTGAACGCCGTGAGACCCGCGATCAGGCACAACAGCGCCACCAGCCCGATCGACAGCAACGCCGTATTGAGTGCGGCACTGGTCGCGCCCCGTTCAGCGAAGCGATCGTGTTCTTCGCTGAGCAACACCACGTAGAGATAACCGGCAGGCTTGCCATTGACCCGTAACGGCGCGGCACTGAAGACCTTGCGCCCGTCGACGCTGCGCGGGTCATCGCCGAGGATCGGCAGCGGCTGGTCATTGAGCAGGCGGCGGATCGGCGCCAGATCGACGGTCTCCCGGCGCAGATGTCCTTCCGGCGCCGCATTGCCGACAATCCGCCCCTCGCTGTCGAGCAGGTACACCTCGACACTCGGGTTGACCAGCATCAGCTTGCTGAACAGTTCGCGCACGGCGCCGGGCATCAGGCCATTGCTGTCCATCAGCACCGTGTCATGGGCGATGTGCTGTGCCAGGTCCCGCGACAGGCCTTGCACCACTTCCAGTTCATGCATCTTGCTGGAGCGCACCTGCAGCCATGCCGAGGTACCGCAGCACACCAGCAGCAACACGGCGAACACGACGGACAGGCGCTGCGACAGGGTCAGTTTCATGGTTGTTCCGTACCGAATTTATAGCCACGGCCCCACACGGTGAGGATGCGGGTCGGTTGCGCCGGGTCGGTCTCGATCTTCGCCCGCAGGCGATTGATGTGCGTGTTCACCGTGTGCTCGTAGCCTTCGTGGCTGTAACCCCATACCGCGTTGAGCAGGTCCATGCGCGAGAACACCTTGCCCGGTTGGCGGGCGAAGAAATACAGCAGGTCGAACTCCCGTGGAGTGAGGTCCAGGCGTGCGCCATTGAGAGCGACGTCGCGGGTGATCGGGTCGATGCTCAGGCCGTCGAGGCTGAGGCTGCCGGCGTCCATCTTCAGATTGCGCGCCATGGCGTCAACCCGGCGCAGCAAGGCTTTGACCCGGGCCACCAGTTCCAGCATCGAAAACGGTTTGGCGAGGTAGTCGTCGGCCCCCAGTTCCAGCCCCAGGATGCGGTGCAATTCGCTGGAGCGGGCGCTGGTGATGATGATCGGCGTGTAGCGCGCCATCGCCCGGGCGCGGCGGCAGATTTCCAGGCCGTCGACGCCCGGTAACATCAGGTCGAGGATCAATGCATCCCACTGTCCCTGTTGCAACAGGCGCATGCCTTCGTCGCCGTCGGCGCAATGCACGACATCGTAATGCTCATCGCGCAGGTGCAGGCAAATCAGGTCAGCAATGTGTTGGTCATCCTCGACCACGAGGATGCGTCTGGTTAATTCCATCAAGCTCAATCCTTCGGCGCAGTGAGCGCATTGTGCGGGTTTTCCTCGGGGCGAGTTATCACGAATTCGTTAACTTCCCGTGAGGATTTGGCGATCAACCCAAGCCTAGGCTGTGTTCCATGACAGGCACCTGGAATTTTAGGAGACGGCCATGTTTTCACGGCGACAGATACTTGTAGCAAGCGGCGGGCTGGGGGTTGCAGCCCTGGTGGCGGGTGTATTGCCAAAATTGTCCCCGGGCACCGCACTGATCGAACAAGCCCATGCCGATGAGGTTTTCGAGGTGAGCCACAGCGACGGCGAATGGCACTCGCTACTCTCTGATGAGCAGTACGCCATCCTTCGTGAAGAAAGCACCGAACGCGCCTATAGCAGCCCGCTCAACGACGAGCACCGGAACGGCACATTTGCCTGCGCGGGCTGCGACCTGGCGCTGTTTGCGTCGGCGACCAAGTTCGACAGCCATACCGGCTGGCCGAGTTTCTGGGCGCCGCTGGAACACGCGGTGGCCACACGTCAGGACCGCTCCTTCGGCATGTCGCGTAACGAAGTGCACTGCCGGAGGTGCGGCGGGCATATGGGGCATGTATTCGACGACGGCCCGAAACCCACCGGCCTGCGTTATTGCATGAATGGTCTGGCGATGACGTTCAAACCCGTGGCGGCATGAGCCATGGCTATTTTTCGATTTTCACTTTCTACAGGACGACACCATGTGGCTCTTGGTTCTCGCTTATCTGGGCGGTGTGCTGACGATCGTCAGTCCGTGCATCCTGCCTGTTCTGCCTTTTGTCTTCGCTCGCACCGGGCAGCCGTTTATCAAGAGTGGCTTGCCGCTATTGGCCGGGATGGCGCTGACCTTCGCCCTCGTCGCCACACTGGCAGCGGTGGGCGGCGGTTGGGTGGTGCAAGTCAATCAGTACGGTCGCTGGCTCGCGTTGCTGTTCGTTGCACTGTTCGGGTTGACGCTGCTGCTGCCGCGTCTTGCCGAGCGCCTGATGCGGCCGCTGGTGTCGGCCGGCAGTCGGCTGTCCGAAGCCGCCGGCCAGGACAATCGTCCGCGTCCCGGCGCCTCGTTTCTGATCGGCGTCGCCACGGGGCTGCTGTGGGCGCCGTGCGCCGGGCCCATCCTAGGTTTGATTCTGACCGGCGCCGCGCTGCAAGGGGCAAGCATCGCCACCACGCTGTTGTTGCTCGCCTACGCGGCGGGCGCCGCGACTTCACTGGCGGCGGCACTGCTGCTGGGCGGTAAGGTCTTTGCCTTGATGAAGCGCTCGATCGGCACCGGTGAGTGGATCCGCCGCGGCCTGGGGGCAGCGATGCTCGCCGGTGTCGCAGCGATTGCCCTGGGCCTCGATACCGGGTTGCTGGCGCGGTTGTCGACGGCATCCACTGGCGGGATTGAGCAGGCCTTGGTGGGCAAGCTTTCCGGCAAATCCCCGGCGGGCAACGGCACAATGATGGCGCAGATTCCTGCGGCCGGCGGGGCGATGAAAGTTGCCGACAAGGCGCCGGGAACACTGCCGGTCGAAGGCCAGTTGCCGCCGCTCACTGGCGCCGTGCAATGGCTCAATTCGCCAGCGCTGGACGCCCAGGCACTCAAGGGCAAAGTGGTGCTGGTGGATTTCTGGACCTACTCCTGCATCAACTGCCTGCGCACCCTGCCGTATGTCAAAGCCTGGGCCGAAAAGTACCGCGATCAGGGCATGGTGGTGATCGGCGTGCACGCCCCGGAATTCGCCTTCGAACGTGATGTAGGCAACGTTACCAAAGCCATGAAGGAACTGGGCATCAACTACCCGGTGGCCATCGATAACGACTACAAGATCTGGCGCGCTTTCAACAACGAATACTGGCCGGCGCATTATTTTGCCGATGCGCAGGGGCGGATTCGTTACCACCACTTTGGCGAAGGGGACTACGCCGAATCGGAACGGGTCATACAGCAGTTGCTGCGTGAGGCCGGGGCGAAAACTGTCGCCGATGGCCTGATCAATGCCGATGCCCAAGGCGTGCAACAGGCGCCGGACATGAATCAGGTGCTGTCACCGGAAACCTATGTCGGCTACCAGCGTGCGGAACATTTCGTACCGGAAACCAGCCTGGTGCCTGACAAGGTCGCGACCTATAACCCACCCGCTAACCTGACCCTGAATGACTGGAGCCTCGGCGGCCAGTGGGCCGTCGGTGCCGAGCGCGCCACCGCCAGTGCGCCGGCCAGTCGCATCGTCTACCGCTTCCATGCCCGCGATCTGCATCTGGTGCTGGGCCCGGGCGCGGATGGCAAACCGGTGCGTTTCAAAGTGTCGATTGACGGTCAGGCGCCGGGTGAAGCCCACGGCGTGGATGTCGCCCCGGACGGTAGCGGCCGCGTGACCGAGCAGCGCCTGTATCAACTGGTGCGGCAAACCGATGCGGTGAAGGATCGCACCTTCACCATTGAGTTTCTTGACCCGGGCGTATCGGCCTACGCCTTTACCTTCGGCTGATCGGGAGTGCGCAACATGAAAGTTCAAAACAACTGGCGCCGTGTGTTGCTCGGCGTCGCCATGGCGGGTGTGATTGGTCAGTGCTCGGCGTTCTCCTTTGGTGCCGAAGACGCAGTGGTCATCCCGCCACCGACTCTCGACGAAAACACTCAGGCCCACAGTGAAACCGCGGTGTTCGCCGGTGGTTGTTTCTGGGGCGTGCAAGGGGTTTTCCAGCACGTCAAAGGCGTGCAGAAAGCCGTCTCCGGTTATGCCGGCGGTGCGGCGGACACGGCGCAATATGAGCGGGTCAGCGACGGCGATACCGGTCATGCCGAATCGGTGCAAGTCACCTTCGATCCGACACAGGTCAGCTACGGCAGCCTGCTGCAGATCTACTTCTCGGTGGCCCACAACCCGACCGAACTCAACCGCCAAGGCCCCGACAGCGGCACGCAATATCGTTCAGCACTGTTCCCGACCAACGCCGATCAACAACGGGTGGCCCAGGCCTACATCGCCCAACTCGACGCGGCGCATGCCTACAAGAAACCGATCGTTACGAAACTGGAAACCTACAATGGCTTCTACCCGGCGGAGGACTATCACCAGGATTTCCTCACCGAACATCCGAGCTATCCGTACATCGTGATCAACGACATGCCCAAGGTCGCGCAGTTGAAGCAGTTGTTTGCGCAGCGTTATCAGGAGAAACCGGTGTTGGTGAAAAGCGGGAGTTGATTCTCACGTGTTACTTGAGCCTTGGGCGCTCCATGGCAATCACCGATGTTTCAAACCCCAAACTGGCAAAAAATGCCTCCGCACCTTCGCGCCCGGCGCGCAGTACCCAAGTGATCTCGGGGTTGTCCCCCATGACATGCTCGACCAGTGCGCGCCCGACACCGGCGCGCCGATGCTGGCTATCAACCACGACCATCGACAGATAACCGTTGGACAAACCATCGGTGATGCCTCGGGCGAAACCGATGATCTGCTCGCCGCTCAGCGCGAGCGCAGTGCGTTGCGAGTTTTCGAGCAGTTGAGCGAAATAGTCGCTGGAGCTTGTTCGGTGTCCCCAGCCATGTTGCCCTAGAAACAGGCGAACTGGCTCTACTTCGGCAGGCAACAGATCGCGTACGGTGTGGTTGGTTTTCATCGAGTGGCAGCATCCTTGTCGGCAATCACCGGAGCATAGTCAATCGCAGTCCAAATCAGGATCTGCCCCAGGTTTTCATCGCAAACTCGACGAAGCGCCGTAGCTTGGGCAAACGATAACGGTCCGGGGCGTAGAGCAAATGCAAAGGTCGGCTCGGCGGCTGGTAATCGGGGATCACCGTTACCAGTTTGCCGTCGCACAGGTCCTGTTCCACCAGCGCATCCGGCAGCATGACGATGCCCATGCCGGTGCGCGCTGCCTGATGCAGGCCGGCGGAGGTGTTCATCAGCATCGGGCCGCTGACATCCACCAGAATTTCGCCATCCGGGCCGCTGAGGCGCCAGCGTTTTTCCACCGATTGCCAATCGTCGCCGGCAGGGTAGGCGAACGACAGGCAGTCGTGTTGCTGCAAGTCTTGCGGGGTGATCGGCATGCCACGCCGGGCGACGTAGGCCGGCGAGGCGCACACGGTGAGGGTGTAGTCGATCAGCGGTCGGGCGATCAGGTTCGACTGCTCGAAATGCCCCAGCCTGAATGCCACGTCGAGACCGCTTTCCAGCAGATCCGGACGGCGGTTGGTCAGCACCACATCCATTTTCACCTGCGGGTATTGCAGGGAAAACTCGCTGAGCGCCGGGGCCAGGCGTTCGACGCCAAAAGTCAGTGGCGCGGTGATACGCAGCAAGCCGCGCGGCTCGTCGAGGGCCTGTTCGGCGAGGCGTTCGGAGTCGGCCACCAGGCCTAAAACATCCAGACAGCGCTGGTAGTAGACACTGCCAAATTCGGTCAGCCGCTGGCGGCGGGTGGTGCGCTGCAACAATTGCACGCCGAGCCGTTGCTCCAGTGCGCGCAGGTGATTTCCGACCATGGTCGTGGACATTTCGCACTGCAACGCAGCTGCCGTCATGCTCCCGGCTTCCACCACTTTCACGTAGACGCTCATTGCCTGCAACAGGTCCATTATCAAGCTCGGCTTTTAAATGAAAGAAGTTTTGCCGAGTTTATCCAGTTTTGGTGGCTAACCATACTGCCAACACACCGACCTTCACTGGAGTTTGAAGTCATGACCGCCGCCCTGATGAACACCTACCAACCGTTGGCCCTGAGCTTCACCAGAGGCTTGGGCACGCGCCTGTGGGATCAGGCCGGTCGGGAATATCTGGATGCTGTCGCCGGAGTCGCGGTGACCAATGTCGGGCACTCGCACCCACGGATCGTCGCGGCCATCAGTGAGCAGGCCGGAATGCTGCTGCACACCTCCAACCTGTACAGCATCGACTGGCAACAACAGCTGGCGCAGAAACTCACGCAGCTGTCGGGAATGGAGCGGGCGTTCTTCAACAACTCCGGCGCCGAGGCCAATGAAACAGCACTGAAACTGGCGCGCTTGTACGGCTGGAGCAAAGGTATTGAACAGCCGCTGGTGGTGGTCATGGCCAACGCATTTCATGGCCGCACGCTGGGCACGTTGTCGGCGAGTGATGGCCCGGCGGTGCGCCTGGGCTTCAATGATCTGCCGGGGGATTTCGTCAAAGTGCCCTTCGGTGATCTGGCTGCACTGGATCAAGTGCAGCAAAAGCATGGCGAGCGCATCGTGGCGATTCTGGTCGAGCCGATCCAGGGCGAAAGCGGCGTGCAACTGGCGCCGCCCGGCTACCTCAAAGCCCTGCGCGAACTGTGCAATCGGCACGCCTGGCTGTTGATGCTCGACGAGATCCAGACCGGCATCGGCCGCACCGGCCAGTGGTTCGCGTTCCAGCATGAAGGCATCGTGCCGGACGTCATGACCCTGGCCAAAGGCCTCGGCAATGGCGTGCCGATCGGCGCCTGTCTGGCGCGGGGCAGAGCGGCGGACCTGTTCACCCCCGGCAGCCATGGCAGTACGTTCGGCGGTAATCCGCTGGCCTGCCGGGTCGGCTGCACGGTGCTGGACATCATCGAAGAACAGGGCTTGCTGGAAAATGTCCGGGTGCAGGGTGAACGCCTGTTGACCCGCCTGTGCGCCGAACTGGCAGACAACCCCAATGTGCTGGCGGTTCGTGGGCAGGGCTTGATGATTGGTATCGAGCTGAAACAGCCGATTCGCGATCTCACGCTGATTGCGGCGCGGGATCATGGATTGCTGATCAACGTCACACGCGGCAAGACGATACGGCTGCTGCCGCCGCTGACGATTGATGAGCGGGAGGTGGGGATGATTGTCAGAGGTGTGGGACTGGCGGTCTCAACTGACTGAGAGGCACGAAATTGAACGAAGAGGCGTCCGTATTTGCACGAATTCCATTGTGCATTTCTGCGATAGATCTCAGCAGCCTTCTAGCATTGGCCGGGGAGCTTAAAAGGTAAGTCGTTGTATCGATTTCTAAAGGGTCTGGCTTTCTTTTTCGCATGGCTCTGCTTCCTGTGTAAGGGAAGCAGAGTATGAATCAGCGATTCCAGAGATGTTTCCTTAAAAACTGTAGTCCCCTTCCGACTACTTTGACGTCTTAAATCCGCTGTATTTGTCAGGAAGTTCGGCGCCTGTTAGCAGGCAGTCGAAAACAAGCTCCGGATCTACCTGGCACCAATATACAAACCTCAACTCTTCCAAATTGACCAGTGTCGACTGGGCGTTGACCAGAAAACGAGGCTCCTGCCATTGCTGGGCAATTACAGCAAGGGCCTGAGGCCCGCGTACGATCCATGTCGCACATCCACCAGCAATGCTTGGCAGATAACCATTGTGGAGTAGTAGGCGCAGGGCAGCCTCCAGGGTTTCAATCTCTTGCAGGTTGATCCAGCGCGCATGGGGAGCCTCGCAATCATCGCCGGCATGTACGCTGTCGCGGGTGATAAGTAATCGCGAAGGTATCGTCATTGCAATCTCACTGTGGGCAAAAGAGGCCATATCAATCAGGATAATCCCCCAACTCCGGCGCCAGCATCCGCGTCTTCACCGCCCCGTTCGAATTGTGCTGAATGATCTCGCTCGGCTGCCCCTGCGCATTGAAAAACACTTGCCCGATCCCCGCCGAATTCCACAGCCGCTCACCCGCTTCAGCATGTTCCGGGGTGTACGGCACGATGCGCATGCGTCGGCGTTTGGTGAACCAGTTCAACGGCGAGCGCGGTGAATAGAGCCAGCGGTTGAGGCGGTCGAACCATTCCAGCAGGGTTTTCGGGAACTCGTTCTTGATCCCGCTGCTGGTGATCTGCCAGATCCGTGGCCCGGCCTTGCGGTGTCGGATAAGTACTTCGTAGACGAAGGAGTAATGCACATCGCCCGACAGCACCACGTAGTTTCCGGGTGTGCGGGTGTGTCGGAAAATGTTCAGGATCACCTGCGCCGCACCGCGATGAGCCATCCAGTTTTCGGCGTCGACCAGCAGCGGATAGCCGCACCAGCTGAAAACCTTCTGCACGGTTTCGATCAGCTTCACGCCGAAGATCGGCGCAGGGGAAACGATGATCGCTGACGGATGATCAAGCAGGTCCTGCTGCAGTTCGCTCAGCGCTTCCCAGTCCAGCAAACCGGAGGGTTGCTTGAGCGCCATCTCGCTGCGCCAACGACGGGTGCGAGTGTCGAGCACCACCAGCGCGGGGCTGCTCGGCAGCACGAAATGCCAATGCTGAAAGCGCAGCAAGTCGTCGATCAGCGCGTCCTGCACCGGGCTGTCGAGATAACGATCATCACCGCTGGCGCTCAGGCGTCGAGTGTTCTCCAGCAGATCCTTGAACGCGTCCGGATTGTTGCCCCAGCCCTGGCACAACATATAGGCGATCAGCGCGTTGCCGATGATGCGTTTGGAGAACGGGTGGCCGTAGGCGGTTTCCTCCCATTGCGCGGAAAGATTCCAGTCATCGGTGATGTCATGATCATCGAAAATCATCAGGCTCGGCAGATGCGCCAAGGCTCGGGCGACGTTGCCCAAACCGGCCTTGAAGCCATCAATGCGGGTTTGCTCCAAGGCGTAGCGCTTCAAGCGTTCAGGCGTCAGTGACGGAACAGCAGGATTGATCAGCGTCCAGGCAACCGGCGACCACACCAGCAAATACATCGCCATCACTTCGGCAAACGTGACCAGATGGTTGTCAGCGCTGCTGCTGGTGAAAATCGGCTTACGCGCACCGCCGAAAAATCGCTCGCGCAAAGTCTCGTTGCTCTCTAGCGCCGGTAACAAATCCGCGCGGTGGTAGTAACTGGCCGGGTGTTCGTAGAGTTTGGCGCTGTCGCTGACCACGGCTCCATCGAGGTGTTCGTCGAACAGGCCGAGGCGCGCGATCAAGCTGTGTATTGCCCGCAGCATCGGGCCGGCGACGTCGTCGGCGTAGATTTGGTCGCCGCTCATCATCAACAGGGCCGGGCGTTGTTGCGGGTCGGTTTCTGTCGCCAGCAACTGATCGACGCAGAGCAGACCGTCTGCCGCCGGATGATGGGGCTTGCGGCAGGAACCGTGCAGCAACTGATCAATCCGTGAGCACACGACGAGGTTCGGAGAGCGGGCATTGCCGTACAGCAGGTGCGGCGCCCACTCCGCGATGGGTGTCTGGCCGTCGATCAGCAGGTCATAGTCGATGCGCGTGTCGCAGGGCAGGGCGCTGTCGAGCGCAACGTCAATCAAATGGACGAACGCATGACGGCCTACAGGAATGACCGTGCATTTCCCGGCATCGAGAGGAATGTCTCCTACACCCTGCAAGCGCAGGCTCAGCGACAGTTCGCGGGTGCCGACCAGCCACAACACCACGCGCGTTGGTTCCAGCCGACGCAGCAGCGGGCCGGCCAGGACGGGAGGCAGCGGGTTCAGGTCAGCAGGTATCGGGGACATTCGGTGGCGAAGCTCAAGGCGCACAGGCTGGCGATGATAGCGCAGCCAGCGCCTTGAACCCTTAAACGAGGCTTAAGAATCGGCCTTCTGCAGCTTCAGCGCCAGCAAGCGCCATTCGGCGGACGCGGGTTGCTCCTGCACCGAGCAGTCGAAGCGATAAGTGACGTCATCGCCGTTCATGTTGCGCGCGGTGACCTTGTTACTGAGGGTGTAGACCTGATCCTTGAAGCGCTTGGTGATAATGGCAGAACTGTCGGCGAAGCGCTCCGACGCGGGGAAGCGCAGCGTGCCGGTGACCAGCGTGCCGCACATGACATACGCGAGCATCGATTTATCGCTGTCGGCATTTTGCCCAAGCTTGTCGCGCAGCGCGGTGAGCGCTTTACGGCCCTGCGCGTCGCTCTGATCGAGGACGGTTTTTTCCGATATCGATTTCGGTGCCCGGCTGGCGTAATTCGGCAGCAGTGCGGAATCCGGCGGGGAAGGTTGGTTATCCGGCTCGATCGCGGCAAAGCCCGGCGCGTTCTCCAGCACCGCGGACGTTGAATCCGTCTCGGCTTCGGGCAACAGACTGGTGGTGACATCGCTTTGTGTGATCACGTCTTCGATTGGCGCCTTTTCGGATTTATGCGCCGACGGGAACAGCGACAGGAGGATCGACAGCACCACCAGACCAACGATAAAACCGCCCGCCGCGCCAACGATGTTGCCGTAAAACAGATTCCAGCTGCCGCGGTTTTTCACCACCCAGCGCCACATGAAACCCCAGGCGGCGATAAATGCCAGAAAACTCAGAAACGCCATTCGATCCTTTCCTTAATTTCGAAAGCTGAAATCAACGCACACCGAAGTGAGCGCTGACGAAGGGCGCCAAGATAACAAAACAGTGACGCCGCTCGATCATGTGTTGGGGAAAAAATTCACAGCAAGCACCAGCAGTGCCACCATGCCGGCGGCAAAGCCACACACCGCGCCCAGCAATTGACGTGCAATCGGATGTTCGGGTTGATGGCGATTGGCAATCCACAACCACACCCCCGCCAGAACGCCCGCGCTTGTGGTGAACACCACCAGACTGCGATCCAGGTTAGGTGTCGCCATCGATGTACCAATGACTGCGTTGTAAATCAGCGTGAACACAATGCCAGTGACCACGCTACTTCCTGCGCCAGCAAGGTTGCCAAGTAGCAAGTTCCACTCACCCCGTTGCTTGACCACCCACAACCAGGTTCCGGCCATTACTGACAAGCACAACAAAGCATCCATTGGTTTATTCCCGAGTGCGCGATAACAGAGGCAGTGACAGGCCTCCAGCGAAAGTGGACGGCAAGATATCAAAATAGTAGCTTCGCGCCACTTTCTTGATTCCTGTAATGGACTACTCATGCCAAAAGCCGCTTCTGTTCTGCGCTTGCTCTGTGCAATCACCTGCGCCGCTGTCATTACCCCGGCATTCGCCGAGTGGAAGGAGCCCCCGGAAAGCAGCTGGCAGTATTACCTCGCCAACTGCAAGCGAATGCAGGAAAAAATCGCCGACGTCCAGAGCGGTCGCGTACCCAGCGCCTATGAGGTGATCGGCGATCTGGAGAACAGCCTGCGGAGCATGAACCAGCGCCGCTCGAACCTGACGCCCCAATACCTCGGCTCCCGCGAGTTCGCGCAATGCGAAAACGTCGCCGCCCAGGCCGAGGCAACCATTGCTCAAGGCAATGCCGAGTTCGCCGCCAGAATGAACCAGTCAGCCGAACAAGGCCGCATCGCCCACCAGAACTCCCCCGAATACAAACGCGCCCGTTCACTGGGCTACAGCGACGTCGGCGACATCTCCTTCCTCAAACTCCACGAAGACATGGACGGCGAAGCCCGCCTGAAAACCATGCTGATCACCGTCGATGAAATCTGCGGCCAATACTTCCGCGCCACGCAATACGTGAAGCCGTATGTGATCTACACCGTTCGGCCTTCGGATGGTGGTTGTGGCGAGGAAAAACGCGTGGCCATCGTCGGTGGCCGGTCGGTGGAGAAGGGCGATTACATCGATGAGCGCGGCGAGTTTCAGTATGTGGGCTGGAAGAAGCTTGTGGGGGCGGATGGGTTTCCCACGGATATTCGGGTGTTGAAGGCGCGGCGCTGAAAGGTCAGCCCGTGAAGCATCTGATCAGAGAATGTCTTTCAGATAACCCTTGAGCGCGAGGAGCGGCTGATCAAGCTGCTCCAGCGACTGCGCCTGACGGAAATCGGCTGACAGCTTGTGCAGCTCACGTCCCAGCGGTTTCTCGACACCGCCCAAGGCGTCCATCGCCAACCCCAGGCACTCATTCATCTTGAACTGGATCGTTTGGATATCCCCGCGTCGCACCAGCAATTCGAACACGTCTTTTTGGTAATCACCCATGACCATGTCATCCCGCAGAATCGGGCTCAGGCCTTCTTCCTCGTAAGCGAGTTTGAGGGAGAACAGGGCGACGGTTTCCAGTGACGTTTCCATGGTTGGCCTTGGAGGTCCTTAAGCATGAGTCTTGAAAGTCGGTACGACCAGCGATAGCCGCAACGGGGCGGCAGACCAGCTGCGGGCGGACGTGATTATACTGAGTGGACGCATCAGATGCAGTCCCGAGGCAACACAGGTTGCACTGACAGCGCCGGAATATTCAATGACCTAAGCTACAGAGCGGGTTTCTCAGGACGGTCGATGAGTATGAGGTGCCACACAAACTCAACATTAATTCAGACACATGAGCGGAGCGACGATCATGGAATACGATGAAAAGTTGATTGAAGAGGCTGTGCTTGCCCTGTTGGCCGCGTTCAGTTCCGACGACGGCAATGCATGGAAAGGCTTCGATTTTGAAGTCATGAACCGATTGCATGAGCAGGGTTTCATCAGTAATCCGGTAAACAGGAACAAATCGATCTGGTTGACGGAGGAGGGGCAGGAACGAGGTCGTCAGATAGCTGAGCGTTTGTTTGGGGAAGGTGTTCAAGCCCAGCGTGCGCCTGACCCGGATATCTGAGGTTCTGGTTTGGCTAATCAATTGATTTGGGCCACACCAGTGCAACGCAACTGGAGGAGTTTTTCCGTTGGAGCATTTTCTGACTGAGCCACAACTGACAAAAGTGAGAACTGCTCTTTCTGAGCCATTCAACGATTTTCCCGTCGAATATGACTATGTGGCGAATCAGGTAAGAGGTGTCACCCCTGAAACCCTTTACGAAATTCTCTATTCAGAGGTTGCGCCGGTGTGCTTTACCAATCTCGTTGCAGCTGTGCCTCCGATTTGGACTGGGTTCGACCCCGACAAACTCAGACAGTCGATAGAAAAAAGGCTGGCAGCCAGAGAGCGCAACTGGTTTCGTAGGCAGTTCGATAAAGTGCTGGTTCGTTGGCTGAAATACAACTACGCCTACATCTGGAAGGAAATCGCCAGTAGGCTTTGAGCCCAAGCGTTCATTGGTCCAAGTGACTATGACAAGCACTCAGTTGTGGCACAACCTGCAATACGTTCAACCGATGCGGCCAGTCACCCATTACCACGGCATGGCGCCAAAGTCATAGCTGCTGATTCTCTTGCATATTGCTGTGATTAATTGCCCATCGTTTCGCCCACGTTTCTCGTAGCACGGTTGCGCAAAAATAATTGCCCAACTTTTCAGCAGACGAAAAAAAGGCCTTGCTAAGCAAGACCTTTCTTGATTTTGGTGCCCCGAGGGAGACTCGAACTCCCACTCCTTTCGAAAACGGATTTTGAATCCGCCGCGTCTACCAATTCCGCCATCAGGGCTCAATGGCGGCGAAGTATAGAGAGGTGATTACCGTTGGTCAATCACGTTTCATGGTCAATTTTTGATAATTCCGCTAGACTTTCCGGCCCTGCTAGACGAACCCCATCATGCGCGTTGCTGACTTTACCTTCGAGCTTCCTGATTCGCTGATCGCCCGCCACCCTTTGGCCGAGCGTCGCGGTAGTCGCCTGCTGACCCTTGATGGGCCGAGCGGCGCCCTGGCACACCGTCAATTCACTGATTTGCTTGAGCATTTGCGCCCGGGCGATTTGATGGTATTCAACAATACCCGGGTGATTCCGGCGCGGCTGTTCGGGCAGAAAGCCTCGGGCGGCAAGCTGGAAATCCTCATTGAACGCGTGCTCGATTCGCACCGCGTGCTGGCCCATGTGCGCTCCAGCAAGTCGCCGAAGCCGGGTTCGAAGATCCTCATCGACGGCGGTGGCGAAGCCGAGATGCTCGCGCGTCATGATGCGCTGTTCGAGCTGGGCTTCGCTGAAGAAGTGCTGCCGCTGCTCGATCGCGTCGGGCACATGCCGTTGCCTCCTTATATAGACCGCCCGGACGAGGGCTCGGATCGCGAGCGTTATCAGACGGTGTACGCCCAGCGTCTTGGTGCGGTGGCGGCGCCGACGGCGGGGTTGCACTTCGATCAGCCGCTGATGGAGGCGATTGCCGCCAAAGGCGTCGAGACCGCGTTCGTCACGCTGCACGTCGGTGCGGGGACGTTCCAGCCGGTGCGCGTCGACAAGATCGAAGATCACCACATGCACAGCGAGTGGCTGGAAGTCGGCCAGGATGTGGTCGACGCCGTTGCCGCGTGCCGCGAGCGTGGCGGACGAGTGATTGCCGTGGGCACCACCAGCGTGCGTTCGCTGGAAAGTGCCGCGCGCGATGGCGTGCTCAAGCCGTTCAGCGGTGACACCGACATCTTTATCTACCCGGGCCGGCCGTTCCATGTGGTCGACGCCCTGGTCACCAACTTCCATTTGCCGGAATCGACGCTGTTGATGCTGGTTTCGGCGTTCGCCGGTTATCCCGAAACCATGGCCGCTTATAAAGCCGCCGTCGACAACGGCTACCGCTTTTTCAGCTACGGTGATGCGATGTTCATCACCCGTAATCCCGCCCCGACTGCCCCTGAACACACAGGCCCAGAGGAAACAGAATGAGTCGCGAATGTCGCATGTCCTTTGAACTTCTGGCCACCGATGGCAAGGCCCGTCGTGGTCGGCTGACCTTCCCCCGTGGCACCGTCGAGACCCCGGCGTTCATGCCGGTGGGCACCTACGGCACGGTCAAGGGCATGTTGCCGCGCGACATCGTCGCCACCGGCGCGGAAATCATTCTGGGCAACACCTTCCACCTGTGGCTGCGCCCGGGTACCGAGGTGATCAAGGAGCACGGCGACCTGCACGATTTCATGCAGTGGAAAGGCCCGATCCTCACCGACTCCGGCGGTTTTCAGGTGTTCAGCCTGGGTGCGATGCGCAAGATCAAGGAGGAGGGCGTGACCTTCGCCTCCCCGGTCGACGGCTCGAAAGTGTTCATGGGCCCGGAAGAGTCGATGCAGGTGCAGCGCGATCTCGGTTCCGACATCGTGATGATCTTCGACGAATGCACGCCGTACCCGGCTGACGAAGACGTCGCCCGCGTATCCATGGAGCTGTCGCTGCGTTGGGCTCAGCGCTCGAAAAACGCCCATGGCGACAACACCGCGGCGCTGTTCGGCATCGTTCAGGGCGGCATGCATCAGGATCTGCGCATGCGCTCGCTGGAAGGTCTGGACAAAATCGGCTTCGATGGCCTGGCCATTGGCGGTCTGTCGGTGGGCGAGCCGAAGCACGAGATGATCAAGGTGCTGGATTATCTGCCGGGCATGATGCCGGCTGACAAACCTCGTTACCTTATGGGCGTTGGCAAACCGGAAGATCTGGTTGAGGGTGTGCGCCGCGGTGTGGACATGTTCGATTGCGTGATGCCAACCCGTAATGCCCGCAATGGGCATCTGTTCATTGACACAGGCGTGCTGAAGATCCGTAACGCGTTCCATCGCCATGATGATTCGCCGCTGGATCCGACCTGCGATTGCTATACCTGCCAGAACTTCTCCCGCGCTTATCTGCATCACCTGGACAAGTGCGGCGAAATGCTCGGCAGCATGCTCAATACCATCCATAACTTGCGCCATTATCAGGTGCTGATGGCTGGTTTGCGCGAGGCTATTCAACAGGGTACATTGGCCGCCTTTGTCGATGCCTTCTACGCCAAACGCGGGCTCCCCGTTCCGCCTTTGGACTGAGTTTTCTGACCCCAAGATTCAACATTTGCAACTGGAGTGCTAAATGAGCTTTTTTATCTCTAACGCCATGGCTGACGCAGCTGCACCGGCTGCTGCAGGCCCAATGGGCGGCGGCTTCGAGTGGATTTTCCTGGTCGGCTTCCTGGTCATCTTCTACCTGATGATCTGGCGTCCACAGGCCAAGCGCGCCAAAGAGCAGAAGAACCTGCTGAGCAGCCTTGCGAAGGGTGACGAAGTGGTCACCACCGGCGGCATCGCCGGCAAGATCACCAAAGTGGCCGACGACTTCGTGGTTCTGGAAGTTTCCGACACCGTGGAAATGAAGTTCCAGAAGGGCGCCATCGCCGCCACGCTGCCAAAAGGCACGCTGAAAGCGATCTAAGGTTCCAACTTCTACTCAATCGACGGGGCGCGCAAGGCGCCCCGCGTTCATAACGGGCGGCGTGATGCTGAACAAATATCCTCTGTGGAAATACATTCTGATCCTGGCGGTGCTGGCGATCGGTCTGATTTATTCCGCTCCCAATCTATACCCCGATGACCCGGCCATTCAGATCAGCGGCGCCAGCACGGCACTGCAGGTCAATCAGGTCGATCTGGATCGCGTCAGCACCGCGCTGCGTGAGTCCGGAATCAACGTCAAGGCAGCCTCGCTGGCGGCCAACGGCAAGGGCGGTCTGATCCGTCTGACCAAGGCTGAAGACCAGCTGCCGGCCAAGGACGTTGTGCGCAAGGCATTGGGTGATGACTACGTCGTCGCACTGAACCTGGCACAAACCACCCCGCAATGGCTGCGCAACCTCGGCGCGCACCCGATGAAACTGGGTCTGGACTTGTCCGGTGGTGTGCACTTCCTGCTCGAAGTGGACATGGACAAAGCCCTCGACGCCCGCCTGAAAGTCTACGAAGGCGACGTCAAGAGCCTGCTGCGTAAAGAGAAACTGCGCTATCGCAGTCTGCCGCAACTCAATGGCGCCATTCAGTTGGGCTTCAGCGATGCTGACTCCCGCGAACAGGCTCGTGCGCTGATCCGCAAGAACTTCAACGATTTCGACATTGTTCCGGCCGACCTTAACGGTCAACCGGTGCTGCGTCTGGCGATGACCCCGGCCAAGCTGGCGGAAATCCGTGAATACTCCATCAAGCAGAACTTGACCACGGTACGTAACCGCGTCAACGAGCTGGGTGTTGCCGAACCAATCGTCCAGCGTCAGGGCGCCAACCGCATCGTGGTTGAGCTGCCGGGCGTGCAGGACACTGCCGAAGCCAAGCGTATTCTCGGCAAGACGGCCAACCTTGAGTTCCGTCTGGCTGCAGAGCCGGGTGCCTCGAAAGCCACTTCCGAAACCTTCGAGTTCCGTGAAGGCAAGCGTCCTCCTGCACAGATCGAACGTGGCCTGATCATCACTGGTGACCAGGTGACTGACGCCAAGGCCGGTTTTGATTCTCAGCACGGTACGCCTGAAGTGAACATCCGCCTGGATGGTCACGGTGGCGAGCTGATGAGCCGCGCAACCCGTTCGAACGTCGGTCGCAGCATGGCGGTGATCTTCATCGAACAGCGTCCAGTGACCACCTACGTCAAGCAGGTTGTCGACGGCGTCGAGAAAGACGTGCCGGTGCAGACCTTCAAGGAAGAGAAGAAGATCATCAGCCTGGCGACCATTCAGTCGCCGCTGGGTGCGCAGTTCCGTATCACCGGCCTGAACGGCCAGGGCGAATCGTCCGAACTGGCGCTGCTGCTGCGTGCCGGTGGTCTGGCCGCCCCGATGTACTTCGCTGAAGAGCGCACAATCGGTCCGAGCCTGGGTGCTGACAACATCACCAAGGGTATCGATGCATCGCTGTGGGGCATGCTGTTCGTCTCGCTGTTCATCATCGCTATCTACCGCTTCTTCGGTGTGATCGCGACCGTCGCTCTGGCGGTGAACATGGTGCTGCTGCTGGCCTTGATGTCGCTGCTGGGTGCAACACTGACCCTGCCGGGTATCGCCGGTATCGTCTTGACCATGGGTATGGCGGTCGACGCCAACGTGCTGATCTTCTCGCGGATCCGTGAAGAGATCGCCGCCGGCATGACCGTGCAGCGTGCAATCAACGAAGGCTTCGGCCGGGCATTCACCGCGATTCTCGACGCCAACCTGACCACTCTGCTGGTCGGCGGCATCCTCTTCGCCATGGGCACCGGCCCGGTGAAGGGCTTCGCAGTGACCATGTCCCTCGGGATCTTTACCTCGATGTTCACGGCCATCATGGTGACCCGCGCAATGGTCAACCTGATCTTCGGCGGACGTGACTTCAAGAAGTTGTGGATTTAAGGGGCTGCCATGTTACGTACAATCAACTTCATGGGCGTTCGCAACTTTGCGTTCGGCGTCACAGTGTTTCTCACCGTTCTGGCCTTGTTCAGTGTTTTCCACAAGGGCATGAACTGGGGTCTGGACTTCACCGGCGGTACGCTCATCGAGCTGACCTACGAGCGTCCGGCTGACGTCACCAAAGTGCGTGAGCAGCTGGTGACGTCCGGTTACCACGAGGCCGTGGTGCAGAACTTCGGTGCAACCACCGACCTGCTGGTGCGCATGCCGGGTGAGGACCCGCAGTTGGGCCATCAGGTAGCAGACGCGCTGCAGAAAGTCGGCGGCGATAACCCTGCCACCGTCAAGCGCGTCGAGTTCGTCGGCCCGCAGGTCGGTGAAGAACTGCGCGATCAGGGCGGCCTCGGCATGCTCCTGGCGCTCGGCGGCATCCTGATCTACCTGGCTTTCCGCTTTCAGTGGAAATTCGCGGTCGGCGCCATCGTTTCGCTGATTCACGACGTGATCGTGACTGTCGGTATCCTGTCGTTCTTCCAGATCACCTTCGACCTGACGGTGCTGGCGGCGGTACTGGCGATCATCGGTTACTCGCTGAACGACACCATCGTCGTGTTCGACCGGGTTCGTGAAAACTTCCGTGTGCTGCGCAAGGCTTCGTTGATCGAGAACATCAACATCTCGACCACCCAGACCCTGTTGCGGACCATGGCAACGTCGATCTCCACCTTGCTGGCGATCGCTGCGCTGCTGTTCTTCGGTGGCGACAACCTGTTCGGCTTCTCCATCGCGCTGTTCATCGGTGTTCTGGCGGGTACCTACTCGTCGATCTACATCGCCAACGTGGTGTTGATCTGGCTGAACCTGAGCACCGAGGATCTGATTCCTCCGGCCAACACCGAGAAAGAAGTCGACGACCGTCCATAACGGCCATCGTTTCTCCGGCTGTCAGCCCGAAAAAGGCGCGAGTTGAACTCGTGCCTTTTTTTATGCTCCAAGGCTGGGAGAAGCGCGGGCGCGTCCCGCATGTGATGGTCAGGAGGTTCATGTGAACAAGTCGTTGCTGGTTGGTGCGGTATTGGGTGCTGTCGGTGTGACTGCCGGGGGTGCTGTTGCCACCTACAGCCTGGTTAAAAGCGGCCCTGAGTATGCGCAAGTGCTGGCCGTTGAACCGGTCAAAACACAGATCAAGACTCCACGTGAAGTGTGCAAGGATGTTGCGGTAACCCGGCAAAAACCGGTGCAGGATCAACACCAGATCCTCGGCACGGTAATCGGTGCTGTCGGCGGTGGTTTGCTGGGTAACCAGATCGGCGGCGGCAACGGCAAGAAGCTGGCTACGGTCGCTGGTGCGGTCGGTGGCGGTTATGCCGGTAACAAGGTGCAGGAAGGCATGCAGAACCGTGACACCTACACCACTACTCAGACTCGCTGTAACACCGTGAATGACATCAGTGACAAGGTCGTCGGTTACGACGTGCGTTACTCGCTCGATGGCAAGGAAGGCAAGGTGCGGATGGATCGCGATCCGGGCAACCAGATTCCGGTCGACAAGGAAGGCAAGTTGATTCTGTCGCAGAATCAGCCGGGCCAGTAAGGACCGACTGTATTAACAAGAAGCACCCTGCGGGGTGCTTTTTTGTGCCTGCGATTCAAGCCCCACCACAAATCCCCTGTAGGAGTGAGCCTGCTCGCGATGGCGGTGCATCAGTCAACATTAATGCCGGCTGATACACCGCCATCGCGAGCAGGCTCACTCCTACACTGGGCCGGTGGTATTTCTCCAGGCATAAAAAAGCACCCCGAAGGGTGCTTTTTGCGTTTCGCGGGAAGCTTAGCGCTTCAGCGAAGCCGGCAGGTGCGGCTGGATCGCCGTCAGGACTGCCTTGAAGCATTTGGTGTTACCGGCAACGATGTGGCCTTTTTCAAGGAAGTCGTGGCCGCCGGTGAAGTCGCTCACCAGACCGCCTGCTTCCTGGATCAGCAGGGCGCCAGCAGCCATGTCCCACTCGGACAGGCCCGATTCCCAGAACGCGTCGAAACGACCGGCAGCCACGTAAGCCAGGTCCAGGCTGGCGGAGCCGGCGCGGCGGATGCCGGCAGTCTGGCCAACCAGGGCGCGGAACATGCCCAGGTAGTTGTCGAGGTTGTCCATCTGGTCGTCACGGAACGGGAAGCCAGTGCCCAGCAAAGCGCCTTCGAGGCTGGTGCGACCGCTGACGCGCAGACGGCGACCGTTCAGTTGCGCGCCGCGACCACGGCTGGCGGTGAATTCTTCCTGGCGAACCGGGTCCAGAACCACTGCGTGTTCCAGGCGACCACGGTATTTGCAGGCAATGCTGACAGCAAAGTGAGGAATGCCACGCAGGAAGTTGGTGGTGCCGTCCAGTGGATCGATGATCCACAAGTACTCTTCGCCTTCGATGCCGTTACCGACGTGCATGCCGGTCTCTTCACCCTGGATCGAGTGATTCGGGTAAGCCTTGCGCAGAGCATCGATGATTTTCTGTTCGGCGGCGCGATCGACCTCGGATACATAATCCTTGGCGTCTTTTTCGTCGACCTTGATGGTATCCAGGCGCTCGATGGAGCGGAAGATCAGTTCACTGGCGCTGCGGGCGGCGCGCAGCGCGATATTCAGCATGGGCTGCATGGATGTGTCACCTAAGGTTGTTAAAGAAAGCCGCGCATTCTATCAGAACTTTTCTTCAGGTGAAGGTCGCTGTTCGCTTTCATAGCTTAACGGTAGGCTGTTCTGTAAGATTTGCACCCCTTTCCTGTGTCCGAGAGCGCCTCCCTTGCTGCAGAACATTCGTGTCGTCCTGGTCAATACCAGCCACCCCGGCAACATCGGCGGGGTCGCGCGCGCCATGAAAAACATGGGTCTGTCGCGGCTGGTGCTGGTCGAACCGCGGTTGTTTCCGCACCACGAAGCCGATGCTCGAGCTTCCGGTGCCGGGGATATCCTTGAAAATGCTCAAGTCGTCGCCACTCTGGAAGACGCTCTGGTCGGCTGCAATCTGGTGCTCGGCACCAGCGCCCGTGACCGGCGCATTCCCTGGCCGTTGCTCGATCCGCGCGAATGCGGGAGCAAAGTGGTCGAGGAAGCGGGGCAGGGCGCGCAAATCGCGTTGGTGTTCGGTCGTGAAGACTCCGGCCTGACCAACGAGGAGCTGCAGCGATGTCACTTTCATGTGCACATCCCCTCCGATCCTGAGTTCAGCTCGCTGAACCTCGGGGCGGCGGTGCAGGTGTTGAGCTATGAAGTGCGCATGGCCTGGCTGGCCGCTCAAGGGCAGCCGACCAAGATCGAGAAAGAAGAAGTGGCCTCTGTGAAAAGCGCCGAGCTCGCGACCATGGATGAGCTGGAACGCTTTTATGAGCATCTGGAGCAGACGCTGGTCGCCATCGAATTTCTTGATCCGGAAAAGCCGCGGCACTTGATGGCGCGCCTGCGCCGGTTGTACGGACGCAGCTCGGTCAGCCGGGCGGAAATGAACATTTTGCGTGGCATCCTCACGGAAACCCAGAAAGCGGCCCGTGGTGAGCTTCTTAAGCGGAAGGACTGAATGATGTTTGAGCGTTTGCGTGAAGATATCCAGAGCGTATTCCATCGGGACCCGGCGGCGCGTAACGCTTTTGAAGTCCTGACCTGCTATCCCGGCATGCATGCGATCTGGATTCATCGCCTGGCCGGGATGCTGTGGCGCAACGAGCTGAAATGGCTGGCGCGACTGGTGTCCAACTTCGGTCGCTGGCTGACCGGCATCGAGATTCACCCGGGTGCCAAGGTCGGTCGGCGCTTCTTCATCGACCACGGCATGGGCATCGTCATTGGTGAAACCGCCGAGATTGGCGATGACGTAACCATTTATCAGGGTGTGACCCTCGGTGGCACCAGCTGGAACAAGGGCAAGCGCCACCCGACGCTGGGTGACGGCGTTGTCGTGGGCGCCGGCGCCAAAGTGCTTGGGCCGTTCACGGTAGGGGCTGGCGCGAAAGTCGGTTCCAACGCCGTCGTGACCAAAGAGGTGCCGCCGGGTGCCACAGTGGTGGGAATTCCGGGGCGGATCATCGTCAAGTCCGATGAAGAACAGGACGCCAAGCGCAAGGCCATGGCTGAGAAGATCGGTTTCGATGCTTATGGCGTCAGTGAAGACATGCCTGACCCGGTGGCCCGCGCCATCGGCCAGTTGCTCGATCACCTGCAAGCGGTGGACGGACGACTGGAGGGAATGTGCGGTGCGCTGAAGGATCTGGGCAGTAATTACTGTGCGAAAGATCTGCCTGAGCTGCGCGAAGAAGACTTCGCCTGCGTCAAAGGCAAAGATGAATCCAAAGCCGGCTGACACGCTTTTGCAGGAGCTGCCGCAGGCTGCGATCTTTTGATCTTATTTAAAGCAAAAGCAAAAGATCGCAGCCTTTCGGCAGCTCCTACAGGTTCCATCGGCAGGGTGGTGTGCCATTAAGCCGCAGACCCTGCTATCATTCGCGCGCTCTTTTGCGGGTAAACCCGACTAAAGCACTAGGTCTTATAGTTGACTTAAATGCTCGGGAATTGCATACTCCCGCCCATTCCGAACTCCGTGGTAACTGTCCATGCGACTGACTACAAAAGGCCGATACGCCGTGACCGCCATGCTTGACCTGGCGTTGCACGCGCAGCACGGGCCGGTGTCCCTGGCCGATATCTCCGAGCGCCAAGGCATCTCCCTGTCCTATCTCGAACAGCTTTTCGCCAAGCTGCGCCGCAGCAACCTGGTTTCCAGTGTTCGCGGTCCAGGAGGTGGCTACCAGTTGTCCCGCGACATGCAGGGCATCCAGGTCGCTCAGGTGATCGATGCGGTCAACGAATCGGTCGATGCTACCAAGTGCCAGGGCCAGGGCGATTGCCATTCCGGCGATACCTGCCTGACTCACCACTTGTGGTGCGACCTGAGCCTGCAGATTCACGAATTTCTAAGTGGTATCAGCTTGGCTGATCTTGTAACTCGCCGTGAGGTGCAGGAAGTAGCCCAGCGTCAGGACCAGCGCCGTTGCAACAGCAAGGCGCCACGCCTGGACAAGATTGAAGCGTCCGCCGTCGAATGACAGCCGAAGAGCTAGCGGAACGCCAGCCCTGATTTAGGAGATAGTCCATGAAATTGCCGATTTACCTTGATTACTCTGCGACCACCCCGGTCGATCCGCGCGTTGCGCAAAAGATGAGTGAATGCCTGCTGGTCGACGGAAACTTCGGTAACCCGGCCTCCCGTTCCCACGTGTTCGGCTGGAAAGCTGAAGAGTCCGTCGAAAACGCCCGTCGTCAGGTGGCCGATCTGGTCAACGCCGACCCGCGTGAAATCGTCTGGACCTCCGGTGCCACCGAGTCCGACAACCTGGCAATCAAGGGTGCGGCGCATTTCTATGGCTCCAAGGGCAAGCACCTGATCACCAGCAAGATCGAGCACAAGGCTGTCCTCGACACCATGCGCCAACTGGAGCGTGAAGGTTTCGAAGTCACCTACCTCGAGCCGACCGAAGACGGTCTCATCACCCCGGCGATGATCGAAGCGGCACTGCGCGAAGACACCATTCTGGTGTCGGTGATGCACGTGAACAACGAAATCGGCACCATCAACGACATCGCTGCCATCGGCGAGCTGACCCGCTCCAAGGGCGTTCTGCTGCATGTTGACGCGGCTCAGTCCACCGGCAAGGTCGACATCGACCTGCAGAAGCTGAAAGTCGACATGATGTCGTTCTCCGCCCACAAAACCTACGGCCCTAAAGGCATCGGCGCGCTGTACGTCAGCCGCAAGCCGCGTGTGCGCATCGAAGCGACCATGCACGGCGGCGGTCACGAACGTGGCATGCGTTCCGGCACCCTGGCGACCCACCAGATCGTCGGCATGGGTGAAGCGTTCCGTGTAGCCAAGGAAGACATGGCTGCCGAAAACGTGCGGATCAAAGCCCTGAGCGACCGCTTCTACAAGCAGGTCGAGCACCTGGAAGAGCTGTACGTCAACGGCAGCCTGACCGCCCGCGTTCCGCACAACCTGAACCTGAGCTTCAACTACGTTGAGGGCGAGTCGCTGATCATGGCGCTCAAGGATCTGGCGGTATCGTCCGGTTCGGCCTGCACCTCGGCGTCCCTGGAGCCTTCGTACGTTCTGCGCGCCCTGGGTCGCAACGACGAACTGGCGCACAGCTCGATCCGTTTCACCTTCGGCCGTTTCACCACCGAAGAAGAAATCGACTATGCCGCGCAGAAAGTCTGCGAGGCTGTTACCAAGCTGCGCGCTCTGTCGCCGCTGTGGGACATGTACAAAGACGGTGTCGACATTTCGAAAATCGAGTGGGCGGCACACTGATTTCAAGTCGCCGCGAACCGGCCCCGTCAACTCAGGTTCCGGGGCTTAAAGAGCGACTCTCTGATGAGTGAGGATTAAGCACCATGGCTTACAGCGAAAAGGTCATCGACCACTACGAAAACCCGCGCAACGTCGGCAAGATGAACGCGGAAGACCCGGATGTCGGCACCGGCATGGTCGGCGCTCCGGCGTGCGGCGACGTGATGCGTCTGCAGATCAAGGTCAACGATCAGGGCGTTATCGAAGACGCCAAGTTCAAGACCTACGGCTGCGGTTCGGCAATCGCCTCCAGCTCCCTGGCCACCGAGTGGATGAAGGGCAAGACGCTGGACGAAGCCGAGACCATCAAGAACACTCAGCTGGCCGAAGAACTGGCCCTGCCGCCAGTGAAAATCCACTGCTCGGTACTCGCAGAAGACGCTATCAAAGCGGCCGTTCGCGACTACAAGCAGAAGAAAGGCTTGATCTAAGCATTGCGCGACGAGTAAGGAGTCAACGATGGCTATCAGCATGACAGAAGCGGCTGCTCGACACGTGCGACGCTCCCTCGACGGGCGCGGCAAAGGTGAAGGGATTCGTCTGGGTGTTCGCACCACAGGCTGTTCCGGCCTTGCCTACGTGCTGGAGTTTGTCGACGAGGTGGTTGCCGAGGATCAGGTGTTCGAAAGTCACGGCGAGAAAGTGATCATCGACCCGAAAAGCCTGGCCTACCTGGACGGCACCGAGCTCGATTTCGTCAAGGAAGGGTTGAACGAAGGCTTCAAGTTCAACAACCCCAACGTACGCGGTGAATGTGGCTGCGGCGAAAGCTTCAACATCTGAGGCTTGTCGTGGGTATTCCTTGTCATTTCGCTTTATTCGAGCTGCAGCCGAGCTTTCGCCTGGATCTCGAGCAGTTGGCCACGCGCTACCGTGAGTTGGCGCGCGGCGTTCATCCTGACCGCTTTGCCGACGCTTCCGAGCGCGAGCAGCGTTCGGCGCTCGAGCAGTCTGCGCGGCTCAACGATGCCTACCAGACGCTCAAGAGCCCTGCCCAGCGTGCACGCTACCTGCTGACCATCAGCGGGCATGAAGTGCCGATGGAAGTCACGGTCCATGATCCCGAGTTTCTCTTGCAGCAGATGCAATGGCGCGAAGAGCTCGAAGACCTTCAGGACAGTGCCGACCTCGACGGCGTCGCGGTGTTCAAGCGGCGCCTGAAAGTGGCTCAGGAACAGTTGAACGAAAGCTTCGCAGCCTGTTGGGATGATGCAGCGCAACGCGAACAGGCCGAACGCCTGATGCGGCGCATGCAGTTCCTCGACAAGCTCACCTACGAAGTGCGCCAGTTAGAAGAGCGCCTCGACGATTAACCCAGTGCCGCTCCGGTCGCACGCCTGATATACAGATAAGTCCTGATCACGATGGCCCTACTGCAGATCGCCGAACCCGGCCAAAGTCCTCAACCGCACCAGCGTCGTCTGGCTGTGGGGATCGACTTGGGCACTACCAATTCGCTGGTCGCTGCGTTGCGCAGTGGTCTTTCCGAACCACTGGCCGACGCTGACGGGCAGGTCATCCTGCCGTCCGCCGTGCGTTACCACGCCGACCGCGTCGAGGTTGGCGAGTCGGCCAAACTGGCCGCGTCTTCCGATCCCTTGAACACTGTGCTGTCGGTCAAGCGCCTGATGGGGCGTGGTCTGTCCGACGTCAAGCAATTGGGCGAGCAACTGCCGTATCGCTTTGTCGGCGGCGAATCGCACATGCCGTTCATCGACACCGTGCAGGGCCCGAAAAGCCCGGTCGAAGTCTCCGCCGATATCCTCAAGGTGCTGCGTCAGCGGGCTGAAGCGACCTTGGGTGGCGAGCTGGTCGGTGCGGTGATCACCGTTCCGGCGTATTTCGACGATGCTCAGCGCCAGGCCACCAAGGATGCGGCGAAACTCGCCGGTCTGAACGTGCTGCGTCTGCTCAACGAGCCGACCGCTGCCGCTGTGGCTTATGGTCTGGATCAGCACGCCGAAGGCCTGGTCGCAATCTACGACCTGGGCGGCGGTACGTTCGATATTTCGATTCTGCGTCTGACTGGCGGTGTTTTCGAAGTGCTGGCCACTGGCGGCGACAGCGCGCTGGGCGGCGATGACTTCGATCACGCGATTGCCGGCTGGATCATCGAGAGCGCCGGCCTGTCCGCCGATCTCGATCCGGGTGCACAACGCAATCTGCTGCAAACCGCCTGCGCGGCTAAAGAAGCCCTCACCGATGCGGCCAGCGTTGAAGTCGCCTACGGTGACTGGAAAGCGCAGCTGACCCGCGAAGCCTTCGATGCGCTGATCGAGCCGATGGTTGCTCGCAGCCTGAAAGCCTGCCGCCGCGCCGTGCGTGATTCCGGTATCGAACTGGAAGACGTGCATGCCGTGGTCATGGTCGGTGGTTCGACCCGTGTGCCGCGCGTTCGTGAAGCCGTCGCCGAAGCCTTCGGTCGTCAGCCGCTGACCGAAATCGACCCGGATCAAGTGGTGGCCATCGGGGCCGCGATCCAGGCGGATACGCTGGCTGGCAACAAGCGTGATGGCGGCGAACTGCTGCTGCTCGACGTGATTCCACTGTCCCTTGGGCTGGAAACCATGGGCGGGCTGATGGAGAAGGTGATTCCGCGCAACACCACCATCCCGGTCGCCCGTGCGCAGGACTTCACTACTTATAAAGACGGCCAGTCGGCCATGGCGATCCATGTGCTGCAGGGTGAGCGCGAGCTGATCAGCGATTGCCGCTCGCTGGCGCGCTTCGAACTGCGCGGCATTCCGGCGATGGTGGCCGGTGCGGCGAAGATTCGCGTGACCTTCCAGGTCGATGCCGACGGCCTGCTCAGCGTGTCTGCCCGCGAACTGGGTTCGGGCGTCGAGGCGAGCATTCAGGTCAAACCGTCCTACGGTCTGACCGACGGTGAAATCGCCAAGATGCTCAAGGACTCGTTCCAGCACGCCAATGACGACAAGGTCGCCCGCGTCCTGCGTGAGCAGCAAGTCGATGCCCAGCGCCTGATCGAAGCGGTGCAGGGTGCTCTGGAGGCTGATGGCGAGCGTTTGCTCGACGCCGAAGAGCGCATGGTCATCGAGCTGCAGATGCAGGAACTGGCCGAACTGATGAAAGGCACCGATGGTTACGCCATCGAGCAGCAGACCAAGCGTCTGTCGCAAGTGACCGATGCTTTTGCTGCCCGCCGCATGGATCTGACGGTGAAAGCCGCTCTGTCGGGGCGCAATCTGAATGAAATCGAGGATATCTGATGCCGCAGGTCATTTTTCTGCCCCACGAGAAGTTCTGCCCTGAAGGCATGGTTGTCGAGGCCGAGCCCGGCACTTCGATTCTCGAGCTGGCTCACGAACACCACATCGAGATGGAAAGCGCCTGCGGCGGCGTCTGCGCCTGCACCACTTGCCACTGCATCATCCGCGAGGGTTTCGACTCGCTGGAAGAGGCGGACGAGCTGGAAGAGGACTTCCTCGATCGCGCCTGGGGTCTGGAGGCGCAATCGCGTCTGGCCTGTCAGGCTATCGTTGGTGAAGAAGACATCACCGTCGAGATTCCGAAATATTCGCTTAACCATGCGGCCGAAGCGCCGCACTGACTGGTAAGACTGTCATGAGCTACGGTTGGAATGATGTTCAACGCATTGCAGAAGAATTGGCCGAGACCCATGAGGGGCTCGATCCGTACTCTGTAGGTTTCGTCCGTCTGCAGCATATGATCGAGGAGCTGCCTGACTTCGATAAGACCTCTGGCCGCGTTGGCGAGAAGGTGTTGGAAAGGGTTCAGGAGCTTTGGGCCGCAGAATTGGACTGATCGTCTCGCAGGTTAGGCAATACCCAAGAACCCGCGTATAATTCGCGGGTTTAATTTTTCGCAAATTACCGTTTCTGGAGTTACACCATGGCTGTTCAACGTACTTTCTCCATCATCAAGCCTGACGCTGTTGCAAAAAACGTCATCGGCGAGATCACCACTCGTTTCGAAAAAGCAGGCCTGCGCGTTGTAGCTTCGAAACTGAAGCAGCTGTCCAAAGCCGAAGCTGAAGGCTTCTACGCTGAGCACAAAGAGCGCGGTTTCTTCGGCGACCTGGTTGCTTTCATGATCTCCGGTCCTGTTGTTGTTCAGGTTCTGGAAGGCGAAAACGCTATCGCTCTGAACCGTGAGCTGATGGGCGCTACCAACCCTAAAGAAGCTGCTGCCGGCACCATCCGTGCTGACTTCGCCGAGTCGATCGACGCCAACGCCGTTCACGGTTCGGACTCCGAAGCCGCTGCTGCTCGCGAAATCTCGTACTTCTTCGCAGCTACTGAAGTAACCACTCGCTAAGCATTGCTTGAAGAGTGAAGGTGAATCCATGACTACATCGACTGTTAAAACAAACCTGCTGGGTCTGACCCAGCCGGAAATGGAAAAATTCTTCGACTCAATCGGGGAGAAGCGTTTCCGTGCCGGTCAGGTAATGAAATGGATTCACCACTTTGGCGTCGATGATTTCGACGCCATGACGAACGTCAGCAAGGCCTTGCGCGAAAAGCTCAAGGCTGTTGCTGAGGTCCGTGGTCCCGAAGTGGTCAGCGAGGACATCTCCAGCGACGGCACCCGCAAGTGGGTGGTGCGCGTGGCGTCCGGCAGCTGTGTCGAGACCGTGTACATTCCCCAGGGCAAACGCGGCACTCTGTGCGTTTCGTCCCAGGCAGGCTGTGCCCTGGACTGCAGTTTCTGCTCCACCGGCAAGCAAGGCTTCAACAGCAACCTCACCGCCGCCGAAGTCATCGGTCAGGTGTGGATTGCCAACAAATCCTTCGGCAGTGTTCCCGCTACCATCGACCGCGCCATCACCAACGTGGTGATGATGGGCATGGGCGAACCGCTGCTGAACTTCGACAACGTCGTGGCCGCCATGCATCTGATGATGGATGACCTGGGCTACGGGATCTCCAAGCGCCGCGTGACCCTGTCCACGTCGGGTGTGGTGCCGATGATCGATGAACTGGCCAAGCACATCGACGTCTCCCTGGCGTTGTCCCTGCACGCACCGAATGACGCATTGCGTAACCAATTGGTGCCGATCAACAAGAAATATCCGCTTAAGATGCTGCTCGAGTCGTGCCAGCGCTACATGTCCGCCCTGGGCGAGAAACGTGTGCTGACCATCGAGTACACCTTGCTCAAGGACGTCAACGACAAGCTTGAGCATGCGGTGGAAATGATCGAGCTGCTCAAAGACATTCCGTGCAAGATCAACCTGATTCCGTTCAACCCGTTCCCGCATTCCGGGTACGAGCGGCCGAGCAATAACGCCATTCGTCGGTTCCAGGATCAGTTGCATCAGGCCGGTTTCAACGTCACTGTGCGCACCACCCGTGGTGAGGACATCGATGCGGCATGCGGTCAATTGGTAGGGCAGGTGCTGGATCGCACCCGTCGCAGCGAACGTTACATCGCCGTGCGCGAGTTGAGCGCCGACAGCGATTTGGCACAGAACGCCGCGAACACTAACTAAGAGAGGATCTCTATGTCCCTGCGCTTTGCGCTGCTGTTGCTGATGGCCAGCCTGTGTGCTGGTTGTGTCCTGTCGGGTGACTACAACCCGATGAAGACCAGCAAGGGCCGCGACGAAGCGCGTGCCGCCTACGTGCAGCTGGGACTGGGATACTTGCAGCAAGGGATGACCGAGCGCGCGAAGGTGCCGCTGAAGAAGGCGCTGGAGCTGGACGGCTCCGATCCTGATGCCAACGCTGCCCTCGGGCTGGTGTTCCAGGCCGAAATGGAGCCGAAGCTGGCCGACGAACATTTCCGCAAAGCCCTGTCCTCGCGTCCCACCGATGCACGAATCCTCAATAACTACGGCAGTTTTCTCTACGAAGAACAGCGTTACAAGGAAGCCTACGAGCGTTTTGAGCAGGCAGCCGCCGATACCCTGTATCCTGAGCGTTCGCGGGTTTTCGAAAACCTCGGCATGACCGCCTCGAAGCTCGGGCAACGGGATCTGGCGCAGCAGCAACTGGAAAAAGCCCTGCGGCTGAACCGTCAACAACCGCGTGCTTTGCTGGAAATGGCTGAGTTGTCCTTCGAAGACAGGCATTATGTGCCCGCGCGTGACTATTACGACCGTTTCAGCCTGCTAACCGAGCAAAATGCACGTAGTCTATTGCTCGGCGTTCGGCTGGCAAAAGTGTTTGAAGATCGCGACAAGGCCGCCAGTTATGGCCTGCAATTAAAACGACTCTATCCCGGTACGCCGGAATATCAGCAATACCTGTCGGAGCAATGATGAAAGCGGCGCATCCCGAAGTTGTAGCAGCGACTCGCGTTAATCCCGGTGAGACTTTGCGCCAGGCCCGCGAAAGCAATGGCTGGTCGCTGGCCGAAGTGGCCCTCAAGCTCAACCTCACCGTGACTTCCCTGAGCAATCTTGAAGCCGGCGCTTTCGACAAGCTGCCGGGGCATACCTTCGCTCGCGGTTACATTCGCGCCTATGCCAAGTTGCTCGGCATGGACCAGACCGTTCTGGTCCAGCAATTCGACCAGTCCACTGGCACCGACTCCCAGGGCAGCAATGTGCATGCGCTGGGTCGTATCGAGGAGCCTGTGCGGGTTTCCCACACTATTCTGCGCATCGTCAGCCTGCTGTTGCTGATTGCGGTCATCGGCGGCGGTTTCGTCTGGTGGCAGGATCAGACCTCGCAGCGCAACAAGGAAGTGACCAGCCTGGCCCCGGAGCACGTTGAAGTCGAAGGCGCCGACGGCACCACGCAGATTCACCCGATCGACGAACCGGAAGACCAGGCCGTGGCCGAAGGTCAGGCCGAGGGCGCGACTGCTCTGGCATTGCCACAAGCGGAAACCACTGCTGAATCGACCGGTGCCGAACCTGCCGCGCCGGCAACCGCTCCAGCCGCCCCGGCCGCGACTACGCCAGCCTCCCCGGCTCACACGCCGGCCCCGGTTGTCGCCAACCCGGCCACTTCTGCACCAAACGTTCCCGCCACACCCGCGCCGACCGTCACCGCTCCAGTAGTCGCGGCCACCCCTGCGCCAACCGCCGAAGCAGCTGTTCCAGCGGCGGGCGACGGCCAGGTGCAACTGCAGTTCAGCGCTGATTGCTGGGCACAGGTCACCGATGGTCGCGGCAAAGTGCTGTTCAGCGGTCTGAAACATAAAGGCGACAGCGTCTCGGTTTCCGGCAAGCCGCCACTGGCGGTGCGCCTGGGTGTGGCTCGCGCCGCGCAGGTCAGCTACAACGGCCAACCGGTCGATATCGCTCCGTTCACCAGTGGCGAGACTGCTCGCCTGAAGTTGGGTCAATAAGTCATGCACGGCGAATCTCCAATCAAACGTCGCGTTTCGCGCAAGATCTGGGTCGGTAACGTGCCTGTTGGCGGCGATGCGCCTATCGCTGTGCAGAGCATGACCAACAGCGACACCAATGATGTGGCTGCCACTGTCGCGCAGATCAATCGTCTGGAAGCCGCCGGCGTCGACATCGTCCGCGTTTCGGTACCGGACATGGACGCCGCCGAGGCGTTCGGCAGGATCAAGCAACTGGTCAAGGTGCCACTGGTTGCCGACATCCACTTCGACTACAAGATCGCGCTGCGCGTCGCCGAACTGGGTGTGGACTGCCTGCGCATCAACCCGGGCAACATCGGTCGTGAAGACCGGGTGCGCGCTGTGGTCGATGCCGCCCGTGATCGCGGGATTCCGATCCGCATCGGCGTCAACGCCGGTTCCCTGGAAAAAGACCTGCAGAAGAAATACGGCGAACCTACTCCGGCCGCGCTGGTCGAGTCCGCGCTGCGTCACGTCGAGCACCTCGAGCGCCTGAATTTCCAGGACTTCAAGGTCAGCGTGAAAGCCTCCGACGTGTTCATGGCCGTCGAAGCCTACCGTCTGCTGGCCAAGGAAATTGTCCAGCCGCTGCACCTGGGCATCACTGAAGCCGGTGGATTGCGTTCGGGCACAGTGAAATCCGCCGTGGGCCTAGGTATGCTGCTCGCCGAGGGGATTGGCGATACTATCCGCATCTCGCTGGCGGCCGATCCGGTCGAGGAAGTGAAGGTCGGTTACGACATTCTCAAGTCTTTGCATCTGCGTTCCCGTGGCATCAACTTCATCGCCTGCCCGAGCTGCTCGCGGCAGAACTTCGATGTGGTCAAGACCATGAACGAGCTGGAAGGGCGCCTTGAAGACCTGTTGGTGCCGCTGGATGTCGCGGTGATCGGCTGCGTGGTCAACGGCCCCGGCGAAGCCAAGGAAGCCCATATCGGCTTGACCGGCGGCACGCCAAACCTGATTTACATCGACGGCAAGCCGTCGCAGAAACTGACGAATGACAATCTGGTGGACGAGCTGGAAAAGCTGATCCGCGAGAAAGCGGCCGAGAAGGTCGAAGCTGACGCAGCGGTCATCGCGCGCGGCTGACTGAAAGCCGAACGAATTTAAGGATTTAAAGTGAGCAAGTCTCTGCAAGCCATTCGTGGCATGAACGACATCCTGCCCGAACAGACCCCGCTGTGGCGTTATTTCGAGGGCACTGTCGCGCGTCTGCTGGATAACTACGGTTACAAGCAGATCCGCATGCCGATCGTCGAATTCACCGAGCTGTTCAAGCGCTCGATCGGTGAAGTGACCGACATCGTCGAAAAAGAAATGTACACCTTCGAAGATCGCAACGGCGACTCTCTGACCCTGCGTCCGGAAGGCACCGCGGCGTGCGTGCGTGCGGTGCTCGAGCACGGCATCACCGGCGGTGGTCAGGTGCAGAAACTCTGGTACATCGGCCCGATGTTCCGCCACGAGCGTCCGCAGAAAGGCCGTTATCGCCAGTTCCACCAGATCGGTCTGGAGGTGTTCAACCTCGACGGTCCGGACATCGATGCCGAGCTGATCATCATGACCTGGCGCCTGTGGGGCGAGCTGGGTATCCGTGATGCGGTCAAGCTCGAACTCAACAGCCTGGGCACCAGCGAGTCCCGTGGTCGCTATCGTGAAGCGCTGGTCGAGTACCTCTCGGCGCACCACGACAAGCTCGACGAAGACAGCCAGCGTCGCCTGAAAACCAACCCGCTGCGCGTGCTCGACACCAAAAATGCCGACACTCAGGCGGTACTGGTCGATGCGCCGAAGATGGCGGACTACCTGGACGACGAGTCCCGTGCGCACTTCGAAGGTCTGAAGGCGCGTCTGGACGCGGTTGGCATCCCGTACGTGCTCAACCCGAAACTGGTGCGCGGCCTCGATTATTACAGCAAAACCGTATTCGAATGGGTCACCGACAAGCTCGGCGCTCAGGGCACGGTCTGCGCGGGCGGTCGTTACGACGGTCTGGTCGAGCAGATGGGCGGCAAGCCGACTACCGGCGTGGGTTTCGCCATGGGCATCGAGCGTCTGGTGTTGATGCTCGAAACCCTGGAGCAGATCCCGGAAGAAATCTCCCGTCAAGTCGATGTCTACCTCTGCGCCTTTGGCGAGCAAGCCGAACTGGCCGGTCTGGCCCTGGCCGAGCGTGTGCGTGACCAGCTTCCAAACCTGCGTCTGCAAGTCAATGCCGGCGCCGGCAGCTTCAAAAGCCAGTTCAAGAAAGCCGACAAGAGCGGTGCGTTGTATGCACTGATCCTGGGTGACGACGAAATGGCCCAGCAAGTGGTAGGTTTCAAACCCCTGCGTGGCCAGGGCGAACAACAAAGCATTGCCTGGGATGCGCTCGCCGCTCACCTGGCCACCTGCGTCGTGCAGGGTTGAAGCTGTCCAAACAGCCGATTTAGCGATTAAGGAGTATTGGGGTGTCGAGTACCGAAGACGAACAGTTGGCGGATTTGAAGGACTGGTGGACACGCAACGGCAAACCTCTGGTCACCGGCGGCCTGTTGGCGCTGGTCATCGTGTTCGGCTGGCAGGCTTTTCACAAGTATCAGAGCAACCAGTCGCAAGGCGCCTCGGTGCTCTATCAGCAACTGCTGGAAACCACGCTGACCCCGGACGGCAAGCCTGACGCTGCCCGCGTTGCGGATCTGGCCGGCAAGCTCAACAGCGAATTCGGCGGCACCGCGTACGCGCAGTACGGCAGCCTGTTCGTGGCCAAAGTAGCGGTCGACAGCGGCAAGCTGGACGACGCCGCGACCGAACTCAAAGCCATCGTTGCCAAGCCGGCCAACCCGGCGCTGGGCGAAATCGCCCGTCAGCGTCTGGCCCAAGTGCTGGGTGCGCAGAACAAGGCTGATGAAGCCCTGAAGCTGCTCGACGGCGATGCCGACAAGGCGTTCCTGGCCACTCGCGAAGAACTCAAGGGTGATCTGCTGGTTCAGCTGGGTCGTACCGACGAGGCGAACACCGCGTATCAAAAAGCCAAGGCGGCACTGTCGGATGAAGCGGCAGTCGGTGGCCTTCAAATCAAGCTCGACGACCTGGCCAAAGGGGATGCGTGACGTGATCCGTTGGAAGCATGCAGCATTGCTGGCTCTGGCCATTCTGGCCGCGGGTTGCAGCAGCAACAGCAAAAAAGAACTGCCACCGGCCGAGCTGACCGACTTCAAAGAAGAAGTGGTTCTGCAAAAGCAGTGGAGCCGTTCGATCGGTGACGGTCAGGGCGAAACCTACAACATGCTGGTGCCGGCGATCGATGGTGACACCATCTACGCCGCCGACGTGACCGGCGTGCTGATGGCCATGGATCGCAGCAATGGCGACGTGAAGTGGAAAAAGGATCTTGAACTGCCTGTCTCCGGCGCCGTTGGCGTGGGTTACGGTCTGGTCACCATCGGTACCCTCAAGGGTGAAATCGTTGCCCTCGACGCCATCAACGGCGAAGAGAAGTGGCGCGCCCGGGTTTCCAGCGAAGTGCTCGCGCCGCCGGCCAACAACGGTGACGTTGTCGTGGTACAGACCCAGGACGATCGTCTGATCGGTCTGGACGCTGCCACCGGCGACCGTCGCTGGACCTACGACAGCACCCCTGCGGTCCTGACCTTGCGCGGCACCAGCGCCCCCGTCGTGACCAACCGCCTCGCGGTGGCTGGCCTGTCGACCGGTAAAGTGGTTGCCCTGGACATTTCCAACGGCGTGCCGGTGTGGGAACAACGGGTCGCGATTCCAACCGGTCGTTCGGAACTGGAGCGCGTGGTCGACATCGACGGCGGTCTGCTGCTGTCCGGCGAAACCCTCTACGTTGCCAGCTATCAGGGCCGCGTCGCGGCACTCGATCTGCAGAGCGGCCGTCAACTGTGGCAGCGCGATGCGTCGAGCTATGCCGGTGTTGCGCAAGGTTTCGGCAACGTCTACGTCAGCCTGTCTTCGGGCACCGTTGAAGGCGTTGACGAGCGTTCGACCACTGCACTGTGGAGCAACGACTCGCTGGCTCGCCGCCAACTGTCGGCTCCGGAAGTGTTCTCCAGCTACGTAGCCGTCGGTGACCTGGAAGGTTACCTGCACCTGTTGAGCCAGGTGGACGGTCGTTTTGTGGGTCGTGAGCGTATCGACAGTGACGGCCTGCGTGCCCGTCCGCTGGTGGTGGGCAACACGATCTATGTGTATGGCAACAGCGGCAAACTGGAAGCCCTGACCATCAAGTAACAACTATGCTTGGGGTTAAACCCCAAGCGGCCCCGGATTTCCGGGGCTTGCAGCGCTACCCGGCGTTGCCCCGAGCACCAGCCGCTGCCTCGCAGCGGCTTTTGTATTTTCTGAAATAACGAAGTGGAGAGCCGCATGGTTCCCGTAATCGCCCTGGTGGGCCGACCGAACGTCGGCAAATCCACCTTGTTCAACCGCCTGACCAGGACGCGTGACGCCATCGTTGGCGACTTGTCCGGTCTGACCCGTGATCGCCAGTACGGTGAGGCCAAGTGGCAAGGGCGTTCCTACATTCTGATCGACACCGGTGGTATCTCCGGTGACGAACACGGTATGGACGAAAAAATGGCCGAGCAGTCGCTGCTGGCCATTGAAGAAGCGGATGTTGTGCTGTTCCTGGTAGATGCCAAGGCCGGTTTCACCGCCGCCGACCAGATGATCGCCGAACACTTGCGCAAGCGTAACAAGCGTTCCCACGTGGTTGCCAACAAGGTCGACAACATCGACCCGGAAATGGCCCGCGCCGAATTCGCCCCGCTGGGCATGGGCCACGCGATCCCGATCGCCGGTGCCCACGGCCGTGGTATCACTCAACTGCTGGAAGCGGCACTGAGCGATTTCCCGCGTGACGAAGACGAGCCGCAGGAAGGCGAAGAGGAAGAGATCGTCGCCGAAGGCGAGGAAGCCAAGCGCATTCCTGGCCCGAGCGAAAAAGACGGGATCAAGATCGCCATCATCGGCCGTCCGAACGTCGGCAAGTCGACCCTGGTCAACCGCATGCTCGGTGAAGACCGGGTGATCGTTTATGACCAGCCCGGCACCACCCGCGACAGTATCTACATCCCGTTCGAGCGTAACGACGAGAAGTACACGCTGATCGACACCGCTGGTGTGCGCAAGCGCGGCAAGATCCACGAAGAAGTCGAAAAATTCTCCGTGGTCAAAACCCTGCAGGCGATCAAAGACGCCAACGTGGTGATCTTCGTGATGGACGCCCGCGAAGGCGTGGTCGATCACGACCTCAACCTGCTGGGCTTTGCCCTTGAAGCAGGTCGTGCGCTAGTGATCGCGATCAACAAATGGGACGGCATGACCCCGAGCGAGCGCGACTACGTCAAGGTCGAGCTGCAGCGTCGTCTGTTCTTTGTCGACTTCGCCGATATTCACTTTATTTCGGCATTGCACGGCACTGGCGTGGGCAACCTCTACGCCTCGGTGCAGAACTCGTTCAAGTCCGCGGTCACCCGCTGGCCGACCAGCCGCCTGACGCAGATTCTCGAAGATGCGGTCAGCGAGCACCAGCCGCCGATGGTCAACAGCCGCCGGATCAAGCTGCGTTACGCTCACCTGGGTGGTGCGAACCCGCCGATCATCGTGATCCACGGTAACCAGATCGAGAAAGTGCCGAAGTCGTATGTGCGCTATCTGGAGAACACTTACCGCCGTGTGCTGAAGCTGGTCGGTACGCCGATCCGCATCGAGTTCAAAGGTGGCGAGAACCCGTACGAAGGCAACAAGAACACGCTGACCGACCGCCAGGTCAACAAGAAGCGTCGCTTGATGTCGCACAACAAGAAAGCCAGCAAGAAACGCCGCGACAAGAAGTGATCCTGTGGTGAGGGGATTTATCCCCGACGGGTTGCGAAGCGACTCCAAATACCTGTCATAGGGTTTGCGACTGTTTCGCAGCCGATCGGGGATGAATCCCCTCGCCACAAGGTTGCTGCGCTATAAATGAAAGAAGGGTGCTCAGTTGGGCGCCCTTTTTTTATGGGCGCCGGATGGGCTATTCTCGGGCTCTCCCGCGCCGCCGTCAGAGCCGGGTGTAGAGCAGGGAACCCCTCGATGATCACCAGTAAGCTGCCGAATGTCGGCATCACTATTTTCACGCAGATGTCTCAGCTCGCGGCGCAGACCGGAGCGATCAACCTGTCCCAGGGTTTTCCTGATTTCGACGGCCCGCAGTCCCTGCGTGACGCGGTCGGTCGGCATATCGCCAGCGGCCACAATCAATATTCACCGATGACCGGCCTGCCGGCGTTGCGCGAGCAGATCGCGGCGAAAATCGCCCGCAGCTATGGCGTGAAAGTCGATGCCGACAGTGAAGTGACCGTGACGCCGGGCGCGACCCAGGCAATCTTTTGTGCGATTCAGGCGGTTATCCACAGCGGCGACGAAGTCATCGTGTTCGACCCGTGCTACGACAGCTATGACCCGGCGACGCAGTTGGCGGGCGGTCGCTGCGTGCATGTGCAGTTGAATCCGGATGATTTCTCCATCGATTTCGACAAGCTCGCCGCGGCCCTCAGCCCGCGCACGAAAATGATCGTCATCAACACCCCGCACAACCCGAGCGGTGCACTGATCAGCCGTGCCGAACTGGATCAACTGGCGGAATTGATCCGTGGTCGTGACATCTACCTGATCAGCGACGAGGTGTACGAACACCTGGTGTTCGACGGTGTGCCGCATGTCAGCGTGTTGGCTCACGAAGAGCTGTACCAGCGCGCATTTGTGGTCAGCTCGTTCGGCAAGACTTACCACGTGACGGGCTGGAAAACCGGTTACGTGGTTGCACCGCCGGCGCTGACCGCCGAGCTGCGCAAGGTGCACCAGTACGTCAGTTTCTGCGGTGTCACGCCGCTGCAATACGCCTTGGCCGATTACATGGCCGAACACCCGGAACACGTTGAAGAGCTGCCGGGTTTCTATCAGGCCAAGCGTGACCTGTTCTGCGATCTGCTGGCGCCGTCGCGCTTCACCTTTACCCGCGTCACCGGCACGTATTTCCAGTTGGTCGACTATTCGCAGATTCGCCCTGACTTGAACGATGTCGACATGGCGATCTGGATGACCCGCGAGCACGGCGTGGCGAGCATTCCGGTGTCGGTGTTCTATCAGAATCCACCGCAAGGCCAGCGCCTGGTGCGCCTGTGCTTTGCCAAACGCGAGGAGACGTTGCGTGAAGCGGCGGCAAAACTATGCGTGATCTGAGTGCATTGCCCGATCTCAATCTGGCGCTGATCCAGACCAGCCTGGCCTGGCATGACCGTCAGGCCAACCTCGAGCACTTCGAGGTGCTGCTGGAGCAGGCCCGAGGCGCGGATCTGATTATCCTGCCGGAGATGTTCACCACCGGCTTCTCCATGGAATCGGAAACCCTCGCTGAAGCCGAGCACGGCCCGACCAGCAAGTGGATGAAGGCCCAGGCTGCAAAGCTCAATGCGGTGATCACCGGCAGCGTGATCATTCAGGCGGCGGATGGCAGCCATCGCAATCGCTTGCTGTGGGCACGCCCGGACGGCGAAGTCTGGCATTACGACAAGCGCCATTTGTTCCGCATGGCCGGCGAGCACAATCACTACACCCCCGGCGAGCGCCAGGTGCAGTTCGAACTCAAGGGCTGGCGTATCCGCCCGCTGATTTGCTACGACCTGCGCTTCCCGGTGTGGAGTCGCGATGCGCAAGACACCGATCTGCTGCTGTACACCGCCAACTGGCCGGGTGCACGGCGTCTGCACTGGAACCGCTTGTTGCCGGCGCGGGCGATTGAAAACCTGTGCTACGTGGCGGCGGTGAACCGGATCGGCACCGACGGCAAGGGCTTCGCTTATACCGGCGACAGTCAGGTGCTGGATTTCCAGGGCGAGACGTTGCTGGCGGCGGGGGAGGCGGACGGCGTGTTCAAGGTTGTGCTGGAGGCCGCGCCATTGGCGGCGTATCGCGAGCGCTTCCCGGCGAATCTGGATGCGGATACCTTCGAGTTCACCTGAAAAACAAAGATCGCAGCCTTCGGCAGCTCCTACAGGAGGTACGCTGTCCCGATGTAGGAGCTGCCGAAGGCTGCGATCTTTTGATCTAAACAAAAAGGCCCCAGAGTTCACACTCCAGGGCCTTTTGCATGTCAGCGAAGGACTTAAGCCGCTTTCGCCTCAGGCTGGCTCAACGAGCGGTTCAGCGCACTGAACAGCGCCTTGAAGCTGGCGGTGGTGATGTTTTCATCGATGCCCACGCCGTGCACCGCACGCTCACCGTTCACCCGCAGCTCGATGTACGCCGCCGCTTTGGCGTTGGTGCCCGCGCCGATCGCGTGTTCGTTGTAGTCCATGATCTCCACCGGAATCGGCAGGCCGGCCACCAGTGCTTCCAGCGCACCGTTGCCCTTGCCGCGCCAGTGCAGGTTGGTTTCGCCCTGACCCTTGCTTGCCACTTCCACCTCGACGGCGCTATTGCCGTTTTCTTCCTGCAGGCGATGGCTGACCAGCGCGTACGGGGTGTTGGCTTGCAGGTATTCGCTGATCAACAACGAGTGGATCTGCTTGGCGGTCATTTCCAGGCCGAGGCGATCGGTTTCCCGCTGCACCACCTGGCTGAACTCGATCTGCATGCGACGCGGCAGGCTGATGCCGTATTCCTGCTCCAGCAGGTAGGCGATGCCGCCCTTGCCCGACTGGCTGTTCACACGAATCACGGCCTCGTAGCTGCGACCGATGTCGGCCGGGTCGATCGGCAGGTACGGCACTTCCCACAGGGTATCCGGTTTCTGCTGGGCGAAGCCCTTGCGGATCGCGTCCTGGTGCGAGCCGGAGAATGCGGTGTGCACCAGGTCGCCGACGTACGGGTGACGCGGGTGCACCTGGATCTGGTTGCACTCTTCGACGACTTTGCGCACGCCGTCGATGTCGGAGAAGTCCAGCTCAGGGTCAACGCCCTGGGTGTACATGTTCAGTGCCACAGTAACGAGGTCGACGTTACCGGTGCGCTCGCCGTTGCCGAACAGGCAGCCTTCGACGCGATCCGCGCCGGCCATCAGGCCCAGTTCGGTGGCGGCAACGCCGGTGCCACGGTCGTTGTGGGTGTGCAGGCTGATGATCACGCTGTCACGACGGTTGATGTTGCGGCCGAACCATTCGATCTGGTCGGCGTAGACGTTCGGCGTCGCGCATTCAACGGTGGCCGGCAGGTTGAGGATCATCTTGTGCTCAGGCGTCGGGTTCCAGACCTCGATCACTGCGTCACAGACTTCCTTGGCAAATTCCAATTCGGTGGCGCTGAAGGTTTCCGGCGAGTATTCGAACGTCCACTCGGTGTCCGGCTGCATCGCCGCGTATTTGACGAACAGCTTGGCGGCGCTGACTGCGATGGCCTTGATGCCGTCCTTGTCCTGATTGAAGACGATACGACGGAAGGAAGGCGAGGTGGCGTTGTACAGGTGAACGATGGCTTTCTTCGCCCCGCGCAGGGATTCGAAGGTGCGCTCGATCAAGTCTTCACGGCCCTGGGTCAGCACCTGAATGGTGGTGTCGTCCGGGATGTGGCCTTCTTCGATCAGGGTGCGCACGAAGTCGAAGTCGGTCTGCGAAGCGGCCGGGAATGAGGCTTCGATTTCCTTCACACCCACCTGAACGAGGGTTTTCCAGAAGCGCAGCTTCTTCACCGCGTCCATTGGCTCGATCAGCGACTGGTTGCCGTCACGCAGGTCGGAACTGCACCAGATCGGCGCGGCGTCGATGGTTTTCGATGGCCAGGTGCGATCCGGCAGATTGATGACGGGGAACGCGCGGTATTTCGAAGACGGGTCTTTGAGCATGCTCATCGGGAAACTCCTTATTGTCTGGGCCGAAAAGAGGCGGCCTGCCGGTGGAACGAATGTTCGGGGAACAGCTTGGGACGAGGCGCAGCGATTCAGCCCGGCAGTCGTGCGCTGACGAGGCACAGGCTGCGGTGCTGGCGAAGCTGAATAAGGGTGTGAGAGGTTTTCATGCCTTCAACCCTAACCGCGAGGGGAGAGGATGGCAAGCAGTCGAAAAAAATTGAGAGGAATACTCGAAATACCGGGTTTTGCAGAATTTTATTGCGTTTAAGTCGGTGGTTCTTATTGATGTTTGCGTGAGGTTAGATTGGGGCGCAATTGATGTTGGTCGGGTGTCAGCAATATTTTCGGATTGGGTAGACCGCATTCGCGGGCAAGCCCGCTCCCACAGTGTCCGTGTCGCACACGAATATTATGTACACCCGAAAAACCTGTGGGAGCGGGCTTGCCCGCGAAGAGGCCCGTGGCCTCAACACCAAATTCAGGGCTGGAACGCCCCAATGAAAATCGCCGGATCCACCCGCGCATCGTTCAAGCTGATGTTCCAGTGCATGTGCGGCCCGGTCGCCCGGCCGGTCGAACCGACCTTGCCCACCACTGCGCCACGGGCCAGTTGATCGCCGACCTTCACGTCGATTTTCGACATGTGGCAGAACATGCTGATAAAGCCCTGGCCGTGATCGACAAACACCGTGTTGCCGTTGAAGAAGTAGTTGCCGGTGAGAATCACCTTGCCCGCCGCCGGAGTCTTGATCGGCGTGCCGGCCGGCACTGCAAAGTCGAGGCCGGCGTGCGGGTTGCGTTCTTCGCCATTGAAGAAACGGCGCACACCGAACTTGCTCGACAGCGGCCCGTTGACCGGTTTGTCCAGCAGCAGGTTGCTCGGGGTGTTCGGGCTGAAGCTGCGGTAAGCCTTGATCTGCTCGGCCAGTTCACCTTCGATGCGCTTGAGGTTGGCCGGGTTCGGATTGACCTGCTGAGTGTTCTTCAGGGTGATGTGCTGTTCCGGGTATTTCTTGTTGCCGACGGTGAACGGCAAATTGCGCCCACCGCTGCTGATCTGCTGGCTGCCGGGTTTGACCGTCAGCGGCACGCCGACAATCGCCAGCCAGTTGTTCTGTTCTTTCACCACCAGCACCGGTTTGCCCTGATAGGTGGCTTTTGGTGCCTGCGCGGCGCTGCCCAGATCGACCACCGCCACGCCGCCCGGCACCGGTTTGTTCAGCAGACGGGTGATGTAGCTGTCGGCGTGGGCGTTGAAGGTGGTCAGGCACAGCAACAATAACGGAGCGAAAAAACGCGGCATGGATCAGTCCAGTAAAGAAAGGGTGACGGGCGTCAGGTGGTTGTCCTCGACGCGCACTTGCAGTTCGCCTTCGCCCAGTTTTGCTTTCAGGCGCTGGCCGGTTTGGGTCTGCGCGGCATTACGGATCGCGTGCCCGCGCTCATCGAGCAGAATGCTGTAGCCACGGCCGAGGGTCGCCAGCGGACTGACCACATGCAGCGTCTGCATCTGGCTGTGCAGTTGCAGGCGACGGTTTTTCAGGCCTTCGCGCATGGCGCGCGGCAGGCGTTCGGCGAGGCTGTCGAGGCGTTGGCGCAGCATCGCCAGTTGCCGACCCGGATGCTGCCCGGCGAGGCGGGTTTCCAGACGGATCAGACGTTCGCGGCGGGTATTCAGTTGGCGCTCGAAAGCCCGGCGCATGCGCATGTCCAGGTCATCCAGGCGTTGCGCTTGCTGGCGCAGGCGTTCGCCGGGGTGGCGCAGACGGCGGGCCATGCCTTCCAGGCGCAGACGATCGCGCATCAGCCGGTCGCGCATGCGCATCACCAGACGCCGGTGCAGGCTTTCCACCTGACGGGTCAGGTGGCTCGAATCCGGGGCCAGCAGTTCGGCGGCGGCGGAGGGCGTTGGGGCGCGCACGTCAGCCACGAAGTCACTGATCGACACATCGGTTTCATGCCCGACGGCGCTGACAATCGGCGTCACGCAGGCATCGACCGCGCGGGCCACGGCTTCTTCGTTGAAGCACCAGAGGTCTTCCAGCGAACCGCCGCCACGGGCGAGGATCAGTGCGTCGAAACCCCGGGCGTCAGCCATTTTCAGCGCACGGACGATTTGCGCGGTGGCTTCACGACCCTGCACGGCAGTCGGGATCAGCGTCAGTTGCACCTGCGGCGCCCGGCGGCGGAACACGCTGATGATGTCGCGAATCACCGCGCCGGTCGGCGAACTGATGATGCCGATGCGTTGCGGATGCGCCGGCAGGGGCACTTTGCGTTCCGCACTGAACAGACCTTCGGCGCTGAGCTTTTCCTTCAGTGCGTCGAAGGCCAGGCGCAGCGCGCCGTCACCGGCCGGCTCCACGGTATCGAGAATCAGCTGATAGTCGCCGCGCCCTTCGAACAGCGAGACCTTGCCGCGCACTTTCACGGCCAGGCCGTCCTTCAACGCCTGACGCACCCGCGCCGCATTATTGCGGAACAGCGCGCAACGCACCTGCGCACCGCTGTCCTTGAGGGTGAAATACACATGGCCGGACGCCGGGCGGGCGAGGTTGGAGATTTCGCCTTCGACCCAGATGTTGCTGAACACGTCTTCGAGCAACACCCGCGCGCGGCCGTTGAGCTGGCTGACGGTCAGGACTTCACGGTCCAGGCCAAGTCTTGCAAAGGGATCTTTAATCATGGGGCGCAGTTTAAAGGCATTCGCCTACCGATCACCATGACCCAACACAAAACCCTTGTAGGGAGGATTTGTGAAGGTCTGGATGAAGTGTTGAATCAGTGGCGTGGGGTTCTGGCGATAGGCGAGGGCCACGGTGCTTTGGCAATCGGGATCGCTCAGCGGCAGAAATCGTACGCCGCCGGGGGCAATGTCCTGCATCGATTCGGGCAACAGGGCGATGCCGAATCCAGCCTGGATCAGTTGCAACTGCGTGGTCTTGCGCGACATCACCCGCGCCGCTTTGGGGAAGAAGCCCTGGCGCATGCACAGGTCGGCACACAGATAGCTGAGGCCGCCGCGCTGTGGATGCGGGATCGATATAAAGGCTTCGTCTTGCAGTTGCGCCAGTTCGATGGAGGATGCATCGGCCAGTCGATGATCGTTCGGCACCGCCAGCAGCAAGCGCTCGGTGAACAGCGGCACGATCCGAATGCCCTCGCGCTGGCGCAAAACGGGCAGGCGTAACAGGCCGATATCCAGACGTCCTTCAGCGAGTTCCTCAAGCTGTGCCTCGGAGGAAAGCTTGCCGATGTCGAGCGACACGCCCTGCTGCTGATTCAGATATGTGCTGATCCGACCCAATAAATGCCCGCTGATCGACACGGTGCTGGAATGACTCAGACGCAGCGTGCCCAACTGGCCGTTGCCGACTTCGGTTGCCATCGCGCTGGCTTTGCTCAGTTCATTGAGCAGGTTTCTGGCCCGGGGCAAAAAAGCCTCGCCAGCGGCGGTCAGTCGGGGCTGGCGTGCGGTACGTTCGAACAGCGGGGTTTGCAGGCGGGTTTCCATGTCCTTGATCTGCCGGCTCAGCGCCGACTGCGCGATGAACAGGCGTTCTGCCGCTGCACTGAAGCTGCCGCTTTCGGCGATTTCCACGAAGTAGCGCAGTTGACGGGTTGAAAGCACCAGGTATGCCTTTTCGAGATGAGTGGGTGGCTTTGAACATATTAGTCGCAAGGCTTGGCGCTGGCTAAAGTCATCTCAGGCTTATAAAGGAAGCGGATCGATGAGTGTGGCGGGTTTGTTGAGCGAGTGGACGTGGGGCGCTGGCGGTTGGGCGGTGATCGGCTTCGGTGTCGCGCTGGCCTATATCGTCTTCGGGATTGCCGGGTTCGGTACGGCGCTGGTCGCGGGGCCGATTCTGATTCTGTTCATGCCGCTGTCGAAGATCGTGCCGCTGCTGGTGCTGCTGGATTTCGTCGCGGCATTCGGCAATCTGCTGCCCTCGCGCCGGGACGTGGCGAAACCCGAGTTGTTGCGGCTGCTGCCGTGCATGGCGGTGGGGTGCACGTTGGGGGTGATTTTCCTGCTTAACCTCAAATCCGATCTGTTGCTGCTGTTGATGGGGCTGTTCATCAGCGCTTACGCGATTTACAGCCTGTGGGTGAAAGCCCGGCCGACCCAGCTGTCCGCCGCATGGGCGCTGCCGATGGGCACGGTGGGCGGGTTGTTTGGCGCGCTGTTTGGCAGCGGCGGCTTTTTATACGCGATCTATCTCAACAGCCGTTTGCCCAAGGACGCGGCCCGGGCCACGCAAAGTGCACTGATCAGTTGCAGCACGGTGGTGCGTTTGAGTCTGTTCGCCATCGCCGGGGTGTACGCCGAGCTACCCTTGTTGATGCTGGCGGTGTGTCTGTTGCCGGCCATGGCGCTGGGGCTGTGGATCGGGCGGCGGGTGACCATGAGATTGTCGCGCGAGGCGTTTGTGCGGCTGGTGACGTGGCTGGTGCTGGCGAGCGGGATTGCGTTGATCGGACGCTACATTATTAGTATGGCGTGAGTACTTGACCGGATTTCGTCAGGGATTAAGCTGCCGGCCTTTAGGGCCCCTTCGCGGGCAAGCCCGCTCCCACATTGGAACGCATATCCCTGTGGGAGCGGGCTTGCCCGCGAAGGCGTCAGAAGCCATACCGCAGGACTATCCATGAATTCGCAAAGCATCATCGTCCCGAAAATCTCCACCCTGCCGGTCCACGAGCCTAGGGCGCGGGCGATCCTGCGCTGGCTGGTTCGCAAGAATATCGTCAAGGAAGAACTGAGCACCTGCGGCCGCACCGGCAATCGCATGGCGTACGCGATCGCCGATGGCGCGCGCGCCGTGGTGCTGCACCCGCAGGCTTTGCCTTTCGGTGAACCCATCAACGGCCTGGAGATCGTCACCAAGCGCTGCATCTACACCCCGGCCAAGGGTTTTCTCGAAGAAGCCGGGTGCGCCGAGTGCCGCCGCGAAGTCGGCGAAGCGTTGTTCGAGAGCCTGGAAGACTGGTTTCCAGGCCGCACCGACAACTTCACCTGTCCGGAATGCGGGCACGAAGATGACATCAACGGTTTTCTGTTTTTGCAGGAATGTGCGTTTTCCAACCTGGGTTTCATCTTCAACAACTGGCTGGAAGCAGGCTTCAAGCAGAGTTTTATCGATGAGTTCGCCGATTGGCTCGACCAACCTGTCTCTTGGGTCAAGGTGGAGCTGTAGCGGCGGGGGTCTCCGTATATCAGCAACATTGATATTAAGCTGAGTTTTACATTGAACAGCAGGGGGTGTCTGACTATAATGGCGCGCTTCCATTTTCCCGCTCGGGAGCCCCCGCGATGCTGCGTATCAGCCAAGAAGCTCTGACATTCGACGACATTCTCCTAGTGCCCGGTTATTCCGAGGTGCTTCCTAACGAAGTCAGTCTCAAGACCCGCCTTACCCGTGGCATCGAGCTGAACATTCCTCTGGTTTCTGCCGCCATGGATACCGTCACTGAAGCCCGTCTGGCAATCGCCATGGCTCAGGAAGGTGGCATCGGCATTATCCACAAGAACATGACCATCGAGCAGCAAGCTGCCGAAGTGCGCAAGGTCAAGAAGTTCGAAGCCGGCGTCGTCAAGGATCCGATCACCATCGAGGCTGATGCCACGGTGCGTGACCTGTTCGAACTGACCCGCATGCACAACATTTCCGGCGTTCCGGTACTGCACGATGGCGACCTGGTCGGCATCGTCACTTCCCGTGACGTACGCTTCGAAACCCGTATGGAAGCCACCGTACGTGAAGTGATGACGCCTAAAGAGCGTCTGGTCACCGTGCGTGAAGGCGCCGACAAGAACGAAGTCCGCGAGCTGCTGCACAAGCACCGCCTGGAAAAAGTCCTGATCGTCGACGACAAGTTTGCCCTCAAAGGCATGATGACCGTCAAAGACATCGAAAAAGCCAAGGCTTACCCGCTGGCCAGCAAGGACGATCAAGGTCGTCTGCGCGTTGGTGCTGCCGTCGGTACCGGTAAAGACACCGGTGACCGCGTTGCTGCGCTGGTCAACGCCGGTGTGGACGTGGTGGTGGTCGACACCGCACACGGTCACTCCAAGGGCGTGATCGACCGCGTTCGCTGGGTCAAAGAGCATTTCCCTGAAGTGCAGGTGATCGGCGGCAACATCGCCACCGGTGCCGCCGCCAAGGCTCTGGCCGAAGCTGGCGCCGACGCAGTCAAGGTCGGTATCGGCCCTGGTTCGATCTGCACCACCCGTATCGTCGCCGGTGTCGGCGTGCCGCAAATCAGTGCCATCGCCAACGTCGCCGCAGCCCTCGAAGGCACTGGCGTGCCGTTGATCGCCGACGGCGGCATCCGTTTCTCCGGTGACCTGTCCAAGGCCATCGTCGCTGGTGCCTCTTGCGTGATGATGGGTTCGATGTTCGCCGGTACTGAAGAAGCCCCGGGCGAGATCGAACTGTTCCAGGGCCGTTCGTACAAGGCTTATCGCGGCATGGGTTCGCTGGGCGCCATGTCCCAGGCGCAAGGCTCGTCCGACCGTTACTTCCAGGACTCCTCGGCAGGCGCCGAGAAACTGGTTCCGGAAGGTATCGAAGGTCGCGTGCCGTACAAAGGCACCCTGACGGCGATTATCCACCAGTTGATGGGCGGTCTGCGTTCCTCGATGGGTTACACCGGCAGCGCCGACATCGAAGAAATGCGTACCAAGCCTGAGTTCGTGCGGATCACCGGTGCCGGTATGGCCGAATCCCACGTTCACGACGTGCAGATCACCAAAGAAGCGCCAAACTACCGCGTAGGTTGAGGCTTCTAGCAAAACATCAAGCAACCGGGGCTGTTTTATTCAGCCCCGAGTTGTTTCTGAATCACGACTGTTTCTGAATTACTTAAGACGAGACTGAATCATGGCCCTCGACATTCACGCTCACCGCATCCTGATCCTCGACTTCGGCTCGCAATACACCCAACTGATTGCCCGCCGCGTGCGCGAGATCGGCGTGTACTGCGAACTGCACCCGTTCGACATGGACGAAGAGGCGATCCGCGAATTCGCCCCTAAAGGCGTCATCCTCGCCGGCGGCCCCGAGTCCGTGCACGAAGCCAACAGCCCGCGTTGCCCGCAGGCCGTGTTTGATCTGGGCGTGCCGGTCTTCGGTATCTGCTACGGCATGCAGACCATGGCCGAGCAACTGGGCGGCAAGGTTGAAGGTTCCGAGCTGCGTGAGTTCGGTTACGCCCGCGTTGACGTGGTCGGCAAGAGCCGCCTGCTCGACGGCATCGAAGACCACATCGACGCCGACGGCCTGTTCGGCCTCGACGTATGGATGAGCCACGGTGACAAGGTCACCAAAATGCCGGAAGACTTCCACATCCTGGCCAGCACCCCGAGCTGCCCGATCGCCGGCATGTTCAACGACGAACGCGCTTACTACGGCGTGCAGTTCCACCCGGAAGTGACCCACACCAAGCAGGGCGGCCGCATCCTGTCGCGTTTCGTGCTCGACATCTGCGGCTGTGAAGCCCTGTGGACCCCGTCGAAGATCGCGGAAGACGCCATCGCCAACATCCGCGCACAGGTCGGCACTGACAACGTACTGCTGGGTCTGTCCGGCGGCGTTGACTCCTCGGTGGTTGCGGCGCTGCTGCACAAGGCCATCGGCGATCAGCTGACCTGCGTCTTTGTCGACAACGGCCTGCTGCGTCTGCACGAAGGCGAGCAAGTGATGGCCATGTTCGCCGAGAACATGGGCGTCAAGGTGATCCGCGCCAACGCCGAAGAGCAGTTCCTCAATAACCTGGCCGGCGAAGCCGACCCGGAGAAGAAGCGCAAGATCATCGGCCGTACCTTCATCGACGTGTTCGATGCCGAATCCTGCAAGCTGGACAACATCAAGTACCTGGCTCAGGGCACCATCTACCCGGACGTGATCGAGTCGGCTGGCGCGAAAAGCGGCAAGGCCCACGTGATCAAGTCGCACCACAACGTGGGCGGCCTGCCGGAAGAGATGAACCTGAAACTGGTCGAGCCACTGCGCGAACTGTTCAAGGACGAAGTCCGTCGTCTGGGTCTGGAACTGGGCCTGCCGTACGACATGGTCTACCGTCACCCATTCCCGGGCCCGGGTCTGGGCGTACGCATCCTCGGCGAAGTGAAGAAGGAATACGCCGACCTGCTGCGTCGCGCCGACCACATCTTCATCGAAGAACTGCGCAAAGCCGACTGGTACCACAAGGTCAGCCAGGCCTTCGTGGTGTTCCAGCCAGTGAAATCGGTTGGCGTGGTCGGCGATGGCCGTCGTTACGCCTGGGTCGTGGCCCTGCGTGCCGTGGAAACCATCGACTTCATGACCGCACGTTGGGCTCACCTGCCTTACGAACTGCTGGAAACCGTATCCGGCCGCATCATCAATGAAATCGAAGGTATTTCGCGCGTCACTTACGACGTGTCGAGCAAGCCGCCGGCGACTATCGAGTGGGAGTGATCCCACGCAAGCCGTAAAGGCTTGATCGCTGCAACCGAAAAGCCGTGTGAAATCCGTTTCACACGGCTTTTCTGTTTTTGCGTTACAGCGGTTGTGACCAGCCGCCCAGTTGCATACCCAAATCATCCAGTGCCTGCAGCAGCGCTTTCATGCTCGGGTAGCGTTTACCGCTCACCGAAGGCCAGCCGGGACGTTCGATGTAGAAACGTTTGCCTTCGGTGCCGATGACGGTTCGCACCAGCTCTCCCGTGCGGCTGCGATGCACAATGAATGTCATGTTGGGTTGCTGCTTGAGGGAGTACATGCCGTAGCGAGGCAGCAGGGTCTCGAATTCCGTCATGGTGTGTGCGGTCCAGGGGGTTTCGATTTGCAGGCGCAGGTCGCCTCTGACCAGCGCCGAACGATCATGCGCCGTACCGCCCAGTGGCAGGATTTTCCCCGGATCGACTTCGATGCCCCGGGAAGCCCCTTCGGGGACGTCCTCGACGCGAATGCCGATTGCCTCCTCCAGTTCGCTGACGCCGGCAACCCCTTCAAAAGTGTTGGAGTGAGAGTTGCCCATCAGCGCCACCCATTTGTGCGCGCCGCGTGCGGACTGGTCAGCGCGGATCATCAGGCGGGCGAAATAATTCATCATCTTTTGCCGCGCGGTTTCGTTGCCCAAAGGCAGGTACATGCCGTTGAGCCGGTAACTCGCCATGCAATCGATGGCTTGCACATGAATGCCCTGTTTTCCGGCTTCCTTGACCAACTCCAGAAACGTATAGCGTTCCAGCGGATCGGTCATGTTGCCGACGTCGAGCGCCTTGAGATAGGCCTCGAGTTTTGTCGGCATGCTGCCGGTTTGGAAGAACTCGTCCAGCGCGGCTTGGTGGAAGTCGGTCAGCAGGTGCTCCATGTACAGGCTCTTCACCTGTTTGCTGGCGAGCAATTGCATGTTCTCGATCAGCCATTGTTTGCTGCCGATGGCAGTGTGGCTCTCGCCGAGCACCAGGCCTCGGGCATGTTCAAGGATTTTCCCGATGATCTCTTCGGCTGTCGCGTCTGCCGCCAGGGTTGGCACGGGAGGACGTTCGGGCAGGCGCAAGGTGCTGTAAAAATCCAGCGCGTCGCGATACAGGCGCTTGCGAATGGCCTTGAAGTCGCGATAGGCATCGAACTCGTTCAGGCTGTCATAGACATCACGCAGGGCTTCGTCATTCAGTCCCGCTGCGCCTTCTTCCAGGTGCGCCTTGAGTGGTGCAGGTACGTCGTATTGCGAAGCGGGCAGTGCGGTCACCGGGCTGCGGCTGCTCGATCCGACCAGTGCCGACGGCTTGCCACCGCCGCTGAGCCCTGCGCGAGGCATGGTTTCCCATTCACCCTGAGGATTCAGGCGTACCGGGATCGAGCGAGTAAAACCGTGGGGATGCTCGGGATCGATGACCGCCCAGTGTCCGCTGCCATTGATGTCGGTTTCATAGCGTACGTAATAGGCGGTGTCATCCATCAGGATGGCGGTCGAGGGGTTCGAATCGAGCAGATAAATACCCTGGAATTTTCCTGGCTCGCTGACCGGAGTCATCCCGTCCAGCAATTCATTGGCCTGCCAGCTTGGCGGAATGACCGGACGCGGAGCGTCTTCCAGCAGCGTGGCAACGCTGACTTGCGGCCAGCCCATCGGCTTCAGGCCTCTTTCGATCAGCGCCTGTTTCAATTCATCCAGGGAGTCCACAGTCAGCGAGTCCGGGGCCGGGGCAAGCGGTGTGTCAAGATTGAATCGGCCAGCAGGGGTCATTCTGATCACGCTGTCGGCCATGTGGCGCTCGGCATTTCGGTAGACCACCAGCAGGCTGCTGCGGTAGCGCTGAAACGTGAACATCCCCGGTTCCGGCAGCAGTGCTCGCAGGTCCTGTGGGGGGCGGTACGCCCAAGGCGTTTCCACTTGCACCCGCCAATCGCCTTTGATCAGGTTCTGAATGCTGTCGGGGTCGCTGAGGCCGCCAGCCAGTTCTTCGACCGGAGAGTCGGGGTAATCGGCGTACTCCACCGCCAGGCCAGGGTCGGAGCCGATACTCCGGGCCTGCCCGGGCGCCACATCATCGACACGCACGCTCAAGGCGTCGGTCTGCTCGCTGATGCCTTGATAGCCGCGGAAGGCGCTCATGTTTTCCTGATTGACCAGCGCCACTCATTTGCCCGGACCATTGAGTTCCTGATGAAAGCGGATGACCTCGCTGGCGAAAAAGCTGCGCGCCATCTGACTGTTGGGCACGGGCTGCATTGAGTCTTTGTTGATGTTGTATGTGCTCGACAGGTCGATCGCCTGAATCCGAATGCGTTGGGCGTTGGCGGCTTTGATCAAGGCCATGAGATTGAATTTGCCATCCGGGTCATTGCCGGCCCTGAAGTCGATTCGGCTCAGATAGTTTTGCAGTTCCTCGGACATTTCCCCGGTGCGGGCGAAAGCATCCAGATCCAGTTGATTGACGTTGGCCAGCAGTTCTTGCAGATACAGGGTCTTCACACCGTTGCGGGCAAGATTGGGCATGTCTTCGATGAGCAGTTTCTTGCTGCCGATACTGCCCCGGCTTTCGCCGATGACCAGCCCGGGTTTTTCCGTCAGCGCGGACTCGAGCAGCTTGCTCGGGCTGGCGACGGGAGCCGGCGTCGTGAGCGGCGGGCGTGGAACAGGCGGATGCAGTTCGTACCAGGCAGTGGCATCGCTGATCAGCGTCGCACGCGGTTGCTCCTGCGCCAGATCGAACTCGCTTAACGAGATGACCTCATGTGCAGTCGGCATGAGTGCATTGCCTGCTTCGGTTTCGGGTCGGATCACACTGTGCATGTCGATGCCTCCCAGCGTCCAGGCCCGACGGAACTGGCCTTGCAGATCCGGGCCGCCGAGCGCCCAGGCGCGCATCGCCGGATCATCGAGTCCAGGCACATGGATGCCGGGTGTCTGCGCCCACTGTTCGACTGCGGGTTCACTGACTGCGCCTGCACCCGCGATCATAGGCGCATCACTACCGCCGCGAAGCCCCGGTCTGGGCGCAACTTCCCAGTTTCCTTCGGCGTTCATCCGGACGGGAATCGAACCTGAAAATGCCTCGGGCCGGGTCGGATCGATGATTGCCCACGTGCCACGACCGTTGATGTTTTGTTCGAAGCGTACGTAGTAGGCATTGTCGTCGAGCACGATCGCGGACGACGGATTGGACGCCAGTCTGTGGATACCACGGAATTTTCCGGGATCGTTGATCAGCGTGTCCTCACCCAGGACCCGGTTGATCCTGAACGACTCCGGTATGCCCGGGTGGGGAGTCGCGGGCGAATCGGGCAGGGGTACTGATTGCGGCGTCACCGGCTGCGGATTTTTCGGCTGACTTTCAATCAGGTCAGCCATCTCTGTCGCTTCGGCAGCATCAATCTGCGGGCCAACTTCCTCCAGCGATCCGGGGCCTTTGAGTACCAACAGGTTGAACAGCATGTCGATGCCGCTGAGGACTGCGCCGAGAATCCCGGCCTTGCGCTCGGCGGCGGTTTTGCCATTGACCGCCTGATCGATGTTCAGCCCCATGTTGGCAATGCTGGCGCCGATCACCGGCAATGCAATTGGCCAGCCGATCACGGCCATTGGCCCGAATACCTTGACCCCGGCGCTGAGATAGCCGATCCACAGCTGCTTGCGCAGGTCACCGTTGGAGGTCAGGGACAGGCTGGCCTCGGCAAACATCGCCGCGCGGGTCGAATCACTCAGCCAGATGAAGGCGTCACCGCTGACCGCGCGGTTGTCCTGATTGATCAGCGAGTGATCGTAGCGGCCCCATGTCGCCACCAGGCGATTCATCAGGTCACCAAGGCTGGCGTTGATCTGCTGCCGGTCGGCCAGCGAGAAATGCGCAAGGAATGTCTCGCGCGCCGCAAGTGTGTTCATCCGCTGCAAGATCCAGAAGTGCAGGTCGGTGACGGTTTCCACTACTTGAAAGGCATCGGTTTCACCGGGCAGGTAAAGAATCTGCCGACCCTTGGGCGCGACGAAACGCAGGGCGTTGATCGCGACGTAACCGGCAAGGTCCAGCGTGCGTACGCTGCTCGTGCAAGCATGTCGAGCCTGCAGCGTTGACAGGCTGACTGGCCAGATCAACGGGCCGATCACCGCTTGCGTGACGAACAGGAAGTCCTCGTCACTCAATTGGCGTTTGTCCCGCGCCTGCAGTGCTTTGATCAGAAAGTTGCACTTGGCCAGGGTACGAAAGTCGCTGCCGCTGGTGTTCCAGAATGCGTTCAGTTGAGCGTCGTACAGGGCGCTGAAATCGATGCTCCAGAAGTCCTTGAGCACGTCGTTGCCGTGCAGGCGCACTTCATTGCGTTCATCGAAGGTGCGGGCATCGGGACCGGCAGTGTAGAAACCGCCATAGACGTCGAGCAGGTCGGCGTTGTCCTGATCGGCGACGCGGAAGCGGTGAATCACCAACTGGGTCAGGGTCATGCTTGAAGTGGGCGTGGCGTGCACATGCTCCCAGCCGGTGAAGGCTTTCGAACTGCTTTGCGAGGCGTCGAAGCGGTGGAAATACACGTGATCCGGGTCGAGGTCGTGGACCTGGTATTTGATCAGCAAGTCGCTGGCGACCTGTCGAGCGGCGTCCTGCAAGCTCGGGCAGGTCTGGATGACGGTGGCGGCAATCGCCTTGAGCGCGGCCTTGTCGGCGGCGTTGGGCATCGGGTTGGGCATGTGTTTGGGCTCTCTGTCCTTGAGAAACGGGTGGCACAGGATGGCCCGGCTGTTCGCTGCATGTGCACTACATAGTTATGTCACCTGAGCGATCGAAATCGTGTATGCGCGAGGCGCAACTGCGTCCATCCGCCGCGCTGCCCTTACTGTTTCGCAATTGCAGGTGTATCGTATTTGCCTTTTGCGGGCCCGGTGCCCGAAGCAGATACGTGAGGTAGTTGAGTTCATGTCCTTTACCCGTCGCCAAATCCTCGGTGGCCTGGCCGGTCTTGTTGTCGTTGGTATGGGGGCGGGCGGCGCGTCGCGCTACTGGCTGGGCAAGATGGCCGATGCTGACGCGGGCCACGACTACGAGCTGATCGCGGCGCCACTGGACGTCGAGCTGGTGCCGGGGCACAAGACCGAGGCCTGGGCGTTCGGCCCATCGGCGCCGGGCACCGAACTGCGTGTGCGTCAGGGCGAGTGGCTGCGAGTGCGCTTCATCAACCATCTGCCGGTGGCGACCACGATTCACTGGCACGGCATCCGCCTGCCGCTGGAGATGGACGGCGTGCCGTACGTCTCGCAATTGCCGGTGCTGCCCGGTGAATACTTCGATTACAAATTCCGCGTGCCGGACGCCGGCAGCTACTGGTATCACCCGCATGTCAGCAGCAGCGAAGAGCTGGGACGCGGACTGGTTGGGCCGCTGATCGTCGAAGAGCGCGAACCCACTGGTTTCAAGTACGAAAAGACCCTGAGCCTGAAGAACTGGCACATCGACGAGCAAGGCAATTTCGTCGAGTTCAGCATTCCTCGCGAAGCGGCGCGTGGCGGCACGGCGGGGCGGCTGTCGACCATCAACGGCGTGCCATCGCCGGTGATCGAATTGCCGGCGGGGCAGATCACCCGTGTGCGTTTGCTCAACCTCGACAACACCCTGACGTATCGCATCAACATCCCCGGTGTCGAAGCGCAGATCTATGCGTTGGACGGCAACCCGGTCGAGCCGCGCCCTTTGGGCAAGGAATACTGGCTGGGGCCGGGCATGCGCATCTGTCTGGCGATCAAGGCGCCGCCGGCCGGTGAAGAGTTGTCGCTGCGCAACGGCCCGGTGCGTCTGGGGACTCTGCGCTCGGTGGCCAATAACGATGCACCGACCGAGTGGCCGAAAGCCTTGCCCGCCAACCCGGTGGCCGAGCCGGATCTGGCGAATGCCGAGAAACTCAACTTCAATTTCGAATGGGTCGGTTCGGTGTCGGTCAACGTCGACAACGGCAAACCGCCGAGCCTGTGGCAGATCAACGGCAAGGCCTGGGACATCACCGACAAGACCTGCGCCGATCGGCCGATTGCCAGTCTGAAGCTGGGCCAGAGCTACATCTTCGAACTGAAAAACATGACCCAGTACCAGCACCCGATCCACCTGCACGGCATGAGTTTCAAGGTGATTGCGTCGAACCGGCACAAGATCACGCCGTACTTCACCGACACGTATCTGCTGGGCAAGAACGAGCGTGCACAAGTGGCGCTGGTGGCGGATAACCCGGGGGTATGGATGTTCCATTGCCACGTGATCGACCACATGGAAACCGGCCTGATGGCCGCCATCGAGGTGAAGTGATGCGCCAGATTCGCCCCGCCGCGATCATCGACCGCAGTCGTGACCGCGATTTCATGCGCGAAGCCCTGGCCCTTGCCGAGCAGGGCGCGGCGCTGGGCGAAGTGCCCGTCGGCGCGGTGCTGGTGCAGGACGGCGCGATTGTTGGTCGCGGCTTCAACTGCCCGATCACCACCAGTGACCCGAGTGCTCACGCGGAAATGGTCGCGATCCGCGCTGCTGCCCAGGCCGTAAACAACTATCGCCTGCCGGGCAGCACGCTGTACGTGACGCTGGAACCGTGCAGCATGTGCGCCGGGCTGATCGTGCATTCGCGGATCGCCCGTGTGGTGTATGGTGCGCTGGAGCCGAAGGCCGGGATTGTGCAGAGTCAGGGACAGTTCTTTACCCAGGGCTTTTTGAATCACCGGGTGTTGTATGAGGGGGGAGTGCTGGCCGAAGAGTGTGGCGCGGTGCTGACCGAATTCTTCAGGGCGCGGCGTGCGAAACCGGCAGACTGAAGAACGACATCAAACCCTGTGGGAGCTGGCTTGCCAGCGATGGCGTCGGCACATCAAGCATTGATGTCGACTGATCCACCGTTATCGCTGGCAAGCCAGCTCCCACAGTTTTTTGCAGTGTCTGGAAGGGATCGTTACTTCTTCGCGACGATGACCGCCCGCATTGGCGCCGGCAGACCTTCGATGGTTTTGCTGTGGTCTTCGGGGTCGAGGAAGTCGCTCAACGATTGATACTTCATCCACTCGGTACCACGCTGTTCTTCAACGGTGGTGGTGCTGACGTCCACACACTTCACATCGGTGAACCCGGCGCGGCGCAGCCATAATTCCAGCGCCGGTACCGACGGCAGGAACCACACGTTGCGCATCTGCGCGTAGCGATCTTCCGGCACCAGCACCTGATGCTTGTCGCCTTCGACCACCAGCGTTTCCAGCACCAGTTCGCCGCCCTTGACCAGGCAATCCTTCAGCGCCAGCAAATGCTCGATCGGCGAACGCCGGTGGTAGAACACACCCATCGAAAACACTGTGTCGAAGCCTTCCAGGTTCGGCGGCAGGTCTTCGAACGGGAACGGCAGGTGCCAGGCATTCGGCTCGGACAGATAACGCTGCACGGCCTGGAACTGGCAGAAAAACAGCCAGTTCGGATCGACGCCGATCACGCTGTCGGCACCGGCGCCGAGCATGCGCCACATGTAGTAACCGTTGCCGCAACCGACATCGAGGATGCGTTTGCCTTTCAGATCCAGATGCGGGGCCACCCGTGACCACTTCCAGTCCGAGCGCCATTCGGTGTCGACGTGCACGCCGAACAGGTCGAACGGCCCTTTGCGCCACGGCGACAGGCCCATCAGCGCGGTGCGCATTTGCGCGCGGGTTTCGTCGTCGCAGTCGGTATCGAGTTTCAAACCGTTGAGCAGATCGACTTCGCTCGGCTGGACCTTCGGTAGCGCGTCCAGCGCACTCTGCCAGCGCTCCAGATCGCCGTGACCTTTCTCCATTTTCTTGTCGAGTTGCACTTGCAGGGTGTTGGCCCAATCGGCCAGCGGGGTGCCGGCCAGACGGCGGGCGAGGGGGGACAGATCAATCATGGCAAGGCAATCAACGAGGCAAAGTTAAGACACTGGAACCACGGCACGACTTTCGAGAACCCGGCGGCCAGCAGGCGTTCGCGGTGTTCTTCGAGGCTGTCGGGCTTCATGACGTTTTCGATGGCGCTGCGCTTCTGGGCGATTTCCAGTTCGCTGTAGCCGTTGGCGCGTTTGAACGCGACGTGTAGATCAGTGAGCAGCGCGTGTTCTTCGGCATCGTTGAAGCGCAGCTTCTCCGACAGAATCAGCGCGCCGCCGGGCAGCAGCGACTGGCGGATACGCGAGAGCAACGCAGTGCGCTGCTCGGGGGCGATGAATTGCAGGGTGAAGTTCAGCGCCACCACCGAGGCCGGTTTGAACTCGAGCGCGAGAATGTCGCCTTCGATCACTTCGACCGGCAGTAACTCCTGGAACATCGAATCCTGACCGTTGAGGTACTCGCGGCAGCGTTCGACCATCGCCGCCGAGTTATCCACCGCGATCACCCGGCAACCGTCGGTGCGCACGTGACGGCGCAAGGCCTGAGTCACGGCGCCGAGCGAAGCACCGAGGTCGTACAGCACGCTGTTCGGTTGTGCGAACTGCGCCGCCAGCACGCCGAGGTTTTCGACGATGGTCGGATAACCCGGCACCGAACGCTTGATCATGTCCGGGAACACCCGCACCACGTCCTCGTTGAAGGCGAAGTCAGGCACTTGGGCCATCGGCTGGGCGAAAATGCGATCGGGTTCTTTGCTCACGGCGGTTCCGGCGGTGTCGATGAAAAGGCCGGCATTTTAGCCAAAGTGGCGCGGGGATGCTTGGGTTGTCTGATAAAGCGCCGCAAGCAAGCCTTAAGCACACACCTGTGGCGAGGGAGCTTGCTCCCGCTCGGCTGCGCAGCAGTCGCAAAACCTGATTACCGGATATACCTGCAGTATCTCGTGTGGCGATTTTGGGGTCGCTTCGCAACCCAGCGGGAGCAAGCTCCCTCGCCACAGGGGTTAGTGGGGTTTTTTGGAGAACGCGGAGGCCGTGATCCCCCACTGTCCGAGCCAGTAACTGAGGATGATCACGTACGGCGCGGCGTGAAACGGCGACACAAAGCGGTCGATGCCAATCACACTGTCGGAGAACACGAACGCCAGCGCACCCGCCGCCGCCAGCAACGCCGAGCGCTTGGTCACGTCGGTGCCGAGGCGAGCGAGGGCGCGCCAGAGCATCGCGCTGATCGCCGTGCCATAGACCACCACCGGCACCAGCAACGGCCCCAGGCCACTGGAAATCAAAATCCCCAGCAGCACCGCGCCGACGCCGAGCGCGAGCACCAGCGGCAACAGCGCCAGCCGTTTGCAATCGCTGAGATAAGCCTTGAGGTACGCCAGATGCGCGACCAGAAACGCACCGAGGCCAAACACAAACAAATCACCCGGCCACGCCAGCAACACATCACCGAGCACAGAGAAAATCAGCCCCAGGCTGATCCAGCGGCGATAGTCGCTGGGTGGCGCATCGTGCAACCAGCCAAGCAGGGCCAACACCGGTAGCGGTTTGACCAGCAGGCACAGCAGCGCCGCATGGGTGCTCACGCCATAGAGAAAGGTCACCGCGCCCATCAGCGCCAGAATCAGCCAGCCCACGATCAGTTCACCGAAATGGCGCAGTCGAAGGTTTCTGCCGGTTCAACTTCCGGTTCCCAAGGCTGCTGCGAGGTCAGGCGCAGGCGGCCGGTGCCGGTGGCGAAAGCCTGAAAGCGCCAGGTGGAGAAACCGCCCGCGCCGACCATGCCGGAATCTTTCGGACTGCTGTAAACCTCAGGGCTGAGGGCATGCAGCACGCCGCCGGCGGAGTCTTGAATTGCCCAGCGATAGCCCGTGGTCGGGTTGCTCGGCAGCATCACGATCAGGTTTTGTCCGTTGGTCAACTGCACCGGGCATTCGCTCTGGTTTTCCACGGTCACGTTCTGTTTTGGCTGCGTGGCGCAGGCGGCCAGCAAAGAGAGGGCGAGAGGGACAAACAGGCGAGTGGCGGACATAGGCTCAGTGGCTCCGGCGTTGACGACGAACGGCGAGCATAACTGAAGATGAGACAAAGTGTGACAGTCAGGAGTGGAGGTGTCTGGACGGACGCCTTCGCGAGCAAGCTCGCTCCCACAGTGGCCGGCAGTGTCCACAAATCCTGTGTCCACCCTAAACCCTGTGGGAGCGAGCTTGCTCGGGAAAGCGGTATATCAGGGCACTACATGATAATCAGAACAGCACCTTCGCCACATCCGCAAAGCGCTTGGCAAAGTGCACGGTAATGCCTTCCTTCAGATAATCCGGCAGTTCCTCAAAGTTGCCACGGTTCGGCTCCGGCAGGATCAGTTCGAAGATCTTCTGCCGCCGCGCCGCGATTACCTTCTCGCGCACCCCGCCGATCGGCAGTACATGCCCGGTCAGGGTCAGTTCGCCGGTCATTGCCACGCCTTTTTTCGGCGGCTGGTTGCGGGCGAGCGAGAGCAGGGCGCTGGCCATGGTCACGCCGGCGCTCGGGCCGTCTTTCGGTGTCGCGCCTTCCGGCACGTGCAGGTGAACGAAGGCTTCGTCGAAGAATTTCGCATCGCCGCCAAACTGTTTCAGGTGCGAGCTGACGTAGCTGTAGGCGATCTCCGCCGACTCTTTCATTACATCGCCCAGTTGTCCGGTGAGTTTGAAACCACGGTTGAGCGTGTGAATTCGCGTGGCTTCGATCGGCAGGGTCGCGCCGCCCATGCTGGTCCAGGCCAGACCGGTGATCACACCGGTGCCTGACAGCACTTGTTCATTGCGGAACACTGGATGGCCCAGCGAGGCTTCGAGGTCTTTCGGGCCGAGCTTGATCACCGCTTTCGGGTCGTCGATCAGCTTCATCACCGCTTTGCGCACCAGTTTGCCCATCTGTTTTTCCAGCTGGCGCACCCCGGCTTCACGGGCGTAACCGTCGATCAACGCCTTGAGCGCGCTGTCGCTGATGCTCAGGCTGCCTTTGGACACGCCGGCCTTTTCCAGCAGTTTTGGCCACAGGTGACGCTTGGCGATGGCTACCTTTTCTTCGGTGATGTAGCCCGACAGGCGAATCACTTCCATCCGGTCCAGCAACGGCCCGGGAATCGAATCCAGGGTGTTGGCGGTGCACACGAACAGGACTTTCGACAGGTCCATGCGCAGGTCGAGATAGTGGTCGAGGAATTCGACGTTCTGTTCCGGGTCGAGGGTTTCCAGCAGCGCCGAGGCCGGGTCGCCCTGGTAGCTCTGGCCCATCTTGTCGATCTCGTCGAGCATGATCACCGGGTTCATCACTTCGACGTCTTTCAGCGCCTGGACGAGTTTGCCCGGCTGCGCGCCGATGTAGGTGCGGCGGTGGCCCTTGATCTCGGCTTCGTCGCGCATGCCACCGAGGCTGAAGCGGTAGAACGGGCGGCCGAGGGATTCGGCGATGGATTTGCCGACGCTGGTTTTACCCACGCCCGGCGGGCCGACCAGCAGCACGATCGAACCGCTGATTTCGCCTTTGTAGGCACCGACCGCGAGGAATTCGAGGATGCGATCCTTGATGTCGTCGAGGCCGGCGTGGTGTTTGTCGAGCACTTTGCGTGCGTGCTTGAGGTCGAGTTTGTCCTCGCCGTACACGCCCCACGGCACCGAAGTCGCCCAGTCGAGGTAGTTGCGGGTGACCGCGTACTCGGGCGAGCCAGTCTCGAGGATCGACAGTTTGTTCATTTCCTCTTCGAGGCGTTTCTGCACCTGCGCCGGCAGGACTTTGCCTTCCAGACGCTGTTCGAACTGTTCGAGGTCGGCGCTGCGGTCGTCCTTGGTCAGGCCGAGTTCCTGCTGGATGACCTTGAGTTGTTCCTTGAGGAAGAACTCGCGCTGGTGTTCACCGATCTTGCGGTTGACCTCGGCAGAGATCTCTTTTTGCAGGCGCGCGACTTCGACTTCCTTGCGCAGCATCGGCAGGACTTTTTCCATGCGTTTGAGCATCGGCACGCAGTCGAGCACTTCCTGCAGTTCGGGGCCGGTGGCGGAGGTCAGGGCGGCGGCGAAGTCGGTCAGCGGCGACGGATCGTTGGGGCTGAAGCGGTTGAGGTAGTTCTTCAGCTCTTCGCTGTACAGCGGGTTGAGCGGCAGCAGTTCCTTGATCGCGTTGATCAGCGCCATGCCGTAGGCCTTGACCTCGTCGGTCGGCTCGGTCGGCTGATGCGGGTATTCGACTTCCACCAGGTACGGTGGACGGTGGTGTTTTAGCCAGGTCTTGATGCGCACGCGGCTCAGGCCTTGGGCGACAAATTGCAGTTTGCCGTTTTCGCGGCTGGCGTGGTGTACCTTCACCAGAGTGCCGTATTCCGGCAGGGCTTTGGTGTTGAAGTGGCGCGGGTCTTCCTGGGGCGTGTCCATGAAGAACAGGGCCAGGGAGTGGTGTTCGGATTTGCTGACCAGATCGAGGGTTTCGGCCCAGGGTTCTTCGTTGACGATGACCGGCAGCACTTGGGCCGGGAAGAACGGGCGGTTGTGGATCGGGATGACGTAGACCTTGTCCGGCAGGTTCTGGCCGGGCAGGGCGAGGCCTTTGCCGGTGGAATGGTGTTCGATGTGGTCAGCTTCGGTGTAGTCGTCGGGGTTGTCGGGGAATTCTTGCTGGTCGCTCATTGGGGCACCTGCGCAATGGGGTATGGGTCTTAGATGGGGCAGGCTTTGGGTGGTTTCAATGGGGGGCGGTGTTTCTGCTTGGGTGTTCAGGGTTTTGACAGGCGTCACGCTTTGGACTTGGCGGCCTTTGGGCCGACCATGTTCATGGGGTTTGGGTGTATATCCGTTCTTTTGGGTATTGCGGCTGGCGGTTTCGCCCTTACGGCGAGTCACCTTTTCCAGACGCCGAAAAGGTAACCGAAAAGGCTTGCTCCTGCGTTCGGCCCGCTCGCTGGGGCTCGGGGTTCCTTCGCTCCGGGACTGATCCGTGGGGCAGCGCCTCCGGTTTGCTTCGCTGCACCTCCTCTCGCTGTGTTTGGCTGCGCCAAACGGTCGCTGCGCTCCCACCCCCGGATCAATCCCTCCGCTCAGCCTTCCGACGTCGCCCGTGGATCAAGATCAAGAGCGGTACTCGAGCTTGCGCTCATTGTTTTGAGTGGGGCGGCTGCGCCGCATGGGGCATGCACAAATCAGAGCTGTGGGAGCTGGCTTGCCGGCGATGGCGGCCTGACAGCCGGCCAATCTCCAACTGACCACACCCATTCCAACTGTAGGAGTGAGCCTGCTCGCGATGGCGGCCTACGAGCCGACCCATCTCCACCTGACTCACCCAATTCCACTGTGGGAGCGGGCTTGCTCGCGAAAGCGGTGTGTCAGTCACCGAAAGTGTTGGATGTGCTGACGCTTTCGCGAGCAAGCCCGCGCCCACTATGGCTCAGCTGTGTGCCGCAGATTGGGTGATTTCCACATTATCCAGCACTCGGTTCACCGCCAGTTCGGCCAGCATGATGATCTGCTGAATGGCCAGTATCGTCCGGCGCTGCGGGATGTCGATGTACGCAGCGATGTCGCTGGTCATGAGGCTGGCTTGGGCCAGTGATTCGCAGGCGTGAGCCAGCAGGCTTTCGTTGTCCATGTCGGGGGCAACCTGGAACATGCTGCTGGGTTTGTGGAATCTCACCGCGGCAGCAGAGGGTTTCAGGTAGTGATCCAGCGCACGCTCGGCGGCGTCGTGGAGTTTTTTTGAGTCGAGGGATTCGTAGGGGGAGGTTTCGGGGGGATTCGGTGTGGGTTTGATCATGGTGAATGCTCAGTTGGTGAAGTGGAGCTACCTTCAATTGCCGCGACGCAATTTGAGGTGGCAGCTGTACGCGGGTTCGCGGACCGATAACTGAGGAATCGGCATACCCCCAAAGAAGGTATCCCGCGCACAGCCGCCATGACACAACCAACAGGCATCCGAGGTGCTGTCAGGTTGGCGATTATGCATCAGTTATCAGGCCGCGACGCCCGGCCGCTGAATTTGCAGCGACCACCAGAGCCTATCCAGCCGACTTCCGAGGCACAACCGCCGCATCCTGTCGGAAATCTCCCGCTCACAACGCGCTTCTGTAGGAGGAACACCTTCCTTTGTAGGAGTGAGCCTGCTCGCGATAGCGGTAAATCAGTCACCGAAAGTATTGACTGAAATACCGCTATCGCGAGCAGGCTCACTCCTACAGTGTTTGGGGTGAATTCAACATCGATGTGCAACAAAAAAGGCGATGCCCCTCACGGAACATCGCCTTTCCTTTACCGCCGCTGAGACTTATTCCGGCAGTTTGTACGCAATCACGTAGTCACCCATCTTGGTGCCCAGCGAGCCGTGACCGCCGACAACGAGCAGCACGTATTGCTTGCCGTCCTTGCCGGTGTAGGTCATCGGGGTCGCTTGGCCGCCTGCAGGCAGACGCGATTTCCACAGTTCTTTACCGGTGTTCACGTCGTAGGCGCGCAGGTACTGGTCGAGGGTGCCGCTGAGGAAGCCGACGCCGCCCGCAGTGACCATCGAGCCGCCCATGCTTGGTACGCCCAGGGTGAAGCCGATCGGGATTGGGGAGCTGTCGCGGCTGGTGCCGTTTTTGCGTTTCCACACGACTTTACCGGTGGTCAGGTCGATACCGGCAACGTAGCCCCAGGCCGGGGCCTGGCACGGTACGCCCAGTGGCGACATGAACGGGTGCATGATCACTGCGTATGGCGCGCCGGTGTTCGGTTGCACGCCAGCGGTTTCGCTCTCGCGTTTGCTGCCGGCGGCGACTTTCTCGCGTGGCACCATTTTCGAGACGAAGGCCATGTAGTTCGGGCTGGTGAACAGCATCTGGCGAACCGGATCGACCGAGACGCCGCCCCAGTTGAACACGCCGACGTTACCCGGGTAGATCAGGCTGCCCTGTTCCGACGGAGGCGTGTATTGGCCTTCGTAGCGCAGTTCCTTGAACTGGATGCGGCACAGCATCTGGTCGAACGGGCTGGCGCCCCACATGGCTTTTTCGGTCAGTTCCGGGGCCAGCAGGTTGAGGTCCGAACGGGCCTGGGTCGGTGCGGTGTGGTCGCCTTTCACGGCGCCTTGCGGAACCGGGATTTCCTTGATCGGGATGATCGGCGTGCCGTCACGACGGTCGAGGACGTACAGGCTGCCCTGTTTGGTCGGGGCGATCAGCGCCGGTTTCACGCCGTCGGCGGTTTTCATGTCGAGCAGGGTTGGCTGGCTGCCAACGTCCATGTCCCACAGGTCGTGGTGGGTGAACTGGTAGTTCCAGCGCACTTTACCGGTGGCCAGGTCGAGGGCGACGATGCCGGCGCTGAATTTCTCGGCGCCTGGGGTGCGGTCAGCGCCCCACTGGTCTGGAGTCTGGTTGCCCAGCGGCAGGTAAACCATGCCGAGTTTTTCGTCGACGCTGGCCAGCGACCACATGTTGGCCGAGTTGCGGCTGTAGGTTTCGCCCGGGGCCAATGGCTCGGTGGCGTCCGGCTTGTCGCTGTCCCAGTTCCATACGAGGTGGCCGTCGCGCACGTCGAAGGCGCGGATCACGCCCGATGGCTCGTTGGTCGATTCGTTGTCGGTGACGTGACCGCCCATGATCACCAGATCACGGGTAATCGCCGCCGGCGAGGTGGAGTAGTAGCCACCGGCGGTGAACGGGCCGATACCTTGGGTCAGGTCGACCACGCCGTTTTTGCCGAAGCCTTCGCAGATCTTGCCGGTGTCGGCGTTCAGGGCGATCAGACGGGCATCGGCGGTTGGCAGGTACAGGCGACGCGGGCAGGCCTGGGCAACGGCTTTGCCGGCTTCGGAGATGACGGCGGACGCAGCGTTCTCAGACTTGGCGTAAGCGGCTTCGTCGTAGTACGACACGCCACGGCAGGTCATGTGGGCAAAGCCCTTGAAGCCCACCGGGCTCTTGATCTGCGGGTCGAAGCGCCACAGTTCCTTGCCGGTGTCCGGGTCCAGCGCCAGCACTTTGCTGTGCGCGGTGCAGGCATAGAGCATGCCGTTGGCTTTGAGCGGGGTGTTTTCGTTGGTCAGCTCGACCGGGTCATCTGCGGTTGGCAGGTCGCCGGTCTGGATGCGCCAGGCTTCTTGCAGCTTGCCGACGTTGGCCGGAGTGATCTGTTTCAGCGGCGAGTAGCGGTCACCGAATTCGGTGCGGCCATAGGCCTGCCAGTCGCCTTCAGGCATTTGCGGCGCGGTGCTGGTCATGTCCGCGGTGTCGCGGCCCAGTTCGCCAAAGGTTTCGCCCGGGTGGGTGAACAGGCTGGCCAGGGCAGTGACGCCGGCCAGCACCACGGCCACACTCAGACCACCGGTGCCCATCGGCGCCGGGCCTGCGAGCAGCAGCGGACGACGGAACCACGGCAGCAACATCACGATGCCGAGAACGAACCACAGCGCCAGACGCGGCACCAGTTGCCACCAGTCCAGACCGACTTCCCACAAGGCCCAGACCGTGCTGGCGAACAGCACGATGGCGTACAGGCCCAGCGCCGCACGACGACGCAGCAGCAACAGAATGCCGCTCAGCGCAATGCCGATACCGGCCAGCAGGTAGTACAGCGAGCCGCCGAGCATGCTCAGCTTGACTCCCCCGGCCAACATGGCCAGGCCCATCAGTAGAAGCAGAATGCCGAGCAGGCTCGGTAGCAGACGGCCCCGACTCGAAGCACTTTCGGTGCTCATAGTGTGATTCTCCGTGACGTTTATTTAGTCCCGCGCTTTAGTCACTCTAGATGACGATTGGGCGCGGGTATGGTTCAGATAAAAACTTGTCTAGCTAACGAATTTCTTCTGTAGGAGTGAGCCTGCTCGCGATAGCGGTGTTTCAGTCACTGGTAATGTCGCTTGAAACACCGCTATCGCGAGCAGGCTCACTCCTACAATGGATTTGCGTCAGTCGTTTAGAACGACGACTGGATCTTGATCCCCGCGATCAGCGCGTCATCGACGTCGTTGACGCCACCGGGATGGCGGATGTATTGCAGGTTCGGGCGCACGGTCAGCCAGTTGGCGAGGTGCACGCCGTAATACAGTTCGGCGCTGTATTCGGTGTCCTGCGGTGGCAGGAATGACGGATCGTCGTAGTCGTAGACCGCCTGCGCCTGATTGCTCGCTTCGGCGTTCTTGCGAAAGGCCGGGTTGACGTGGACGCGGGCCAGGGCGAAACCGATGTCGTCTTTGGCGCGGGCATCGAACGGGCCTTTGTAGACCACGCCGGCCTGTACGTAGTTGTCGATGGCGTTGGTTTTCTTGTCGTGCATCGTCGCGTTGGCAAACACGCTCAAGCCGCGCGAGTGGTCGCTGGCGAGGCTGGTGACTTGCTGCTGCGCACCGAACCACACGCCGTGTTTGCTCGACGCGCTGCGGTAGGCTTCGCCGCTCAGCGCGGCAGGCTGGCCGTTCTGGTCTTTATAGACGTCGGAGGCCTTGGCGCTGCTGTAGTAGTAACCGGCGCGGTACTCGCCCGGCAGGCCGTTGAGTTTTGGTGTCCACACCAGCTCCACCGGCAGCACCGCGCCCTGGGTGCCACTGCCACTGAGTTTGAAACCGTTGCCGCGATCGAGGTTCGACGGGTTCTGCTCGTAGGCGCCGACCTGCGCGTACAGCTCTGGGGTCAGGTGATATTTGACCCGCAGCGCCCACTGGCTGACCGGCCAGTTGTACCAGATGCCGCCGACCCAGTTGCCGACTTGCGAGCCGCAGAACGCCAGGTTCTGGAAGTCGCAGGGGAAGCTGTTGAAGTCTTCGCCTTCACCGAAGCGGCCGACCTTGATGTCGAGCTTCTGGTCGAAGAATTTCTGCTGGTACCACATCTGCGTCAGGCGTGTGGTCTGGCCACGGCCCCAGACTTCCTGGGCCGAGGTGAAGCCGCCCACGCGGGGATCGTTGATCCGGTCGTTGCTGATGTTGTTGCCGCTGCGCTTGGTGATGGTCAGTTGAAATTCGGCATCGTCCCAGCCAAGGATTTTTTGCAGGTCCAGGTGCGTGCCCAGGCCGAACTGGTCGCTGTAGCGCGCGGTGCGATCGTGGTCATAGCCGCCGTGCAGGTTGCTGCCCATCTCGCCGGTGTAGTCCAGTTTGAAGTCGTAGCCTTTTTCCGCCAGTTCAGTTCGAGTGCCGTTCCAGTCACCGAGCATCCACGGTGAGTCGCTGTCGAAGGCGGGAGTCGCCTGGGCGTAGGTGGCGAAGCCGAGCGCGGTGCAGCCGCCGATCAGGCGCAGGACTGAGATAGCGCTGTCTCGGGAGAAGGAAAAATCGGGCATGGGTCAGTCTTTTTTTGGTGTTTTACGGGGGTAAACCGAGCGCTTCAATTTGACGCAGGCAGTGAAGCGATTCAGCTGAAGGGCGGCAGGATAATGATCTGTAACAAAAAGACAAAGGGGTTTTGTGGACATGCAGCTTTTCTGATTCGGTAACAGTGCGGCAAACGGGCGCATTGTGGCGATGGCCGCAGGCTGCGATCTTCTGCGGTTGGCCTACATTTGATGCAAGGCCTTCCACCTGACCGGCCCCTCGGCTAAGGTGCGCGGCTTGTGCATTTTCCCTCCGTCCAAAGGCCTGGCATGAACGACCACACTCCCGATCCGCTGCATGGCGTAACCCTCGAACAGATCCTCAATGCGCTGGTGGCGCATTACGAGTGGTCGGGGTTGGCCGAGCGCATCGATATCCGCTGCTTCAAGAGCGACCCGAGCATCAAGTCGAGCCTGACCTTCCTGCGCAAAACCCCGTGGGCGCGGGAGAAGGTCGAGCGCTTGTACGTGAAACTGATGCGCACCAAGCGTCCGCTCTGAGATGAACGCCGTTGCCCGGCGACGCCTGCTCACACTCATCGCCACCCTCGGCTGGGCCGGGCTGAGCATTCAGCTGTACCTGATTTTCCTTGCGCGACTGAGTGTCGATGCCAGCCTGTTGGGCGGGCTGGTGAGCTTTTTCAGTTACTTCACGGTACTCACCAACACCCTGGTGGCGACCGTGCTGACCTGCGCTGCCACCCGGCGTGAATCCGCTGCGCAGCGCTGGTTTCTCCAGCCGTGGGTCAGCAGCGGGATTGCGGTCAGCATTGCGGTGGTCGGTCTGGCTTACAGCATTCTGCTGCGGCATTTGTGGCACCCGCAGGGCTGGCAGTTTGTTGCCGACGAATTGCTCCACGACGTGATGCCGCTGATGTTTCTCGGCTATTGGTGGTGCTGCGTGCCTAAAGGGACGTTGCGCCTGTGGCACCTGCCGCTGTGGCTGATCTATCCGCTCGTGTACTTCGTTTACGCCTTGCTGCGCGGGCATCTGCTTGGCGCGTATGCGTACCCGTTCATTGATGTGGCGCTGCTCGGTTATGCACAGGTGTTCATCAATGCCGGAGGGATATTGGTGGGGTTTGTGGTGATTGGGTTGCTGGTGATCGGGATCGACCGTTGGCGTGGGGCTGAAAAATAGGGCGTAACCCTGTGGCGAGGGGATTTATCCCCGATGGGCTGCGAAGCAGCCCTGAAATCTGCAATCGCGATTTACCTGAAACAACTCATTGAATGTTTTGGGGCTGCTTCGCAGCCCATCGGGGATAAATCCCCTCACCACATGTAATCAGCACCACAGGTAATCATCAGTCACAGGGGATCGGTGTCATTCTTCTTCGGATGTGCCCTCAGCCCGCCAGTAACCGACGGCCTTGATGAGCTGTTCATCCAGCCCATGCTCATCAATCAGCACCCGGCGGATCTGCCGCGAGACCTTGGTCTCGGTCGCCACCCATGCATACAGATTGCCCTTGGGCACCTGCAACTGTTTGACGGTGGTCAGCAGGTTGTCCTTGCCGCCCTCGCGCAGTACCCAGATCACGTTGACCTGCGCCGCACTGTCCAGCACTTGTTGTTCGGCACCGTTTTCCACTTCGATCACCACCAGTGCTCTGCGATTGGCCGCCAGACCTTCGAGACGGCGGGCGATGGCGGGCAGGGCGGTTTCGTCGCCGATCAGCAGGTAGCTGTCGAAGATATCCGGCACGATCATCGAACCGCGTGGCCCACCGATGTGCAGAAATTGCCCGGGCTTCGCCTGTTCGGCCCAGGTCGAGGCAGGGCCGTCGCCGTGCAGGACGAAGTCGATGTCCAACTCGAGTGTGTCCAGGTCATAACGGCGCGGGGTGTAGTCGCGCATCTCGGGCAGCGGGCCGTTGTCCTTGCCGGCACCGAGCACCAGGGTTTCCAGCGCTGCAGCCTGTTCGGCGTTCTGCGGGAACAGCAATTTCACGTGATCGTCGGTGCCCAGGCTGATGAAGCCCGCCAGCTGCGGCCCGCCGAGGGTGATGCGGCGCATGCGCGGGGTCAGGTCGACCACGCGCAGCACTTCGAGCTTGCGGCGTTTGATTTCGTGCATCACGCGGTGAATGGTTTGGGTATCGACTGCAGTCATTCGGCTTTCTCCTGGGCAGTTTGAACGGCAGGGCCGTCGACGATGGCTTTGGCGGTGTCGTTAAGCAGGTCACGCACACGCAGGATTTCTTCCGGGCTCCAGCGCCCGTGGTGCATTTGCAAAGCGTGGCGCAGGTTGTGCACCGCCTCGTGGATTTCCGGCGGCCGGTCATGGCCGCGCAACGAACGTTTGCTGACGTCAATGCGCATGCGCACGCCGTCCAGTGCGACCGCTTGCTCACTCAAAGACAAACGACCGGCATCCGTCACGCTGTAGCGTTTTTTGCCGGCCTCGGCGTCGCCGCTGATCAGGTCGCTTTCTTCAAGGAAGGTCAGGGTCGGGTAGATCACGCCGGGGCTTGGGCTGTAGGCGCCGTCGAACATGCCTTCGATCTGGCGGATCAGGTCATAGCCGTGGCACGGCTGCTCGGCGATCAGCGCCAGCAGCAACAATTTCAGATCACCGGGGGCGAAGACTCGTGGGCCGCGTCCGCCGCGTTCACGGCCTGGGCGTTTTTCGAAGCCGTCACGGCCGTCGCCGTGTTCGCGGTGATGATGGGGGGAATGATGGTCTCTCATTGGCCTGCTCTCTCGTCGTGTTTAGATACAACTTAAGATATATCTTTACGCGCTGGCAAGGTGTCCTGACCAACGGTGCACACCTGACCGATCGAATCGGCGCTCGCAAAAAACCGGAAAACGATCAAGAAATCGCAGTATTAAATCTCCCGGCAAAGGCGCAGATTAGTGCTTGTTCTCTAATATTCCGTTTCGCCCTTTATTTCCGGGAAAGTGTGGTACATGTCTTACGGAAGTTGCGGCGAAGTTGTGGCGCGTACAGTCACTCTGCTGGCGCCCTGTAGCCTGTATCTGACAGTTGCACAGGAACTTTCCTGAATTTAACGGTTTTTTCTTTCTCATCTAATGGCGTCCAGGCTACAAGCTCGCAGGACGTTGCCTGCTTACTTTGAAGATAAATTGGTTGAACATTCTTCGGCGTTGAAAGTTAACGGTGAGCACTGACTGCTCGTGACTGTTCAGCTCGCCTTGACTGCTCGACGACTCAACTAATTTATATAAGACAGGTATTCAATGATGCTCAAGAAACTCGCCCTTGCCGCCCCTCTGACTGTCCTGGCCATGAGCGCCTCGATGGCGTTTGCCGCCACTGAAGCCAAGCACTCCATCAGTATCGTGGCGCACGTACCGGCTGACGACTTCTATGCGGTGCCGGTGGATGCCGATCTGGTCAACAAGGATCAGGACATGAGCTTTAACCCGGGCACCAATTCGATGCGCGAAGTCAACGGGCACTTCGATGTGCTGCACACTGCCGGCAAGGTTCATGCACGTCTGGAAGGCGTGCCGAAGCTGATTGGCGGCAACAACACCATCGACCTGAAAGTCGAACTCAACGGCAGGACACTGACCACCACCTCGCAGGAAGTGGTCGGCGATACCGAGTCCAATACGCGTTATCGCGCACCCTTCAAGATCAGCGCCACCGGTGCCAAACCGGCCGCTGGCGACTACACCGGTGTGGTCATGCTGGTCGTCGAACCTTCGGTCTGAGTCATAACGGCAATACCTGACGTTACTTGTCCAGTAACGTAACCGGTCGGCAACTTTTAAGTTGCCCGGCCGGGCTTTTACTTCCGGTAATCAGAGTATTAATTCATGTATCCGATGACGCCCATCGCGGCTGCGCTTGCGTTGCTGTTAAGCAGCAGCGTATTGGCGGCGCCGCCGCCAGTCGATAATACCCCGCGAAGTTTGCTGGCTCAGGCGAAAGGTCTTCCGGCAGACTTTGAAGAGCATTTCTTTGATGTGCCTCTGGCGGTTCGTGTCGATCTTGATCAACAACCGCTGGGCGAGGCAATGATTGTATTGTCGCGCGATGATCGCATTACCTTGCTCGACTTCACCGACACCAGCGACAGCCGCATCAGTGCCGCCGAGCGTGAAACCTGGGCCAGCCTCCTCAAATCCGGTGTAGCGCTTGGCAACTGCAGCGGGCAATGCCCCGAGCAACTGCTGGCGGTGCACTACAACCTGGAAAATTCACTGCTTTCGATCGCCACCGAAAACGCCGAGCGCGATCTGCAGACGCAACGCTTCCATGAGCAGCCCGAGGGGGGCAGCAGCGGTCTGATGCTGCGTAATCAGCTGAACCTCAATGGCGGCCAGAACCAGGATCTGGGCGGACGTTTCGGCCTCGAAGCCAGTGCCAGTCTCGGCAACTGGAGCCAGTCCTTCAACATGCAACTGGCGCGCCTCGGCGGGCCAGACACCAAGACCTATCACGCGGTACACGAGCTTTTCACCCAGCGCGAACTGCAGGGCAGTTTTTTCCGCCTGGGCTATTTCACCCCCAATTCCGAAGGCCTGACCCGCCAGCCCCGTTCGTTCGGCACCAGCCCCGACACGGCGGTCGGCGTGATGTATGGCAGCTCCGACAGCCTGGCGGTCGACAGCCCGCGGCCCAGCGTCTACCCGATTTTCGTCACGGCCAATCGCCAGGCGTCGGTGGAGATCTACCGCGATGGCCTGCTGATCAACACGCAAGCCGTGCCGGCCGGTTTACAGACGCTGGACACCCGGCCCTTGCCCGGTGGCATCTACGAAGTCGAAGTCCGTCTGATCGAGGATGGCCAGACCACCTCGACCACCCAGGAGCTGGTCTACAAACCGGTGAACTGGCAAAACCTCGACCAGCGCTGGCGCTACAACCTGTTCGCCGGGCAGGAAAGCAAACTGCTGAGCAATTGGGAGGAACAGCAAAGCGGTGATCTCACCGCCGGCGCCGCGCTCAATTACCTGTTGCATCCACGGGTGATCCTCGGCCTGTCGGCGCGTCAGGTACGTGACACCTTGCAGTACGGCACCTCGATCGACTGGAGCCTGGCCGACAGCATCAGCCTCTTCGCCAACCTCTATCAGACCGAAGACCACGGCACCGGCGTCGATGTGCAGGGCCTGTACAACTACGGCGCCGGCAGCCTGGTGGTCAGCCACAACCGCAGCTGGCTCGACACCCGCAACAGTTACGACACGCTGCCCGACGGGACTCGCGTACGCCAGCGCAATGTGTTCACCGGCGAAACCAGTAACTCGTCGCTGGCGCTCAACCATCGCCTCAGCCGCAAGAATTCGTTGAGCGCACGGGTCTCGCACAGCGAAGGCAATGTCGACGGCGTTGGTATGGACCTGGGCTGGACGCAGCGCACCGAGCTGTTTGGCAGCGATGCCAACTGGCGCTTGTCGCTGTTCGACCGGCCGGGCAGCTACAGCAGTGGCGAGGCGCGTAATCGCGGGATCGACCTGAGCATCAACATGGCGCTGGGCGGGCCGGGCCAGCAGATTTCCGGGAGCATCGGCAGCCGCACCGCCCGCGATGGCGGGCGCGACAACAATGGCTCGATCGGCTATCGCAAGGATCTGCAGGAGCACATTCTGCAAAGCATTTCGGTCACGGCGCTGACCGACACCTACGGCGTCGGTCTTTCGAGCCTGGCCAACTTCCGTACCGACTGGGTCAATGGCGACGGCTTCGTGCAACGCTCGTCCTACAACGGCAATTTCACCGGTGGCGTGAACCTCGACAGCAGCGTGATCATTGGCGGTCAGCATCTGCTCATGACCAGTCAGCATCAGGGCCGCGGTGCCGGGATGATCGTCGATGTCGAATCGGATATCGCCGACATTGCCCTGCGCGCCGACGACCTCAGCGGCGGCAGCTCAGCGCTGCGGCCGGGGCGCAATTTCATCCCGCTCACGGCGTACCGCAACAGTTCGGTGGGCTTCGATTTCCAAGGCAACCACGTTCCGGCGGCCAGCATCGAACCGTCCCGCGCCCGCTATCACCTGAACAAGGGCGGCGTGGAGTACCGCAAGGTGCGGGTGATGAAAACCCTGACCGTGCTGGGACGCTTGCTCGACCCGCAAGGGCGCCCGCTCAAGGGCCATCACGTGATCAATCACGCCAGCCGCGGGGTCAGCGAAGTCGACGGGTTTTTCTCGATGGAAATGCACGCCGGTTCACCGACCCTCGAAGTGCGCTACGCCGATCAACTGCTGTGCCAGTTCCGGCTCGACACCGACAAGCATCGCAGTGAAAACAACGTGTTGATGATCGGTGATTTGCGCTGCTCGCCGGACACGTTGGCCGACGTCACCCACCAGGCACATACCGCGGGTTGATACGGCCTGCTTCAGGAGATTTTGCAGACATGAACGTCTCACCTTTGGCTACATCCCGGCGCTTCTTGCTGGCGGCTGTTGTGTTGGTCGCGAGCACGGTGTTGCCGGCTCACGCCGAACAGGTTTCGATTACCGCCGAGTTCAAGCCGGACTCGTCTTATCCACACCGCAACAAGTTTCAGAACACTACCCCTCCCAGTGGCTACTGCACCTACGACCCGGTGCAGTGCGAGCAGAACGAAATGTTCAGCTTGCAGGTGCCGATCCAGTTCAATTCCCGTACGCCGATCCTGGCCAATCATGCCTCGCCACGCCAGGGCGCGACGTTCCAGGTGCCCACGCAATGGCGTGAACTGACGGTCTATCACGAAACCACCCGCGAGCCGGAAACCGTCAGGGTGCGGATTGTCGGTATCGGTTCGCGCTATGTGACCGAGGACGTGATGAAACTGGTGGGCGGCGCCGCTGACTATCGCATCGCCCATAACCTGTTATGGGGATCAAGCTGGGTCAATGCCCCGGCGCCCTGTCTGTACAGTGGTGTGGGATTCTACTCCACCAATTCTTACGCCTTTTTCTGGAAAACTCCCTCGGCTACCGCCTGTACAAAGCAGGCCAGGTTCGATGTGCCGTGGCTGCGTCTGGAGTTCCTCGATTTTGCCTATGAACTGGAAACCCCCAACCCGTTGGGCATGTCGTCGGGGCGCTACATCGGTTCGCTGACTTACAGCGTAGGACCGAATGCAGACTTCGATTTCGGTGATGTGATGATACCCAGCAGTTCATCGCTGACCTTGAACTTCAATCTGGACGTACAGCACACGCTCAAGGTCGACATCCCGCCCGGCGGCGAGAAAATCCGTCTGGTGCCCGCCGGAGGCTGGCAGAGCTGGCTGCAGGCCGGACGGCGGCCGGTGAACCTGTTCCGCGATCAGACCTTCAACATCTCGGCGTCCTCACGTTTCAAGATGCAGATAATCGCCTGCGGCCCCGGATTCAATGGCGAGTGCGGATTGCAGGACAGTAAAAATTACCGTCGCGTCGAGCTGCACATCAGCGTCAGCATGCCCAACGGCATAACCGATCTTGCCGGTCAGCCCGTGAAACGCGCGCGATTGAAATCGGGCAATGCAAATGCCCTGTATTTCAAGCCGGGCTTCTATGTGGATCGAGCCCCGGGAACCCTGCATTTCGAGGTGCCGCCACATTCAATGGCAAACATGCTGCAGCCCGGGGTGAGCGACAGCTATTCCGGCGCTGTCGTGGTGGTCTGGGATTCGGATATCTGATGGACCTTATAGCGACGACTCGAGTCGGCATCGTGTTCAACGACCAAGGAATCAAGGTGATGAAACGTCTGTTGTTATTAATGTTTTTGAGCGGGTTGCCCTTTGCCCTGCAGGCCGGCCCGCAGATCAATGTCGGCACGGTCTATGACTACCTCGACGGTGACAAGAGCACCTACCTGAAACGAGTGTTCAACAGCGGCGACAGCACCGCATTCGTCAAGGTCAATATCCTCGAAATCCTCTACGACGCTGACGGTAACTCGCGGGAAATCGAAGTCAAAAGCCAGGCCGACATGAGCAGTCGTGACGGCCTGATGGCCAGTCCCGCACGGCTGATCGTGCCGGCCAACGGCATGCAGGGCACGCGTCTGTTGATGATGGGCGAGCGCGACCGGGAGCGTTACTTCCGCGTGCGGTTCATCCCGGTGGTTCCGGAAAAGGAGGACGAATTCGCTGTGTCCGCCGAGGAGCGTGAGCAATACCAGAACACCTTGTCGGCCGGGGTCAACGTCATGACCGGTTTCGGTACGGTGTTCTTTGTGCGCCCGAAAGACAGCCGTTTCGACAGCGTGATCGAAGACACCGCAGCGACCTATCGGGTGCGCAATAACGGCAACACCGTGGTCATGATCGACGAGTTTCGCAATTGCGCGCTGAAGGACGAGACCGCCTGCGAGCCGACCACCAAACACCACATCCGCGCGGGCAACAGTTTCGAGTTCGACAAGAAACCGGGACGCGAATACCGCTTCAATCTGGTGGAAGGCAACAGCAAGAAGTCCCAGCGCGTGGTCGGCCTCTCTTCAGGGGATCAACCGAGATGATCAGGCAATCGTTGATGACCCTGTGCGCGGGCATTCTGACGCTGCTCAGCACGGCGTCGTTCGCGGCACGCGAGGAGTACCGTTTCGAGGTGTCGGTGGATATTCCGGCGCTGGGTTTTTATGTAATACCGGCCGAGACGGACTGGATTCATCGTGCGCAGATTCTGCCGTGGAATGTCAGCACCAAACGCCTCGGCGGATTGCGCAAACACTTCGACGTCAGGCACGACACCAGTGCCATCGAGGCCCGGCTGGAGAGCGAAGCGTATCTGTCCAATGGCCGCGACGAGCAGAACATTTATCTGCGCGTCAGCTTCGCCGATACCGTGCTGACTCACGAGACGCCGCCGCGTCAGGTGGTCTCGGCGGAGCAGGCCAGGGCCGGCGGGCGTTACGTGCTGGAGATCCAGCCGATCACGCCCGCCGGCGGCTACAAGCCGGGGAGTTACTACGGCAACGTGCACCTGATCTTTAACGCGGCGGCGCCCTGAAGTTGCCCGGCCTGCCCGATGTGCAACGGGCAGGCCGTCACGCCGTCGTCAAAGCCCGGCGCGAGCCAGTGCTTCACGGGTCAGGCGCCGCGCCAGTTCCTTTTCGTCATCCGCAAGGTCGATCAGCAACCGGTCGAACAGCGTGTCGCTGATCGGCTGGTCATTGAACACCACGGTCGCTGGCACCGGCAGCTCGTTCATCAACGTCTTGAGCTGTTCGCGCAGGGCCGCGCGTTCCTCGGCCACCGCCGATTGCGTCCACTGGCGCTGGACCTCGCGCAGCGACTCAAGGGCTTCGTAGCGGCGCTGGAACAGGCGCTTGTTGCTTTCCAGGCGCACGGGATAGCGCTCGCTCAGGTACTCTTTCCAGAAGTCGAGCTCGAGCATCTGGTTGACCAGACCATCGCCTTCGCCCAGCGCCAGTACCGTGTCGTACGCCTGATCGATCATCGCGTCGGTGACGCCGGATACCGGACGGTAGAGCATGTCTTCGGACTGCCAGGGCAAGCCGAGACGCTTGGCCAGACCGGTCTGGTAGGCCAGATAGACTTCCACCTCGTCGGGGTTGCCGCCACGGCTGGCGACATCGGCCCGGGCGATTTCGTTGACCTGTTCCAGCCGCGCTGCGCCTTTGCCCAGCGTCACCAGTTTGCGTTCCAGCTCCTTCGGTTCGACCGAATAGGCATGGGCCTCGTAGGCGAGCACATTCACGCCCATGTGATTGAACAATTGCGCACCGGCATCGGCGCAATCCACCGGTGCCACCACCATGGTGAACAGTTTTTCACGCAAGCGGCTGTCGACGTGCACGGCGTCGAGCATGCGCCAGACGCGTTGCATCAACTGCTCGCGCGCCGTTCCGCCAGCACGGAAATCGGCAAACTCACGCACATTGAGTAACGTCGCCATGAACGGTTGGGCCAAGGGATCTTCCACCAGCTCCGTCCATGGTGTTTCGCGATCAATGCCCCAGCCCGGCACGTCGGACCAGTAGTCGGCGCCATAGTTGGAGATGATCGAGGTACTCGGGGTGGCGACAGGCATGATCGGCTCCGGTGGCAGTGCCATCGAACGGCGACTGTCCTGGTAGCGCAACTGGTTGAGGTCCGACAGCGCGGCGACGTCCAGGCGCGTGCGCGCCACCAGCCATTGCGCCTCGGAACCGCTTGGCACGTCGGGGATCACGGTCAGCGGGTTGCCGCGCAAGTCGAGCAGCAAACCGCGTGGCCGTGGCTTGGCCAGAATGCCGTCCGGCCAGGTGGTCAGCCCGGTGTTCTTCAGCGCCACCACCTTCAGGCGCGGCATGCGCGACAGATCAGGCGACAGCCCCAGCGGGTTGTCATCCATTCTCAGCACTTCGAGGTAGGTCAGGCTGCTCAGCCGTTCGACGGCGGCGCGATCCAGCTCAATGTGGTTGTTGTTCAGACGCAGGCGTTCGAGGCGGCGCATCGTGGTCCCGATGCGGTCCGGCAAGCGCGTCAGTTCGCAGTATTTGGCACTCAGCTCGACCACGTTCGGGAAGTCTTTGAGCAAGCCATTGGCGTCGGGGGAGAATCGCGTGTTGTCGAGTTTGAGCACCGTGACCCTGTCGAGAAACTTCTTCAGCGGCGGACGTTTCGCCCACCAGATCTCCAGATCCGTGGAGAGCAGTTCCCGCGACAGGTCCAGCGCATAGGCGGTCGGATCGGCGCGGTTACCCAGGTGCTCGTCCTTGCGTTCGAAACAGTCCAGCAGCCTTTCGAAAATATGCAGCCCGCCACCCTCGCGGAACGAATAGCTGCCCGGCCCCCAGGTATCCGGCTGCTGATAGCGCCAGCGATTGACAATGACCCGCAGCTCATCGAGGTCGTTTTCATGTGCCTCGATGGCCTTGAGCGGCTCGCCGCGTTCGGTCAGGGCACTGGCAAAGGCATCGACCTCGCCCGGGCTGAAATGCGGATGCAGGTCCTGGATGCGTTGTTCCAGAGTGACGGCGTTGCGGCTCAGCGCCGGGCCGCGCAGCAGAAGCATAGTAGTGAATTCAGCGACCCGGCGGATCGGCGAACTGGCGAGTATTGTGCGCCGCTCGCTGGGGGGCTGGGTTTTGGCGATGAGCCACTGCCTGAACGGTTCGACTTCGTCGGTTCGGTAGCCCAGGACGCTGTGGCCAGCGTGATTGATCGCCTGCAGGATTGCCTCGTACAGGCCAGTGGCAGGGTGGAGCGGCAGATCCGCGCCATCGCGCACCTGATAGCGATCGGCGGCGACCCGCACCAGCACCCGAACCCGTTCGGCGACCGCTGCACCGGCCTCGCAACGCAACTCGCCGTCGAACGTGCCTTCTCGGATTTCAATCCGCAGCGCCCCGAAGGTATCGCTGTAGTGCCGCAGCGCCCCGAGGATCAGCCGTTCGCTGTCGATGTTGATCAGAGCTGGCTGCAACAAACTCTGGGCAGCGCGCACGGACTGCAATTCAAACTGCACCTCGCGGGCGGTCGTGCGCAAACGCAAAGGCAGACGGCGTTGCGTCATGGCTTGCTGCTGTTCCATCGGTCTGGCCTGGGAGATCACCCGTTCGGCAAGGACCGGTGTCAACTGTGGACAATCCACCAACACCTGGCTGACCGCCGGCGAGAGAGGCGCGGCGGGCTGCGCCGGGCGCGCCGGGCCGAGACGCTCCAGCGTGTCGCTGAGCAACGGCGGTGGCGGAGTGTTATCCACATGCATGCGGCGCAGCACGTCCTCGTCGGTACCGGTCAGCAGGCGCAGGTGTTCCAGTTGCGCGTCGCTGAAGCCATCGGTGCGGTGACCGATGCGTCGCATAAGTGTTGGCCCGTCCCACAGACGCGGGTTTTCCGTTTCACAGACCCAGGCCCCGTCGGCGTTGTGCGCAAGCGTCGGCGCGTAGGCCCGGGGGCGTCGTGGATGGCGCAGACGGTGCTCCCCGGAAACCGGATCCTTGGTCACCTCGAACAGGTGTTGATCCAGGCGCAGCAGTTGTTTGTCCCCCAGCGTATGAACGCCGTGCGCATCGGGCCGGGCCGGGCTTGGCAGCGTCTGTTCCGGCAGGCGATAGGGCGCAAGATCGGGGTGCCACAGACGGGTCTGGCCATCGGCCAACTGCACCGGTTTCAGGCCTTCGACAAACGACGACAGCTTGACCCGTGCGACACGTCCCAGGCTGGCGCCAGCGGCGAAGGCGCCGAGCTGGACGATGCTTTGCAGCACGCCGAGGGCTTGCTCACCCGCTTCGGCCAAGTGCCCTTCGGCCATGTCGACGATGCCTTCAAAGACCCCGTCCAGCAGTTGATACGTGGTGTAGGCCAGCATCAATTCGCCGAGCCCCGGCACCAGCGGGGTCACCACCAGCAGCGCCACGTTGAAGATGTCCGCGAGGATTTTCCCCAGGTTGTCCCACCAGGCCCAGCGGGCCATGCGATCGGCATACTCGGTGGAAATGGCGATCTCCCGTGCGTCATTGAAGATCTTGTTGAGCTTCTGCTGATAGAAGTAAGCCCAGAGACTGCCGGTGTAGCGGGTATCGCGGTCGTCCTGGATTTTTGTCAGGCGAAAGCGCAGGTCGGGGTGATCCACAGGCGTTTCACGCCAACCGGGCAGGTCGGTTCCCGGCGGCACGGCGTGCCATTTCACGCTGCTCAGGCGGGCGTTCAGGCCTGCAAAAAAATGCCCGCGTTGCTGATGGTTGACGAACTGGCTGAAAAACCGCTGATAGCTGCCGGCAGAATCGCGGTCGCGCAGTTGCCGCGTCAGTTCCGCCATGAAATCCAGCGCCGAGGGGTATTGTCTGAGCGGGTGCTCCGGGTCATGGGGCACATAGGCAATCACCGGAACCGGGGCATTGGCGGTGTCCACGTCAGGGGCGATGAGGGTGATCCCGGTCAGCGCCGTATCCATCATGGCGAGGTTGTAATAGTTGATAGCCCGCCCGCGCCAGCGCAGGTCGCGCCGATCATCGAGCATGCCCTGCACGACCTCGTAGGCGTCGCGGTCGATGTCCTTTTTCGCCAGGGCCAGTTGGGCACAGACGCTCAAGGTACTTTTCTGACTGAAGATGACCCTGTACTGCAAAACCTGGCGGGCGACACGGTTGCCCGAGCGCAGAAACTCGTTCAGATGCTGTTCGTAGCGGGCGCCGATATTCAGCTCGCGGCAGAGTGACTTGAACTGCTCGATACTCAGTTGGTGCTTGAGCGGTCTGACCGTGAAGTGGCCGTTGGCATCGGGGCGGGTGATGAACTCCGAGTCCGGGCTGAAGGCCTCGTCCTGAGCAAAGTTATGCAATGCAGCGTCGAGCAGCGAGACGGTCCGGCTGGTAGTTGCACCGGCAAAGTCATGGGCCCACCACGCGCTGTTGACGGGTGCGTACAGGCGCAGCCAGGTGCTCTCGACGTCGTCTTCGACGCCGAAGCGCTGGTGCAGCGCCTGCTGTAATAACGGTTTGGCGAAGGCGTAGACGTCTTGCAGGCTGCTCAAGGCCTTGTCCACGTCGTTTTGTGCTTTCCAGGCATTTTGCATCTGCTGTTGCAGACGCAGATGTTCGGCGTCGGAGACCTCTTGATACCAGGCCGGCAGCTTCAGTCGGTGCAGCTGCAATTCATTGACCCGCTTTGCTGAGCTTGCGCGCAGCCAGGCCGGGATGGCTTTTTCGATCGTCTGATAATGAATACTGACATCCGGTGAGACGAGGTTCGCCGTGCGCGGCGGTTGCCCCTGCGGGGAAAGGGTGGGCATTGCTGGATCGTCCTTGATCAAAAATGGAGCGATCAGCCTAGGCAAGGGCAGCGGGTGAAAAAAGCGCAAATACCCGGTGGAAAACGCCGGGGTTGCGCACGGAGCCTTCGAAAAACACGGAGCGAAAAATACATTGTTACCACCCCGTCACCGGGCTTTCGTGCTTAGCGGGCGGCGGTGACTTCCGGTGCCTGGCACATCGTATGCGTGCCCGGTTGCAGGTACGGCGAGAGGATCGGTGCCATGCCCTTGAGCACCTGCACCGGCAACGCCGAGGTGAACTTGAAGTTTTCCGCCGAGCGCCCGGGGACGAACGCGGTGAGCGTGCCGAAGTGGTTGTTGCCGATGTAGAACACGAAGGTCGCGGTACGGTTGATCGACTTCGAACTGAGGATCCGCCCGCCAGAGCCGATGGCTTCGATGCGGTTGTCGCCGGTGCCGGTCTTGCCGCCCATCACCAGCGGGGTACCGTCGGCGGTTTTGAAACTGCCGGAAACCCGCTTCGCCGTACCCGAGTCCACCACTTGTGAAAGAGCCTCGCGCATTGCCGTGGCGACCTCCGATGGCATCACCCGTTTGCCCACATGCGGGTCGTTGGTCAGACGCGTTTCATACGGGGTGTCTGCAGCAAAGTGCAGGCTGTCGATGCGCAGGGTCGGCATGCGCACGCCGTCGTTGAGGATGGTGCCGATCAGTTCGGCCAGTGCGGCAGGGCGATCGCCGGAGCTGCCGATGGCGGTGGCCAGCGACGGCACCAGATGGTCGAACGGATAGCCGACTTTCTGCCAGCGCTGGTGGATTTCCAGGAACGCTTCGATCTCGAGCATGGTGCGGATGCGGCTGTCACGAGCGCCCTTGTGCTTGCTCTTGAACAGCCAGCTATAGACTTCCTGACGCTCGAACTGACTGGCCTTGACCACCTGGCTGAAAGTGGCGTCCGGGTTGTGCAGCAGGTAGCCCATCAGCCACAGGTCCAGCGGGTGGACCTTGGCAATGAAGCCCTGATCCGGCAGATCGTAGGTGCCCGGGCCGTAAGCGTCGTACAACCGGATCAGGCGATCGTCGGTGAGTTTCTCGGTGAGCTTGGCGCCTTTGAGGTGGGCACGGACGAAGCTGTTGAAGTCTTCCTGACTGGCATTGGGCAGCAGGTAGCGGTGTACAGCGGCCATGCGGATCGGCGTGGGGCGCATGCTGTCGAGGAAAGTGTCGAGGCGCGCCTGGGTGTCCTTGTTCTTGTATTTCTTCCAGAACTTGAGCAGGAACGAAGTGCCTTCGCGGTCAGCAAAACTGGCCAGGTATTCCTGACGCCGAGGGTCGCGGTCGTCCTTGAGCAACTCGGCGCTGCTGTTGGGGCCGGAGTAGGTGACGTAGCGCACCACATCGCGCATCAGCCGAATGAACGGCAGGTTGATCGACTCGCGCAGGGCATCGCGCAGGGTCGGCATGCGGCCGTTGTCTTCCTTGCGAAAGTTGTGGAACACGTGCAGGCCGCCACCGGTGAAAAACGCCTCGCCGGGGCTGGCCGAATATTTACGGTCGAGCGCGGCGCCGAGCATTTTCGACAGATCGTGGTCTTTGTTCTGGATCAGGTAGTCGATCACCCACTGGCTGAGACGGTCCTGATCCGGCACTTCGACTTTCTTCAATTCCGGCACGCTCATGGCGCCGTACTTGTCGTGCAGTTCGGAGATGATCTGCAGGTAAGTGGTGAGCACGCGCATCTTCGCCGTCGAGCCGAGCTCCAGCTTGCTGCCCTCGTTGATGTCGAACGGCTGGTCGGTGCTGTCGGTCTGCACGCGCACCCGCGAGCCGTCCGGGGTCAGTTCGAACAGGGTGAAGCTGTAGCGCACCTGGGTGGTGCTGGTCGGGGTGAGCAAGCGTTCGCCGATCAGGCCGATCTGTCCGGCGAACGCGGGATCGGCGAGTTTTTTCAGGTATTCGGTGGCCTGGGTCTGCAAGTCGCCCTGCAAGGTGCTGGTGGCTGAGAGGTCGAGGCGATCGAGGTCGTACAGCGGACGGTTGAGCATACTCGCCAGCCGGCTGCGGGCGACGCTGATGCCCTTGTTGGTTTCGATCGGCTGAATCGTCGGCTGAGTTTGCCAGTCGCGGTAAGTGACCTTGCTCGCCAGCGCGGCATCGGCCAGCGCGCTGTCGATCACGCCGTTCTGTTTGAGCAGGCGCAAGTGGCTGTCGGTGAGGTCGGCGAGTTCTTCACGGCCCTTGGTCAGGTAATGCGAAGGGCGGCGCTGGGCGATCATCAGCGAGAGCATTTCGCGCAGGGCCAGGCCTTTTTCGGCCATGGTTTTCGGATCGGTGGCCGGGCTGTTGAGCTGTTCGTTGGCCTTGTTGAAATCGCTGCCGTACCAGACCCGCAAACCTTCGGCCATGCCATGCACTTCACCGTGCCCCGGCACAGCGGAAAGCGGCACGCTGTTGAGGTAGTCGCGGATGATGTTCTGCCGCGCGCCGAGGGTTTGCGGGCCGGGCTGATAGGCGCGCACGCTGGCGGACAGCATCTGGCGGATCTTCTCGGCGCCAGACACGGTCAGGCCATCAGGCGAGTGCCGGTATTTTTCCAGTTGCGTGGCCAGGGTACTGCCGCCGGCTGATTGCCCCGGCAGGTGCAGCAACTTGGCCACCTGCGACCAGGCGGCCATACCGAAACGCGGCCAGTCCACGGCCGGGTTGGCCAGCGGTTGTTTGGGGTCGAGCAGAAAACGGTTTTCGATGAACAGCAGACTGCTGACCACTACCGGCGGAATCGCCGCGAAACTCGAATACAGCTGTTGTGGATACTTGTACTGATACAGCGGCGCGGCGCGGCAGTCGGTGATCGACAACCCGGCCTGGATCTTTTCTGAATAAGGCACGAACAGGCCTTTGTCGGTGTAGCTGAGCAGCGCCGGGGAAAAACGCGTCTGCTCGGTGATCACGTAGTCGCGCTTGAGCAGGCGCGGCAGGAATTCATCGAGGGAGCTGTAACCCAGACGCAGATCGAACGGCCCGTTGCCCGGATAGCGGATCGCTTCGCTGGGGCCGGGTTCCAGCTGATATTTGAGCGAGGCGGCGTACTGGCTCAGCTCCCGGGACTGGAAACGCGAGGTGCGCATCTCCTTGCTCGCGGCCAGACCCACCACGATGGCAATAATCAGCAGCAATAACCAGAACGCCTTCCAGCCATGCCGGTTGCGGCGTTTTTTGGGGGGGACAGGCGCTTCATCCACACGTTCAGTCGGAACCACGGCTTTACTCGAATCGGTTTGCCACAAAGCGCCCATAGTCGATTGATCCATTCACGCAGATTGATCGGACTTGACTGAAGCTTAGACGGTGGTTGGTGATGGGGAAAAAAAAGTGCGGGGAAGCCATCTGAACAAAACTGAAGTCGGTGGCTGTGGAGGTTATCTGTAGCGGGGGGATTTATCTGTGGTGAGGGGACTTATCTGTGGTGAGGGGATTTATCTGTGGTGAGGGGATTTATCCCCGATGGGCTGCGCAGCAGGCCCCGCAATTAAAATGCGGAGCCCCTTGTTCAGGGGCCGCTTCGCGCCCCATCGGGGATAAATCCCCTCACCACATTCAAATCTCCTAACCACAGATAAATCTCCTCACCATGATCGGGTTTCGGTAATGGACCTAGAGCCAACAGGCATCCCAGAGTGGGTAATCGCCAATCCGCTTCACCAATCCTGCCCGTAGCGGATTGGCGATGATGTAACGGGCGAAGGGTTTCAAGTCTTCGCCATCACGGATGGCGCGGTCGTGATAGCCGGTTTGCCAGAACGCGCCTTTTCGGTTCAGGGCGCGATTAATCGACAAAGTGCTGCGGGATTTCACCGCTTGCATCAGACGTTCAATATGCATTTCTTCCAGCTGGACCAACCAATGGAAGTGGTCAGGCATCACCACCCAGGCTATCGAATCGACCCATCGCTGGTCATGAGCTCGCCGGAGTTCCGCTACCAATAAACGACCCACCTGCCAATCGCTGAATATCCTGCGGCGCTGATACACCACTGCAGTTATCAGATAGGCACGTCCCGATTCCGAATAGCGCCCTCGGCGTAGCCTGTGTGAATGTAGATGTTTACGCATTCCGTTGCGTCCTTCGCGAGTTCAATCCTTATCCACGCTAGTCGCAGCATTCAAGAATTGGGTCTGCGATGACTGTACGAAATTTCCGAAAATTTCCAGGTGTCGCCTCCTCTGTGGCGAGGGAGCTTGCTCCCGCTCGGCTGCGAAGCAGCCGTAAAACCTGTGCACACGGTGTTTCAGGCAGATCGCGATTGCAGGGATCAGGGCTGCTGCGCAACCCAGCGGGAGCAAGCTCCCTCGCCACAGGGAATTTGACAGTCAAATTGATCGAAACCGCTGTGCTAGAGCCATCACCCACGCGATACCACCAACGCAGGTACATGACGATGCACCCATGCTGTGCAATACTCGCCGGCCTTTTTGGTGGCGAATATTCCTACGTAAAGCAGTTAATGCCTCTCCGTAAACCGGCTTTCTGCCGAGAGTTCCCGCTGAATGTTGTGGTTTATAGAGTGAAAAGCCCTGTCACAAGCTTTTTATACTGCACGCCCCGCTGATCTTGCAGGTCGGGACCTGCAAGGCGCGTTTGCCCACGAGGCAGGTGCGGTTTCGGCAAGCCTGGGCCTATCGGTCGACGCTTCGCCACTCGGTGGTCATATCCAATAACAAGACGAGGTTGTATCCCTATGCCAGTCGGCAATCACCTGCCCCATGGCGAGACCGCTCACGGCGGCCCGCTCAAACGCGAACTCGGTGAACGGCATATCCGCCTGATGGCGCTCGGCGCCTGTATCGGTGTCGGCCTGTTCCTGGGTTCGGCCAAGGCCATTGAAATGGCCGGTCCGGCGATCATGCTGTCGTACATTCTCGGCGGCCTGGCGATCCTGGTGATCATGCGCGCCCTCGGTGAAATGGCCGTGCACAATCCGGTGGCCGGCTCGTTCAGCCGCTATGCCCAGGATTACCTCGGTCCGCTGGCGGGTTTTCTCACCGGCTGGAACTACTGGTTCCTGTGGCTGGTGACCTGCGTCGCGGAAATCACCGCCGTCGCCGTGTACATGGGCATCTGGTTCCCCGATGTACCGCGTTGGATCTGGGCCCTCGCGGCGTTGGTCAGCATGGGCTCGATCAACCTGATCGCGGTAAAAGCCTTCGGTGAATTCGAGTTCTGGTTTGCCCTGATCAAGATCGTCACCATCATCGCCATGGTCATCGGCGGCGTCGGCATCATTGCCTTCGGTTTCGGCAACGACGGCGTGGCGCTGGGGATTTCCAACCTGTGGGCCCACGGCGGCTTCATGCCCAACGGCGTGACCGGTGTGCTGATGTCCCTCCAGATGGTGATGTTCGCCTACCTCGGTGTCGAGATGATCGGCCTGACCGCCGGTGAAGCGCGCAACCCGCAGAAAACCATCCCGAATGCGATCGGCTCGGTGTTCTGGCGGATTCTGCTGTTCTACGTCGGCGCGCTGTTCGTGATCCTGTCGATCTACCCGTGGAACGAAATCGGCACTCAGGGCAGCCCGTTCGTGATGACCTTCGAGCGTCTGGGCATCAAGACCGCCGCCGGCATCATCAACTTCGTGGTGATCACTGCGGCGCTGTCGTCGTGCAACGGCGGCATTTTCAGCACCGGGCGCATGCTCTACAGCCTGGCGCAGAACGGCCAGGCCCCGGCCGGTTTCGCCAAGACCTCCAACGGCGTGCCACGTCGCGCGCTGCTGCTATCGATTTTCGCGCTGCTGATTGGCGTACTGCTCAACTACCTGGTGCCCGAAAAAGTCTTCGTCTGGGTGACGTCGATTGCCACCTTCGGCGCGATCTGGACCTGGGTGATGATCCTGCTGGCGCAACTGAAATTCCGCAAAGGCCTGAGCGCCAGCGAACGTGCCGGGCTGAAATACAAAATGTGGCTGTACCCGGTCAGCTCTTACTTCGCGCTGGCGTTCCTGGTGCTGGTGGTCGGCCTGATGGCGTACTTCCCGGACACCCGCGTGGCGCTGTATGTGGGGCCGGTGTTCCTGGTGCTGCTGACGGTGTTGTTCTACGTGTTCAAGTTGCAGCCGACCGGTGAAACGCAGGGCGCGGTGCGTTCGGTTTCCTAAGCGGTAACGCTCGATAGCAAAAGCAAAAGATCGCAGCCTGCGGCAGCTCCTACACGGGATATTTATTCACCCTGCAGGAGCTGCCGCAGGCTGCGATCTTTTGACGTTTTACCGCTGGTCTGAAAGAGCGATCCAACTCACCTGAAAACGCTCACATTTCTATCAGATTCACATTCCGCGCAGCATTGAACCGAGGCGCGAACATGAGGACGAGCGCTTTTCTCGAACGAGAACTCAGTCAGCGGCAGGTCGCGCTGTTCTACCTGCTTGCCACCTCGTTGTACGTCCTGCCCCTGATCCTCGCCGACTTCCCCTACATCGACGACAACTGGCGCACGCTGGCAGCAGGTAATGCCTGGGCCGGGCAGGGGCGGTTGTTTGCCGACTGGTTTTTTCAGGCGCTGAGCTTTACCGATGCTGCGCCGAACATCTTCCCCTTGCCACTGTTGCTCGCCTCGGTTGCGATGAGCCTGGCGCTGACCCGCCTGACGTTTCACTACTTCACTGAACCGACGCTGGCCTCTTGTCTCGTTGCGTTGCCGCTCTGGTATAACCCGTTCCTGTTGCAGAACCTGTCCTACCAATACGACGGCCCGATCATGGCCCTGAGCATGGTCGCGGTGATCTGCGCCATCACGTTCGAAGGTGCATCGCGGGTGCAGCGCTGGCTGGTGCCGGCGGCGTTGCTGGGATTGGCGATCGGGCTGTATCAGATCAGCTTCAATGTGTTTCTCGGTCTGTGTTGTGTCGAGTCGATCAGGGCTGTTCAGCGGCAAACGCCGTGGCCGGAGATCCTGCGAATGGTGGGCTGGAAGCTCGCACAAGCAGGCCTGGGGATCCTGATCTACAGCGTCACGGCTTACCCGTTCATGGAGACGTTGCGAAAAACGGATCTGTTGAACCTGCACACCAACCCGCTGTTGCAGATCGGCATCAATTTCGCTCGGATTGTGGAGAGCGTTGCCCTGTTGTTTCACGGCGGCTACGCCTGGATTTTCGCTGCGCTGGTGTTGTGTGCGGTTGCCGGCGGTGTGCGCATGGTTCTTTGTCGCGAGCATCGTTGGCCGAGCTTGCTGCTGTGCTTGCTTACGCTGCCTGTCCTGGCATTGCTGGTGCCGGGGATCACGCTGCTGTTCCGTGACTTCAATGAAGGCGCGCGGACCCTGATGGGGTTCGGCGTGTTGCTGTCGGGATTGTTCTATCTGGCGCACGTTGCGCTGGCATCCGGGCACCGTCGCTTGCCCTTGCTGCTGATCATTCCGCTGCTGGCGACACTCTCGCTGTCCTTCGCGTACGGCCGGGTGCTGAGCCTGCAGAAAACCTTCGCCAGCAGCGCGCTGTACAGCCTGAGCCACGACATCGCCGCCCATCGCGAGCTGCGTGAAGCCAAGCGGATTTACCTCTCGGTAAGCTACTCCGATCGCTGGCTGACCAGTGCGACCGGTTCATTCAAACAGCTGCCGGTGCTGCACTATCTGCTCAACGTCGACTACTTCATCCTTGCGGAAAACCTGTCGGCAGCAGGCATTACCAACGTGGTCGCCGAACGCGAACGGCGCAACGCCACCCGCGTCGGCTACCAGGGTTTTCCAGCGCTGGTGGACAGCCTGTATTACCGGATTTACCTGATTGGCGATTACGGTTTCATCGTCATGAAAGAACCGCCTCACGGCAGAAAGCTGCAGTGGTAAGGCCGACCGTCCGTCGCAATCCACCCTGTACCTGTAATTTCTGACAGTAGACCATTCAAGCGCCATGCCCTAGCTTCGAAAGTCAGCCGGACCAAGCCATGACAAGGAACCGTGATGAAAGGATTTCCTGCGCTGACAGTGATTGGAATCGCCGATGCCCTGATCCACTGGCAGATTTTTTTCGTCCTGTGCAGCGCCATCGGATTGACCCAGTCAGCCAGTAACTTCGCCGCGTTCTGCGTGGCGGCGGCGTTCTCGTTTTACGTGAATATGCTCTACACCTTCGACAGCAAAACGCCGGTATTCGGCTATTTGCTGTTTATCGGGCTGATGGGCGGAGCCAGTTTCGGCATCGGTGCGATTGCCGATGCGCGTGACTGGAGTGGTCTGCTGACGGTCATGGTGTTTACCGCGCTGAACCTGACGTTGGCTTACGGCTTTTTCCGGTTTGCGCTGTTTCGCGGACAACGGACATGAAAGCCTTGGTGGCCGTACCTTTTTTCAAAGACGCGAATGTTTCAGTGCGGGCTGATCGGCTGGTTCTGGCAACAGTGCTGATTATTGCGCTGTGCGTGCGGTTCTACTCCATTACAGTCCCCGCGATCTGGTATGACGAGGCTTACAGTCTGCTGCTGGCGCGAGAGACACCGGCTCACATCTGGACGCAGACGGCGCTGGATGTGCATCCGCCGCTTTACTATGTGCTGCTGCATTATTGGGTGACGGTGTGGGGAGAATCTGCACTGGCGGCTCGTGCATTCAGTGCGCTGGCCGATGTTGGCACGTTGCTGCTTTGCACCAAGCTGATGAGCCTTGTTTCTACTCGTCGGGCAACCTGGATCGCAGCATTGCTGTTGGCGTTACTGCCGATTTCGGTGCGTTACAGCCAAGAAGTGCGGATGTATGCACTGCTCGGGTTTTGGCTGATGGGAGCGACGGTAGCTCTGGTGTGCTGGGCGCGACATCCTGGGCAAAAACGCTTTGCGTTGATCTATGTTTTGCTGATGATTGCCGCGTTTTATACCCACTACTTCGCAGGGTTGTGTGTGCTGGTGCATTGGTTGTTCTGGTGGCAAAACCGGGTGAGTGCTAAAGCTGCCGCGATTGCGCCAGATCGATGGTTGATTGCCAACTTCGCCGTAGTGTTTTGGTATCTGCCCTGGATACCTTCTTTAATCGATCAGCTTTCGGACACGAGCAATTTGGGGTGGATCGTGCCCGTGACTCTGAGAGGCGCATTGAATCTTGTCTGGCAGTTCATCGTGATGGGTGAAGGCATTTCGCAACCTTCCATTTGGCACTTGGTGCCCTTCGCATTGATGCTGTTGTGCGCCGCAATTGCCATTGTGAATAAATCGATTGAGCGGCGATTCAGTGTATTGCTGGTCAGTTACTTCTTCGTACCTGTGATCGCTCTTTATCTGATTGGCTTTGTTATTCCTTTGTTTGTGCCCCGATATTTGATGTTTGCGGCACCTGGTATTGCAATGATTGCAGCTGTGTCGCTGGATACCTTGCACCAACTCCGGCCACTGTGGGCCAAATTGGTATTGATGCTTTTGATCGTTGTGCAACTGTCTGGGCTGATCGAGGTTTATCGGCAAACCGATGGAATGAATGGCACAGGCATGCGCCGAGATTTGAGATTCTCCCAATTGATGATGCAGTTGACTCAAGTAACTCAGCCGGATGACGAGATCGTCATGGCCAGTATTTTTTGGTTTCCGACATTTGCCTACTACAGCAACACTTCAATCAGTCCAAAGTTTGAAATTCGTTCATCAATGGATGATTTTCTACGCCTCAGCAGTCGTGGCGTCTTTAGCCTGATCAATGATCCTGCAGCCAGCGGCTATTTGGATGGTGTGACGGTTTTGGACTGTCGCAGCCAGAGAATATGGTGGATTACGGACAGCTACTCGTCAGTTGACGGACCCATATTTACGAGGGGAAGGGCGCCTTCTCTCACACTTCATGGCGGGGATATTTCAGCATACCTGTTTACTCCAGAATCAGTGCCGGCCCCAGTACGGGGCGGCACACATCCTGTGCTTACGCCGCCGCTATCTCCTGCGGCTCAAAACTGTCCGCCCGCGCCATCTGCCACATCCGCGAATAGAACTCGCCATTCACCTCACCCGTGAGCAATTCCCCCGGTTTCAGGAACACATGCAGCTGCGAGAACAGTTTGATCTCGGTCGCCGACATGCGGCGTACCAGGTGCTTGGCCGACAGTTGCGACGGATGCTCAAGGCCGGCCGCTGCCAACATTTCCGCCAGCGCCTTGAGCGTGTTGCGGTGGAAGTTGTAGACGCGCTGGGCCTTGTCCGGGACAACGAGGGCGCGTTGGCGCAGAGCGTCCTGGGTGGCGACGCCGGTCGGGCATTTGTTGGTGTGGCAGCTTTGCGACTGGATGCAGCCGATGGCGAACATGAAGCCGCGCGCCGAGTTGGCCCAGTCGGCGCCGATGGCCAGGACGCTGGCGATGTCGAAGGCGCTGACGATCTTGCCGCTGGCGCCGAGTTTGATCTTGTCGCGCAGATTCAGGCCGACCAGGGTGTTGTGCACGAACAGCAGGCCTTCGCGCATCGGCACGCCGATGTGGTCGGTGAACTCCACGGGTGCGGCGCCGGTGCCGCCTTCCTTGCCGTCGACCACGATGAAATCCGGCAGGATGCCGGTTTCCAGCATGGCCTTGGCGATGCCCATGAACTCCCACGGATGCCCGAGGCAGAACTTGAAGCCCACCGGTTTACCGCCGGACAGTTCACGCAGTTGCTGGATGAAATGCATCATTTCGATTGGCGTGGAGAACGCGCTGTGGCGTGACGGCGAGATGCAGTCTTCGCCCATCATGATGCCGCGGGTGTCGGCGATTTCCTGGGTGACTTTGTGCTTGGGCAGGATCCCGCCATGACCCGGTTTGGCGCCTTGACTCATCTTGATTTCGATCATCCGCACCTGCGGATTCTGCGCCTGAGTGGCGAAGCGTTCCGGGTCGAAGCGGCCATCGCTGGTGCGGCAGCCGAAGTAGCCGCTGCCCAGTTCCCAAGTCAGGTCGCCGCCGTGTTCGCGGTGATACGGGCTGATGCTGCCTTCGCCGGTGTCGTGGGCGAAGTTGCCGAGTTTGGCGCCCTGGTTCAACGCACGGATCGCGTTGGCGCTGAGCGAACCGAAACTCATCGCGGAAATGTTGAACACCGAGGCCGAATACGGCTGCGTGCACTGCGGGCCACCGACGGTGACGCGGAAACTGCTCGGGTCGCTCAACGGCGCCGGGCGCATCGAGTGGCCGATGAATTCGAAGCCTGATTGATACACATCGATCAAAGTACCGAACGGCTTGTCGGCGCTTTCATTTTTCGCCCGCGAATACACCAGCGAGCGTTGAGCACGGGAGAAGGGCAGGGCGTCGCTGTCGGATTCCAGCAGGTACTGGCGGATCTCCGGGCGGATGCCTTCGACCAGATAACGGATGTTGCCCAGAATCGGGTAGTTGCGGCGCACCGCGTGCGGGCTCTGCAGCAGGTCGAACAGACCGAGCAGGCTCAGTACGCCGGTGACGGCGGCGATCGGCCACAGCCAGTCGTGTTCGAGAAAGGGCAGGCTGGCGAGGGTGAAAATCACGCAGACGGCAAAGAAGGCGTAGCGGCTGAGGAGTGACAGGCTCATACGGTTTCCTTGGTTCGGACTCAATGGTTTGCAAACCTGTGGCAGCAGGCGGGCCTGTTGATGAGATTTATTGTGGTGAGGGGATTCAGCGAAACGTCGCACCGCCCCGATGGGTGGCGAAGCCGCCCCAAAACCATTCACTGCGGTTTAACTGAAAGACCGCATGCATAGACTTGGGGCTGCTGCGCAACCCATCGGGGATGAATCCCCTCACCACAGAGAATCTATCGACACAGGAAAACATTTCCATGCGTTATCAGGCGCTCTGCGCCTGGAGAAAAATCGAAAACAGCTCCGACTGGGATTTGATCCCCAGCTTGCTGTACATGTGTTTCTTATGGACTTTCACGGTTTCGACGGAGATTTCCAGCTTACGGGCGATTTCTTTACTGGAGCAACCGCTGAGCATCAACCGCCCGACATCCAGCTCCCGGGCGGTCAGTTGCGCGCCTTTGAGTTGTTGCACCGACGCTTCCAGTTGCACCCGCCAGTCCGCCGGTGCAGGCGCGGCAGCGAGGGCCACGGTCTGGTTGATCTCGTACGGCAGGCGCTGGCGCAACAGGCCCAGCACCCACGGCTGGATCAAAGACAGCAAAGCGATCTGTTCGCCAGTGAAACGTTTTTCACTGCCCAGCGACAGGCACAACGTGCGCTCACCTTCGAGCTGACAATTGAACTGGATTTCGTCAGCGACCACATTCAGACGAAAGTATCGCTGGTAATACTCGGTCAGCTCGAAATGCTCCGGCGCCACCTCCGACAGGCGGTACAACCCGGTGCGCGACTGCTCGCGGCAGGCGATGTAGAACGGGTCGAGCAGGTACAACCCGCGCAGATAATCCTGAAACAGCGGGTCGGGACTGCCGTCTTCGCCGGGGCATTCGGCGAATACCTGCGGGTGCTGGTCGGCACTGAACAGCAGCGCCACCCAGCTATCGAATGCCACGTACTGGTCGAGCAGACGTACCAGTTGCGCCCAGAAATTCGGCTTGTCGAGCGCGTCGATCAGTTGCCCGACGGCGCGGTGCCAGGTGATGTCATCAAACGAAACGGACATGGACTACCCCTATCGGGTTACCCCGGCCGCGTGATTCCCTGGCCGGTTGCTTGCTGCGCATACTGGCCCACAGACAGCCACCGGGCAATCTTTCAGCGCCCGGCCATGACCTCAAGGACTCGCGATGAAAGTCGAACTCGCCCAACTGGCGGGCCGTGACAAAGACACGGCGTACAACCTCGAACGTGCTCTCACGGCGATTGCCGCGTGCGCCGCCGACACACAACTGATCGTATTCCCGGAAACCCACCTGATGGGCTTCCCGAGCGCCGACACCGTGGCGCAGATCGCCGAACCGCTGGATGGCCCGACCATCCGCGCCGTGCTGGCCGCCGCCCGCGAGCGCAACATCGCCGTGGTGATCGGCATGGCCGAGAACGACAGCGGTCACTTCTACAACACCACGCTGCTGATCACTCCCGAAGGCATCGCGCTCAAATACCGCAAGACCCACCTCTGGGCGTCGGATCGCGGCGTGTTCGAGGCGGGCGACCGCTATGCCACTTGCGAGTGGAACGGCGTGCGCGTCGGCCTGCTGATCTGCTACGACATCGAGTTCCCCGAATCCGCCCGCGCCCTGGCGCAACTGGGCGCCGAGTTGCTGATCGTGACCAACGGCAACATGGACCCCTACGCCCCGACCCACCGCACCGCGATCATGGCCCGGGCGCAGGAGAATCAGGCGTTTGCGTTGATGGTCAACCGCGTCGAGGCCGGGGATGACGGCTTGATGTTTGCCGGCGGCAGTGCGCTGGTCGATCCGCTGGGGACGTTGCTGTTCGAAGCTGGACGCGAAGAAGGGCAGTTCAGCGTCGAGTTGGATTTCGACCGGTTGGAGATTGCGCGCAAGGATTATCGCTATCTGGATGATCAGCGGTTGAAGCTGCCGGGGGAGGTGGTGGAGCACGCGTGCGGATTGCGTGAGTTGCTGATTCCTGCGCGCTGATCCGGGTTCTGTGTCGTCGGGCTGACGCCTTCGCGAGCAAGCTCGCTCCCACAGGGGAGCGCGGTCACTGTGGGAGCGAGCTTGCTCGCGAAGAGGCCAGCCCAGACAACACACCTGCTTGATCCAAAAAACAACAACACACACCCGAAACATTCGCCGAACTCGGCTCTGCCATAAATCCAATAAAATTCGGAGTAAGTCGCTCATGGCTCGTTTGCAACGCACCCTGTCATTAGGCTCGGTGGTGCTGTTCGGCATCGCCTACATGACGCCGATCATTGTCCTCGGCACCTTTGGCATCCTCGCGCAATCCACCGCCGGCATGGTCCCGGCCGCGTATCTGGCGGCACTGGTGGCGATGTTCTTTACCGCCATGAGTTACGGGCGCATGGCCGCTGCGTTCCCGGTCGCCGGTTCCGCCTACAGCTATGTGCGCAAGGCGATCAGCCCCAAGCTCGGCTTCATCGCCGGTTGGGCGGTGTTGCTCGATTACCTGTTCCTGCCGATGGCCATCTGGCTGATCGGCGCGGCGTATCTGGCGTCGGCGTTCCCGTCGATCCCGCAGTGGATCTGGGTGCTGGCGTTCATCGGCATCACCAGCGCGATCAACATCATCGGCCTGAAACTGGCCAACGGCATCAACGCCTTGCTGATGCTCGTGCAATTTCTGGTGCTGATCGCCTTCGTCGCGCTGTGCGTGCACTACGTTGGTGGCGATGCGCGCACGCCGTTGTGGTCGATCAAACCGTTTTTCAACGGCGACATGCAGATGCCGCTGATCATGAGCGGCGCGGCCATCGCCTGTTACTCGTTCCTTGGCTTCGATGCGGTCAGCACGCTGACTGAAGAGACCCGCGAGCCACGGCGCACCATTCCACGGGCGATCATGTTGATTACGCTGATTGGCGGGCTGATCTTCGTCGGCGTGTCGTACTTCGTGCAGATCGCCCACCCGTCGATCCAGTTCGACAGCGTCGACTCGGCGGCCTATGAAATTGCGCGCAACATCGGCGGCGATCTGTTCGTCTCGATCTTCCTCATTGGCTTGATCGTCGGCCAGTTCGCCTCGGGGCTGTCCGCTCAGGCCAGTGGTTCGCGCCTGCTGTTTGCCATGGGCCGCGACGGCGTGTTGCCCAAGTCGTTTTTCGGCACCTTGCATGCGCGCTTCGGCACACCGGTCAACAGCATCCTGCTGTGTGCAGCGGTGGCGTTGCTGGCACTGAAACTCGACGTGACCACCTCGACCTCGTTCATCAACTTCGGCGCGTTTCTGGCGTTCAGTCTGGTCAACCTGTCGGTGATTTTTCACTACTGGATCGGTGGCGAGAAAAAAGGCCCGCGTGAGCTGGTGCTGTTTCTGGTGTTCCCGTTCATCGGGCTGGTCGCGGACTTGTGGCTGATGGTCAGCCTGGATCACCTGGCGGTGTATCTGGGCCTGAGCTGGCTGGCGATTGGCGTGGTGTATCTGGCGGTGCTCACCGGCGGCTTTCGTCGTCAGCCACCGGAGATGGATTTCCAGGAAGCCACGTAAGAACTCGGCAGCGGCTTTGCTGCGCAACGGCAAGCATGTGATGCTTGCCGTTTTTGCACCAAAGGCTTTGTCTGACATGTCGACTTTTTCCGCTCCACCTTCCGGCCTCATTCGTATTGCCGCCGCACTGTTGCTCAACCCCGAAGGCCGGACCCTGCTGGTGCGCAAGCGCGGCACCACGGCGTTCATGCAACCGGGCGGCAAGATCGAAGCGCATGAGTTGCCGGTGCACGCGCTGGCCCGTGAGCTGGAGGAAGAGCTGGGCTTGCAGATCGATCCGGCGCAGGCCGCTTTTCTCGGCCAGTTTTCGGCGCCGGCCGCCAACGAGCCGGGGTTTGTGGTGCAAGCGCAGATATTTCAGCTGACCATCGACGCCGATGTGATGCCCGCTGCCGAAATCGAGGAAGTGCTCTGGATCGATCCCGCCACTGATCCCGCTGTCGTTCTGGCGCCATTGACACGCGACCTGATCCTGCCGTTTTATCGCAACTCGCTGACCGCGATTGCCTGATCATCCACGCACAGGACGCTCACCATGATCCCGCTCCACGACCTGCTGATCTTCGCCGCCGCCGCGCTGTTGATGGTCCTGACGCCAGGGCCGAACATGATTTACCTGATCTCGCGTTCGATCTGTCAGGGACGCAAGGCCGGGGTCACCTCGTTGCTCGGTGTGGTGGCGGGATTCTTCGTGCACATGTTTGCCGCGGCTGCGGGTTTGACCGCGGTGTTTCTGGCGGTGCCGCTGGCTTATGAAGTGCTGAAATGGGCCGGTGCACTGTATCTGCTGTGGTTGGCCTGGCAAGCGGTCAAACCCGGTGCGCGCTCACCGTTCGAAGCACAGCAACTGCCGCCGGACTCGTCGCGCAAACTGATCAGCATGGGCTTTCTCACCAGTGTACTGAACCCGAAAATCGCCGTGTTCTACCTCTCGGTGTTTCCGCAATTCATCAGCCCTGAACACGGTTCAGTGTTCACCCAGAGCATCATGCTTGGCCTGACCCAGATCAGCGTCAGTTTCAGCGTCAATCTGCTGATCGCACTGTTCGCGGCGGGCATTGCCTCGTGGTTCGTGCGCAATCCGACATGGCTGGCACTGCAGCGTTATTTCATGGGCTTTGTACTCGCCGGTCTGGCCGTACGGCTGATGCTTGAACAACGCAGGACGGCCTGAGCATGTGGATCGAACGCCTCGACGCCAGCCACGCGCTGGCTTACCGCGAGCTGATGCTCGAAGCCTATGACCGCCATCCGCAGGCCTTCACCTCCAGCGTGCGCGAGCGCGCGGTGATGCCGTTGAGCTGGTGGGAAGGGCGTTTGACCAGCAAACTCGATGTAGTACTTGGCGCGTTCGAGAACGGTGCACTCGCCGGTATCGTCGGCCTGGCCTTGGAACCGCGTGAAAAGGCCCGGCACAAATCGACCTTGTTCGGGATGTACGTTTCAGCCGACTTTCGCCAGCACGGTCTGGGGCAGAAACTGGTCGAGGCGACCATCGCCGAAGCCCAAAGCCATCCGGCGCTGAAACTGATCCAGCTGACCGTCACCGCCGGCAACGACGCCGCGTTCAAGCTGTACCGGCGCTGCGGTTTCATCCAGTTCGGGCTTGAGCCTCTGGCGGTGCGGGTTGGCGAAGACTACTTCGACAAGATCCACATGTGGCGTGAACTCTGATCGTCCCCCTAAGTGAGAGGTTTTTGTGGCGAGGGGATTTATCCCCGATGGGCGGCGAAGCAGCCCCAGACCCTACAAACGCGGCCTATCTGCAACACCGCGTGCACAGCTTTCAGGACTGCTGCGCAGCCCATCGGGGATAAATCCCCTCGCCACAATGAATCTTTTTGTCCCGCAAATGTTCTCGGTTCACCGTCAGCCATGAGGCACCTTGGTGTCAGCGCACTGCACTGACCCCATCCAGCGTCGAGAACGAAGTGTCCTTGGCCGTCAGCAGGAAATCGCGCATGTACGGTGCATCGAGCATGTCGGCGCGGATCGCCGCGTACAGCGTGGCAAACAGACCTTTCTCGCCCAGGCGCTTGGCCTTCACGTAGCCGCGCGAGCTGTATTCATGCAGTGCCCAGTGCGGCATGCCGCAGACGCCACGACCACTGGCGACCAGTTGCATCATCATCACCGACAGCTCCGAGGTGCGCACCTGCGCCGGTTCGATGTCGGCCGGTTCGAGGAAGCGGGTGAAGATGTCCAGCCGGTCGCGTTCCACCGGGTAGGTGATCAGGGTTTCAGTCAGCAGGTCTTCGGGGACGATGTACGGTTTGCTCGCCAGCGGGTGCTGGTTGGCCACCGCGAGCATTGCTTCGTAGGTGAACAGCGGCACGTAGGTGATGCCGGCGATGTCCAGCGGATCGGAGGTCACCACCAGGTCCAGATCGCCGCGGGCCAGTGCCGGCAACGGGGCGAAGGCGAAACCCGAGGCCAGATCGAGTTCGACCTCCGGCCAGGCGTCGCGAAACTGGTCGATGGTCGGCATCAGCCACTGGAAACAGCTGTGGCATTCGATTGCCATGTGCAGGCGCCCGGCGGTGCCGCCGGCCAGACGACTGATGTCGCGTTCGGCGGCGCGCAGCAGCGGCAGGGTCGCGTCAGCCAGTTGCAGCAGGCGCAGGCCGGCGCTGGTGAAACGCACCGGTTTGGTCTTGCGCACGAACAACGGCATGCCCAGGCGTTCCTCCAGTTCCTTGAACTGGTGCGACAGCGCCGATTGGGTCAGGTGCAGACGGTCGGCGGCGTCGACCAGGCTGTCGGCCTCGCGCAGGGCGTGCAGGGTTTTCAGATGACGGATTTCAAGCACTGCTGGCCTCATGAAGAAAATTTGTGATCATGACGAAAGCGGTGAGTTTGTCTCATGTTGACGGCGCTGTCGACCGCTCCAGCAGCAGCGGGGCATAGCCAGTGCCCCGCTGCTTTTTGCCCTAGAGATCTGCGAAATGCCGGATGCCCAGCGGTTTGCCGATATCGCCGCGCCAGATCGCCTCGACCTGCGCACCGCCGGCGGCCCGGGCCTGCTGCCATTGCAGGCCGAGATTGCGTTGCTCCGGCAGTTTCAGATGCGCTTTGACGAAGTCGGTGAATGGCACCTTGTCCGAGGTGTAGTGAAAGTGCGCATACCACAGCGTGCGCGGCGGTGTGCTGGTGAGGTCGCGCACCTCGTATTCCTGAAGGTAATCCTTGCGCCCGTCAGCGCGTTTGCCCAGTGCCCGCAGTGCGCCTTCCTTGCGGATTTCCACCACATGCTGTTGCAGCAAATAATCCAGATAGCCTTCGGTAGGCGTCTTGCTGCGCATTGACTGATCGATGCGCAAAGTACGGCCGGTTCGCCGCAATTCTGCGGCCGTGTCGTGCAGTTGGCGCACCATCGGCTCGGTCGGTGACAATCGCTCGATGGCCTGCGCGCGGGTACTCAGTTCCGTCGCTTCGCTGCCGAGCATATGTTCCAGATCCACTGGCAGCATGTCCTGGGGGGCGTAGGCCTGAACCTTGTCGCTGTAGGCGGGAACTGCCGCAAGACGTTTTCGGGCTTCGGTCAGCAATGGCTGAACGTCGCCTGTCAGGGGGGCAGCGGCCGGCGTGCTCTGAGCTTGCAGGTGGTACTTGCCAGTAGAGCGCGGCAACCAGGTTTCGCGGAACCCGTCGATGCCTTCGACAGTGAAGCGTTTCTCCCGGGTGCCGGCGTCGATGCTTTCCGTACCGATCAGCAACTGGTTGTCCTCGGTTTCGAACAGTTGCTTGCCGCCGGGCTCTTTAGGCTTGATTGGCGGACGCTGTTTGATCGCATGCCGCGCGTGCTCTTCAACCTTGCTCAGACCGTCGAGAAACGGCCCGACCTGTTCCAGATCCAGATGCTGCGCATAACCGAGCGTCCAGGCGTGGAGCTGACGGCGAAAATCGGCATAGATCTGCAGGCAATCCTCGATCACCCGATTACGCTGGGTCAGGCTGGCGCCGACCTCCGGCAGATGATGTTGAGTCAGCAGCGCACGCCCGACCTTGATACGGGCATTTTTCAGCTGGGTATGGAAATACACCCAGGACAGGTCGGCCACCGCGTCGTAGCGGGTGATGATTTCCAGCAGGTGCGCAGTTCTCAGGTAGTGATGTGTGTGGTCGCCGAGTTTACGGTTGATGGCCAACATGTCGGCTGCCATTTTGGATTTATGCGCTTGATGGGTGATGCGGTTGTTCCACAGGTTGGCCTGCTCGGTGACTGCATGCAGGTGATCGAGCTCCTTGATAAAATCCTTGCGTGCCAGCTTGCGCCGGGCCATGAGTTTGATATGGGCAGCGATATTGTCAAAACGCGTGGCATCGGACTCGGTGACCAATGCGTCGATCCGGTTCAGGTGCTCAAGCAAGCGGTCACGGGCCACGGTGACGCGTTGCACGGAGCGGTCGACTACGATCCATGCACAAAGGCTGTGGATCTCTTTGATCTGCAGGCTCTTGTGGCCGTGGCTCAGGGGCAACAGCTCGGCAAGGTTGTGGTATTGGGCGATCGCGAGCTCGATGTCATTGCGGCAGGCGGCGTCAACCGCTGCCTGCAGTGGCTTGCGCTGGGCAATGTCGAGTGACTGGTAGTTCTCCAGCAACTGGTTGGTAGCGCGTGTCTGGGTATCAAGGCGCCGGGTATAGGCGTCGGCGGTGTTGGTCAGGGTCAATTGCCTGCGCAATTGCCGATCGGTCCACCAGCGCGGCAACCATTGGCGGATGGACTCGGGCCAGAGCGGGTCCATGCCGTCGGCCAGATGCCCGAGCACGGCGCCACCGCCGGCACCGCCACCGTCCATTACAGTGCCGTGCACCGCGTAATGGGTATTCCACTGGCCGCTTTCGTCGAGGGCGATCGGTTGTTTGTAGCCGCGGCTCGCCGTGCCGTAGAGCCTCCAGCCACGCGACGCATCGCTGAGCTGCACCCGGTAGATGCGGCCCTGACGGACGATAAAATCGCCCTCGGCATGTCGATAGACGTTGCGATAAATCCCATGGGTGCCGGGGTGCAGGCCGGCGAGGGAAATCTCGTGTTCGTATTCGTAACCCTTGAAGCGTTCGAGTGACTGCCTGGTCCATTGCCAGGATGTCGGTATCGCGGCGGATCTGCCCAAGGCCGCGCGTTGCCGCTGACGGGTGGCCAGGCGTGCGGCTGCGGGAACCGAGACTGTTCCGGGAAGCACATCCATTGCCGCGTCGATCAATGCCAGCAGCACCGCCTCTACCTCCGCCAGCCCATGCCCGAGCTCGCCGCGCAAGAACGCCGCGACGGCCAGATTGGCGCTGTTCCAGGCGTCATACAGGGCCACGGCCGCGCCCACGAACGGCAACATGCCGATGGCCATTTTCAGGTAGTTGAACAACGCCCCGGATTTCAGTGCACAGCGCTCCAGATACAACGCATCGTTGGAACGCGAACTGCCGCGATGGGCCTCCAGTAGTCGGCCCATGTGCACATTCAACAGGTGAATGGCCAGCGAGGTGGTCGCCGGCCAGGCCATCCCGACGCCGATCAGCGCATCGAAATTGCGCAGCTGAGCCTGGTTGATCCGGCTGACATGACTGGCAAAATCGCCACTCACGGCGCGCCCGGCCAGGTAATTGACCATTTTGCTGTCCACACAACGCCTGAACAGATCCATCCGCGCCAGTTCCAGCGTTTCGTACTGACGCAGGAAGATGGCGTCGGTGCTGTCGGGCAGGTACAGCAGGGTCAGGCCACTGGTTTGCTCGACAATGAACGTGACCCCCGCGAGCGTGCTCGTCCCCTGATGCGCGGTGTCCTCTCCACCGACGGTCAGGTGCGCCGGCAGCAGCGCAATGCGTTGTCCGTCGGCGGCATACGCCTGAGATGTAGTCGCCTCGATGGCGACCTTCAGCACAGCGTGGCCGGCACTGTCGATGTGCCGTTGCAGCAAAGCGAATTCGCCTTGCAAGCGGAGCATCAACCGCCACGGTTCACTCAGGCATTCGCGGCGCCAGGCCTGCTGAAACGCCGGTTCTGCCGGCGCGCCGAAAAATGCCAGGCGAATCAGTTCTTCGTAACGTCCGGGCAGATCCAGTTCCGTTACCAGTTTGCGCAAATAGACCGGGTTGAGCCCGGCTTCGAGGCTCTGCCGATCACTTGGGTCCTCGGCGCTGATCCTGGCCTGCATGAACGACAGGCGCCACCACATGTCCTGATCGACATTGTCCTGTGCCAGTTGTTCGAGAGGGACGACACTGCGCTTGTCGCTCGCGGTCAGGATGTTGCGTTGCGGCGTGCCGGGCCCGGGGGCTTCCATCACGGTTCTACGCCAGAAAGTCGAGTCGGGCAGGTCGAGACTCACACTCACCCGTTGTTTGAGCGCGAAGTCTGCGCGCAAACGAGCGTCGATACGCTTTTCGGCGAAGGCCTGACGTGGCGGCAATTCCCGTTCGAGCAAGGCATGAGCGCGTTGCATGGCGCCGAGGTAGCGGTTGATCAGCGCTTTGATCTGCGCACGTTGCGCAGTGTCCAGGTTGTCAAACCACCCGGGCAGGCTACCGGCCAGCGCGGCGCTGTGGTCTTGCGCCTGACGTTCGGCAAATGCCCGCTCACGGGCCTGCGCGATCGGTACGGTCAGGCGCGGCAGGTGTTGTTCGCGCAGCTTTTCCATTTCGGCCCGACGCTCGTCGGCCCGTTCGGGCAGCGGGTTATCGCGCAGAATCTGCGCGGCCTGCCGTTCGCACAGATAAAGCTGCTGATCGAGGGACCAGACGAGCGGGTCAACAGTGAGCGGGGTCAGGTGCAGGGTCAGCCCGCCGTCGCCGGGCGAGCGTTTGAACAGGTCCTGCTCCAGCGCCGCACGCGAAGCAAAACGTTGCAGGCCGCCGAACTGGCCGGGCCAGTAAAGCAGCAGGCTGTCAGTCGAACCGGGGGCAAGCGCCGCAGTTGTCGCGATGATCAGCACACCATGCAGCTCCTCGACGGCGGTGACGCCCTCATCTGTCGCCGCCAACGATACGCGCGCGATGACCCCGTCCGCTGTCGGCAGGTTGCGCTCGGGCGCGTCGAGCATCGCGATGACACGCCGATGCTCCTCGACGGACAGTTGCTCCAGCGCCCGTTGCACTTCGACTTCGGCGCGCAACCCCGCGACGCGGGCCTCCAGCAGGGCCTGGTAATGCACGTTTGTGGCATGGCGCAATTCGAGCATCGTCAACGGATGATGGCTGTCGAGCAGGGCCGATGCCGCGTCGTGACTGGCTTGCCGGGCCGCGTTCAAGGCGTCGAGTCGTTGTCTCTGTTGTTGACGTTGCGGGCTGTCCGGATCGGCGTCGCCAAACAAACGGTCAAGCGCACGCTGTTCAAGCGCCAGCGTCTGCTGACGCAGGTCCAGGGGAATGTCGGCAACCAGCAGGCCGAAGGGCGCGACCTCACTGGCGGTTGGCCCGGCACTCTCTGGCCGGGTGGGCGCGACCGGGAACAATTTGTCGAGCTCGGCCCGACTGGCACCGGTGCTTGCCGATGTGGACATCAGTGGTTCAAATCCGCGTGTGAGCGGATCGCTACCGAACTCGATGAAGTCCAGCGAGGTGATGCGTAGCGGATCCGGGTGCTGGTCAATCAGCCAGCGTTCAAGCGCGGTCTGCTGTTGAAAACGGATCAACGGTTGCGGGTGCGCGGGCAGATAAAGCAGCAGCGTTTCCTCCAGCTGGATCAGCAACGTGCCGTACACGCGCAGGCGGCTGTTATCGACGCGGTTGAGCACCGGTTGTGCGACCCGCAAATCCGCCGCGACCTTGTTCGATGGGGTGAGGAGCTGCGCCAGCCTGTGTCGTTGTGAGGTGTCGAGCTTGCCCTCGGCCCCCGCCCATTGAAGCGCGGCTTCGAAATGCAGCTGATACAGGCTCAGGGCATGCTCGCGCCGCGACAGCGCCGTGCCGGGCGCGCGGGCACCCCACCAGGCGCTTTCGGGCTGTTGGGGATGGTGGGCCAGGAGATCCAGCCATTGCTGGTGACAGTCGTTCAAACGAGCCGTCGCCAACAGGTAAAGCGTTTGATCGACGTATGGCTGCAATCGTTGATCAAGGCCGAAGTCGGCCGTTGCAGGTGGCAGTGCGTGGGACATGCGACAAGTCTCCAAAAGGCATGCGGGCCGGGTGATTCCGGTTTTCATGCCTATTAGAGGCGCGCTGTCACAAGCTCATGCGGTACATGGTTATCGCTTGATAGTGCTTTTGTTTCAGAGGATGTACAGACCGCTCCGGCCTGATTCGTTGCCGTCATCGCGTTGGCATAGAAGAGCGTGCCGGACGTCGGGACGCTGTGCAGAATGACCGCTCGGCAATCTTCATCAAACTGTCACGCAACTGTGGCAGCGCGCTTGAACAAACTTCATCAGACTCGCGCTCTACTGGGGTTCTGCGTTTCGGTGTTTCTTCATGCGTTTATTTTTTCTGTTGGCCGCGCTGTTGTTCGGCCTGCCGTCGATGGCGGCTTCGCGTTGCGACGTCAATGTACCGACTGAACGGGTCGATCTGGCACAGGTGAGCCTGGCGTACCAGAGCATCGGTCGTGCTTCGGATCCGGCGCTGTTACTGGTCATGGGCCTGGGAGGCCAGTTGATTCACTGGCCCGACGAAGTGGTGGTTGCGCTGTGTCAGCAGGGTTTTCGGGTGATCCGCTATGACAATCGCGATGTTGGTCTGTCCACTTGGCGTCAGGCTCCGGCCGAGGCCAACCTGACGTTCGAGGTGTTGCGCTACAAGCTCGGCTTGCCGGTGTCGGCGCCGTATTCGCTGACCGACATGGCCGACGATGCGCTGGGTTTGATGGACGCGTTGCACATCGACCAGTTTCACGTGCTGGGCGCGAGCATGGGCGGGATGATCGCCCAGCATCTGGCGGCGATGGCTCCGCAGCGGGTGGAGAGTCTGACGCTGATCATGACCAGTTCCGGCGCCGAAGGGTTGCCGGCGCCCAGTGCGGCGCTGGTGCAACTGCTGGCGCGGCGTGGCGCACCGAATCGCGAGGTAGCGCTGGAGCAGCAGGCCGATCTGCTGGCGGCGCTCGGTAGCCCGTCAGTCACTGATGATCGGCAAGCACTGCTGCATCAGGCGGCGATTGCTTACGACCGGGCATTCAATCCTGAAGGTGTGAAGCGCCAGATCATGGCGATCCTCGCCGAGCCGAGCCGGGTCACCTTGCTCAATCAACTGCGGGTCCCGACCCTGGTGGTGCACGGCACGGCCGATCCGTTGTTGCCGGTGATGCATGGCGTGCATCTGGCGGCGCATATCCGTGGCAGTCAGCTGAAGCTGATTCCGGGGCTGGCCCATCGTTTCCAAGAGGCGTTCAAGGCGCCGTTGCTGGCGGCGGTGTTGCCGTATTTGCAAGAGCACCGTGAAGACACCTCGCACTGGGCGCAGATCGAGCCGGTGGCGGCGGGGAATCTGTTGTAACCGGGTCGGCCCCAGGCTCACTCCTGCACTGGCATGCACCCCCTGTAGGAGCTGTCGCAGGCTGCGATCTTTGGCTTTTAAAAATCAAAAGATCGCAGCCTGCGGCAGCTCCTACAGGTGTATCTTTCAGACTTTGCGATGTGCGTTCTGTCTGCGAGGTGTGTGATGAGTTCCGCTTTGAAAATCGATTTCGTCAGCGACGTCTCCTGCCCGTGGTGCGTCGTCGGTCTGTATGGCCTGCTTCAGGCGCTGGAAATCCTGCGCAACGAAGTGCAGGCCGAGATTCATTTCCAGCCGTTCGAACTGAACCCGAAGATGGGCCCGGACGGGCAGAACATCACCGAACACATCAGCGAAAAGTACGGCTCGACCCCGGAGCAGTCACAGAAAAACCGCGAAGCAATTCGTGCCCGTGGCGCCGACGTCGGGTTTGCCTTTCGTACCGATGGCAACAGCCGCATCTACAACACCTTCGATGCCCATCGTCTGTTGCATTGGGCCGGGCTGGAAGGTGTGCAGTTGCCGTTGAAAGAAGCGCTGTTCAAGGCCTATTTCACCGATGGCGGCAATCCGTCGGATCATGCGCAATTGGCGCAGATTGCCGAAAGCGTGGGTCTGGATCGGCAACGTGCCGAGGCGATTCTGGCCAGCGACGAATTTGCCGATGAAGTGCGCGAAGAAGAGCAACTGTGGCTGCAGCGCGGCGTGAGTTCAGTGCCGACCGTGGTGTTCAACGGTCAGTACGCGGTGACGGGCGGGCAACCGGTGGACACTTTTGTCGGAGCGATCCGGCAGATCATCAGTGAAACCCGGGGCGGCACCGTCAGCAACTGAATCCCCACCCCCGGGGCGGCAGCTCCTACAGGGATCAGCTGTGCAGGCGCACCCACACCGAGACCAATACGCTGGCGGCGATCAACCACGCGACAACCGCCACCGCCAGTGACGCCTCCAGGCGCATCCGGTCAACCATCACGTAGAGCGTCGCCAGGTAGATGAAGTACGGAATGATCGACCACATGCCAAACACGATGGTCGCCTTCAGATCGTCGATCGAACGGCTGTTGCCGACGATGTAATGGGCGATCAGCGCGAAGGTCGGAAACAGGGGGACCAGCCCGGCGATGTAATAGTTTTTGGTCTTCGACAGCGCGGCGAGGATCACCACCACTGCCGCGCCAAGGGCGGCTTTGAGAATCAGATCCATCAGTGGCTCAACCCGTACTTTTTCACTTTGTCGAACAGCGTGGTCTTGGCCATGCCCAGTTCCAGGCTGGCCTGGGTCAGGTTGCCGCCACTGCGTTGCAAGGCGTCATTGAGCAGGTTGCGCTCGAAGGCTTCCACCGCTTCGGCGAACGCCAGCCCCTGACCGCCGCTGCTGGCGCCGGACTTCTTGAACGCTGGCAGGCCGAGGGCAAAGCGCTCGGCGACGTTACGCAACTCACGCACGTTGCCCGGCCAGTCGTGGCTCATCAGGTTCGACAGGGTCTGGTTGTCCAGCTCCGGCAGCGCGCGGTCGAAACGCAGCGCCGACTGCTGGGTGAAGTGTTCGAACAGTTGCAGGATGTCTTCACGGCGCTCGCGCAGCGGTGGCAGTTCCAGCGTCACCACGTTGAGGCGGTAGTACAAGTCGCTGCGAAACTCGCCGGCCTTGCTCGCGTCGTCGAGGTCGGATTTGGTCGCGGCAATCACCCGGCAATCCACCGCCACGCTCTGGTTCGAACCGAGGCGTTCGAGGGTGCGTTCCTGCAACACCCGCAGCAGTTTGATCTGCAAGGGCAGGGGCATGCTTTCCACTTCATCGAGGAACAGCGTGCCGCCGTCAGCGTGTTCGATCTTGCCGATGCGCCGTTTGCCGGCGCCGGTGAAGGCGTTGGCCTCGTGACCGAAGATCTCGCTTTCGAAGAGGTTTTCCGGCAGACCGCCGCAGTTCAGTGCGACGAACTGCTTGGCATGCCGGCGACTGAAGTCGTGCAGGCAGCGGGCGACCAGTTCCTTGCCGGTGCCGGTCTCGCCTTCGATCAATACGTTGGCCGAGGTGTCGGCGACGTTGGCGATCAGCTCGCGCAGGTTCTGCATGGCTGGCGAGCGCCCGATGATCCGACCCTCGAGAGAATCGCGTTCGGCCAGCTGCCGCCGCAGCGACGAGACTTCCCGGGCCAGGCTGCGTTGCTCCAGCGCACGACGGGCGACGTCCACCAGTCGCTCCGGGGAGAACGGTTTTTCCATGAAATCGTAGGCGCCTTTCTGCATCGCGCCGACGGCCATGGAGATATCGCCATGACCGGTGATCAGCACCACCGGCAGGCTGCGGTCGCGTTGCTTGAGGCGGGTCAGCAGTTCGAGGCCATCGATGCCGGGCAGGCGAATGTCACTGATGACGATGCCGGCAAAGTTGTCGCCGACCCGCTCCAGCGCTTCTTCGGCACTGCCGACGCCGATGCAGGGAATGTCTTCCAGGGTCAGCGCCTGCTGGCAGCCGAGCAGCACATGGGGGTCGTCTTCGACGATCAGCACACTAAGGTCGTGGTTCATATTGGCTCGGCAGAATCAGGGCTTACCAACGGTAAACTGAGGACGAAGGTGGTGCCACCGCTGGCCGGGTGTTCGACACCCAGGTGCCCGCCGGTGGCGGCAGCGAGGCTGGCGGAGAGGGTCAGGCCGAGGCCCAGGCCCTGCTCGCCGGGTTTGGTGGTGAAGAACGGCTCGAACAGATGCTTGCGCGCTTCGGCGTCGACGCCGTGGCCATTGTCGCGCACCCGCAGGCGGTATTTGCCGTTGAACGTTTCGCCTTCCAGCCACAGCTGCGGCAAGGGTTGCGCCTGCATGGCGTCGAGGGCGTTGCCGATCAGGTTGACCAGAATCTGTTCGAGGCGGGTCTGGTCGATCTGCACCTGAACGTCGCTGCACTGCCGGTGCAGTTGCAGCGCCATGCTGTCCACCCGCGCCCCGAGCAATTGCAGCGCAGCATCCACCGCTTTGCCGAGACTGGCCTGACCCTTGTCGTCGCCGCGCCGGGCGAACGAACGCAGGCTGGCGGTGATCCGGCCCATGCGGTCGATCAGGTCGTTGATGGTCTTGAGGTTGGTGCTGGCGACATCGAGCTGGCCGCGTTCCAGAAAGCGAATGGTGTTGCCGGACAGGGTGCGCATCGCCGCCAGCGGCTGGTTCAGTTCGTGGGCGATGCTGGTCGACATCTGGCCGATGGCCGCGAGTTTGCCGGCCTGCACCAGCTCGTCCTGGGCGCGGCGCAGGGTCTCTTCGGCCTGGCGTCGTTCGCGGATCTGACTCTTCAGCCGTTCGTTGCTGGCACGCAGGTCGCCGGTGCGTTCGGTAATCCGACGCTCCAGTTGATTGTTGGCTTCCTGCAAGGCTTCGCGGGCCGCGAGGCGGGTGGCGATGACCTTGCGCCGCTCGTTCCAGGCGATCAGCAGGAACGCCACCAGGGCAAAGGCCACGGCCACCAGAATGCCCTGATTGATCGCTTCACGACGCAAGTCCTGCAACGGCGTGAGCAGGGTGAAATTCCATGGCGTATCGCTCAGCGGCCGGGTCTGCGCCAGATAGCTGATGCTGTCGTCATCGGCGCTCAGTTCACTGTTGGCCGGGAAGGTCAGTTTCTCCACACCGTCGGCCAGGGTTTCGCGGGCCAGCGGTTGCAGTTCGTTGAGCGGGAACCAGTAGTACTGCAGGCTGCGCGCGAGTTTTTCTTTGGTTTCATCGCTCAACGGCACCACCGATTTCAGGCGCCGCGCCGGATCGCTGGAAAGAATGATGATGCCGTTCTCGTCGCTGACGAAGGCTTCCAGGCGGGCGCGCTGCCAGCGTTCCTCCAGGGCTTCGAGGCGCACCTTGACCACGGCGACGCCGATGATCTTGCCGTGTTCTTCCAGGCCATGGGCGAGGTAGTAACCGGGTTCGCCGCTGGTGCTGCCGATGCCGTAGAAACGTCCGGGCTCGCCGCGTACGGCTTTCTGGAAATAGGCGCGAAAGGACAGGTCTTCACCGAGGTAACTGTCGACGTCGCGCCAGTTGCTGGTGGCCATCACGCGGCCGGTGGTGTCCATGACGTAGATGGCCCGACTGCGGCTGCGCCGGTTCAGGCCCTCAAGGTAAGCATTGACCGTTTGCCGGTGTTCCGGGGTCGGGTCGGCCAGCAGTTGCGGGACACTGGTTTCCAGTTCCAGCAGGCTGGGCAGGTAAGTGTATTTGCTGATCTCGCTTTCGACGGTGCGCGCGTGCAGTTCGAGCTGACGCTGGCCGTTTTCGCTGAGGCTGCGGATGCCGAAATGTTCACTGGTCCAGAAGCCGGCGTAACCCAGGCCGATCATCAGGACAATGATCAGTGGCGGCAGGAACAGATGGCGAATCAGACGGGGCTTCACGGCAAGTGATGGCGGCGCTGCGCGATAGAGATTGGGGTCGCATTTCATCACAGTTGCCTTGGGTCAACCAGCGCTGCCGCGGACGACGCACTGGTTTGGTCGAGCCTGGAACCTGTGGCGAGGGAGCTTGCTCCCGCTCGGCTGCGAAGCAGTCGTAAATCCATTCAATGCGGTGTTTCAGATAGATCGCATTGGCAGGTTTTGGGGCCGCTGCGCGACCCAGCGGGAGCAAGCTCCCTCGCCACAAGGGCAAATCGGTGTTGCTTTTAGTGCTGCAGGATTTTCTCGAGGAAATGCTGCGCGCGTTCGGAGCGGGCGCTGATGTCGCCGAAGAATTCCTCTTTCGGGCAGTCTTCGATGATCTTGCCGGCGTCCATGAAGATCACGCGGTCAGCCACTTTGCGCGCGAAACCCATTTCGTGGGTCACGCACATCATGGTCATGCCTTCGTGGGCCAGTTGCACCATCACGTCGAGCACTTCGTTGACCATTTCCGGATCGAGCGCCGAGGTCGGTTCGTCGAACAGCATGACGATCGGGTCCATCGCCAGCGCACGGGCAATCGCCACACGCTGCTGCTGACCGCCGGACAGTTGCCCCGGGTGCTTGTGGGCATGCGCCGACAAGCCGACGCGCTCGAGCAGTTGCAGACCTTTTTTGGTCGCTTCTTCCTTGCTGCGGCCCAGCACCTTGATCTGCGCGATGGTCAGGTTTTCGGTGATGGTCAGGTGCGGGAACAGCTCGAAATGCTGGAACACCATGCCGACGCGCGAACGCAGTTTCGGCAGGTTGGTCTTGGAGTCGGCAATCGAGGTGCCGTCGACGACGATGTCGCCTTTCTGGAACGGCTCCAGCGCGTTGACGCACTTGATCAGGGTCGACTTGCCCGAACCCGACGGGCCGCAGACCACGATCACTTCGCCTTTCTTGACCTCGGTGCTGCAATCAGTCAGCACCTGGAAGTCGCCATACCACTTGTTGATGTTCTTGATGGAGATCATACGGCAAACCTTTTTTGCAGACGCTTGACCAGCAGCGAGGCGGAAAAGCTGATGATGAAGTAGACGACACCGGCAAAGATCAGGAACTCGTTGGAACGACCGATGATGTCGCCGCTGGAACGGGCGGAGTTGAGGAAGTCCACCAGGCCCACGGTGTAGACCAGCGAGGTGTCCTGGAACAGGATGATCGACTGTTGCAGCAGCAACGGGGTCATCTTGCGGAACGCCTGGGGCAGGATGATCAGACGCATGGTCTGGCCATAGGTCATGCCCATCGCTTGCGCTGCGGCCATCTGGCCTTTGGGGATCGACTGCACGCCGGCCCGGACGATCTCGCAGAAGTACGCGGCTTCGAACATCATGAAGGCCACGACACAGGAGGTAAACGCGCCGATCGGGGTGTCTTCGCCGGTGATCCAGCGCAGCACGAACGGCACCGCCAGGTAGAACCAGGTGATCACCAGCAGCAGGGGGATCGAGCGGAAGTAGTTCACGTAGGCGCCGGCGACCCGCGACAGCAGTTTGCTCGACGACAGGCGCATCAGCGCGAGGATGGTCCCCAGCACGATGCCGCCGATCACGCCCATGACCATCAGCTGCAGGGTCATGACCATGCCGTTCCACAGGCCCGGAATCGCGGGGATGATGCCGCTGAAATCGAAGTCCATTATTTACCCCCCACGGAGATCAGGCCGGGCACTGCGACTTTCTTCTCGACCATGCGCATCAGCAACATCAGGCTCATGTTCAGGGTGAAGTAGATCAGCGTGGCCAGGGTGAAGGCTTCAAACAGGTTGGCCGAGAACTCGGCGGTCTGCTTGGTTTGCGCCAGCAGTTCCATCAGGCCGATCAAGGACGCCACGGAGGAGTTCTTGAAGACGTTGAGGAATTCCGAGGTCAGCGGCGGAATGATGATGCGGTAGGCCTGGGGCAGCAGCACGTTCCAGTAGATCTGCGGCAGCTTGAAGCCCATGGCGCGGGCGGCGGATTCCTGACCACGCGGCAGCGCCTGGATACCGGTGCGCACTTGCTCGCAGACCCGGGCGGCGGTGAACAGGCCCAGGCACACGACAACGCTCAGGTAGGCCGAGGTGGTCGGGTTCAGATCCTGTTTGTACCAGTCCTGCAGGTTCTGCGGCAGCAGGTCGGGCACCAGGAAGTACCAGATGAACAGCTGCACCAGCAGCGGCACGTTGCGAAACAGTTCGACGTAGCAGGTCGCGATGCCCGATACGAGGCGGTTTGGCACGGTGCGCATGACCCCCAGAATGGAGCCCAGCAGCAAGGCGATGATCCATGCCACGACAGCGATGGCAATGGTCCAGCCCAGGCCGGCGATGTACCAGTCGAGATAAGTCTCGCTGCCCACGCCGGTGGACTTGAAGAACACGCCCCAGTCCCAGTTGTAATTCATTAGGGTCTCCCCTCGAGATCGATCGATGTACAAGCACCCGCTTGGGGAAAATCCTTTCCCGTCCGACGTTGAACGCCGGGCACACGCGATCGGCTCGAAAACCGCCAGGTCGAGTGTTCCACTGTAAAACCAGCAGGTAACAGACGCCTGAGGGAGGGTGGCTCCCTCAGGAGATAAGGTTAGTCAGGAATCAGATTTTTACGTCAGGCGCCGGCTTGTCGCTCGGGTTGGCAATCAGTTCCTTGACCTTGTCGCTCATCGGGAAGTTGAGGTTCAGGTCTTTTGGTGGAATCTTGCTTTCGAACCACTTGCTGTAGATCTTGTTGATCTCGCCGGACTTGAACAGGCCAACGATGGCGTCATCCACAGCCTTCTTGAAGGCGGGGTCGTCTTTGCGAACCATGCATGCGTAGGCTTCGAACGATTGCGGAGTACCGGTGATGATCCAGTCTTTTGGATTCCTGGCCTTGGCTTCTTCACCGGCCAACAGCGCGTCGTCCATCATGAAGGCAACGGCGCGGCCGCTTTCCAGCATGTTGAAGGACTCACCGTGGTCCTTGGCGGAGATGATGTTCATGCCCATCTGCTTGTCGGCGTTCATCGCTTTGATGATGCGCTCCGACGTGGTGCCGGCGGTGGTCACGACGTTTTTGCCTTTGAGGTCGGCAAAGTCTTTGTAGGACGGGTTGCCTTCCTTGTCTTTCTTGACCAGCAGACGGGTGCCGATTTCGAAGATGTTGACGGTGAAGTCGACCTGTTGGGCGCGTTCGGCGTTGTTAGTGGTGGAACCGCACTCGATATCCGCGGTGCCGTTCTGGATCAGCGGGATACGGGTCTGCGAGGTCACCAGGTTGTATTTGACCTGCAGGTCTGGCTTGTTCAGGTCTTTTTTCAGGGCTTCAACGATGGCCAGTTGAATGTCGTGGGAGTAGCCCACTGGCTTGCCGGAAGCATCCGCGATGTAGGAAAACGGGATGGAGCTGTCGCGGTGAGCGAGGGTGATGGTGCCGGAATCGTTGATTTTCTTCAGGGTGCCGGTGAGTTCGGCGGCGAAAACTGGCGTGCTGATCAGAGCGGCCGCAATGGCTGCGCCCAGGATATGGGGAACGATGCGCATCAAATTTTCCTCGAATTGTTTTTTTTATGGAGCCAGTTCGTCGGCCCTTTTGTGCTTCGAATGCCTGACGGCTCCTGAAGTGTTGGCACGGCAGGCATTCGTCGAGAGAGTGTAGAGCATGAGTCGTGCCAGAGCAGTCGATAGTGGCTAATGGCTTGATTTATAAGGTGATTAAAGTTTTATGTCGGTGTTTTTGGCAGTCACTGATCCGGTTATCCGAATCGACCGACAGGTCGCGTTCGGAAATCCGAACGCTGTTGTGGCGAGGGAGCTTGCTCCCGCTGGACTGCGCAGCAGGCCCGCTTTTATGAAAGGGCCGCTACGCGACCCAGCGGGAGCAAGCTCCCTCGCCACAGGTTCAGTGTCCGGCGCGGATAAACAAAAAAGCCCCCTGAATCTCTCAATTCAGGGGCTTCGTTTAAGCGATGTTCAAATCACGCCGCTTCAATCTTGCGGTTCTGCTCGACCTTGCCCAGATACGCCGCCAGTTTCTCCTGCTCGGCCGGGGTGGTGAACAGGCCCAGTTTGCTGCGACGCCACAGGATGTCGTGCGCTGTGGTGGCCCATTCTTCGCTGCACAGGTAATCGACTTCACGGGTGTAAAGCCCGCCGCCAAGGTGTTCGCCCATGTCGTTCAGGGACTCGACGCCCTCGAGCATGCGCCAGGTGCGGCTGCCGTAGGTGGTGGCCCAGCGGCGGGCGATCTCGGTCGGGACGAAATCGAACTTGTCGCGAATCTGCGCGCTCAAGGCCTGCGGGGTGGTCATGTCTTCGCCGCCGGGCAGGGTCGCGGTGTCGGTCCAGCTCGGGCGCATCTGGGTGAAGTACGGCATCAACTGGGCCATCGCTGACTCGGCGAGTTTGCGGTAGGTGGTCAGCTTGCCGCCGAACACCGACAGCAGCGGCGCTTCTTCGCCGCCACCGGACAAGGCCAGGGTGTAATCGCGGGTCACGGCGGACGGGTTGTCGGACTCGTCATTGCACAGCGGACGGACGCCCGAGTAGCTGTGCTGGATGTCGTCGCGGCTGATCTGCTTCTTGAAGTGGGCGTTGACCACTTTGAGCAGGTAATCGGTTTCGCCGTCGGTGATTGCCACTTTCGCCGGGTCGCCGGTGTATTCGCGGTCGGTGGTGCCGATCAGGGTGAAGTGATTCAGGTACGGAATGGTGAAGACGATGCGCTGATCTTCGTTTTGCAGGATGTGCGCGTGATCACCTTCGTACAGTTTCGGCACGATGATGTGGCTGCCCTGAATCAGGCGGATGCCGTACGGCGATTCCATCTTCAGGTCGTCACGGATGAACTTGGCGACCCACGGGCCGGCGGCGTTCACCAGCGCCTTGGCGGTGATCGAAAACAGGCTGCCATCGGCGCGCTCCAGGCTCAGGTGCCACAGGCCCTTGGTGCGGCGGGCGCTGACGCAACGGGTCTGGGTGTGCACGTGGGCGCCTTTTTCCCGGGCGGCCATGGCGTTCAGCACTACGAGGCGGGCGTCATCGACCCAGCAATCGGAGTATTCGAAGCCTTTGGTGATTTCGCTTTTCAGCGCGCTGTCGGCGCCGAATTTCAGGCTTTTCGAACCTGGCAGCTTTTCGCGCTTGCCGAGGTTGTCATAGAGGAACAGGCCGGCGCGAATCATCCACGCCGGACGCAGGTGCGGACGGTGCGGCAGCACGAAACGCATCGGCTTGACGATGTGCGGCGCCTTGGCCAGCAGCACTTCGCGCTCGGCCAGTGCTTCACGCACCAGACGGAATTCGTAATGTTCGAGGTAGCGCAGGCCACCGTGGATCAGCTTGCTGCTGGCCGACGAGGTGTGGCTGGCCAGGTCGTCCTTTTCGCAAAGGAACACCGAAAGACCGCGACCGGCGGCATCCGCTGCGATCCCCACGCCATTGATCCCGCCGCCAATCACGGCAACATCGTAGATCTCGGAGATAGGGGGCGTACGCAAGGTAGAGGTGGACATCGGCTGGCCTCGGGCTCTTTTGATTTTCTGTCTTGGAAATCGAACATAAATGTTCATTTGCGAAAATGGTAGCCCATAAAGCCGCGCACAGCCAGTCGCCTTCGATTGAAAAAACTCATCGAAGGGCGGCCAAAAGAAAATTTTCGAACATTATTGAGGCGCAGATGATCTTTGTGGCGAGGGAGCTTGCTCCCGCTCGGCGGCGGAGCCGTCGTACATCCGATGCGCAGGAAGTGGCTGGAGGCACTGGATTATATGGTTTTGGGGCCGCTTCGCAGCCCAGCGGGAGCAAGCTCCCTCGCCACAGGGGAGCTGCGCCAAGTGGGGGTTAAACGACTTCCAGACGAATCTTGTGCTGGCTCAGCAACTGCGCCAGCGCCGGCACCGGCTGCTGATCGGTCACCAGGCAATCGATCAGGCTGATCGGACCGAGGCGGATCATCGCGTTACGCCCGAACTTGCTGGAGTCCGCCGCCAGGATCACCTGCCGCGCATTGGCGATGATCGCTTGGGAAACCCGCACTTCCTGATAATCGAAATCGAGCAGGCTACCGTCTTCGTCAATGCCGCTGATACCCACCAGCGCGAAATCGACCTTGAACTGGTTGATGAAGTCCACGCTCGCCTGACCGACCACGCCACCGTCACGGCGCACGTTGCCGCCAGTCAGCAGCACATCGAAGTCATCCTTGGCGCTGAGCATCGAGGCGACGTTCAGGTTGTTGGTGATGATTTTCAGGTGACTATGGTTGAGCAGGGCGCGGGCGATCGATTCGGTGGTGGTGCCGATGTTGATGAACAGCGAGGCGTGATCGGGGATCTGCGCGGCAATGGCTTCGCCGATGCGTTGTTTTTCGTCGCGCATCTGGTCGGCGCGCATCGCGTAGGCGGTGTTTTCGACGCTGGAATCATAGGCCGCGCCGCCATGGTAGCGACGCAACAGATTGGCTTCCGCGAGCTGATTGATATCGCGGCGGATGGTCTGCGGGGTAACAACGAACAGCGTCGCCATTTCCTCGATGCTCACATAGCCGCGTTCGCGGACCAGCTCGAGGATTTGCTGCTGACGGGGAGGCAGATTCATGGGGCTTCCTTTGGGCTGCCGTGCAAAATTTGCCCATGATGCCGCAGGAATCCGCTCCCGACCAGTTACATACGGATACGAGTACTCAGGTTGGCTTATTCAGCGTCCTCACGTTCCCAGTCACGGGTGCGGCTGACGGCTTTTTTCCAGCCTTTGTAGAGTTTCTCTTTCGCCGCTTCGTCCAGGCTCGGTTCGAATTCGCGTTCGATCACAGCCTTGCCGCGCAGTTCTTCCAGGCTGCCCCAGAAGCCGCACGCCAGACCGGCCAGATACGCCGCACCGAGAGCCGTGGTTTCGCGCATTTGCGGGCGCTCGACCTGAGTGCCGAGGATGTCGGCCTGGAATTGCATCAGGAAGTTGTTGGCGACCGCGCCGCCGTCCACGCGCAGGGCCTTGAGGCGTTCGCCGGAGTCCTGTTGCATGGCGTCGAGTACGTCGCGGGTCTGGTAGGCAATCGACTCCAGTGCGGCGCGGATGATGTGATCCACGCGCACGCCGCGGGTCAGGCCGAACAGTGCGCCACGGGCATACGGGTCCCAGTACGGAGCGCCCAGGCCGGTAAAGGCCGGTACGAGATACACGCCGTTGCTGTCCTTCACTTTATTGGCGAAGTATTCGGTGTCGTGAGCGTCGTTGACGATCTTCAGTTCATCACGCAGCCACTGCACGGTCGAGCCACCGTTGAACACCGCGCCTTCCAGGGCGTAAGCCACTTCGCCACGCGGGCCGCAAGCGATGGTGGTGAGCATGCCGTGCTGGGATTTCACCGCTTTGTCGCCGGTGTTCATCAACAGGAAGCAGCCGGTGCCGTAGGTGTTTTTCGCCTGGCCCGGTTCGACGCACATCTGGCCGAACAGCGCCGCCTGCTGGTCGCCGGCGATACCGCCGATGGCGATGCCGCTCTTGGTGCGACCGTAGATTTCCGACGACGCTTTGACTTCCGGAAGCATCTCGCGCGGGATGTCGAGGATTTCCAGCATCTTCGAATCCCATTCCAGCGAATGGATGTTGAAGAGCATGGTGCGCGAGGCGTTGGTGTAGTCGGTGACGTGCACCTTGCCGCCGGTGAATTTCCAGATCAGCCAGCTATCGACGGTGCCGAACAGCAGTTCGCCGTTGCGCGCACGCGCGCGGCTGCCTTCGACGTTGTCGAGGATCCACTTCAGCTTGGTGCCGGAGAAGTACGGGTCGGTGACCAGGCCGGTGTTGTCACGGATGTAGTCTTCGTGGCCATCGCGCTTGAGCTGCTGGCAGATCTCGGTGCTGCGGCGGCACTGCCAGACGATGGCGTTGTACACCGGGCGACCGGTGGTCTTGTCCCAGACCACGGTGGTTTCACGCTGGTTGGTGATGCCGATGGCGGCAACCTGATCGTGATGCAGGCCAGCCTGGGCCAGCGCTTCAACCATCACCGCGCTCTGGGTGGCGAAGATTTCCATCGGATCGTGTTCGACCCAACCGGCCTGTGGGTAATGCTGGGCGAATTCGCGCTGGGCGGTGCAGACCACGTTTGCGTCGCGGTCGAAAATGATCGCGCGGGAGCTGGTCGTACCCTGATCAAGGGCAATGATGTAGTTCTTATTCTGAATGTCGGTCATGTCGATTGCCTTGGACGAAATAAGGGAGAGTGGGCCGTGGCGCAGGCTCGAAATGGGCAGGACCCCGCGCCGACTGTTTCAAGAAGTTCTTGGTTTGCCGTCAATGGCCGGTTCTGCATCCTTTGTAGCAGGTGTGGCGCCGGTCAGGTGACGGGCGATGAGCCCGCGATACCCGGCAGCGCCGAGGCAGGCACCGACAATCGGTGCAAAAATCGGAATCAGGAAGTACGGAATATCGCGGCCGCCAGTGAAGGAAATTTCACCCCAGCCGGCGAAGAAAGTCATCAGTTTCGGACCGAAGTCACGCGCCGGGTTCATCGCAAAACCGGTCAGCGGGCCCATCGAGCTGCCGATCACGGCAATCAGCAAACCGATCAGCAGCGGGGCCATCGGGCCTTTCGGCAGACCGTTGTTGTCGTCGGTCAGGGCCATGATCACACCCATCAGGATCGCGGTGATGATCATCTCGACCAGGAACGCCTGGGCGGTGGACAGCACTGGGTTCGGGAAAGTGGAGAACACCGACGCCAGTTCCAGGCTCGCAGTCGAACCACGAACCATTTGGTGAGTTTGTTCGTAATCGAAGAACAGATTGCTGTACAGCGTATAGACCAACAGCGCGCCGCAGAAGGCACCGGCAATCTGCGACAGGATATAGAACGGCAGCTTGCGCTTTTCGAAGTCAGCGAAAATGCTCAGGGCGATACTCACGGCGGGGTTCAGGTGCGCGCCGGAAACCCCGGCGGTCAAGTAGATCGCCATGCTCACGCCGACGCCCCAGATGATGCTGATTTCCCACAAGCCGAAGCTGGCGCCCGCGACCTTGAGCGCGGCGACACAGCCGGTACCGAAAAAGATCAGCAATGCAGTACCCAGAAATTCGGCCAGGCATTGGCCCGATAGCGATGGTTGCGGTAAAGCAGTTGTCATTGAAAACCTCGATTTTTGTTGTTGTCTGGCGCGTTTGCCGTCAGGGCAAGGCGCGATTTTCCCCCGGGGCAGGATCCCCATCCTGTTCCCGGTTTACTGCTGGGTGCTGCGGTGACGATAATTCTTACATTATTCAGATTCGAAAAAATATAGACAAGAAACAAACCTGTCAAAGGTCGAAAGTGAACCATCGGTCACAATTAAACTATCAGCCTGCTGAATGATCCTGCGAATCGCCGCGACGATAGTCCGGCGATTCGCCTGCAGCGCCCGGAAAACGGGGCTTGCGCTAGAGCCTTTTGCGATGTCATGGCCTAGAATCCAGCACAGGATTTTTCTGTTGATACCGAGCCTGGAGCTGCCATGACCCCTGCGTTGGACTTGTTGAAAAAAGTTCGTGCCGAACATCGCGTGCACAGTTACGAACATGACCCCAAGGCCGCGTCCTATGGGCTGGAGGCCGCAGAGAAACTGGCGCTGGAGCCGGCGCAGGTGTTCAAGACGCTGCTCGCAGCCAGCGAAAAAGGTGAATTGCTGGTGGCGGTGGTGCCGGTCGTCGGAAGCCTTGATCTCAAGGGCCTGGCACACGCGGCAGGGGTGAAGAAAGTCGAAATGGCTGACCCGGCCGCGGCACAGCGCTCCACCGGTTATCTGTTGGGCGGCATCAGTCCGCTGGGGCAGAAGAAGCGTCTGCGCACCTTCATCGATAGTTCGGCTCAGGGCTTTGCGACTATTTATGTCAGTGCCGGCCGACGTGGCCTGGAAGTCGAACTGGCGCCTGCGGTGCTGGCCGAACACACTCAGGCCAGATTCGCCGACATCGGTCGCGCGTAACACTCATTTCTGTATGAGGAAAATTGGCCGGTTCTGTCACTGGCGCTGAGCCGATCCGGGCGGCATGCTTCGCCGACTGACTCAGGGAGAACGTTATGCAGCTCGAGTTTTATCAGGTGGACGCGTTCAGTGACCGGCCGTTCAGTGGCAACCCGGCCATGGTGTATCGGCTCGACGCATGGCTCGCGGATGAGCTGATGCAGAAGATCGCCGCCGAACACAATCTGGCAGAAACCGCGTTTGTGGTGCGCGAAGGCGCGGCGTGGCACATCCGCTGGTTCACCCCGACCACCGAGGTGCCGTTGTGTGGGCACGCCACACTGGCCAGTGCCTATGTATTGTTCGAGATCTACAAGGAAAATGCCGAGCGGCTGGACTTCACCTGCAAGTCCGGGCCGTTGAGTGTCAGCCGCGAGGGTGATCGTCTGTGGCTGGACTTCCCGTCGATTGTGCCGTCAGAGATTGGCGTGACGCTGGATGTCGAGCGTGCGCTAGGTGTCGAGGCTGTAGATGTGCTCGGTTCCAACGAATTGTTTGTGGTGCTGGAGTCGGAGCAGGCAGTGCTCGACTGCACGCCGGACATGGTTGCACTGGCGAAACTGCCATGGCTCGGCGCCATTGTGACCGCGCGCGGCAATCAGCACGATTTCGTCTCGCGCTACTTCGCCCCGGCGATCGGCATCAACGAAGATCCGGTCACTGGATCGACGCATTGCAGCCTGATTCCGTATTGGTCGAAACGTCTGGGCAAATCCAGTCTGACCGCGTGCCAGCGCTCGGCGCGGGGCGGGGAGTTGTTCTGTCGGCTGGAGGGGGAGCGGGTCAAGATTGGCGGGAATGCGACGCTGGTGGCCAGCGGCACGCTTATTCTCGGTTAACGCAAAAATTTGTTGGAGTGAGCCTTTGTAGTGAGGGGATTTATCCCCGATGGGCTAAGCAGCAGCCCCAAACCATTACTTGCACAGTGCCAGGCACTCCGCGGTGCAGGCTAAAGGGCCGCTTCGCGCCCCATCGGGGATAAATCCCCTCACCACAAAAAACTCCACACTCCGATGTTCTGTTTGATCAGAGGGCGGTGCTGTAGCGGCGGACGCCGTTTTCCACCGCCGGGATTTGTGCGGCGGTGCTGCCGGAGGCCTGGAACAGAACCAGATGTTCGGCGGCAACACGAATGCCTACCTCCGCGCCCACCTGATGGTCGGCATGGCTCGGAAAAATCGACTCCAGCTGTGCGCCCGTCGGCAGTTGCAGGCGATACAGGGTCGAGGCGCCAAGGAACGTCTTGCCAACGATCCGCGCTTTCAACCCGCTGTCCGGCGCATAAACGATGTCATCCGGACGCAACAGTACATCCACCGCACCACCCACCGGCCAAGTGTAGGCGCGGTTGCCGCGCAGTTCACCGAGTTCGGTCTGCACCGATTCCGGGCTGCCGAGCTGGCCGCGGATGAAATAACCCTGACCGATGAAGCTGGCGACAAACGGCGTGGCCGGCTCGTGGTAGAGGTTGTACGGCGTATCCCACTGCTCCAGGCGACCTTCCTTGAATACACCAACATGATCGCTGACGGCGAAGGCTTCTTCCTGATCGTGGGTCACCAGAATCGCACTGGTGCCGCGGGCCTTGAGGATGTCGCGCACTTCGTGGCTGAGCTTGCGGCGCAGTTCGCCATCGAGGTTGGAGAACGGTTCGTCGAGCAGCAGCAACTGCGGTTCCGGCGCCAGAGCGCGGGCGAGGGCGACACGCTGTTGCTGGCCGCCGGAGAGTTCGTGCGGGAAACGCTTGCCGAGATTCTTCAGGTTGACCAGTTCCAGCAGCTCTTCGGTGACGCGCTCCTTGTTCGGGTGCTTGCGGATGCCGAAGGCGATGTTGTCCGCGACGCTCAGGTGCGGGAACAGCGCGTAGTCCTGAAACACCATGCCGATCCGGCGTTTCTCCGGCGCCAGGGTGAAACCGGCGCTGGAGATGGTCTCGCCGCCGAGGGTGATTTCGCCTTCATGCACCGGTTCGAAACCGGCGATGGCGCGCAGGGTGGTGGTCTTGCCGCAGCCGGACGAGCCGAGCAGGCAGCCGATGTCACCGGCGTTGAGGTGCAGATTGAGGTTCTGCACCACACGTTGATCTTGATAGCCGCAAGCAAGGTTGCGCAGGTTCAGCAGTAATTCATGGCTCATGCGTGGTGATATGCCGGTTCGACGAGGAACTCGAGCAGGGCCTTCTGTGCGTGGAGACGGTTTTCTGCCTGATCCCAGGCGACGGAGCGCGGGTCATCGAGCAGGTCGAGGCTGATTTCTTCGCCGCGGTGCGCCGGCAGGCAATGCATGAACAGCACATCTTCGGCCGCCAGATCGAGCAGGGCGCGGTTCACCTGAAACGGAGCGAACAACTTCAGGCGCTTGGCAGTTTCCTCTTCCTGACCCATCGAAGTCCAGACATCGGTGCTCACCAGATGCGCGCCGCGCACGGCGTCTTGCGGATCGCGGACGATGGTCACGCGATCGCCTGCACGTGCGACGAATTCAGGGTTGGGCTCATAGCCTTGCGGGCAGGCAACGCGCAACTGGAAGTCGAACTGGATTGCCGCTTCTATATAGCTGTTGCACATGTTGTTGCCGTCGCCGATCCACGCCACGGTCTTGCCCTGGATCGAGCCGCGGTGTTCGAGGAAGGTCTGCATGTCGGCCAGCAACTGGCACGGGTGCAGGTCATCGGACAGGCCGTTGATCACCGGCACGCGCGAGTTGGCGGCGAATTCGGTCAGGGTGCTGTGAGCAAAGGTACGGATCATCACCGCGTCGAGCATGCTCGACATGACGATGGCGCAGTCACCGATCGGCTCGCCACGGCCCAGCTGGGTGTCACGTGGCGAGAGGAAGATCGCCTGGCCACCGAGCTGGATCATGCCGGCCTCGAAGGAGATCCGGGTACGGGTCGAGGATTTCTCGAAGATCATCCCCAGGACGCGGTTTTTCAGCGGCTCGAACAGTACGCCGCGGTTACGCAGGTCCTTGAGCTCAACGCCTCGACGGATCACGCTGACCAGCTCTTCGGGCGTGCAACCCATCAGGGAGAGAAAGTGCCTTGCGCTCATCATTGACTACCTTTTTGCTACAGACCGCAGATGCTCAAAGCCTTGTTTAACGGAACAACGGGCGAGACCTGCGGCGTAAGCCGCACGGGGCGACGAAATAGGGGGAGGCGCGATATTGACACTAAATGTCGCGTTTTTCCAATAGGCTGCGGTTTTTGCAGAAATGCGCCGGGGGAAAACAGGGCGAACACTGTGATTTCCGGTCAGTTTTCGAGAGGCCAGCGAGGCATTTGTACACTGGCCCCATCGGGCTTGGCAATCAGGCGCGGCGGGGATGGCACAGCTCTGGTCGGTTTGTGACCCGAGAGCCACCGGTTCGCTTGGTCGGATGCGCAGGTTGAAACATTTGCTAAAGCAAAGTGCTGGGTTATAAATAAATCACGAGCGACGCAGGAAGCCTCCGCATGGAATCGAAAGAAAAACTGTTAATGGAACTGCTGGGCCACACGGCACGCTCATTGACCCACCTCACCGCCTCGATGACCTCGATGTCCTTCGAACTGCTGCGCAGTGAAGATGACGTGGTCAAGGCTGCCAGTCGGCAGATGATCGACCGCATGGCGACCATCAGCGCCGGGCTCGACGAGCACTGGCGACTGATCGGCGAACTCACCGGCGTCCACGTCGCCCACGAGCAGATCGAGACCATCCAGGAAATCCAGCTGGCCGCGCCGCCCCAGCTTCCGGCGAACTGACGCGTCTATCGGCCGGCCTGATGGCCGCCGATTCACAAGACGAACGTCGCTGGCGCTGCACCGGGTCGCGGGCCATAGTTTTGTTCCCGCAGGCGTGATTGCCTGCCCAGAACAAGACAGAGACTGGCCATGACCAAGACTCTCCATCACCGTGCCTGCCACCTGTGCGAAGCCATCTGCGGTCTGACCCTCGAGACCACTGAAACCGATGGCAATGTCGCGATCACCTCGATCAAGGGTGACGCGCTCGACACGTTCAGTCGTGGGCACATCTGCCCCAAGGCCGTGGCCCTGCAAGACATCCAGAACGATCCCGACCGCCTGCGCCAGCCGATGCGCCGGGTCGGCAGCGAATGGCTGCCGATCGCGTGGGACGAAGCCTTCGCGCTGGTGGCCGAACGTCTGGCGGCGATTCAGCAGCGTCACGGGCAGAACGCGGTGGCGGTCTATCAGGGCAACCCGAGCGTGCACAACTACGGGCTGATGACCCACAGCAATTATTTCCTCGGCCTGCTGAAGACGCGCAACCGCTTCTCGGCGACTTCGGTCGATCAGTTGCCGCATCACCTGAGCAGTTACCTGATGTACGGCCACGGCTTGCTGTTGCCGATTCCGGACATCGATCACACCGATTTCATGCTGATCCTCGGCGGTAATCCGCTGGCGTCGAACGGCAGCATCATGACCGTGCCGGATGTCGAGAAGCGTCTGAAGGCGATTCAGGCGCGCGGCGGCAAAGTGGTGGTGGTCGACCCGCGGCGCAGCGAAACCGCAGCCATCGCCGATCAGCACCTGTTCGTGCGTCCCGGTGGCGATGCGGCGTTGTTGTTCGGGGTGCTCAACACTTTGTTCAGCGAAGGCCTGACCCGTGACAGTCACTTGCCGGTTGATGGTCTCGATGAAGTGCGCGCAGCTGTCGCCGCGTTCACTGCCGAAGCCATGAGCCCGCTGTGCGCCGTTCCCGCTGAACAGATCCGCCAACTGGCCCGGGACTTCGCCGCCGCGCCGAGTGCGGTCTGCTACGGACGCATGGGCGTTTCCACTCAGGCCTTCGGCACGCTGTGCCATTGGGTGGTGCAGTTGATCAATCTGGTGACTGGCAATCTCGATCGCGTCGGCGGTGCCTTGTGCACCGAGCCGGCGGTGGATCTGGTGGCATCGACCTCCGGCGGGCACTTCAACAAGTGGCAGAGTCGGGTGTCCGGACGGCCCGAGTACGGCGGCGAACTGCCGGTGTCGGCGCTGGCTGAAGAGATGCTCACCGAAGGTGAAGGGCAGATTCGCGCGCTGATCACCGTCGCCGGCAACCCGGTATTGTCGACGCCAAACGGCCGGCAACTGGAGCAGGCGCTGGATGGCCTGGAATTCATGGTCAGCGTCGACCTGTACATCAACGAAACCACGCGCTACGCCGACCTGATCCTGCCATCGACCTCGGCGCTGGAGAACGATCACTACGACACCACGTTCAACCTGTTCGCGGTGCGCAACGTCACTCGCTTCAACCGGGCGATTCTCGCCAAACCCGAGGGCGCGTTGCACGACTGGGAGATCTTTGTCGGCCTGGCCAAGGCCTTTGCCGAGAAGACCGGCAAGGAACTGAAACCGACCATGCCGCCGGCGAAGATGATCGACATGGGCCTGCGCATGGGACTGTACGGAGACGCGTCCGAGCAAAAGCTGTCATTGGCGACGTTGTTCGATCATCCACACGGGATTGATCTTGGGGCGTTGAAACCGAATCTTGCAGCTCGCCTCAAAACGCCAAATCAACGGGTGCAGGCTGCGCCGCCGGAAATTCTTGCTGATCTCGCACGCTTTGCGGCCTTGCAGGCGCCGGCCGCCGATGAACTGCTGATGATTGGTCGTCGGCATGTGCGCAGCAACAATTCGTGGATGCACAATTATCATCGTCTGGTGAAGGGCAAGCCACGGCATCAATTGCTGATGCACCCGGATGACCTCGCCAGCCGTGGGCTCAACGATGGTCAGTTAGTTCGCGTCAGCTCGCGGGTAGGGCAGATCGAGGTCGAGGTGCTCGGCAGTCTGGACATGATGAAAGGCGTGGTTAGCCTGCCGCACGGTTGGGGGCATGCGCGGCCAGGTGTGCAAATGGCAATCGCCAGTGGGCAGCCAGGTTCGAGTGCTAATGATCTGACCGATGAGTGTCAGCTTGATGAACTGTCGGGCAACGCCGCGCTCAATGGCGTGCCGGTGACGGTGGCGGCGGCTTGAGCGTGACCGTCGGGGAGACCGAGCATGGCGCTCGGGATTCCGTTACAATGCGTCACCGTGCCGACCCATGAGTCGGAAAGTTCAGCCGAGGTGCTCCATGGATATCATCGAAACGATTAAAGAGCAGATTGCCAACAACACCATTCTGCTTTACATGAAAGGCTCGCCGAATGCCCCGCAGTGTGGCTTCTCCGCGAAAGCTGCGCAGGCTGTGATGGGCTGTGGCGAGAAGTTCGCCTACGTCGACATCCTGCAGAACCCGGAAATCCGCGCCAACCTGCCGAAGTACGCCAACTGGCCGACTTTCCCGCAACTGTGGGTCGGTGGTGAACTGGTCGGCGGCAGTGACATCATGGCTGAAATGTTCGCCAACGGTGAACTGCAGACCCTGGTCAAGGAAGCATCGGCCAAGGCTGCTGCGGCCAAGTCCGAAGCCTGATCCGGCGTTCACTCGGCACAGGCTTCTGCTACAGGAGCTGTCGAGTGAAACGAGGCTGCGATCTTTTGATCTTCAGCCAATAAAAAGCCCCGCACCTCGTAAGAGGGCGGGGCTTTTTAGTGCGTTGGAAAAGTTAACGCGGGTTACCGGCGCAATCGAAAAAGATCGCAGCCTGCGGCAACTCCTACTCTTCGCCCATCTGCGATTGCAGGTAGTTCTCAAGACCGACTTTATCGATCAGGCCCAGTTGGGTTTCCAGCCAGTCGATATGCTCTTCTTCGGATTCGAGAATGTCTTCGAGCAGTTCACGGCTGCCAAAGTCGCCAACCGATTCGCAATGGGCGATGGCGGCTTTCAGGTCGGCGTGGCCGGTCTTCTCGATCCGCAGGTCGCACTCGAGCATTTCCCGGGTGTGCTCGCCGATGTGCAGCTTGCCCAGATCCTGCACGTTCGGCAGGCCTTCAAGGAACAGGATGCGCTTGATCAGCTTGTCCGCGTGCTTCATCTCGTCGATGGATTCGTGGTACTCGTGCTTGCCCAGCTTGTTCAGGCCCCAATCTTCATACATGCGCGCATGCAGAAAGTACTGATTGATCGCGACCAGTTCATTGGCAAGGATCTTGTTGAGATGCTGGATGACTGTAATGTCGCCTTTCATGATGGGAGTCCTGCCCTGTAATAGCTGTATATAAGGCGGAGTTTGAGCTTGGTATTTATAAGTGTCAAACCTAAGTTATTGAATAATAAATGAAATTAAATCTGAATAAGAATGTTTGTGTTCCGCGTCTAGCGTCTAACCGATTGATTTGCGGGCATAAAAAAACCGGACATAAGTCCGGTTCTTCGAAATGGGGGGCAATTACGCGGCAGTAAATTCTACCGGATAGGGGATTGCGGCCTGAGCGGTTTGCAGCTTGGTCAGGGTTTCGCGCACCACTTCCTTGGCAAGGCAGGCACATTTGCCGCATTGACTGGCGACGCCGGTGGCCTGGCGGACTTCCTTGTAGCTGCAGCAACCTTCATAGATCGCTTCGCGGATCTGTCCGTCGGTGACGCCAGTGCAGAGACAAACATACATAAGTGAGAACCGTCGCTGGTTGTGACTCAATTGCGATGGATCTTAATGTTAACGAGAATGATTGTCAAAGTGCTTTCTGAATGGTTTTCGATCGGAAGGCGGGTCACTGACGAACGGTGATTACTGGCGAATTGCCTGGCCCCGAAAATGCTGCCCGGTTATCCGCTTTGGGTAAAAAACCGTTAAGGACAGGCGAAAAACGCAGTGTATGATGGTCGGCCCTTGCGAAGAGGGTTCGTGTCACAGGGCTGTCGCCTCAGGGTGGCAGGCTGGCCCGGACCCTGAACTTCAAGTTATTCACCAGGAGATATCCATGAGCGTACTCGTAGGCAAACAAGCCCCAGATTTCACCGTCCCGGCCGTACTCGGCAATGGCGAGATCGTTGACAGCTTCACCCTGTCCTCGGCCATCAAAGGCAAATACGGCCTGGTGTTCTTCTACCCACTGGACTTCACCTTCGTCTGCCCGTCCGAGCTGATCGCTCTGGACAACCGCATGGCTGACTTCAAGGCGCGTAACGTGGAAGTGGTTGCTGTGTCGATCGACTCGCACTTCACCCACAACGCCTGGCGCAACACCCCGGTCAACAACGGCGGTATCGGCCAGGTGAAATACACCATGGCCGCCGACATGAAGCACGAAATCGCCAAGGCCTACGACGTTGAGTCCGAAGGCGGCGTGGCTTTCCGTGGCGCGTTCCTGATCGACGACAAGGGCGTTGTCCGCTCGCAGATCATCAACGACCTGCCGCTGGGCCGTAACATGGAAGAGCTGATCCGTCTGGTCGACGCGCTGCAATTCCACGAAGAGCACGGCGAAGTCTGCCCTGCCAACTGGAAAAAAGGCGACAAAGGCATGAACGCTTCGCCAGAAGGCGTTGCGGCTTACCTGACCGAGAACGCTGCTGCCCTGTAAGGCGCAACGTCGCGGTACAAAAAAAACCGGCCCATGTGGCCGGTTTTTTCATGCGCGGGAAATACCCGACGAGGATCAGTCGTCGAAGTCTTCCCAGCCGCCCATCTGTTTCCAGCGGTTGACGATGCCGCAGAACAGCTCGGCGGTCTTCTCGGTGTCGTAACGCGCCGAATGCGCTTCACGGCCGTCGAAATCGATATCGGCTGCCTGACAGGCCTTGGCCAGCACGGTTTGACCGTAAGCCAGACCGGCCAGTGTCGCGGTGTCGAAGCTGGAGAACGGGTGGAACGGGTTGCGCTTCATGTCCAGACGCGCAACCGCGGCATTCAGGAAACCGAGGTCGAAGCTGCTGTTGTGGCCGACCAGGATCGCGCGCTTGCAGCCGTTGGCCTTCAGCGCCTTGCGGATGCCACGGAAGATGTCGGTCAGCGCGGTTTCTTCGCTGACGGCCATGCGCAGCGGATGATCGAGCTTGATCCCGGTGAACTCCAGTGCCGCCGCTTCGATGTTGGCGCCTTCGAACGGCTCGACACGGAAGAAGTAGGTGTGGTCCGGGTAGACGAAACCCTTTTCATCCATGGCGATGGTGGTCGCGGCAATCTCCAGCAGAGCGTCGGTGGCCGAGTTGAAGCCACCAGTCTCTACGTCGACGACAACCGGCAGGTAACCGCGAAAACGTGCTGCCATCGGGTGACGGGAACCGCCGCCGCCACCTTGACCGTCCAGTTCGTCGTCGAAATGGTCTTCACTCACGCGTGTTCCTCCAGCAGGCGCCAGCGCAGTTTTTCACCGGCGCGCAGCGGGATAACGTTCAGCTCGCCGAATGGCAGGCTGGTCGGGGCGGTCCATTCTTCACGAACCAGGGTGATGCGATCGGTGTTGGCTGGCAGGCCGTAGAAACGCGGACCGTTGAGGCTGGCGAACGCTTCGAGCTTGTCCAGTGCATTACGCTGCTCGAACGCTTCGGCATACAACTCGATAGCGGCATACGCGGTGTAGCAGCCGGCGCAGCCGCAGGCGGCTTCCTTGGCGTGCTGGGCGTGCGGTGCCGAGTCGGTACCGAGGAAGAACTTGGCGCTACCGCTGGTGGCGGCGTCAAGCAAGGCTTCCTGATGGGTATTGCGCTTGAGGATCGGCAGGCAATAGAAGTGCGGCCGGATTCCGCCGACCAGCATGTGGTTGCGGTTGTACAGCAGGTGATGCGCGGTGATGGTCGCGCCGACGTTGGCCGAAGCCTCGTTGACGAACTGCACGGCGTCGCCGGTGGTGATGTGTTCGAACACCACTTTGAGCATCGGGAAACGCTCGACCACACGGCGCATGTGCTCATCGATGAAAATCTTTTCGCGGTCGAAAACGTCGACATCGCCACGGGTGACCTCGCCGTGGATCAGCAGCGGCATGCCGACTTCGGCCATGGCCTCCAGCGCCGGGAAAATCTTGTCGATGCTGGTGACTCCGGAATCGGAGTTGGTGGTGGCGCCGGCCGGGTACAACTTGGCGGCGTGCACGAAACCGCTGGCCTTGGCCTCACGAATTTCTTCGGGCTGGGTGCGGTCGGTGAGGTACAGCACCATCAGCGGTTCGAAGCGACTGCCGGCCGGGCGGGCGGCGAGAATCCGCTGGCGATAGCCGTCGGCTTCAGCGGCGTTGCGCACCGGTGGTACCAGGTTGGGCATGATGATGGCGCGGCCAAAGGTGCGCGCCACATCGGCAACGGTATTGGTCAACACGGCACCATCGCGAAGATGAATGTGCCAGTCGTCGGGACGCAGCAGGGTCAGGCGGTCGGACATGAGGGGATTCCAGGCGGGTCAAACTGAGGGGAATGCTACCGGAAAAGACTCTTGCAGGCACTCGCTATCAAGTTTTGCAGGATCCTTCCGATATCCCGTAGGTATGCCGTAAACATAGTGTGAATCGGTCTTTGTGTTACAGAAGCCAATGGAGCCTCCCGTGCGCCAGCGATATTTAGCCTTGCTCAGTGTGTTTGCCAGCCTCCCCGCGATGGCGCTCACCTACCAGACGCGTCTGGAGAACATTGAGTGGACGGTCGAGGGCGACAAGTTCGAGTGCCGCCTGACCCAGCCGATCACCGATTTCGGCTCGGGCCAGTTCGTGCGCAAGGCCGGCGAGCAGGCGATATTCCGCCTCAATGCCTACAACGCCATGCTCGGTGGCGGCTCGGCGACCTTGCTTGCAGCAGCGGCGCCATGGCAGCCGGGGCGCAACGATATCAACCTGGGCAGCGTCAGGATCGGCACCGGCAACGTGCTGTTCAACAGCTCACAATCCCAGGCCGGCGGATTGATCAGCGGTCTGCTCGATGGTCGCAGCCCGGTGGTGCGCCGTGCGTCCGGCGATGGCCGGGTTTCGGAAGTGCGTCTGCTGCCGGTGAAGTTCAGCAAAGCGTTCAATGATTACCAGACGTGTGTGGCGAAGTTGCTGCCGCAGAATTTCGATCAGGTGAAACAATCGCAGATCGGCTTCCCCGGCGAAGGCACCGATCTGGATGCTGCCGCCAAAGCCAAGCTGCAGGTGATGCTCGAGTTCATGAAGGCCGATCCGACGGTCAATCACATCGAACTGGATGGCTATTCCGACAACAGCGGCAACCGTCTGACCAACCGTGAACTGTCGCGCCGTCGCGCGCTGGCAGTCGTCGACTTTTTCAAGGCCAACGGCATCGCCGAAGCGCAGATAACCGTGCGTTTCCATGGCGAGCAGTACCCGCTGGTGCCGAACAACAATGCGGCCAACCGGGCGAAGAATCGCCGGGTCAGCGTGAAACTCGCACGAGTGGCACCCACCACCGCGCCAGCGCCACAAGCCAGTACGCCAGCCAACGCTGCGGCGACTTCCTGACCCGGCGGTCATCGTCGCGCTCTCGACAGATTCTGTCGCTTTGTCGTCTTAAGCTGTCGCGCCTCTGTAAATTCTCGGATTTGAGCGGTAGACTCCTCGGCTTTCCGTAGAACCCCGTGGAGTGATGGCATGGCGGACGTAAACAAGGTCGTTCTGGCGTATTCCGGCGGCCTGGACACTTCGGTGATCCTCAAGTGGCTGCAGGATACTTATAACTGTGAAGTGGTGACCTTCACCGCTGACCTGGGTCAGGGCGAAGAGGTCGAGCCGGCTCGCGCCAAGGCTCAGGCCATGGGCGTCAAAGAAATCTACATCGACGACCTGCGCGAAGAATTCGTGCGTGATTTCGTGTTCCCGATGTTCCGCGCCAACACCGTTTACGAAGGCGAGTACCTGCTGGGTACTTCCATCGCACGTCCGCTGATCGCCAAACGCCTGATCGAAATCGCCAACGAAACCGGCGCCGACGCCATTTCCCATGGCGCCACCGGCAAGGGCAACGACCAGGTGCGTTTCGAACTGGGTGCCTACGCGCTCAAGCCAGGGGTGAAAGTGATTGCGCCATGGCGTGAGTGGGACCTGCTGTCGCGCGAGAAACTGATGGATTACGCCGAGAAGCACGCGATCCCGATCGAGCGTCACGGCAAGAAGAAGTCCCCGTACTCGATGGACGCCAACCTGCTGCACATCTCCTATGAAGGCGGCGTGCTGGAAGACACCTGGACCGAGCACGAAGAAGACATGTGGCGCTGGACCGTCTCCCCGGAGAAGGCTCCCGACACCCCGCAATACCTGGAACTGACCTACCGTAACGGCGACATCGTTGCGCTGGACGGCGTCGAAATGACCCCGGCCACCGTACTGGCAACGCTGAACAAGATCGGTGGGCAGCACGGTATCGGCCGTCTCGACATCGTTGAAAACCGTTATGTGGGCATGAAGTCCCGTGGCTGCTACGAAACCCCAGGCGGCACCATCATGTTGCGCGCGCACCGCGCCATCGAATCGATCACTCTGGACCGCGAAGTCGCTCACCTCAAAGACGAGCTGATGCCGAAATACGCCAGTCTGATCTACACCGGCTACTGGTGGAGCCCGGAGCGTCTGATGCTGCAACAGATGATCGACGCTTCGCAGGTCAACGTGAACGGTGTGGTTCGCCTGAAGCTGTACAAAGGCAACGTGATCGTTACCGGCCGCAAGTCCGACGATTCGCTGTTCGACGCCAACATCGCGACCTTTGAAGAAGACGGCGGCGCTTACAACCAGGCCGACGCGGCGGGCTTCATCAAGCTCAACGCGCTGCGCATGCGCATTGCCGCGAACAAAGGCCGCAAGCTGTTCTAAGCCTCGCGGACCCGTGAAGAAATGGCGGCTTGTCACAGTGACAAAGCCGCCATTTTTTTTCCTGTGTGTCCGGCCCGACTCTGGAGCGTCGGTCGGTACGGTCAATTTCAGTATTTTTTCGAATGTCCACTTCAGGCATCAACTCTGCGTTTCATACGCCTCTTAATACCGTAGTACTTTGCGCGGTCACGTTGTAGGCAATGAAAATTTTGGCACCCCCGTTTTTTTTCGATTGCTTGATAAGACTGGGGGTGATTTTTTTGAGCAAAACACCGGACGCCGAATCGGTCAAAAAAACCACCACCTTGGCCGATTGCCCGCCAAGGTGCGGGAAGTGTTCAGCCAGGATGTTGAACGCCTGCGCGCTGCTCATCGGGCGTACATCTATCGCACGCAATGTGCCCATGGGTTTGGGCAGTTGAATGTTGTGCTCAATCCAGAGGCGCTCCGTACAGGACTTGCCTGTGCCGTCCGGATAGCGACGCCCCGGATCAGTATTGTGTGCAGGCAACGTCCATTGCAAACCGTTTGAAGTTGCTGTCCCGTCTGGCGCAGCACAAGCGCCTGGTGTAGGCGCACACGGTGTGGGTTCGGCCGGTTTCAACTCGTCAAAGACTTGCAGAAAACTATCGTCATTGTCGAAGTCCGAGGGGGCATACAATGATCGGTAGTTGAAATTGAGCGTTAAAAAAAATAGCAGCAGCAAGTAAAACGGGAAGCTGATCAGGAACCAGACATAAACTTCTCTTTCGTCGCTATCAAGAAAGGGTAAGGAGATGGCTGCCGATGACTCGGAAATAAATGCAAATATCGTAATTACAGTCATGGGGTTGGTTATTCTCTTTCTGATTTTTATCATGGCGTTTGCTCATTAAGTGTGTATTCCATTGTGTTTGTTGAATGGTTTTTGTATGGGTGAGGTCTTGCGTTTGATGCTCTTTTTTATATTAAAAGAAATCCGTTGGGTAGAAGTATCTTGTTTCAGACGTTGATTTGTTAAAGTGTGCAGATGGTTTTTTCTATCTTCTTGGCAATTGATTGGTTATCTGATTTTTTCAGGGTGTCGTTAATGCGCAGTCATGCAATGACGGCGCTTTTTCAGACTTTTGCTGGGCGTGCCACTCGGAGGCGTCGCCAGGCATGGCCTCAAGGGCGTAGTATTTTTCACGTCGAAGTCGCTATCAGAGAAACAGTTGGCGCACGCCAATATCATCGGTGTCAGGTTTTTTGTAGGAATAATCTTTTTTTGTTGTAGGGAATGTCTTTGGCTGGGAGTGCGATGGAACTCTCTTGTGCCATGTCGGAAGTGACTAGGCTATTGTGCGGATTCTAAAAATTCGAACAGCGAAACTGGACTTGCCCATGAATAAAGTGCTGATCGTGGATGATCACCCCGTCATTCGTCTTGCTGTGCGTATGCTGATGGAACGTCATGGCTACGAAGTTATTGCCGAAACAGATAATGGCGTGGACGCGTTACAACTTGCTCGTGAACAGATGCCGGATATCGTTATTCTGGATATTGGAATTCCCAAGCTTGACGGCCTGGAAGTTATCGCGCGTCTGAACTCGACACCGATGCCCTTGAAAGTTCTGGTGCTGACTTCCCAGGCACCGGGACATTTTTCGATGCGCTGCATGCAGTCGGGTGCGGCGGGATATGTCTGTAAACAACAGGATCTGACTGAATTGCTCAGTGCGATCAAAGCCGTACTGTCCGGGTACAGCTATTTTCCAAACCAGGCCCTGCATACTGTGCGGACCAGTCTGGGCAATGCCAGTGAAGCCGATATGGTGGACCGTCTTTCCGGCCGGGAAATGATGGTGTTGCAGCAATTGGCGCGGGGCAAGACCAACAAGGAAATTGCCGACGGCATGTTTCTCAGCAACAAGACGGTCAGCACGTACAAGACGCGTCTGTTATTGAAGCTCAATGCCCGGTCGCTGGTGGATCTGATTGAGTTGGCGCAACGTAACGGACTGGTCTGATGATCCTGATTGCCGAGGAATCATGGGCCACTCAGTGTCGGATTTCCCAGACAGTAAAAAGCCTCCGGTTCGGGAGGCTTTCAAGTGTCAGAGGTCAAAATCGTAATCAGCCAATTGCTTTTGCAGTCGGCGCTCCTCAAGCAGGTTATCGATGGTGCGACGTTTGCTCAGATTGGTCTTGGCAACCTCGACCACCGGTTCGGCGTCTTCGGTTTCCACAGCGGTAAAATCGTCATCTACGTCCAGTTGTTCTTTGCTGTCAGTCATAAGGTGAACTCCAGGCTAAGACTGCCTTTGGCGCTCCTTATATCGATATTCCTGCTGCGGGTAAAAAAGATTTTTTCAATCGACGAATCAATTATTCCAATAGCCAATCAATCGTCCGAAGTTTTGTGTTTGTACTCGCACAAATCTTCGATCCGGCAGCTGCCACAGCGGGGCTTGCGCGCCAGACACACATAGCGACCGTGCAGAATCAGCCAGTGGTGAGAATCCAGCAGGTAGTCTTTTGGCACAAACTTCATCAGCTTGTTTTCCACTTCAACCACATTTTTACCCGGTGCAATGCCGGTGCGGTTGCTCACGCGAAAAATGTGCGTGTCGACCGCCATGGTCAACTGACGGAAAGCGGTATTGAGGACCACGTTGGCCGTCTTGCGGCCGACGCCGGGCAGCGCTTCCAGTTCTTCGCGCGTGTGCGGGACTTCGCCATTGTGCAGCTCGACCAGCATGCGGCAGGTCTCGATCACGTTTTTCGCTTTGCTGTTATAGAGGCCGATGGTCTTGATGTATTCGGACAGTCCTTCGACGCCCAGCGCGTGGATCGCTGCCGGGGTATTGGCCACCGGAAACAGTTTGGCCGTGGCCTTGTTGACGCCGACGTCGGTTGATTGCGCAGAAAGAATGACCGCAATCAACAACTCGAACGGCGAGGAATAGGCCAGTTCGGTCTTCGGCTCGGGATTGTCCTCATGAAGTCTGCGGAAGATTTCCAGACGTTTTGCGGCATTCATGGATGATGTGTTTCCTTGGAGATAGCGTTCGAGCGGGTCCAGGCCTGGCGGGCGGCGAGCAGTAGTCCGAGCAGGATGAAGGCGCCGGGAACCAGGGTGAGCAAGTGCAGTCCGTCGCTGAACAGAATCAGGCCTTGCCAGTGCTCAGACAGGCCACGGCCGATGTGGCCTTGACCGAACAGTTCACGCAGTACCGCCAGCGCGAGTAGCAGTGCGCTCGACAGGCCAAAAAACTTCAGGCATTCGGTCAGCGCCTGACGAAAGAATCCATTGTATTCCAGCACCACACACTGCAAGGCGATCAGCCCGGCATAGATCCCGAGTGACTGCTGCCACTGCAACGCCCAGCGCTGCGCGAGGATATTGGAGCAACTGGTCAAGGTGGCGGCCAGCAGCAGACTGGCGAGTATCAGGTTGCTGTCAGACAGTCGCGAGCGCAATGGAGCGATACATACGCCGTAAACCGCCACGACGGCGCCCGACATCAGCAGCATGCCCAGTGCGCCAGCCAGTGTCGTACTGGTGCCAAGTAGCAGAACCAGCAGCAAGGCATTCGTCAGGTTCACCGGTTGGTTCATGATCCGCTCCCGAGCAAGGTTGCACGCTGCTCATCAAAGTAGCGCAGGGCGTCATGGATGGCATTGACGGTGGCCCGGGATGTAATGGTGGCTCCCGCCAGTTGATCGAACTGTCCCTGATCTTTTTTCAGTGCCCAGCCTGCGTCGTCAGGTGCATTGCGCGACTTGCCGGTAAATGTCGCCAACCAGGGGTTCGGCCAGTCGCCGATAAGTCCGCCGAGCGCCGGCGTTTCGTTGTGCCGCAGGGTTTTTACCCCCAGCAGTCTGCCGTTGGCATCAATGACGATCAGCAGTTCGATAACGTCGGCATAGCCCTCGGTTTGCGAGCGCAACAACACTGCCACCGGCTGCCCGAGTCTGGTAGCGCGATAGCCTGCCAGCAGGGTGCTGTGGCTCAACGTCATATCAGTCAACGCCAGCGGCTTTTCCAGTGGCTGGTTGTCGTAGGCATCGGCTGCGAGTACATCCAGCAGCTTGCGGCTGTCGAGCAGGCGTTGCTCTCTGGCAATCTGCGGCGCACTGGCGCGCTGCACCACATAAGTCAGGCCGAGACCGGCACCGGCCAGCAGCACAAGCGTCACCATAGAAACCGCACGGTTCATGATTGCACCTGTGTCTGGCGGGCAGCGGCAAAACGTTCCAGAGCCGGTACACACAGATTCATCAGCAACACCGCAAACGCAACACCGTCCGGGTAGCCGCCCCAGGTGCGGATCAGGTAGGTCAGCAAGCCGACACCCACGCCGAACAGCAGTCGGGCCAACGCACTTTTGGCGCCGGATACTGGTTCGGTAATGATGAAAAATGCACCGAGCATGGTTGCGCCGCTCAGTAGATGAAAAAGCGGTGAGCCGTGGGAATCAGAACCCGAACCGTTCCAGCAGAGCAGGCTGACGACAATCAGGCTGGCCAGCATGCCAACTGGCGCTTGCCAGGCAATCACCCGGCGCTGCAATAAAACCAGTCCACCGGCGAGAAACGCCAGATTGATCCACTCCACACCGCGTCCACCGAAACGCCCGAACGCCGGATTGGCCGCGAACAATTCATCGATGGTCAGGCTTTTGTTGATGCGCAGGCTGTCCAGCGCGGTGGCCTGAACCCAGGCGTCCGGCGCCTGGCCCAGATTCAAGACTTGCGCAAAAGCGGCCTGCAGATTCATGCCATGCGCCGGCCAGTGGGTCATCGGTTGCGGGAACAGCAGCATTGCCAGGGCGAAACCGAGCATGGCCGGGTTGAACGGGTTCTTGCCGACGCCACCGTACAAATGCTTGCCGAACAGCAGCCCCGAAGCCACCGCACTAACGGTCAGCCACCACGGGCAATACGGCGGCAGCGCAGCGGCCAGCAGTGCCGCGCTGACCAGTGCGCTACCATCACTGAGCGTTGGTTGCAAAGGTTGTCGGCGCAGGCGGGCGACGCCAGCCTCGATCAGCAGCGCGGTGCTCGCCGCCAGGATCAGGTTGATCAACACGCCCCAGCCGTAAAACCAGAACAACGCCAACAGCCCCGGCAGCGTGGCCAGCAACACCCGCTTCATCGCCTGTTGCAGGCGATCATCCGGTGCTTCACGGGACGACATGATCTTGCACCTGCCGCTCGGCGTCTTGCAGGCGCGCGCGGGCCTTGTCGAGGATGTCGTCCGGCGTGTCGGCGCGGCGCTCGAGTTTGCTCAGGTCGGCACGGGCGTAGGCCAGTTCGGTTTTCAACTGACGGAGCTGGCTGTCGATCGGACGTTTTTCCACACGCATCAGATCCGGTACAGCCTGCTCGCTCGAGGCTTCGGCAGCGTGAAGGGCTTGCTCGGCATCACGCAAGGCCTGTTCCAGCGTGGCGATCTGTTCCGGCGGCGCCTCGGCAGTCTGAGCCTTTTTCAGTTCGGCGCGGCGCATGGCCAACTGGATTTTCGCCCGCTTCAGGTCGGCGTCTTTCGCCGGAGCCGGGGCCGCAGCGGCTGGAGCGGTGGCGGCGCTGCTTTCGAGTTTCGCCAACGCCTGTTCGGCGGCTTCAAACTGCTGTTGCAACACGATCAGTTGCGATTGCTGTTCGAAGGTCGGCGGATGGCCGAAGGCTTTCAGCGATTTGTGCAATTGCGCGCGGCTCATGGCGACATTGATCTTGGCTTTCTTCAATGCCGCGTCGGCGGTTGCGGCTTTCTGCGCGCGCACCCGTTCCAGAGCGGCCTGCACCGGATCGAGAGTGGCCACCGCCGGTTGCGCTGCGCGCTGCGCCCGGGCTTCGCGCTCAGCCTGTTTCTGTTGTTCTTCGCGCTGCAGGCGGGCATTGCGGCGTTCAAAACGCTGGCGTGCATGATCGCGTTTGGCGGCGCGTGCGCGCTGTTCTTCAAGGCTGGATGCCAGGCCACCGACCACCGGCAATGTGCCGAGCGGCAGTGGATGCATCTCGATGCAGTCCACCGGGCACGGCGCCACGCACAGGTCGCAACCGGTGCATTCGTCGATCAGTACGGTGTGCATCAGTTTCGCCGCGCCGACGATGGCGTCGATCGGGCAGGCCTGGATGCACTTGGTACAGCCGATACACTCGGCCTCGCGAATGTACGCCACTTGTGGCGGTGCCGAGCCACGGCTGACGTCCAGCTCCAGCACCGGCACGTTCAACAGTTCTGCCAGGGCGGCGACGGTTTCGTCACCGCCGGGCGGGCACTTGTTGATCGGTTCGCCATCGACGATGCCTTGCGCATAGGGCTTGCACCCGGGGTGGCCGCATTTGCCGCATTGGGTCTGCGGCAGGAGGGCATCGATGAGTTGAATCAGACTCATGTTTTGATCAGTCCACTGAATCCGAGAAAAATCACTGCGATCAGTCCGGCGCCGATCAGGTCGATCGGCAAGCCGCGAAAGGGCAGGGGAATGTCATTGTCAGCCGTGCGTTCACGCAAGTCGCTGAACAGGCTCAGCACCAGCCAGAAACCCAGCCCGGCCCCCAGGCTCAGCGCCGTTGCCTGCAGCAGGCCACGATCATTGTGTGCATTGATCAAGGCCAGCCCCAGCACGCCGGCATTGCCCAGCAACAACGGCCATAGCCCGGCGAAGGGCCAGTCAGGCAGTGCGCGAGTCAGCAACTTCAGCAGCGGTGCGATCAGCAGCACGCTGAGCGGCAGGAACACAAACAGCTGCAGGGCCTGCAGTTGCAGCGGCACCAGTAGCCAGTGCCAGAGCACATAACCGATGAAGCCGACGCTCAGCATCAGGCACGCCGTCGCCAGCCCTAGCGCATGCACCTGGCGCCGACTGCCGGCCAGCAACGGATCGACGCCCAGCGGCCAGTGCAACACGAAGTTGTTGAGCAGGGCGGCACTGATCAGCGTAAGCGCAAGTTCGGTCATGGTTCTGCCGGCAGCAACGGGCGGGTGTCATTCAAGGTTAGGCATTATCCGGCACCCGTGAAGGGTGGGCCAGATATGAAAAATCCCACAGGCCTGCGGAACATGCCTGTGGGATCGCTTTACCGCTGGGCCTTACTTGATGCGTTGACCCGGCTTGGCGCCGCTGTCCGGGCTCAGCAGGTAGATTTCTTCACCGCCAGGGCCGGCCGCCATCACCATGCCTTCGGAAATGCCGAACTTCATTTTCCGTGGCTTGAGGTTGGCGATCATCATGGTCAGGCGACCGTCGAGTTTCGACGGGTCCGGGTAGGCGCTCTTGATTCCCGAGAACACGTTGCGCTGCTCGTCACCGATGTCCAGGGTCAGGCGCAGCAACTTGTCGGCGCCCTCCACGTGTTCGGCCTTGACGATCAGCGCGACGCGCAGGTCGACGGCTGCGAAGGTGTCGAAGTCGATTTCCGGCGACAGCGGATCCTTGGCCAATTCGCCATTGCCGACCGGGGCGGTTGCACCGGTGTCGGTCTGGCTGGCGGTCAGGTCTTCTTTCGAGGCGTCGGTCATGGCTTGCACTTTTACCGGGTCGATGCGGGTCATCAACGGCTTGAATTCGTTCAGCTGATGGTTGGCCAGCAGCGTGGTGTGGTCGTTCCAGGTCAATGGGGCGACGTTGAGGAATGCCTCGGCGTCGGCGGCCAGCAGCGGCAGCACCGGTTTGAGGAAGATCACCAACTGGCGGAACAGGTTGATGCCGGTGGCGCAGATCGCCTGGACTTCATCCTGCTTGCCTTCCTGCTTGTTCAACGACCAGGGGGCCTTGTCGGCGATCCAGGCGTTGGCGCGATCGGCCAGGGCCATGGTTTCACGCATGGCGCGGGCGAAGTCGCGGGCCTCATAGGCGTCGGCAATGCTTGGCGCGGCAGCGAGGAACGCTTCGGTCAGCTCTGGCGCGGCATTGTTGTCGACCAGCAGGCCGCCGTTGCCTTTGTGGATGAAACCGGCGCAACGGCTGGCGATGTTGACCACTTTACCGACCAGGTCGGAGTTGACCTTCTGCACGAAGTCTTCGAGGTTCAGGTCGAGGTCGTCGACGCCACGGCCCAGTTTGGCTGCGTAGTAGTAGCGCAGGTATTCCGGCGACAGGTGATCGAGATAGGTGCGGGCCTTGATGAAGGTGCCACGGGACTTGGACATCTTCTGGCCGTTGACGGTCAGGTAGCCGTGCACGTTGATCCCGGTCGGCTTGCGGAAACCGGCGCCTTCGAGCATGGCGGGCCAGAACAGCGCGTGGAAGTTGACGATGTCCTTGCCGATGAAGTGGTACAGCTCGGCGGTGGAGTCCTTGCCCCAGAACGCGTCGAAGTCCAGCTCCGGCGTGCGGTTGCAGAGGTTCTTGAAACTGGCCATGTAGCCGATCGGCGCGTCCAGCCACACGTAGAAATACTTGCCCGGCTCGTCCGGGATCTCGAAACCGAAGTACGGCGCATCGCGGGAGATGTCCCACTGTTGCAGGCCGGCGTCCAGCCACTCGGCGATCTTGTTCGCGACGGCGTCCTGCAGGGTGCCGCTGCGGGTCCAGGTCTGCAGCATCTGCTGGAAGTCCGGGAGCTTGAAGAAGAAGTGCTGGGAATCCTTGAGCACCGGAGTGGCGCCGGAGATCGCCGACTTCGGATCCTTCAGATCGGTCGGAGCGTAGGTCGCACCGCATTTTTCGCAGTTGTCGCCGTACTGGTCTTCGGTGCCGCATTTCGGGCAGGTGCCCTTGATGAAGCGGTCGGCCAGGAACATTTTCTTTTCCGGGTCGAAATACTGAGTGATCGAGCGCTGGGCAATGTGCCCGGCATCACGCAGTTTCAGGTAGATCTGGCTCGACAGCTCACGGTTTTCTTCGGCGTGAGTGGAGTGGAAATTGTCGAAATCGACCAGGAACTCGGCAAAGTCGGCGCTGTGTTCAGCCTGCACGTTGGCGATCAGTTGTTCCGGGGTGATGCCTTCCTTTTCCGCGCGCAGCATGATCGCCGAACCGTGGGCGTCGTCGGCGCAGACATAAATGCATTGATTGCCGCGATGCTTCTGGAAGCGCACCCACATATCGGTCTGGATGTATTCCAGCATATGGCCAAGGTGAATCGAACCGTTGGCGTAGGGCAGGGCGCTGGTGACGAGGATCTTGCGTGGTTCGGACATGTGGGGCTTCGCTACTTGATGAAACGGAGGTCGGCCACTATAAAGCGCTGGCGCATATTTTTCACCCTGTGCACCTGTTTCCGGATGCGGCCACTGCAATAACCGGATGGACTGACTGCATTACATTGTGGCGAGGGAGCTTGCTCCCGCTGGGTGGCGAAGCCGCCCCATCCGGCAATGGCAGATAGACCAGATCAATCGGATCGCGACTGCTGCGCAGTCGAGCGGGAGCAAGCTCCCTCGCCACAAAGTCGAATCAACGCATAAATCGCCTGACCACGAATCAATCTGCGGGGTACGATACCCGCCATCTTTTCCCAGTCTTGTTATCGGAGTTGCCCATGAGTGCCGTCACTCGCGCAGCGGTGGAAGCCGTCCTCAGCCAGTACACCGACCCTTATATGAATCAGGATCCGGTCAGCGCCGGTTGCGTGAAGCACATCGAGATCGATGGCGATCGCGTCAGGGTTCAGCTGGAAATCGGTTATGCCGCGGGTCTGTTCAAGAGCGGCTGGGCGCAATTGTTGCAGCTGGCCATCGAAAGTCTCGACGGCGTGGTTTCGGCCAAGGTTGAAGTCAACAGCGTAATCGCCGCACACAAGGCCCAGGCCCAGATCCCGGGCCTGGCCAACGTCAAGAACGTGGTCGCCGTGGCTTCGGGCAAGGGCGGTGTGGGCAAGTCGACCACCGCGGCCAACCTCGCGCTGGCGCTGGCCCGTGAAGGCGCCAAGGTCGGCATTCTCGACGCCGACATCTATGGCCCGAGCCAGGGCATCATGTTCGGCATCCCCGAGCGCACCCGCCCCGAGGTCAAGGATCAGAAGTGGTTCGTGCCGCTCAAGGCCCACGGCGTGGAAGTCATGTCGATGGCGTTCCTGACCGACGACAACACGCCGATGGTCTGGCGCGGGCCGATGGTCTCCGGCGCACTGCTGCAACTGGTCACGCAAACCGCGTGGGGCGACCTGGATTATCTGGTGATCGACATGCCGCCAGGTACCGGCGACATCCAGTTGACCCTGGCGCAGAAAGTCCCGGTGGCCGGTGCGGTGATCGTCACCACGCCGCAGGATCTGGCGCTGCTGGACGCGCGCAAAGGCGTGGAAATGTTCCGCAAGGTCAACATTCCGGTGCTGGGCGTGGTGGAAAACATGGCCGTGCACATCTGCTCGAACTGCGGACATGCCGAGCATCTGTTCGGTGAGGGCGGTGGCGAGAAGCTGGCGACCCAATATGGCGTCGAACTGCTGGCCTCGCTGCCGCTGTCGATGCTGATTCGCGAGCAGGCCGATGGCGGCAAGCCAACGGTGATCGCCGAACCGGACAGCCAGATTGCCATGGTCTATCAGGAACTGGCCCGCCACGTCGGCGCGCGCATTGTGTTGCAGGAAGCGGCGACACCGGCGATGCCGAACATCAGCATCAGTGACGATTGATCGGCGTCGTCCATTAAAAGATCGCAGCCTTCGGCAGCTCCTACAGTTATCCCATGTAGGAGCTGCCGCAGGCTGCGATCTTTTGATCTTGCTTTAGATGCGCAACCCGCCATCCATCTCCAGAATCCGCCCGGTGTAGTAGTCGTTCTCGAAGATATACGCCGCCGAATGGGCGATCTCTTCCGGCTTGCCCATGCGCTTGAGCGGGATACCCGAGGTCATCTTCTCCAGCGCTTCCGGCTTCATGCCCAGGGTCATCTCGGTTTCGATGAAGCCCGGTGCAATGCCCGCCACGCGAATGCCGTAACGCGCCAGTTCCTTGGCCCAGGTCACGGTGGCGGCGGCCACGCCAGCCTTGGCGGCGGAATAGTTGGTCTGGCCGACGTTACCGGCACGGGAGATCGACGAGATGTTGATGATCGCGCCGCTGTTCTTCAGCTCGACCATTTTCGCCGCCACTTCACGGGTGCACAGGAACACGCCGGTCAGGTTGACGTCGATGACCGCCTGCCACTGGGCCAGGCTCATCTTGGTCATTTCGCCATCCTTGACCTTCAGCAGCAGGCCATCCCGCAGGATCCCGGCGTTGTTGATCAGGCCATGAATCGCGCCGAAGTCTTCGGCGACCTGGGCAACCATGTGCTCGACCTGTTCTTCGTTGGCCACGTTGCACAGATAGCTGCGCGCCTCGACGCCTTTGGCCTTGCAGGCTGCGACCGCGTCATCGAGTTTTTCCTGATTGAGGTCGACCAGCGCCAGTTTCGCGCCTTTGCCGGCGAAATACTCGGCCATGGAACGGCCCAAACCCTGGCAACCGCCGGTGATAATGATTACTTTGTCGTTGAGTTGCATTCGCATGCCCCGATAGCCGGTCTGAGTGGTTTTTGTTATTGGCGACGCTCGATCCGTACCGGTGATGGCCGGATTGCACATGAGCATTGCCCGATGGCGTGACCGGGACTTATCCCCAGGCGCCTGTCCGTTTTTTCGACGGATTCTATTTAAGGAGTCATAAATTGAGCGTTGAAGCGGCCAAGAATGCCCGAGAATTGCTTCTCAAGGAATACCGTGGCGTATTGTCCACCCACTCCAAATCGATGCCCGGTTTCCCGTTCGGCTCAGTGGTGCCGTACTGCCTGGACGAGCAGGGCCGCCCGCTGATCCTGATCAGCCGCATCGCCCAGCACACCCACAACCTGCAGAAAGATCCGAAGTGTTCGCTGCTGGTGGGCGAACGCGAGGCCGACGACGTGCAGGCCGTTGGTCGCCTGACCTGTCTGGCCGAGGCACAAAAACTCGAAGACCCGGCTGCCATCGAAGCCGCCGCCGAGCGCTACTACCGTTATTTCCCCGACTCGCAGAACTACCACAAGGCCCACGACTTTGATTTCTGGATGCTCAACCCGGTGCGTCACCGCTACATCGGCGGTTTCGGCGCGATTCACTGGATCGATCAGCTGACCCTGGCCAACCCGTTTGCCGGCAAGGCCGAGATCAGCATGGTCGAGCACATGAACAGCGATCACGCCAAAGCCATCGCGCATTACGTGGAACTCAGCGGTTTGCCGAAAACCGTACCGGCGCAACTGGCCGGAATCGACAGCGAAGGCATGCACCTGCGCATCGGTCAGGCGCTGTACTGGCTGCCGTTTCAAGCGGCTTGTCATACGCCGATACAAGTGCGCGAAGCCTTGGTTTCTCTGGCTCGCGCCGAGGTCTGGCCAAAAAATGCGGTGGCCGACGCTTGAATTCACGAAAGGGCGACGTCATCTAAGGCTTACTGCAAGGCATTTCTTGCGTTGAGGAATCTTTGATGCGCCCTTTTTTGTTGCTCTTTCTGCTGTTTCCGGTGCTGGAGCTGTTCGTATTCGTCAAAGTGGCAGGGTCTATCGGGTTTTTCCCGGCCCTGCTGCTGATCATTCTCGGCTCGATGTTCGGTGTGTTCGTACTGCGCGTCGCCGGTCTGGCCACCGCCCTGCGTGCCCGTGAAAGCCTGAATCGCGGTGAGTTGCCCGCACAGACCATGCTCGAAGGCCTGATGCTGGCACTGGCCGGCGGTCTGTTGATCCTGCCGGGCTTCGTCAGCGACGTGGTCGGTCTGGTGATGCTGTTGCCGTTCACCCGTCGTCTGCTGGCCAATAAAATGCGCCAGCGCGCCGAAGAACAGGCGATCCGTCAGCGTGCCTTCGCCGACGACCTGCAACCGCGTGGCGGTCCTGCGCCGCGCCAGCCTTTGGGTCGTGAAGGCGATGTGATCGAAGGCGAGTTCGAACATCGCGACAGCAAGTAACCGCTGCATCGACACGGCACCTTCGGGTGCCGTTTGTTTATGCGCGGCATTCAAGGGGCAAATCGATGAAAAATTTTCTGCCCCCGCCCTTGTAATAAGCTTATGCGCCCTTATGTATCGGTCACCGAAAGGTTTCCGGCGTTGAGCCGGACAGACTTCCGCGGTTCGCTCGACGAACCGCAACCGGCGCAGGCCGGATTCGTTAAACCCGCCGGGACTACACCGGCCGATGAAAACCACAATTAGGAGAGATCGACAATGAAGCTTCGTCCTCTGCATGACCGCGTCGTCATCCGTCGCAGCGAAGAAGAAAAGAAAACCGCTGGCGGTATCGTCCTGCCAGGTTCGGCTGCTGAAAAAGCCAACCACGGTGTGATCGTCGCTGCAGGCCCAGGCAAGACTCTGGAAAACGGTGAAGTGCGTGCGCTGGCCGTTAAAGTCGGCGACAAGGTTGTGTTCGGTCCTTACTCCGGCAGCAACACTGTGAAAGTTGAAGGCGAAGACCTGCTGGTAATGGCTGAGAACGAGATTCTCGCTGTACTGGAAGGCTGATTTCCCCGCTCATTTTCCCGTTACTACAAAGTATTTAAGGAATATCGATCATGGCTGCTAAAGAAGTTAAGTTCGGCGATGCCGCCCGCTCCAAGATGCTCAAAGGCGTCAACGTTCTGGCTGACGCGGTAAAAGCGACCCTGGGCCCGAAAGGCCGTAACGTGATCCTCGAGAAGAGCTTCGGCGCTCCGACCATCACCAAGGACGGCGTTTCCGTCGCCAAAGAAATCGAACTCGAAGATCGCTTCGAAAACATGGGCGCGCAGCTGGTCAAAGACGTTGCCTCCCGTGCCAACGATGACGCTGGTGACGGTACTACCACTGCGACCGTTCTGGCTCAGTCGATCGTCAACGAAGGCCTGAAAGCCGTCGCTGCCGGCATGAACCCGATGGACCTGAAGCGCGGTATCGACAAGGCGACCATCGCGATCGTCAAAGAGCTGAAAGCCCTGTCCAAGCCATGCGCTGACACCAAGGCTATCGCTCAGGTTGGCACCATCTCTGCCAACTCCGACAACTCCATCGGCGACATCATTGCCGAAGCCATGGAAAAAGTCGGTAAAGAAGGCGTGATCACCGTTGAAGAAGGCTCGGGCCTGGAAAACGAACTGTCGGTTGTAGAAGGCATGCAGTTCGACCGTGGCTACCTGTCGCCGTACTTCGTCAACAAGCCGGACACCATGGTTGCCGAGCTCGACGGCCCGCTGATCCTGCTGGTCGACAAAAAGATCTCGAACATCCGCGAAATGCTGCCAGTGCTGGAAGCCGTTGCCAAAGCCGGCCGTCCACTGCTGATCGTTGCCGAAGACGTTGAAGGCGAAGCCCTGGCGACTCTGGTCGTGAACAACATGCGCGGCATCGTCAAGGTTGCAGCCGTCAAGGCGCCAGGCTTCGGCGACCGTCGCAAGGCCATGCTGCAGGACATCGCCGTTCTGACTGGCGGTACCGTGATCTCCGAAGAGATCGGTCTGAGCCTGGAAAGCACCACTCTGGAGCACCTGGGTAACGCCAAGCGCGTAACCCTGTCCAAGGAAAACACCATCATCGTTGACGGTGCTGGCGTACAAGGCGACATCGAAGCACGTATCGCTCAGATCCGTGCCCAGGTTGCCGAAACTTCCTCGGACTACGACCGTGAAAAACTGCAAGAGCGTCTGGCCAAGCTGTCCGGCGGCGTTGCAGTGATCAAGGTTGGCGCGGGTTCCGAAGTTGAAATGAAAGAGAAGAAGGCCCGCGTTGAAGACGCCCTGCACGCAACCCGTGCAGCCGTTGAAGAAGGCGTGGTACCTGGCGGTGGCGTTGCGCTGATCCGTGCTCTGGAAGCCCTGACCGAACTGACCGGCGACAACGCTGACCAGAACGTCGGTATCGCTGTGCTGCGTCGCGCTGTTGAAGCGCCGCTGCGTCAGATCGCTGCCAACTCCGGCGACGAGCCAAGCGTAGTCGTCAACGAAGTGAAGAACGGCAAAGGTAACTTCGGTTACAACGCTGCTTCGGGCGAATACGGCGACATGATCGAAATGGGCATCCTGGACCCAACCAAGGTCACCCGTTCCGCTCTGCAAGCTGCAGCCTCGATCGGCGGTCTGATCCTGACCACCGAAGCGGCTGTTGCCGATGCACCGAAGAAAGAAGGCTCGGCTGGCGGCGGTATGCCAGACATGGGCGGCATGGGTGGCATGGGCGGCATGATGTAAGCCAGCCTTACCCCTGTAACGAAAAACCCCGCCTGCGATGAGCAGGCGGGGTTTTTTATTGCCCGGATATCAGGCTTCACACCGTCCCCTGTAGGAGCGAGCCTGCTCGCGAAAGCAATCCCCCCGTCACTACATCTGTGACTGATACAGCGCATTCGCGAGCAGGCTCGCTCCCACATTGGGATCTGTATTTCCTGTGATAACCGGTTGCGCAAAAAAAAACGCCCCGGTGCATCAGCCCGGGGCGTTTCTATTGACGGTTACTGTTCGCTGACCTGGACAGTGCTGTCCTTCGCCGGCTTCCAACTCAGCAACTGCTGTTTGAAGCCATAACTGGCCGCCTGGTAATACGCAATGGCCCGGCTGACCAGCGGATCGTCGCTGCTGACTCGCGATTCACGGCTCTCGGTCAACGCATCGTCATGCCGGCGCAAGCCCTGGCGCGGGCTGAGGATCGCCAGATCCTTGCCGTCGAACAGGCCCAGATGCTGGTAGTTGCCGACCACCACGCGCGGTGGCAGCGGGTTGTCCTGCAACAGGTTGCGACCGAAGAACGTCGAGGTGTAATCCAGGTTGAGCAAGCCCAGCAGTGTCGGCGCCAGGTCGATCTGGCTGGCCAGTTGCGCGCTTTCGCGAGCTTCGATCATTTTCGGCGCGTAAATGAACAGCGGGATCTGATAGTTGGCGATCGGCAAGTCTTCTTTGCCGGCGCTGCCCGCGGTGTGGTCGGCGACGAAGATGAAGATCGTGTTGTCGAACCACGGCTTCTGCCGCGCCTGCTCGAGGAACCGACCAATCGCATAGTCGGTGTACTTCACCGCGCCATCACGACCGTTGCCGGACTTGATGTCGATCCGGTTGTCCGGGTAGGTGTAAGGACGATGGTTGGACGTGGTCATCAGTTGCAGCAGAAACGGTTGCTGCTTGGCGTAGTCGGCATCCGCCAGTTTCAGCGTCTGGCGATACAGGTCCTCGTCGGCCATGCCCCAGGCGTTCTTGAAGTGGATCTCGGCTTCATCGACGCTACTTTGGTCAACGACGCGATAGCCGTTGCCGCTGAAGAACGCGTTCATGTTGTCGAAGTAGCCGCGTCCGCCGTAGACGAACACGCTGTCGTAACCCACCGCGCTCAACTGCTGACCAAGGCTGGCGAAACCGCTCTCACGGCCGATGCGCTTGACGATCGAGCGACCCGGCGTCGGCGGGATGGCCAGGGTGATCGCTTCCAGACCACGGTCGGTGCGGGTGCCGGTGGCGTAGAAGTTATTGAAATACAGGCTCTGCTTGCGCAAGGCGTCGAGGTTCGGCGTCAGGTTGCGACCGTCGCCATTGCTGCCCAGATACTTGGCGCTCAGGCTTTCGATGGTCACCAGCACAATGTTCGGCTTGCGCGGCGTGCCCGGGTTGTCGATCACCCGGCGGATATCCTGCGGATCCTTGCCGATGAAGCGCGCGTCGCTTTCGCTCAGCTCGGAACGGATCTGTCTGGCGACTTTTTCAGCGGGCAGGCTCTTGTAGAACTGGGTGTAGTCCAGTTCATTGTTACGGAATGCGGCGAAGAACTGATACGGGCCGTTACTGGCCAGTTCGTTCTGGTAGGCATTGCCGCCCTGCGCACGCGGGGCGTCCTGACTGAGCAGTTGCAGGCTCAGACCCGCGACGATCAACAGGCCCAAGGCACTGAGCAGACGCCCGCGCAGCGCTGGCAGCGGGGCATTCATGGCGACATTGAACGGCTTGCCCAAAGCAAAACTGATCACCACGGCCAGCACGGCGAGGAGGCTCAGCAGCTTGCCGATCGGGTACGACTCGAGGACGTTGTTCAGCACTTCGTCGGAATACACCAGGTAATCGACGGCGATGAAGTTGAAGCGCACGCCGAACTCGTCCCAGAACAGCCATTCAGCCACCGCCACGAACAGCATGGCGAACAGGCTGACGGTCAACAGGGCGCGCAGGAACCCGCGATGTCCACGACGCCGCCACAGGCCCGGCGGGCAGAGCAGCAGGTACAAGCCCAGCGGCAATGCCGCGTAGGCCAGGAACCCCAGGTCGTACAGCGCGCCGATGCCGAACACCGAAAGGGCAAAGCCGCCGGCCTCATCCAGGTGAGTCAGCAGCAGTACCGCTCGAGTCAGAAGAAAGATGACCAGCCAGGCGCCAGTGATCAGCAGCAGAAAGCGCATAGGCGCTGTCTTGAAAGAGTCCATTGTTTCGTTTTCCTTATATCAATGGCGCGCGAGTGTCGCGGCGCCACTGTAGTCAGGTTGTGAATCGATAGTGAAAACTTTGTTAAATATTTAATTTGCCTGGGCAAATGGATTCGTGCGCTTGCCGGCCCTAGCCGTGAACCGGCGTTGGCCTTAAGCTGCGCGGGCCATGACGGCCGTTACTGTGTACGGAGGAAATGCCAATGCGAATTCTATTGGTCGAAGACAACCGCGATATCCTGGCCAATCTGGCCGATTACCTGGGGCTCAAAGGCTATACCGTCGATTGCGCCCAGGACGGCTTGTCGGGCCTGCATCTGGCCGCCACCGAGCATTACGACCTGATCGTGCTCGACATCATGCTGCCGGGGATCGACGGCTACACCCTGTGCAAGCGCCTGCGCGAAGACGCGCGGCGCGACACGCCGGTGATCATGCTCACCGCCCGCGATCAACTCGACGACCGCCTGCAGGGCTTCAAGTCCGGGGCCGACGATTATCTGGTCAAACCGTTTGCGCTGTCGGAACTGGCGGCGCGCATCGAAGCGGTGATGCGTCGCACCCAGGGCGGCGGTCGCCGTGCGTTGCAGGTCGGCGATCTGACCTACGACCTCGACACGCTGGAAGTGACCCGCGAGGGCAAGCTGCTCAAGCTCAACCCGGTCGGCCTCAAGCTGCTGGCAGTCTTGATGCAGAAGAGTCCGCACGTCTTGCGTCGGGAAATTCTCGAAGAAGCGCTGTGGGGCGATGACTGCCCGGACAGCGACAGCCTGCGCAGCCACGTCCACCAATTGCGTCAGGTGATCGACAAGCCATTCGCCAAGCCGTTGTTGCAAACCGTGCACGGCGTGGGTTACCGCTTGGCCGAGGGGCGTGATGGAGTTTAAGCAAAGCCTTTCTCAGCGGATCATCATTGCTTTTGCACTGATGAGTGCGCTGGTGGCCGGGGCCTTTGCCATGGGCATCGTGGCGACCGTGCACCTGGTGGAGGAGAAACTGATTTCGGCGGGGCTGGGCGGCGACCTGCAACGTCTGCTGCTGATGGACAACGTCTCCGACTGGAGCCATCGCCCGGAGCCGGATCAGTTGTTCTATTTCAGTGGCGGACCGGGTGATTTCGAACTGCCCAAGGACCTGCGTCACCTTGATGCGGGGTTCCACGAAGTGTTCCGCGAGCAGCTGTCGTATCACGCGATGGTCGAGATCGTCGACGGTCGTCGCTATGTCCTGCTGCAGGATCAAAGCGATTTCGAAGAACGCGAGCGCGTGCTGTTTGCCGTGGTGCTGGTGGGTTTTGTGCTCAGTCTGGCGCTGGCGGTATTCCTCGGCTGGGTGCTGGCGCGCAAAGTCATGGCGCCGGTGGTGCGCCTGGCACGGCAAGTGCGGCATCGCGATCAACTGCTCGGGCTGGCGCCGCCACTGGCACCGGACTATGCGGCTGATGAAGTCGGCGAACTGGCGGTGGCGTTCGATGCCACGCTGGGGCGCTTGCGTCAGGCGCTGACCCGCGAGCGGCTGTTCACCAGCGACGTCAGCCACGAACTGCGCACTCCGTTGATGGTACTGGCCAGTTCCTGCGAATTGCTGTTGGAAAATCCGGGACTGGATCAACGCGGGCGTGCCCAGGTCGAGCGCATCGCCCGCGCCAGCGAAGAAATGCGCGAACTGGTGCAGACCTTCCTGATGCTCGCCCGCGCCCAGCGCGAAGATGCCGGTTCAGCGCCGCAGCAGAACATCAGCCAGGTGGCCGATGGCTTGTTGAGTATCTGGCGTGAACCGATCGAATCGAAAGGGCTGCGGTTGATGTTCGAGCCGGGCCATCCACCGGACACCTGCTTCAACGCGACTCTGCTCAGCGCGGTGATGGGTAATTTGCTGCGTAACGCCTGTCACTACACCGAGCAGGGCTTCATTCGCCTGACGCTCAACGACAATGGATTTGTCGTCGAGGACTCGGGTGTCGGCATTCCCGAGGAAAAACGTGAAGCCATGTTCCAGCCCTTCGTGCGCGGCAATGAGAAGCGCGGCGAAGGCCTCGGCCTGGGCCTGTCGCTGGTGCAGCGGATCTGTGAAAACCAGGGCTGGGAAGTGACACTGAGCACGATGCAGCCCAATGGCTGCCGCTTTGAGGTGACGCTGGGCCGTATTGACGGTCGCTAATGGCCCTGCGCTATTGCTTTCTCACTGTAAAACCCTGTAATAGTTTGCCTGTTTACCTGACGTAATTTTCACAAATGGACGACCTGACGCTGACATGCCATTACCTATGGTAGGGGCATCAGTTATTCAGGAGTCCTGAAAATGAGCAGTCCGATCAAGCTCGATTTTTCCGAAAAGTATGATGACCAACATGCGCAAAAATATTTGCGCAAGCATCAGGACGGTCTCGGTCGTCGGTTGTCACATTGGCGGGACGAGCAATTGGCCCGCAAGGCGCTGACGCTGGCGGGTGAGCCAGGGTTGGTGCTGGATTTGCCCTGCGGTGCAGGACGCTTCTGGCCGTTGCTGGCGGAAAAACCCAATCGAGTGATCATTGGCGCGGACAATTCCGAGTCGATGATCAAGACCGCGATGCAGGCGCAACCGGCTGACGTGGTGAAACGGGTACAACCTTTGCACACGTCTGCGTTCGACATTGCCTTGCCGGATAACGCTGTCGACAGCATTTTCTGCATGCGTTTGCTGCATCACATCGGTGAAGCCGAACATCGGCGGACGATTTTGCGCGAATTCGAGCGTGTCACCCGTGACAGCGTGATCATTTCGTTGTGGGTGGACGGTAATTTCAAGGCTTGGAAACGCAAGCGCGCCGAACAGCGGCGTGGGCAGGAAGGTTACCAAAACCGGTTTGTGTTACCGGCTGTGACAGTAGAAAAAGAGTTCGAAGAAGCAGGTTTTCGCATTCAGGAACAACTGGACTTCATTCCGCTGTATGCCATGTGGCGGGTTTACGTATTACGCAAGAGGTAACAGGATGGCGGTGCAAATAGCAGCAGAAACGGAAGTCGCTCCCCAGGATCGCTTCGACTACTACTGGAACCAGCGCGGTGAATGGGTGGAAGAGCCCAACGTGCGCCGTGGCGGGGAAAGTGGTGTGCAACGAGTCGTGGGCCGTGACGGCCAGTTACTGTATGCCAAGCGCCAGACCGGACATATCTATCGCAGTTGGCTGCATCCTTTCGGCCGGCCGACAGTCTTGCGAGAGCTGGATGCCCTGACCGGTGTCAGCCGCCTCGGCGTACGCGTCCCGCAAATCGTCTTCTGCGGTGCGCAGCCGGATCCGCAACACAAGTGGCGTGCGTTGCTGGTGACCAAGTCGCTGGACGGTTTCGACGAACTCGAGAAGTGGGAAGCCGCCGGTGGCCGTGCCCAATATGGCGAAGCGGTTTACGAGCGCGTCCTCAAAGACCTGGCCGAAAACCTCGCGCGCATGCACAAGGGCCGTTGGCAGCACAGCTGCATCTACATCAAACACGTTTTTGTACGGGTGACCGGCGAAGGTGATGCGGCTCAGGTCGAAGTGGCATTGATCGATCTGGAGAAATGCCGTCAGCGTCTGACCGCTTATCGCGCGGCCTCCCATGACATGAAGCAATTGCGTCGCCATTCGTCGTTCAGCGACACGGACTGGAAAAAACTCGTCTACTTTTATGAGACGGCGTTTGGCAGCGCTATCAAAGGTTTATAGCGATGAAACTCGAAATTGCACGAGGTTTGTTTCTGGTTGGAGCCTTGGCAGTTGCTTCATTGGCGGTGGCGGCCTGGGAGCAGCCCCGCATGCAGGTGATCGGTGCTACCACAGGCGATGCTCACTGCGCAGTACCACGGGTGGCGAAAGCCTCCGTGGCGACTAAACCTGACCATGATTTGTTGCTGTTCATGTTCGGACTTTCTCAAGGGATGAGGCCACAGAATTGAACCGATTGAAGCCAAAATGAAAGGCCTCGCAGTTGCGAGGCCTTTTTTATTCCCTGGCCAACATGGATCCTCTGTAGGAGTGAGCCTGCTCGCGATGGCGGTGCGTCATTCACATCATTGTTAGCTGACAGACCACCGTCGCGAGCAGGCTCACTCCTACAAGGGTTATGCGGTTTCTTTCGGATCGGGTTTTGCCAGCAAGGTGTAGATACACGGCAGTACAAACAAGGTAAACAGGGTGCCGATCGACATCCCCGTGGCAATCACGGTGCCGATGTCAAAACGGCTCACGGCGCCAGCACCGGTCGCCAGAATCAACGGCACCATGCCGAACACCATCGCCGCCGTGGTCATCAACACCGGGCGCAAACGAATCGCTGCCGCTTCCTCGACCGCTTCGCGTGCGGTCAGGCCTTTGTCCTTGCGCAACTGGTTGGCGAATTCGACGATCAGGATCCCGTGCTTGCTGATCAGCCCGATCAGCGTCACCAGCCCGACCTGGGTGTAGATGTTCATGCTCGACCAGCCCAGGAACAGCGGAATCAACGCTCCGCAGATCGACAGCGGCACCGTCACTAGAATCACCAGTGGATCGCGGAAGCTTTCGAACTGCGCTGCCAGCACCAGGAAAATGATCGCCAGCGCCAGGGCGAAGGTTACCCACAGGGCGCTGCCCTCCTGCACGTACTGGCGTGAAGCGCCGCCATAATCGAAGGCAAACCCGGCTGGTGCTTCTTCGCGGGCGATCTGCAGCACGGTGTCGATGGCCTCGCCCATGCTGACCAGCGGGAATCCGGAAATCTTCGCCGCGTTGAGTTGCTGGAACTGGTTGAGCTGGCGCGGTCGCGCCCGGTCGCTGACCTTGATCAGGGTCGACAGCGGCAGCAGCTCGCCCTGGGTGTTCTTCACGTAGTAGTTGTTCAGCCAGCCGGGATTTTCGCGGTACGGTCGTTCGACCTGGGCAATCACCTTGTAGCTGCGGCCTTCAATGGTGAAACGGTTGATTTCCGCCTCACCCAGAAGCGTCGCCAGGGTGCCGCCCAGGTCGAGCATCGACACGCCCATCTGCGCGGCTTTGGCACGGTCGATATCGACCACCACTTCCGGTTTGTCGAACGCCAGGTCGAGGTCGACGAAGGCGAACTTGCCGGACTCCATGGCGCGTTTCTTGATCCGGTCGGCCACTTGCAGCAGCAACTCGTAGTCGTTGGCGGTATTGACCACGAATTCGAACGGCAAACCTTCACCGGTGCCGGGCAAGGAGGGCAGGTTGAAGCCGAAAATCTGCAGGCCGGGGATACTCGCCAGTTTGCCTTGGACCTCGGGCAGGATCTGCATCTGCGTGCGACTGCGTTCGTTCCACGGCTTGAGCAGGAAGCCGCCGATGCCCGCTTGCACGCCGTTGTAGCCGTTGATCTGGAACGAAGAGTAGTACTCCGGAAACTCCTTGAAGATCTTGATGAATTCGTCGGTGTAGGTGCTCAGGTAATCAAGGTTGGTCGGCTGTGGGGCCGTGGCCATCATGAAGATGATGCCCTGGTCCTCATCCGGTGCCAGTTCCGACTTGGTGAACTTGAGAAACACCGGGATCAGGCATAGCACGATCACTGCGAATACCAGCACCACCGGCCGCGTGTTCAATGTGCCGTGGAGCATGCTCTGGTAGCGGCGTTTCAGGCTGTCGAAAATGCGGTCGAGGCGGTGCGCCAGGCCACTGGGGTTTTCTTCGTGGCGTAACAGCAGGGCGCACATCATCGGTGACAGGGTCAGGGCGACGATCCCGGAGATCACTACGGCGCCGGCCAGGGTCAGGGCGAACTCCTTGAACAACGCCCCGGTCAGCCCGGTGAGGAAGCCGATCGGCGCATACACCGCCGCCAGGGTGATGGTCATCGACACCACCGGCATGGCGATTTCCCGCGCACCTTCCAGCGCGGCCTCCAGCGGTGTCTTGCCTTCCTCGATGTGCCGGTGGATGTTCTCCACCACCACGATCGCGTCGTCCACCACCAGACCGATGGCCAGCACCATCGCCAGCAGGGTCAGGAGGTTGATCGAATAGCCCATCATCTGCATGAAGAACATCACGCCGATCATCGACAGCGGGATCGTCACCACCGGGATCACCACCGAGCGCAGCGCACCGAGGAACAGGAACACCACCACAATCACGATCAGCACCGCTTCGAACAGGGTTTTCACCACTTCGTCGATCGAGGCCTGGATGAACTGGGTGGCGTCGTAGGCAATCTCGCTCTTGAGGTTGGGCGGCAATTGCGCCTCCAGCTCCGGCATCAGCTTGCGCACTTCCCGGATCACGTCCAGCGGATTGGCGCCCGGTGTGGCCTTGATGCCGATGTACACCGACGGCGTACCACCGAACGAGCTGATCGAATCGTAGTTTTCCGCGCCCATCTCAACCCGCGCCACATCGCTGAGCAGCACGCGGCTGTCGCCACTGACCTTGAGCGGAATCGCCGCGAAGGCTTCGGCGGATTTCAGTTCAGTGTTGGCGTTGATGCTGGTGACCACGTACTCGCCCTTCACCTCGCCAGCGGCAGAGAGGAAGTTGTACTGGCGCACCGCGTTGGTCACGTCGCTGGCGCTGAGGCCGAAACCGGCGAGCTTCACCGGGTCGAGCCACAGGCGCATGGCGAATACCTGATTACCGAGAATCTCCGCCTCGGCCATGCCCGGCAGGGTCGCCAGTTTCGGTTGGATCACCCGCGACAGGTAGTCGGTGATCTGCGGGTTGCTCAAGTCCTTGCTGAAGAAACTGATGTACATCAGCGCCGAGGCGTCCGCCGATTCCTTGCTCAGTACCGGGTCTTCGGCGTCCTGCGGCAGTTTGTTCTTCACCTCGTTGGCCTTGGCCAGCAGTTCGGTGAACAAACGGTCGGTGTTGGAACCGATGCGCGCGTAGATCGAGATCACCGAGAAGTTCTGGCGGCTGACCGAGGTCATGTAGTCGATGCCCTCGGCGCTGGCCAGACTCTGTTGCATCGGTTGGGTGATGTAGCCCTGAATGGTCTCGGCGTTGGCCCCGGGGTAGGCGGTGGTTACCGTGATCAGGGCGTTTTCCATTTGCGGATACTGGCGCAGCGGCAGTTTGCTCCAGGCCTGGAAACCCAGCAGCACAATCAGCAGGCTGACCACGGTGGCGAGCACCGGGCGGCGGATGAACGGATCGGTAAAAGCCATGGGGATTCCTTGATCAGTCGGCGCGAGGCGGACTGTTCTGCTCGCCGAGGGTCTTGTCGTCGCTGATGGCAATGTGTGCGCCGTTGTCCAGTTTGATCTGGCCGGCGGTCACCACTTGTTCGCCGCTCTGCACGCCCTTGTTGATCATCACCAGGCCATCGCGCCGCTCACCGGTCTCGATGAAACGGCGTTCGGCGATCAGTACCGGCTGGCCCTTGTCGTCTTTTTCGACGCTGCCGTCCTCGGCCTTTTTCTGCCCGACCACGTACAGCGAGTTGCCGTAGAGGGTGTAGGTGATCGCGCTTTCCGGGACCACGATGTGTTGCTGCGGATCGGGCAGTAACACGTTGAGGCTGGCGAACATCCCCGGCAGCAATTTGCCGTCGGGGTTGGCCAGGGTCGCGCGCACCAGAATATTGCGCGTGGTGCTCTCGACAATCGGGTTGATCGCGCTGATGGCGCCGGGGAAATCCTGTCCGGGATAGGCGGCGACGCCGATCTGCACCGGTTGCCCGATGGCCAGTTTCGGCACCGATTGCTCCGGCACATAGAAGTCGGCGTAGAGGCTGCTCAGGTCCTGCAGGGTGGCGATTTTGGTGCCGCTGGCGAGGTAGTCGCCGACATCTACCTGACGGATGCCAATGGTGCCGCTGAACGGCGCGAGGATGCGTTTTTTCGCCAGCGAGGCGTTGAGCTGGTTGACCGTGGCCTTGTTCTTTTGCAACACGGCGGAGAGACGGTCGTACTCGCCTTTGGAGATCGCGCGGCTGTCGACCAGTTGACTGCCGCGACCGAAATCCAGTTGCGCCAGACCGAGGTCAGCCTTGGCGGTTTCCAGCAGGGCGGTCTCGACCGCGCTGTCGAGTTGCAGCAATGGCTGCCCGGCCTTGACCTTCTGTCCGGATTCGAATTTGAGTTCGGTGACGGTGCCGGCGACTTCAAGACTCAGCTCGACGCCTTGCAAAGCCTTGAGCGAGCCGACGGTGGGCAGGCGCATCTGCCACGGTTGTTCGGTGGCGCGGGCCACGGCGACGCTGATCGGCGGTTTCGGTTTGGAGAAGCCCTGGATCATGGTGTAGATCGAAAAGGCTTTATACCCGCCCAATACCAGGACGACCAGCAAGACAACACCCAACATGATCAGCATGCGGCGACGCAGCATATTTCCAGTTCCTTGGATAAATCAGGTGAGACAGGCGGGCACATTACTCCGAGTACAGGGGGGATTCCAACTGGCAGTTATTACAGTGACGACGAATAAAACCCCTGTGGCGAGGGAGCTTGCTCCCGCTGGACTGCGCAGCAGTCCCATGCTTTTGAATTAAAAAGCGGGGCCGCTTCGCGCCCCAGCGGGAGCAAGCTCCCTCGCCACAGTTACAGCGTTGATTCACGCCATCAGGTGCAGATGGTTGTCCCAGAGCCCCGCCGGCAATTCCAGCGGTTTGGCCAGCAGTTCATCCTGGCGGCAATCGTAGTAGCGGCAGCGGCCCTGACCGGAGGTCACGACAAAACCATCCTTCACCGCGCCGACACCCGCGCAATCGGGCAGCGGCGCGTCGAGACGCACTTCGCCGCTGTCCAGGTCCCAGATGAAGAAGCGGTTTCCACGCGGCGCAGTCAGCGCCACCAACCGCAGCTCGCTGTGCACTGCGACGCTGGCGGTATAGTGCCCCATCGACTGCAACTGATGCTCCGGCACCGGGAATGCCACGAAGGGCTGGCCCGGACGCTTGATCGCCAACAGCTCGGAACGCTCGTGCGAGGCGCCCATGAATTGCTGGCCGGCGACGATGGTGCCGTCGCTGGCGATGCCCAGGTGACGCACGCTGTTCATCTGCTGGGCGAGGGTTTCCTTGCTCAGCAGGGTGCCGTCGCGCTGCATCAGTACCAGGCTCGGTTCCATGGCGTTGAGGTTCATGTCGACGCGGCTTTCGGCCTCGGTGCGGATCCCGCCGTTGGCCACCACCAGGGTTTCGCCATCGGGCATCCACGACACCTGATGCGGGCCGAGGCCATGGGTGGAAATCTCGCCGCTGTGCACCAGCCGCTCGCCTTCGAACTTGTACACCCCGAGCAGGCCACGCCCCGGATCCGTGGTGTCGTTCTCGGTGGCGTACAGGTATTCGCCGTCCTTGTGCACCACGGCGTGGCCGTAGAAATGCCGGTTCGGCTGCGACGTCACGGTTTGCAGCAACGTCCCGTCGCGCAGGTCGATCAGGTAGCTCTCGGTACCCGGGCGGCGGGCGACGAACAGCGCGATCGGCAGCGTCGGATGGTTGATGATGTCGTGGCAACGCTGGCCGACCTCGGTGGCGAACACCCGGGTGCCGTCCAGCCGATAACCGACGGCGTAATGCTTGCCGTCGGTGTCGTCGCGCGCCGAGAGCAACAGCGGGCTCTGATCCTTGCGCTTGAACAGCGTCCAGCCGCCCAGTGTCACTGCTCCCAGCAGCAAACTACCTAAAGTCAGAGCCTGGCGTCGCAGCATGGCACTTGCCCTCATCAGTCACCGTCGTTGGCGTTGAAGCCCAGTTGGATGCCCAGCGCCTTGGCCAGTTCGCCTTCGTGCAGGCGATGGACGACGTTGAGGCTGTCGTAGAGATCGTTGAGCTGCTGGCGACCAGCGTCGTCCTGGAGCATTTCGGTCAGCGAGCGCTGGCTGCTGTCGAACAGTTTCAGCGACGCGGCGTAAGCGGCGTCGATCTTGTCCGCCAACGGTTTCTGCTCGGCCGGCAGCAGACCACGCAGGCCTTTGTTGTCGACGCCTTCCCAGACGGTTTTGGCTGCAGCGAGACTGGCTTCCAGCGCGGTCAGCGACGACTGGCTACGCCATGCATCAGCCTGGAACGGCTGCGGCACGCCTTTGCTCTGACGGCCCATCGGCGTGCCGAGTTTTTTCTTCAGGGTATCGAGGGCGGTGACTTGCACGCGCAGCAGATCGGCAATGGCTTCGTGGGAGTCGGCGTAGCGTTGGTTAGGGAATTTGCTCATTTGCGCGAGCATGCCGTCGGTGTTGTTCCAGCTCTGCAGAATTTCTTCGGCCAGTTGCTTCTGGCGCTCGCCGATGGCGATCAGCAGTGGGCAGTATTTGGCTTTCTGCTCGGCGTTGGTGACGTCCGGTTTTTCATCGAACAGGATGTATTCGTAAGCCGACAGACCCTGCACCACGACGCTGGATTTGGCCAGTGCGGCGGCGTCGATCTGCGGCTGGGCGATCACCAGTTGTTCGACCTGACGGCCAACCAGGTTCTTCTTGTCCGGCCAGAACTGCACCTGCCACGAACGGTTGCCCTCGGCCAATGGGCCGATCAACAGCGGTTGCAGCTCGGCCCAGGCTTTCTGCGCATGCAGGAAGTCGGCGCGGGCGGTTTCCAGGGTTTCCTTGCCCTGACAGTAGGCGAGGGCGCTGACGGCCAGTTGCTTGTCGGCTTCGACCCAACGGGTATAGGTCGGCAGGATCACCGATTTGGCGATGGCCGCCGACGTGACCGCTTGCGGATCCTGCGGCGAGCAGGCGCCGAGGGCGAGTGCGGCAAGGCTGGTGAACAACAACTTGGGACGGAACATGTCGGGCTCCCGATTCTTTTAAGTGTTTAAAGTGAGTTCAAGAACGCCAGCAGCGCAGCACGCTGCTCGGCGTTGAAAGACAAAACCTGTTGCTGCGCCTGCTGCGCTTCGCCGCCATGCCAGAGCACGGCTTCGAGCAGGTTGCGGGCGCGGCCGTCATGCAGAAACTGGGTGTGACCACTGACTGCCTGCGTCAGGCCGATCCCCCACAACGGCGGGGTGCGCCAGTCGCGGCCGGAGGCCTGGAATTCCGTACGGTTGTCGGCCAGACCGTCGCCCATGTCGTGCAGCAGCAGATCGCTGTACGGGCGAATCACTTGATTGGCCAGTTCAGGTTCGGCGGCGTTGGCGGCGGTGGTGTATTGCGGGGTGTGGCAGGACTGGCAGCCAGTCTGAAAGAACAGGTTCTTGCCGGCCAGCACCTGTTCGTCGTTGACGTCACGGCGCGCGGGCACCGCCAGGTTGCGGGTATAGAACAGCACCAGACGCAGGATGTTGTCGCTGACTTCCGGCTCGCCGTCCGGGCCGTTGCCGTTCGGCGCCTGTTTGCAGGCGGTTTGCGCGTCGGTGCAGTCATCGAAGGGTCTCAGGCGGGTGGTGAGGCCCATATCACCAGAAAACGCGTGAACATTTTGTTGATTAAGATTCGGTTGCCCGGCTTTCCAGCCAAATCGACCCATGACGGTCTGGTGCAACGCGTCATCCCAGACCTGATTCGGTCGACCATTGATGCCGTTGTTCTCTTTGGCTTGCGCGGTGGCGTTGGCGAGGATCGCTTCTTCGGGAATGGCTTCGAGCAGGCCGAGGCCGATCATCGGCGGCGCGACGCGGGCGGAGAAACGCGTGTCCGGGTGCATCGGACCGTAGCCCAACTGAGTGAATTGCAAAACCGGTTTGCGCAGTTCGACTTCGGTGCCGTCCTTGAAGCGGACCGGCACCGGCGTGTACTCGACGCGCACCTTGCCTTCGGGCGTGACCCCGGGCACGGCCATGTCCTGGAACTGCCCGCCGTAGACCGGCTCCGGCACCACGCCGAGTTGCTCGATGACCTTGGCGTAGGCCGGCGAATCGGGAATCGACAGGCGCACCAGCATCGACACCGCGTTCGCCGCATCGGGCGCTGGCGGGTGGCCACGACCATCCTTGATGTGGCAGTTCTGGCAGGCGTTGGTGTTGAACAACGGGCCGAGGCCATCGCGGGCAGTGGTGGTCGACGGGGCGATCACCCAAGGGCTGCGGAAAAAACTGTTGCCGACACTGAAATCGACCCGACGCGACGGTGGCAGGTTGGCCGAGGGCAGGGAGAACGCATTCTGATCGGTCTTGCGCACGGTCGTTGCACCGCCCGAACGCGCTTCACCCGGCTCGGCCTTGGTAAAGCGCGGGGCGTCATCGCAGGCACTCAGGCCCAGGGCCAGAAACAGTGCGGAAAAGCGAAGCGGCAGCGAGGGCATCAGACATCCTGCGGACGGGCGAAAACAAAGGCGCAAAGTCTAACAGGGCGAGTGAATTTGAATAAGAGGAATTATCGTTTGCTTGATATGGCGCAAGCCTCAAGACCAATGCAAAAACCTTGTAGGAGTGAGCCTGCTCGCGATAGCGGAGTGTCATTCGACTAATTTCTGGCTGACACACCGCTATCGCGAGCAGGCTCACTCCTACAGAGGGCCGTGTTTGGCAGGCATGAAAAAGGCGACCCGGAGGTCGCCTTCTTGTGCAGCCAGCGTTGATCAGAACTCGTGATCAGCGTTGTCCGGGTTCAGGTCGCTGATGCCCAGCTTGCCGGCAGCGGCTTCGATCGAACCGGTCTGTTTGACCAGCGCGGCGATAGCGTCACGCACGATCTGGTTGCCGGCGGTGTTGCCCGCAGCGATCAACTGGTCGTAGTGCTCACCCTTGTTGGCGTGATCGACCATGACCTGGATCTTCGCTTCGGTAGCGGCCAGATCGGCTTTCAGCGCGTTGTCGGCAGCCGGGTCGGCCTTGGCCACCAGCGACGACAGGCTGGCGCCGGTCAGCTTGGTGCCGTCGGTGCGGGTGTACTCGCCCAGGTACACGTTACGAATGCCTTTGGCATCGTAGAAGTGCGAGTTGTGAGTGTTGTCGCTGAAGCAATCCTGTTCGTCTTCCGGGGAGTTGGCTTCCAGCGAAACCTTCATGCGCTCGCCCGCCAGTTCACCCAGGGACAGACTGCCCATGCCGAACAGCATTTTGCGCAGGCCGGATTCGGCAGGCTCGGCTTCCAGGGTGGCGCGGTAGTTGTCAGCCACGTTCGGCTTCCAGTTGCCGACCATTTCTTCCAGATCGCTGACCAGCAGTTGGGTCACGGCTTTCAGGTACGCACGGCGACGATCGTTGTGACCGCCGGTGGCGCCTGCGCCTTCCAGGTAGTCCGAAGCCGGACGGTTGCCGGCGCCCGGGCCTGTGCCGTTCAGGTCCTGGCCCCAGAGCAGGAATTCGATGGCGTGGTAGCCGGTGGCAACGTTGGCTTCGGAACCGCCCAGCTCGTTGAGGCTGGCGAGTTTTTCCGGGGTGATGTCCTTCACGTCAACCTTGTCTTCGCCGACCTGCACTTCAGTGTTGGCGATGATGTTGGCGGTGGCGCCCGGGTTGCCCAGTGCGTGTTCGTAGGATTTGTCGACGTAGTCGATCAGGCCTTCGTCCAGCGGCCAGGCGTTCACCTGACCTTCCCAGTCGTCGATGATGGTGTTGCCGAAACGGAACACTTCGCTCTGCAGGTAAGGCACGCGCGCAGCGACCCAGGCAGCCTTGGCGGCTTTCAGGGTGTCGGCGTTCGGCTTGGCGAGGAATGCGTCGACGGCAGTTTGCAGGGTTTTCGCGGTGGATTCGGCATCGCTGTAAACGGCGAAGACCATGTCGGCGTAGTGCGCGACCACAGCCTTGGCGGCGGCTTCATCGACTTTACCGGCAGCGGCAGGTGCTGGCGCGGCAGCGGTGCTGGCGGCCGGCGTCGGCGTGGCCGGGGCGGCAGCCTTGTCTTTGCCTTCGCCGCAACCGGCGAGGGAAATAGCGATGGCCAGCAGACTGGCGGTAGCCAGAGGCATACGAATCATGGCGAACATCCTGCTTCGGTAATGGAATGGACAGGGCGCGGGGGTGCGCAAAGCTGCGACATAATGCAAATCTTTCGCATTATGTGTAAAGGGTTGTGGCTGGAAATATTTCTTGTTTACGCAGATCAAAAGATCGCAGCCTGCGGCAGCTCCTACAGGGGAATGCATTCCAAAATGTAGGAGCTGCCGCAGGCTGCGATCTTTTGACTTTATAAAATAGCCGCGTTGCTGCGCTGGGCCTGCTTGAGATAAGCGCCCAGCTCCCGGGCCGGCAGTGGCTTGCTGTAGTGGTAACCCTGACCTTCGTGACAGCCTTCGGAGATGATGTAGGACTCCTGCTCGGCGGTTTCCACGCCTTCGGCGATCACCTGCATGCCCAGGCTTTTGCCCAGTTGGATGATCGCGCGAACGATGGTCGCATCGTCGTCGTCATCCAGCAGATCCTGGACGAAGCTCTTGTCGATCTTGATCTTGTCCAGTGGCAGGCTTTTCAGATAACTCAGCGATGAATAGCCGGTGCCGAAGTCGTCGATGGCGATCAGCGCCCCGGAGCGGCGCAGGCTCAGCAGATGCTGGGCGGCGGTGCTGATGTCTTCCATCAGGCCGGTTTCGGTGACTTCCAGCTCGAGGCTGCGCGGCGGCAGGCGGTAAATCTGCAACAGGTTGTTGACCACCCGCGGCAGCTCGGCGTGGTGCAGCTGCACGGTGGACAGGTTGACCGCCATGCGCAGATCGACGAAGCCCTGATCATGCCATTCGCGCAATTGCTTGCAGGCCTGATCCAGCACCCACTCGCCGATAGCGATGATCGTGCCGTTCTGTTCGGCCAGCGGAATGAACAGATCCGGCGGCACCAGACCGTGTTCCGGATGCTGCCAGCGAATCAGCGCTTCAACCCCGACCACGCGGTGATCGCGGTAGCTGATCTGCGGCTGATAGACGAGGTAGAACTGGTCGCGAATCAGCGCATCGCGCAAGTCTTTTTCCAGTTCGCGGCGCCGGCGCATCTCGCTGTCGACGCTGGCGATGTAGAACTGATAGCGGTTGCGCGAACGAGTCTTGGCCAACGTCATGGTCTGCTCGGCCTTCTGCAACAGCTTCTCGGTGCTGTCGCCGTCCTCGGGGAACAGGGTGATGCCGATGGTCGCGCGCAGGCGGATTTCCTGATGGTCGAGGGCGAACGCCGCTTCCAGATCATCGAGGATGCTCTGCGCCAGCTCCGCCGCTTCATAAGGCTGTTCGATATCGGCCTGCACCAGGGCGAACTGGTCGCCACCCAGGCGGGCGAGGGCACCGAGGCGACCGCTGTGGGCGCGCAGGCGGTCGGCCAGCGCCAGCAGCAACTGGTCGCCGGTCTGGTAGCTGAACTGCTCGTTGATCCCTTTGAAATCATCCAGCCCCACGCACAACACCGCGACCCGGCGTTGCAGCTTGCCGGCGTCGACCAGAATCTTGTCCAGTTGCTGCTGCAATTGCTGGCGGTTCGGCAGGCCGGTGAGGAAGTCGTACTGGGCCATGCGCAGCAGGCTGTTTTCCGCTTCGTGGCGCAGATGGGTGTTGCGTTCTATCGATTCGAGCAACTGGTTGGCGGTGTTGATCCAGATGCCGAGTTCATTTTTTTCGTGACCCTTGAGCTGTGGAATCTTGTGCTCGCTGGGGCGATCGGGATTGATTTCGGTCAGGTGCTCGATGATCCGCGACAGCGGCTTGGTCAGCAGCCAGTGATAAACCAGATACAACACCAGGCCCATGGCCAGGGCGCGCAAGACGCCGGAAATGAAAATAATTACCGAACTGACGATGAAACTCTCGCCATAGGTGGCGGTGTCGAGGGTGATGCTCAGGTCGCCGTAATACTCGCTGTACGGGCCGCGACCGACCAGTTGGGTGGTGAAGGTGCGTTCCTGACCGAGAATCAGATCAGTCAGCCAGCGGCTGTTGGAGTGCTGCAACTCACGGGATTTTTGCGCGAGCATCGCTTCGTTGGGATGGCCGATGGAAGCCTGGCGCACGGCGTCGTCCTGGAACAGGCCTTCGATCACCTGCATGCCCATTTCCCGGTCCAGGCTGTAGACCGCCTGAGTCGAGGGATCGCGGAACATGTCGAGGATGCGCTGAGCGTCGCCGGCCACCGCCTGGCGGGTTTTATAGGCATCGAAAACAATCTGGGCGCAGCTCAAGACTACGCCGACGATCAATGCCGAAAGGAGCACGACCCGGAGCAACTTCACCGACAAGCTGTTCTTGAGTTCCAGCTTCAAAGGGTTATTCCTTGTTCCGTGCGGGTAGCGTCAAGTTGCCATGAGTATTGGCAATCCCGTGTTGGCAGTCAAAGGGACAATCAAGCCTCGGAACATTTGCCCGTGGCCTTGGCCGAAATACTGCTGTCTGGAGTCTCAGCTCTATTTGTACTGTGTCGGTAGTTTCGCCCCTCAACTTGAGCGGTGTGGAACAAATTTTCGTTGATTTGATGGTAGCCCGCTGTGCTGCCCCGGCAAGTGGCCGGAGCCAGCGTTCATCGTGAGAAAAACGCTATTCCCTGTAGGAAAACAGAGGCGCCATAAATTGTGGCACGGTGCGGCAGCTCCTACAGAAATCAAAGGCATAAAAAAACCCGGCATCAGCCGGGTTTTTTATCTGGTGCGCAGCTTAAGCGGTGAAGGTTTTGCCTTCGAACTGCTCGGCGACGAACTTCCAGTTGACCAGGTTCCAGAACGCTTCAACGTACTTCGGACGCAGGTTGCGGTAGTCGATGTAGTAAGCGTGTTCCCAGACGTCGCAGGTCAGCAGCGGGGTGTCGCCGCTGGTCAGCGGGTTGCCGGCGCCGATGGTGCTGGCCAGGGCCAGGGAACCGTCAGCCTTCTTCACCAGCCAGCCCCAGCCGGAACCGAAGGTGCCGATCGAGGTTTTGCTGAACTCTTCCTTGAACTTGTCGAACGAACCGAAGGCTGCGTTGATCGCTTCAGCCAGTGCGCCAGTTGGTTGACCGCCGGCGTTTGGCGCCAGGCAGTTCCAGTAGAAGGTGTGGTTCCAGACCTGAGCGGCGTTGTTGAAGATGCCGCCCGAGGAAGTCTTGACGATCTCTTCCAGGGTCTTGCCTTCGAACTCGGTGCCTGGCACCAGGTTGTTCAGGTTCACGACATAGGTGTTGTGGTGCTTGTCGTGGTGAAATTCCAGGGTTTCCTTGGAAATGTGCGGCTGCAGGGCATCGTGTGCGTAAGGCAGCGGCGGCAATTCGAAAGCCATGATGATTCTCCTAATCAGGTCTGTTGCGGTGAGCGCAAGGCCGATCACGGGCGGCCAGAAATGCACCGACGAGTTTTTACTCTTTGCGGCGCAGGGTTCGGATCATAGCACCGGGGTCAAGGCTTAACCACGCAACAACTGTGTGGGATAGAGGTTCCAGAGCTGTTTGGAATAAATCACTGCGCCAATATCAATTGCCCTGCGACTGTAAACATCATCACTGCCACCAGAAGATCAAGAATCCGCCAGGTACTCGGTCGCGCCAGCCACGGCGCGAGCCATGCGGCACCGAGGGCGAGGGTGAAAAACCACAGCAGCGAGGCACTTGCCGCGCCCACGACATAAGCGCCCGGCACTGATTGCTGCGCGCCGAGTGAGCCGATCAGCAAGACCGTATCGAGATAAACGTGCGGGTTGAGCAGGGTCACTGCCAGCGCGCTGAGCATCACCGCGCGCAACGAGCGCACGGTGTGGTTTTCGCCCTGATCCAGACTCTGTTTCGAGAACGCCCGGCGCAGCGCCTGGCTGCCGTACCAAATCAGAAAGACGGCGCCGCCCCAGCGCGCCACCGCGAGCAATGTCGGGTTCTGCGCCAGCACAGTGGCCAGACCAAACACCCCGGCCGCCACCAGCAGCGCATCGCACGCGACACACAGCGCCGCGACCGGCAGGTGATGTTCGCGGCGCAGACTCTGGGCCAGGACAAAAGCGTTCTGGGTGCCGATCGCCATGATCAGCCCGAACGCCACCAGCAGGCCGTTCACATAGCTTTGCCACATAAAATTTACTCCGCGTTGGCTGCGAGATCGCGCAGCACGTGCATGGCGCGTTCGGCGTCGGCCTGACCGACAAACAAATGATCGTGGTAGTAACCGGCGATCACGTTGCAACTGATCCCGGCTTTGCCCAATGCCGTGGCGAACGCGGCGGTCAGGCCGACCGCTTCCAGTGCCGAATGCACGTTGAGGGTGATCCACGCCGCGACATAATCGAAAGCGAACCCGGCGTGTTCAGCCTGGGAGCGCTCAAGAATCACGGTCAGGCCTTCCTGCTCGCGGAAACTGCCGACAATCTCCAGCCCACTCGGCAGCAAGTTGTCAGGCACGGTACAGAACACGTATTCGCCGGCGTTGAGCTGCGGGCTCATGCTGCGCAGCAGAGTTGTGAGTGAGGTTTCGCCAGCCATTGCCGTGTTCCTTGATAAAGAGTGCTTGCTGGCTATTCTCCGGTCGAAAGCGGTATAAGAAAAACCAATAGTGCTGATCGCTCATTAGGAAAACTGATGTTCGACTACAAATTGCTTTCCGCTCTGGCCGCTGTGGTCGAGCAGGCCGGTTTCGAACGCGCCGCGCAGGTGCTGGGCTTGTCGCAATCGGCGATTTCCCAGCGCATCAAACTGCTGGAAGCGCGGGTCGGCCAACCGGTGCTGGTGCGCGGCACGCCGCCGTCACCGACCGAGATCGGCCGGCGGCTGCTCAACCATGTGCAGCAGGTACGCCTGCTCGAACGTGACTTGCAGACCCTGGTGCCGGCGCTCGACGAAGAGGGTCTGCCGGAGCGGTTGCGCATCGCGATAAACGCCGACAGTCTCGCCACCTGGTGGGCCGAAGCCGTGGGCGATTTCTGCGCCGAGCAGCATTTATTGCTGGATCTGGTGGTGGAAGATCAGACCGTCGGCCTCAAGCGCATGCGTGCCGGGGAGGTGGCGGCGTGTGTCTGTGCCAGCGAGCGCCCGGTGGCCGGGGCGCGCAGCGTGTTGCTCGGGGCCATGCGTTACCGGGCGCTGGCCAGTCCGGCGTTCATCGAGCGGCATTTCCCCGACGGGGTGCGCGCCGAGCAGTTACCACGCACGCCGGCGCTGGTGTTCGGCCCGGACGATTTTCTCCAGCATCGCTACCTTGCATCATTGGGCGTTGATGGCGGATTCGAGCATCATTTGTGCCCGTCCTCCGAAGGATTTGTGCGCCTGACCGAAGCCGGGTTCGGCTGGGGCCTTGTGCCGGAACTGCAAGTGCGCGATCAGCTGCAACGCGGGGTGTTGCGTGAACTGTTGCCAGATAAACCGATCGATGTGCCGTTGTACTGGCATCATTGGCGCAATGGCGGTCAGCTGCTGGGCTTGCTGACCGAGCAATTGCTACGTTCTTCACCGCGCTGGCTGGTGCCCTTGGGCTGACGGTCAGCGTCAAGACAGACGTATCAGGTAAACGAAAGACATCGGAGCGTTACATGAAAATTCTGGTCACCGGCGCAAGCGGCTTCATTGGCGGACGCTTTGCGCGTTTCGCCCTGGAGCAGGGCCTGGACGTGCGGGTCAACGGTCGCCGGGCCGAGAGCGTCGAGCATCTGGTGCGCCGTGGCGCCGAGTTTGTCCCGGGCGATCTGACCGATGCGGATCTCGTGCGCGACCTCTGCAGCGACGTCGAAGCCGTGGTGCACTGCGCCGGTGCCGTCGGCTTGTGGGGGCGCTATCAGGACTTTCATCTGGGCAACGTGCAGGTTACCGAGAATGTCGTCGAAGCCTGCCTCAAGCAGCGCGTGCGGCGGCTGGTGCATCTGTCGTCGCCGTCGATCTACTTCGATGGCCGCGACCACCTCGGCCTGACCGAAGAACAAGTGCCCAAACGCTTCAAACATCACTACGCCGCGACCAAGTACCTGGCCGAGCAGAAGGTCTTCGGTGCGCAGGAATTCGGCCTGGAAACCATCGCCCTGCGCCCGCGTTTTGTCACCGGCGCCGGCGACATGAGCATCTTCCCGCGCCTGCTGAACATGCAGCGCAAGGGGCGTCTGGCAATCATCGGCGACGGCCTGAACAAGGTCGATTTCACCAGCGTGCAGAACCTCAACGAAGCGTTGCTCAGCAGTCTGCTGGCGGCCGGTTCCGCACTGGGCAAGGCTTACAACATCAGCAATGGCGCGCCGGTGCCGTTGTGGGATGTGGTCAATTACGTGATGCGCAAGATGGAAGTGCCGCAGGTCACCAAATACCGCTCGTACGGTCTGGCCTACAGCGTTGCGGCGCTCAACGAAGGTGCGTGCAAGCTCTGGCCGGGGCGCCCCGAGCCGACTCTGTCGCGGTTGGGCATGCAGGTCATGAAGAAAAATTTCACCCTCGACATCAGCCGCGCCCGGCATTATCTGGACTACGATCCGAAAGTCAGCCTGTGGTCGGCCCTCGACGAGTTCTGTGGCTGGTGGAAAGCTCAGGACATCCGTTGATACAAGTCGCCCGGCCGGCAATGAACCGCACTGCCGCTTGAGGGTCAATCCCTGCGGCTGCGGCGGTTATACTTCGCAGCATTTAGCCATCACCGCGTTCCACAAAGGTTGCCTCAATGTCCATGCGTAACGATGCCAACGACGATTTCGACGATGTACCGAGCCTGCGGGCCGACACCTTTGACGACGATGACATTCCGCCCTCCGCTCGCACCTCGGTGCACTCGCGCACGCCGCCGGTGGTCAAGGTCAAGGCTGCGAGTACCGGGCCGCTGTGGGCACTGGTCGGCGCGTTGTTCTTCGCCTTCATCGGTCTGGCCTGGTGGAGCTTCCAGCAGATTTCGCTGATGGAGCAGCAATTGGTCGCGACCCAGGAAAGCTTTGCGCGCATCAGCGAGGAAGCGGCGGGGCGGTTGCAGGATATTTCCGGCAAGGTCGTCGCCAGCCAGAGCAACGTCAACAGCGACAGCGAAGCCTTGAAGCTGCAGATCAAACAGCTGGAAACCCAGTTGCTGGATCAGAGCAAACAGCAGCAAGGCGTGGTCGGCCAGGCCAGCGATCTGGACAAGCGTCTGGCGCAGATGACCGCGCAGACCACCGAACAACAGAACGCCAACACCCAGTTGCAGGCCCAGGTCAAAGCCTTGAGCGCCGAACTGGCCACCCTGAAAAGCGCACCGGCGGATACCAGCAAGGTCGACGCCCAGCTCAAGAGTTATGACGCGCAACTGAAAAGCCTTGGCGCTGATATCGTTGCGCTGAAAAAGCAGGGCAACTCGAACGCAGCGATCGAGCGTCTGGAGCAGGAAATCGTCGTTCTCAAGAGTGAACAGGACAACCGCCCGGCAACGCCACAGGGTGGCGGCAATACCGCTGAGTTCGATGCGTTCCGTGGCCAGATGACCCGCAACCTCAACACCCTGCAGGCGCAGATCCAGAATCTGCAGCAGCAGATCAATGCCCGGCCGTAGAACCTGACTCAGGAACCTTTGTGGCGAGGGAGCTTGCTCCCGCTGGAGTGCGAAGCGCTCCCCTGCTTTCGTTCAGGTAGAGCGCATTTGCAGGTTTTGCGACTGCTTCGCAGCCGAGCGGGAGCAAGCTCCCTCGCCACAGGTAATGCGGCAACTTCTGGATTCATCTTCGACCTCCGTCCGATCCCAAGCCGTCTACGCTCTTGAAACACCAACAAGAACGAGGGATGCGTTATGGGGTTTTTGCATAAAGTGGCGTGGCTCGGGGTGATGCTTTTTGTGGGGGCAGGGCAGGTCAATGCTGCCACCACACAAAAGGACGACAGCAAGGCCGCCATCGCTTTGCTGGAAAAGGCCCTGGCCTATTACCACGACAATGGCGACAAGGCTTTCGCCGCGTTCAGCCGTCAGGGCGAGTTCGTCGACAAGGATCGCTACGTGTTCGTGGTCGACACCAAAGGCGTGATGCTCGCCAGCGGCGGGCCTTCCTCAGCCTTGATCGGCCGCGATGTCAGCGAGGTGCTTGCGCCGGATTTGCAGAAAGCCTTCAAGGACGCCTTGCTGGTGCCGGAAGGCAACGGCATCCAGCAAGCCGAGTACCGCTGGCAGAACTGGGCCGACGGCAAGGTCGAGCGCAAACATGTGTATTACCAGCGTATCGGTCAGCGCATTCTGGCAGTCGGTTATTACCTGCCGCGTGCGTCAGCCGAGCAGGCCAAGGCACTGCTCGACAAGGCTGCAACCGATCTGGGGAAAAACGAAAAGGGTACGCTGACGGCCATCAACTCGCTCAAGGGCGGGTATCTGCAGGATGACCTGTATGTATTCGTGGTCGATCTCGACACCCAACGCTACGTGGCCCACGGTACCAACCTGCGCTTGATCAATACCGATTTCAGCAAGATCAAGGACCCGGAAGGCAAACCGGTGGGCGAGCCGATTCTGGCGCTGATCGCCAAACAGGACGACGGCGAATACGAATACCGCTGGAAAAACCCGGTGACCGGCAAGGTCGAGGACAAGCATGCCTACCTGAAGAAGGTCGGGCATTTTCTGGTGGCAGTGGGTTACTACAGCCCTTGAGTGAACTGCTTTTGTAGGAGTGAGCCTGCTCGCGATAAGGAAGTGTCATTCAACAGTGATGTCGACTGACACACCCTCATCGCGAGCAGGCTCACTCCTACAGGGGATCGCGGTGTTGCTGTTATTTGGCGCCGTGCTCGCGCCCGCGCAGCAACTTGTTCGGCATCGCAATCGCCGCCGCCAGCCCCAGCAGCGACACTGCCGTACTCACCCAAAGCAAATGCTGGAACGTCACCGAAAGCTCGGCGCGCAAGGCGTTCTGCGCATCGCCCGGTGCGGCGTTCAGACCGTCGAGCAGCACGTTGCCCGAATGCCCCTCGCTGATCAGCGAGTTGCTCGCCAGATGGGCGAAACTCGAACCCTGCAACAAGGCCAGCAACAGCGCCGACATCAACGCCACCCCCACCGCGCCGCCCAGCGAGCGGAACAGGTTGGTGGTGCTGGTGGCGACGCCGATGTCGCGTTGTTCCACCGAATTCTGCGTGCCCACCAGCGAAGTCGGGAACTGCATGCCGCCGGCAATCCCGCTGAGCAGCATGAACAGGCTGCTGACGAGCGTCGCATCCGGTGGGCTGAACGCCATGCCGAGAATCGAGATCGGCATCAGCAATGCGCCAGTCAGAATCTGCGGCTTGTAGCGACCGGTCACCGAGGTGCGGCGTCCGGCGAAATAAGCGCCAATCGGCAGGCCCATCGCCAGCGGCAGCAAGTGCAACGCCGCCGCGTCGGCCCCGGCGCCGGTGACGCTCTGAAAGCGCAGCGGCATCAACACGATCAGCGAGATTGCCTGAAAACTGGTGAAGAAAATCGTGCACCAGCACAGCAATGCGTTGCGGTTGGTGAACAAGTGCATCGGCAGCAGTGGCTCGCGCGCCCGGCGTTCATGCCAGACGAACACCGCCAGCACCAGCACCGCACAGGCGAACAAGCCAAGCACTTCACTGCTGCGCCAAGAGTGACCCTGACCGACCTGAGTGATGGCCAACAGCAGGGCGGTCAACCCGATGATCATCAACAACGTGCCGAGGTAGTCGATGATCGGTTTGCGTTGTGGAATCGGCAGGCCGCGCAGATTGCGATTGGCAACCCACCAGGCGCCCAGCCCCAGTGGCAGATTGATCAGGAACACCCAGCGCCACGACAGGTATTCGGTCATGTAGCCGCCGAGCACCGGCCCGGCGACGCTGGCGACCGCGTACATGCTGCTGAAATAACCCTGATAGCGTCCGCGTTCGCGCGGCGGGACGATGTCGCCGATGATCGCCTGACTCACCGAGATCATCCCGCCGGCGCCGATGCCCTGGAGAATCCGCGCCAGCACCAGTTGTTCCATGCTTTGCGCCATGCCACAGAACAGCGAGGCCAGTGTGAACAGGCCCATGCCGAACAGCATGAGTTTGCGTCGCCCGTACAGATCGCCGAGTTTGCCGTAGATCGGTACCGCCACAGTCATTGCCACCATGTACCCGGAAATCACCCAGGCCAGCAGGCTGACGTCCTTGAACTGTGCGGAGATGGCGGGCATCGAGACGGCGACGATGGTCTGGTCCAGCGCGCCGAGAAAGATTGCCAGCATCAGCGCGACCAGCACGCTGCGAATAGCCGGTTTGGGCGTTTCAGGGTGATTGAGATTGGTCACGGGCAAGCCTGCGGGCAGTGATGGACCCGCGCTGCCATCGCACGCGGGTGGATGCTCGCCAGTGTAAGTCGATAGCAGGCTATTCGATAGCCTCGTACGGAAGTCCGACGTAATTTTCTGCAATGGTTTTTCGCCCCGCTTCGGAACTGACAAAGTAGTCCAGTTCCGAGGCGCTGATCCGCTGGCTAAAATCGTCGTGCTCGTCGAAGCGGTGCAGCATGTTGGTCATCCACCAGGAAAACCGTTCAGCTTTCCAGACCCGGCGCAGGCAGATTTCCGAATATTTCTCCAGCAGATCGGTGCGCCCTTCGCGATAAACCTTCAGCAGGATATTGAACAGCGTGCTGACATCGCTGGCGGCCAGGTTCAGACCCTTGGCGCCGGTGGGCGGCACAATGTGTGCGGCGTCGCCGAGGAGAAACATCCGCCCGTACTGCATGGGTTCGACGACAAAACTGCGCAGCGGCGCGATGCTTTTTTCAATCGACGGGCCCGTCACCAGTTTTTCCGCAAGCGCGGTGGGCAGGCGGGTTTTCAGCTCAGCCCAAAAGCGCTCATCGGACCAGTCGGAAACGTTCTCCTCGGCCGGCACTTGCAGGTAATACCGGGTGCGCGTGGCCGACCGCATGCTGCACAGCGCGAAGCCACGTTCGTGCCGGGCGTAGACCAGCTCTTCGTGCACCGGCGGGGTGTCGGCGAGAATCCCCAGCCAGCCGAACGGATAGACCCGCTCGAAAATCTTCAGGCAGTCCTCGGGAATCGACTGTCGGGCGACGCCATGAAAACCATCGCAACCAGCGATGTAATCGCAATCGACGCGCCAGGTTTCGCCGTCCTTTTCGAAGGTGACAAACGCCTCGTCGCTTTTCATGCCGTGAGGAACGATATCGCTCACTTCATAAAACGACGGCGCCCCGGCCTCCCGACGAGCGGCCATCAGGTCGCGCGTGACCTCGGTCTGACCGTAGACCATCACGGTTTTGCCACCGGTCAAACCCTGCAGATCGATGTGCGCAAGGCGTCCATCCAGGGCCAGATCGAAGCCGGCGTGCACCAGTCCTTCGGCATCCATGCGCGCGCCTACGCCGGCCTGGCGCAACAGCTCTACCATGCCTTGTTCAAGCACGCCGGCGCGAATTCGTCCGAGGACATAGTCGGGTGTCTGGCGTTCGAGAATCAGGGTGTCGATGCCGGCGTTGTGCAGCAACTGACCGAGGAGCAATCCGGACGGACCGGCGCCAATGATGGCGACTTGGGTTTTCAGCGTTTTCATTGTTTTTATGACTCGCAAGCTTCACGCGACGTGAGTCGGTGAATGATTTTTATGGATCGAGTGCTTGCATTTTTCCCTTGCGAGTCTGTCAATTGAAGGTGAAAACTGAGCCGATACCTGTACATTCTGCCAATCGGTGCGATTATCGCCCGCAAACTCGAGGCCTGGATTGAAGTGATGAACAAGCCTGACCTGCCTTCGATTCCGGTGTTCAAGCTCTACGGTGAAAGCCTGGACTGGCCGACCCCTGACTTGCTGCACTGTGAAACCATTTCCAAACGCAGCCGCGAACATCAATGGGAAATCAAACCCCACCGCCACGCCGATTTGTGCCAGTTGCTCTTCGTCTTCAAAGGTCAGGCAGAGCTTGAAATCGAAGGTCAACGCACGCAGCTCAACCAACCCGCGATTCAAGTCCTGCCACCGTTGTCGGTGCATGGCTTTCGCTTTTCCGAGGACGTCGAAGGATTCGTCGTCACCCTCGCCAATCCGCTGATCAATCACCTGCAGGCGCAACTGGGCAGTTCGGTGCACGCACTGGCCCAGGCCGAGCACTACCCGGCGGGCAAGGACGCGGAGTACCTGAACAGTCTGTTTTCAGCGTTGCAGGCCGAGTACAACGGCCATCAGCCGGCGCGGGAAATGCTCATGCATTCGCTGGTCAGCGTGATCATGGTCTGGGTCAGCCGTCAGGCGCTCGTGCGCCATAACGCCAGCCAGCGGCCGCAACGCCAGCGCGAGTACCTCAACGGGTTCATTCAATTGGTGGAGGAGACGTACCGCCAGCATGTGAAGGTCGAAGACCTCGCCCATCGTCTGGGGATTTCGGTATCACACCTCAACGGCACCTGCCGCGAACTGGCGGGGCAGCCAGCGCTGCAGATCATGCACGAACGTCAGTTGCTGGAAGCCAAACGGTTGCTGACCTACACCAGCATGACCATTTACGAGATGTCGGAGTTGTTGGGGTTTTCCGACCCGACCAACTTCACGCGCCTGTTCCGGCGCAGGGTGGGGATTTCGCCAAAGGCGTTTCGTGACCGGCTGAAGGCTGAGCAGTAATCTTGTAGACACTGCCAACCCCTGTGGGAGCGAGCTTGCTCGCGAATGCGGTCTTACATTCAGCATTGATGTTGACTGGTGCACTGCTTTCGCGAGCAAGCTCGCTCCCACAGGATCGCATTCCAGCTCAGATCATTCAGCGCAATGCGTTCAGCGTCGCATTGTGCGGAATACAACGCTCGAAATTGCAGCTCGCATACTCGCGGGGCAGCTGTCGCAGTTGCTCGACCCGCCAGGCCGCGGTGCCATACAACGCCAGCGTGGCGGCGCAGGTGATGAAAATCGCGAAGTACCTTCTTGTTCTGATGTTCATGGCGTAGACCTCTGAACGCATACCCTGCGGTATTACTTTCAGCATAGAACAAGATCAAAAGATCGCTGCCTTTGGCAGCTCCTACAGGGTTATGTGTAGGAGCTGCCGCGGGTTCGGGCCGCGTTCGGACGATCTTTTGCTTTTCTACAACCCCACATCCCACTCTGGATTCTCTGGAAACCGCTGCACCAGAAAATCCAGCATGCTGCGCAGCGCCGCCGGCATGTGCTTGCGTGAGGCGTACACCGCGTAGATGTTCATCTGCCGTGGCTCGGCATGCGGTAGCAAACGCACCAGTTCACCGGCATGCACATGCACCCCGGCCTGATAGGTCGGCAGCATCGCCACGCCCGCACCGGCCAGGGTTGCGCGCAATAGAGTGCTGGCCTCGTTGGCGCTGATGTTGCCCTGCACCGGCACTGACACCGGTTCGCCATCCTCTTCGAAATGCCACAGGCTCTTGCCGAAATACGAGTGCGTCAGGCAATTGTGTCGGCTCAGGTCCTCGACTCGCTGCGGTGGCGGGTTGTCGCGCAGGTAAGCGGGCGCGGCGCAGACTACTGAGCGGCACACGGTCAGGCGCCGGGCGATCAGGTTCGGATCGAGGTCATTGCTGGTGCGGATCGCCAGATCGATGCGCTCATCCACCAGGTTCACCGTGCGGTCGAGCATCTGCAGGTCGATGCTGACCCCAGGGTAGCGCTTGACGTACGCCGCCATGGCATCGGCCAGTTGCGCCTGGCCGAACGAGGTGCTGACGCTGATGCGCAACAAACCGCGCGGCGCATCGTGGGGTTCGCTGACGGCGGCCTGCATGTCGGTCGACAATTCGAGCATCTGCCGGCAGCGCGGCAGGATTTCGCTGCCGGCGGCGGTCAGGCTCAACTTGCGCGTGGTGCGGTGCATCAGGCGCGCGCCGACCCAGTCTTCCAGCTCCGCCAGATAGCGCGACACCACCGGCCGCGACAGGTCCAGATGATCGGCGGCCGCCGACTGGCTGCCCAGATCCACCACCGTGACAAACACCCGCATTGCTTGAAGACGATCCATGATTTGCCCGCTTTCAGAAACAAACTATGTCCAAGCATCGCATTTTTTGTACCGAGTCAGGCAACTAAGCTCTGTCCCATCGCCAACCCGGCATTCGGATCACGGAGCAACAGATGATCGGCTTCACTACTCTCAAGCGCGTTTTGCTGGCCACCGCCACCCTCGGTTTTGCGGCCCACGCCGCTGCCGCCAACCTGACCCTGGATGTCTACAACCCAGGCAACAACGCGATTTTCCCGGTGACCTCGGTGCTGGTCAGCGGCGAGAAAGACGCGATCCTGGTCGACGCGCAATTCGGCAAGGCCCAGGCCGAGCAGGTGGTGGAAAAGATCCGCGCCAGCGGCAAACACCTGACCACCATCTACATCAGCCACGGTGACCCGGATTACTACTTCGGCCTCGACACCCTGACCCAGGCCTTCCCCGACGCCGTGGTTCTGGCCTCGCAGCCGACCGTCGATCACATCAACAAAACCGTCGCGGGCAAACTCGCTTTCTGGGGGCCGAAAATGGGCGCCGACTTGCCGGCCAAAACCATCGTGCCCGGCGTGCTCAAGGGCGACAGCCTGATGCTCGAAGGTCAGAAGCTGCAGGTGGTGGGCCTTGAAGGCAAACAGCCGGATCGCAGCTTCGTGTGGATTCCGTCGCTCAAGGCGGTGGTCGGTGGTGTTGTGGTCGCCGAGAACATCCATGTGTGGATGGCCGATACCCAGACTGCGCAATCCCACGCCGACTGGCTGGACACCCTGCATTCGATCGAAACCCTGAAACCGAAAACCGTGGTGCCGGGTCACTACCTGGGCGAGAGCAGCCGCTCGCTGGCCAGCGTGAAATTCACCGCCGACTACATTAAGGCTTTCGACGAAGAAACCGCCAAGGCCAAGGATTCCGCCGCACTGATCAAGGCCATGCAAAAGCGCTACCCGAAACTCGGCGAAGAAAGCTCGCTGGAACTGAGCGCCAAAGTCGCCAAGGGCGAGATGAAGTGGTAACCCGATTTTGAAAACGCAGCACTCTCAAGCCAACTGGAGAATGTCATGAGCAAGATCGCAATCATTGGTGCCACCGGCCGTGCCGGTAGCCAACTGCTGGAAGAATCCCTGCGTCGCGGGCATAGCGTCACTGCCATCGCCCGCGACACCTCGAAGATCGGCGCACGCGCCGGTGTGGTCAGCAAGAATGTCGATGTGCTGGATTCGGCGGCGCTGCAAGCTGCGGTGGCCGGTCACGACGTGGTGATCAGCGCCGCGCATTTCGCCAGCGTACCGGCCAGCGCTCTGGTTGGCCCGGTGAAGCAGGCGGGCGTGAAGCGTCTGCTGGTGGTCGGCGGTGCCGGTTCGCTGCTGCTGCCGGACGACACCCGAGTGATCGACAGCACCGGTTTCCCCGCCGAGTACAAAACCGAGGCCAGCGCTGGCGCGGCGTTCCTCGATGCCTTGCGTCAGGAGCAGGATCTGGACTGGACCTTCCTCTCGCCGTCAGCCGAGTTCGTCGAAGGTGAGCGCACCGGCACCTTCCGGGTCGGCAAGGATCACTTGCTGGTGAGTGCCGAAGGCCGTAGCTGGATCACCTTCGCCGATTACGCGATTGCACTGCTCGACGAAGTGGAAACGCCGAAGCATTCGCGTCAGCGGTTCACCGTCGGCTACTGACCTGCAAACACAACCCCCTGTAGGAGCTGCCGCAGGCTGCGATCTTTTGACTTTGAATTTTTAAAAACAAGATCAAAAGATCGCAGCCTGCGGCAGCTCCTACAGGGGAATGCGTTGATTCAGCGGGTATGGGCTTGTTCCACCAGCCAGATCATCAACTCTTCCAACTGCGGCGACGCCTCGCCGCCTTGCGGCATCACCACGTAGTAGCCCAGCCCCGTTTTCACCTTCAGCTCAAACGGCATTACCAGCCGCCCGGCGCGCAGGTCGTCGCCGATCAGCGACCAGTCGCCAATCGCCACCCCCGTCCCATGCGACGCCATCGACATCGCCTGATCCAGTGTCTCGAAATGCTGCCCGGTGTTGACGTTGTTCAACTGCAACTCGGCCGCCGTTAGCCACACCGTCCAGTCCTGCGTATCGCGGGTCGGATGCAACAGCAGATGCTGTTGCAGATCGGCCGGTTCGCTCAGCGCCGGTGGGCCTTTCAATAACGCTGGCGAACACACCGGGGTCAGTTGCTCATCAAACAGATGCAGGGCAGTCGAGGAGTTGTCCGGCGGCGTGCCGTAGATCACCGCTGCATCGAATTGCTCGCGCTGAAAGTCCACGCCGTGGGCCAGGGTGGTGGTCAGTTTGACCGGTACGTCCGGGCGTTCCTTTTGCCATTGCAGCAGGCGCGGCACCAGCCAGCGCATCACGCAGCTTGGCGCCTTGAGCTGCAGGGTCTGGCGCTTGCGACCAATCTGCTCGGTGGCTTCGCTGATCAGGCCAAAGATCTTTTCCACCCGTGGCAGCCATTCACGTCCTTCGGCGGTCAGCTCCAGGCCTCGGGCCAGACGGATGAACAACTCATACCCCAGATGAGCTTCCAGCCCGGCAATCTGCCGGCTCACCGCGCCCTGAGTGATGTGCAACTGCTCGGCGGCCCGGGTGAAGTTGCAGCACTGCGCGGTGATCAGAAACGTATGCAGGGCGGGCAGGGGAGGCAGTCGTTTCATGTGGATCCAAGGTATGACGTGAGGACATGGCTAGTATGACTTTTAATCGATTGTTGCCGCTACCTGCCGCCCGTTCAATGAGCCCATTCCACCCGGATCGATGTGGGAGCGAGCTTGCTCGCGAATACGGTTTTCCATTCAGCATCAATGTGGCTGATACACCGCTTTCGCGAGCAAGCTCGCTCCCACACTGGCACGGCGTATTGAACAACAAGAAGGGCAATCGACATGGCGACGTGTGGCGAAGTACTGGTCAAGTTACTCGAAGATTATGGGGTCGAGCAGGTGTTCGGCATTCCCGGGGTGCACACCGTGGAGCTGTATCGCGGGCTGGCCCGTTCGAGCATCAACCATGTCACCCCACGGCATGAACAAGGCGCCGGATTCATGGCTGACGGCTATGCGCGCACCAGCGGCAAACCGGGTGTGTGCTTCATCATCACCGGTCCGGGCATGACCAACATCACCACCGCGATGGGCCAGGCCTACGCCGACTCGATCCCGATGCTGGTGATCTCCAGCGTGCAGACCCGCAGCCAGTTGGGCGGCGGTCGCGGCAAGCTGCACGAACTGCCGAACCAGAGCGCACTGGTCGGCGGTGTCGCGGCGTTCTCCCACACCCTGATGTCGGCGGCAGAATTGCCGGCGGTGCTGGCCCGTGCCTTCGCACTGTTCCAGGCCGGGCGCCCGCGTCCGGTGCACATCGAAATTCCGCTGGACGTGCTGGTGGAAGAAGCCGATGAACTGCTCGCCAGCGTTCCGGTGAATATCGACCGCGCCGGGGCTGCGCCGGCAGCCGTACGCCGCATGAGCGAGTTGCTGGCCGGCGCCCAGCGTCCGCTGATTCTCGCCGGTGGCGGTGCCATCGATGCCGCTGCCGAACTCACCGAACTGGCCGAGCTGCTCGACGCTCCGGTGGCGCTGACCATCAACGCCAAAGGCATGTTGCCGTCCAGCCATCCGTTGTTGATCGGTTCGACACAAAGCCTGGTCGCCACTCGCGCACTGGTGGCCGATGCCGACGTGGTACTGGCGATCGGCACCGAACTGGCCGAAACCGATTACGACGTGACCTTCGCCGGCGGCTTTGAAATCCCCGGCAAGCTGCTGCGCATCGACATCGACGCCGATCAGACCGTGCGCAACTATCCGCCGCACGTGGCGTTGGTCGCCGACTCGCGCAACGCCGCGCAAGCGCTGCTTGGCGCGCTGTCGCAGCAGGCGCTGGCCGAGCGGCGCAACGATTGGGGCCAGGTGCGGGCAGCGCGTCTGCGTGATGATCTGGCCGCGACTTGGGACGTGCCAACCCTGGCCCAGACCCGTTTTCTGGAAACCGTCCTGCACGAGTTGCCGGACGCAGTATTCGTCGGCGACTCCACGCAACCGGTGTACACCGGCAACCTCACCTTCAACCCGGAACGACCACGGCGCTGGTTCAATTCGTCCACCGGTTACGGCACCCTCGGTTACGCCTTGCCGGCGGCGATCGGCGCGTGGCTCGGCGGCAGCGTCGAGGGCGGTGCTCGTCCACCAGTGGTGTGCCTGATCGGTGACGGTGGCTTGCAATTCACCTTGCCGGAATTGGCCAGCGCGGTTGAAGCGCGCACCCCGGTGATCGTGTTGCTGTGGAATAACCAGGGTTACGAAGAGATCAAGAAGTACATGGTCAACCGCGCCATCGAGCCGGTTGGCGTCGACATCTACACCCCGGATTTCATCGGCGTGGCCAAGGCCCTGGGTTGCGCCGCCGAAGCGATCGGCTCGGTTGAGCAATTGCGTGGCGCGCTGCGTGCGGCGACTGATCGCCAAGGCCCGACCGTGATCGAAATCGACCAGAGCCAATGGATGCAGGCGGTGGCCCAATGAGCAGTTTCCCAACCACACTCGATGGCCTGTACATCAACGGCCAATGGTCGGCCGGGCGTGAACACCTGCGGGTGATCAACCCGGCGACCGAAGCGCTGCTGACCACGGTCAATGGCGGCGATGAAAACGCGGTAGATCTGGCCGTCAGCGCGGCCACTGAAGCGTTCAAGCGCTGGTCGAAAACCAGCGGTGCCGAGCGCGGGGCGATCCTGCGCAACATCGCCAATGGCGTGCGCAACGGCCGCGATCATCTGATGAAATTGCAGTCGAGCAACAACGGCAAACCGCAATTCGAAGCGGCGATCGACGTCGATGATGTGATCGCCACCTTCGAGTATTACGCCGGTTTGGCCGAAGGCCTCGACGCACAACTCGACAGCAACGTGACGCTGCCCAGCGACGACTTCAGCGCACGTCTGCGCCGTGAACCGTGCGGTGTGGTCGGGCTGATCGTGCCGTGGAATTTCCCGATGGTCACCACCGCGTGGAAACTCGCGCCGGCACTGGCCGCCGGTTGCTGCGTGGTGCTCAAGCCGTCGGAAGTCACGCCGCTGCCGGAGCTGGAACTGGCGGCGATCATCGCTGAATCCGGTCTGCCCAACGGTGTGTTCAACCTGGTCTGCGGCACCGGGCTGGCGGTCGGTGCGCCGCTGTCGGCGGATCCGCGCATCGCCAAGATATCCTTCACCGGCAGCAACGCCGTCGGCGTGCAGGTGATGCAGCGCGCCGCTGAAACGGTGAAAGGCGTGAGCCTGGAACTGGGGGGCAAATCTTCGTTGCTGGTGCTCGAAGATGCCGATCTGGAACTGGCCGTGGAGCTGGCTTGCGGCGGCGGTTTCTTCAATGCCGGGCAGATGTGCTCGGCCACCAGTCGCGTGCTGGTCGCCGATGAGCTGGCCGATGAGTTTCTTGAGCGTCTGCAAAAGCGCGCGCAAGCGATTCGCGTGGCGGATCCGTTCGACCCGGACGTGGAGATGGGCGCACTGGTCAATCAGACGCAATACCAGCGCGTGCTCGGTCACATCGACCGTGGCCTGAGTGCTGGGGCCAAGCTGGTGTGCGGCGGCAATCGCCCGGCACATCTGCCGCGCGGTTATTTTTTGCAGCCGACTGTGTTCACCGACGTGCCCCTCGACAGTGCGCTGTGGTGCGAAGAAATTTTCGGCCCGGTGCTCTGTGTGCGCCGTTTCAGCAGCGAAGCCGAGGCGATTGCCTTGGCCAACGACAGCCAGTTCGGGCTGGTCGCCAGTGTGGTGACGCGTAACGCCGAGACTGCCGATCGGGTCGCCAATGCCCTGCAGGCGGGGCTGGTGTGGCTCAACGCGCCGCAAGTGATCTTCCCGCAGACGGCGTGGGGCGGCTACAAGCAGAGCAGCATCGGCCGCGAATTGGGGCCGTGGGGCCTGGCCGCGTTTCAGGAAATCAAACACGTGATCCGCGCGCTCTGAACGCCCGAAAAAGGTGAGCGCATGCCTCGCAACGAGGCATGCGTCGGTGTCATGGCTTCGATGAGTTTTTATCGATAGTCAGGTGTATTGCACGACCTCAGGATGAACCCGTCGGCAGCGCTGCAGGCCTTTGAACACAAGGCCTGCAGCGGATCCGGCCGCGCGGATGCAACGGTTGCGACCAACCTCATACTTAAAAGAACAAAGGGAGTCCTTCATGGGCGAGCATGATCTGAACAGGCGTCAATTCATTAAAACCGTCGGCGTCGCTTCGGTAGCGGCGGCGGCCCTGAGCATGCCCTTCATCCGGGCCAGCGCCAGCGACACGCGGTTCGCCGGCAAGACTCTGCGTTTGCTGACCTGGTCGGATGACACCGGCCTCGCCGCACTGCGCAACATCGCCGCCACCTTCGAAGCCAAGACCGGCGCCAAGGTCATCGCCGACCGCACCGGCAGCACCTCGGAGATGGTCGCCAAACTCAAGGCCGGCGGTGATCGTCCGCAGTACGACATCATCACCCTGGCCGGGGTCGGCGCCGAAGGTCTGGCCGCCGCCGGGCTGCTGGAAAAACCCGACCTCAACCGCATTCCCAACCTCATCGACGTACCGGAAAAATACCGCACCGGCGCCAACGGGCACGGCATCGGTTACCTGCTGTGGTGCAACAGTCTGGTCTACAGCACCCGCACCCAGAAAGAAGCACCCACCAGTTACGCTGCGTTGTGGGACGCCGATCTGGCGCCGAACATTTTCCTGCCGCCGCCGAACTGGACCGAGGCCATGGACCTGATCATCATCGCCGCGAAACTGGCCGGCGGTGACGAACACAACATCGAACCGGGCTTCAAGAAACTCGCCGAGCTCAAGGATCGCGTGGTCACCCTCGGCGAAAACCCGAACCAGATCGCCGAGCTGTTCCGCACCGGGTCGTTGGACATGGGTGGGCTGTACGCCCCGGCATTCTTCCCCAAGCAGATCCGCGATCCGAACTACGGCCTCGGTGCCACGTTCGGCATGAAGGAAGGTTTCTACACCGACCTGATGCTCTCGGTGATGCCGAAGAACCGTCCGGGCGACACCGATCTGGCCTACGCCTTCATCGACCACTCTCTCGACCCGCTGGTGCAGGGCAAGATGGCCGAAGACATCTTCAACGGCCCGGTCAACGCCAAGGCGATCATCTCCGCCGAAGCGCGCAAGAGCCCGTACATCCTCACCCCGGAGCAGATTGCCGAGAAGGCGATCATGCACGACAACGCCTTCCTGGCGACCGTGCATGACCAATGGATTCGTCGTTATACGGAAATTTTTTCTTCCTGATTTCCGAGGACTGAAAATCTTTTGTGGCGAGTGAGCTTGCTCCCGCTCGGCTGCGAAGCAGCCGCAATCTGAATGGCGACCTGGCGAATGCATCTAGCCATTGATGGGGCCGCTTCGCGACCCAGCGGGAGCAAGCTCCCTCGCCACAGGGTTTATCCCGGATTTCAATCCTGTTGCTTTTCCATTGACGAGATCATTGCTATGGAACATCAATCCCTGACCCAACCGGTCGGCGCCGCTGACGTGCGCCCGGCGCGCGGTGTTTCGCCGACTGCCCGGGCGTGGTTTTTCCTCACGCCGTCGATGCTGTTTCTCGGTGTGCTGATCGCCGCCAGCCTGCTGGTGCTGCGCATGAGCGTCGGCACTAAAGGCGCGGAATGGAGCGGGTTCAGCCTCGCCAGCTACGCACAATTGCTCGAACCCTATTACCTGAAATCCCTGCTGCTGACCCTGCGGCTGGCGCTGATCAGTGCGGTGATCGCCGTGCTGCTGGCGATCCCGGTGGCTTACACCATGTCACGTCTGACCTCGCCGTTCGTGCGGCGGATTTTTCTCGCCGCGGTGCTGTTGCCGCTGCTGGTCAACCTGCTGCTGCAAAGCTACGGCTGGCTGGTAATTCTCGGCCCGGGCGGGATGCTCAACCAGACGCTGATGGGCCTGGGCCTGATCAAGCGCCCGATCATGCTGCTGTACAACCAGAACGGCGTGCTGATGGGTCTGGTGCAGACCGCGTTTCCTTTGGCCGTGCTGCCGATTGCCAGCGCCATGCGCGGTGTTGCGCGTACCTACGAAGAGGCCGCCGCGACTCTGGGCGCCAGCCGTTTTCAGGTGTTCCGTCAGGTGGTGTTGCCGATGAGTCTGCCGGGGATCATCACCGGGGCGACGCTGGTGTTCGCCTACAACGCCAGCAGCTTTGTGGTGCCGTTGCTGCTCGGTGGCCGCCGTGTGCCGATGCTTGCGGTGATGGTGCATGACCAGATCGCGCCGCTGATGAACTGGCCCGCGGCATCGGCGGCCGGAGTGGTGCTGATCGTCACCACGCTGGCGATCATGACCCTGTCCGAATACATCACCGGCCGTCGTCGGCGTCTGCTGGAGGCTTCGCAATGAGTTCCCTGACCAACAAGCGCATGGCGCTGCTGCCCGGCGACACCGGCAAGTTCGCCGGTATCCTTTCCGGGTTCATTCTGCTGCTGGCGGTGTTGCCGATCCTGACCATGATCGTCATGTCGTTCAGCGGTGCGTCGAACCTCGACTTCCCGCCGAGCAGCTACAGTCTGCAATGGTACAAGGCGGCCTGGCACACCTTCGTCTCGCCAGACGCCAGCGACGTGCTGAGTCTCGGTCAGGCCATGGCTACCAGCCTGCTGGTGTCGTGTCTGACCATGGTTTTCGCCACGCTGATCGCGGTGCCTGCCGCCTATGCGCTGACCCGTTGCGAGTTCCGTGGCAAAGCCGTGGCGCTGCAGCTGATGTCGCTGCCGCTGGTGTTTCCGATGGTGGTGTTGGGCCTCGCGTTGCTGCTGGTGTTCGACAGCCTGCCGTTCCACCTGACCACCTCGCGGCTGGTGATCGCCCACGTGATTCTGGCGCTGCCGTTCGTGGTGAAAAACTGCACCGCCGCGATGCTCTCCATCGGCAGCGAAGTCGAAGAGGCGGCGCGGATGCTCGGAGCTTCACCGCTGCGGGCGATTGTCGACGTGGTGGTGCCGTTGATGAAGTCGGGGATTCTGGCGGGGATGCTGCTGGCGTTCATCGTCTCGTTCAACGAATTCACCGTGACCTATTTCCTCTACACCATCGACGTCATGACCGTGCCGATCTGGATGTACAGCCGCACCGTGTCATCGCTCGACCCTACCGTGTTCTCGTTTGCCGTGCTGATCGTGCTGATCGACTTCGTCCTGATCTGGGCGCTGGAGAAGCTGGTGGGCGAGGGCGGCGTTTCCTTTTGATTTGAGGTGCAACATGACTGGTCTGATTCTGGAAAACGTCGAGAAATTCTACGGCTCGGCTTGCGCGGTACAGGACGTCAATCTGCATTTGCCGGAAGGCAAACTGGTGTGTTTCCTCGGCCCCTCGGGCTGCGGCAAGACCACCTTGCTGCGGATGATCGCCGGGCTGGAAACCCTCACCGGCGGCGAGATTCGTCTCGACGGCGAGAACATCGGCCACACCCCGGCGCACCTGCGCAACTTCGGCATGGTGTTCCAGTCGCTGGCGCTGTTCCCGCACATGACCGTCGGCGAGAACATCGCCTATCCGCTGAAACTGCGCGGCGTGAGCAAGGCCGAGCAGCAGGCGCGGGTGGTGGAACTGCTGGAATTGATCCAGTTGCAAGCGATGATCGACCGGCCGGTGGCGAAACTCTCCGGCGGGCAACGGCAGCGGGTGGCGATTGCCCGGGCCATCGCCTCGCGGCCGAAAATCCTTCTGCTCGACGAACCGCTGTCGGCGCTGGACGCCAAGCTGCGCGAGTCGATGCAGGTGGAAATACGTCAACTGCAACAACGGCTGAACATCACCACGATCATGGTCACCCACGACCAGCGCGAAGCCATGACCATGGCCGACATCGTCGTGGTGCTGGGCGAGCACAAGGTGCAGCAGGTGGGCACGCCGATCGAAATCTACCGGCACCCGGCCAACGAATTCGTCGCTGACTTCATCGGCTCAGGCAACATCTTCCCGGCCACGGCGCTGGGCGACGGCAAGGTCAGTTTGCCGGGCGGTGATGCGCTGCAAGTGCCGATCTGCAGCAGCATCGAGGTGGGGCAAAAGGTGAAGATGCTGATTCGTCCGGAAGACCTGCAACTGTCCGCGCCACAGGCGACGGCGGGCAATCGCTTGCTCGGCAAGGTGACGTTCGTGCGTGATATCGGCGCGACCATCGAGACCACGGTGGAGTGTTCCGGGGTGACGTTCACCGCATTGAGTACGCCGTGTCAGGGGATCGGTTTGGGGATCGGGCATCCGGTGTCGGTGACGTTGCCGAGTGAGGCGTGTCGGGTGTTGGGGGCTTGATCCGGATTTTTTACTGACCATTCCGGCCTCTTCGCGAGCAAGCTCGCTCCCACAGGGGATTTGTGTCGATCACACATCCTATGTGGGAGCGAGCTTGCTCGCGAAGAGGCCATCAGCCTTGACACAAGTTCCGGATCAGACCGACTGCCGCAACCGCGCCAGATCCCTTAACGGCGGTGCACCAAACAAGCGGCTGTACTCGCGGCTGAACTGCGACGGGCTCTCATAGCCCACGCGATAGCCCGCCGCCGACGCTTCCAGACCCTCGGCCAGCATCAGGCGTCGCGCTTCCTGCAGGCGCAGCTGCTTCTGGTACTGCAACGGACTCATCGCGGTCATCGCCTTGAAACGGTGATGCAGGGTCGAGACGCTGAGGTTCACTTCTTTCGCCAGATCATCGATGCGCAGTGGCTGCTCGAAGTTGCCGTTGAGCCATTTGATCGCCTGGCTGATGCGGTGGCTCTGGCTGTTGGCAATCGCGATCTCATACAAGCGATGGCCCTGCGGACTGCGCAGCAGGCGATAGAGAATCTCCCGGCGAATCAGCGGCGCGAGCATGGCAATGTCTTTCGGCGCGTCCAGCAGTCGCGCCAGACGCAACACCGCGTCGAGCATCGCGCTGTCGATCTTTTCCACATACAGGCCACGCCCGGTCGGCCGGGTCGGCACGCCCATCGGGCCGGCATCGGCGATCAGTGCGGTGATTTCCGCCGGATCGATGTCCAGGCGCACAGCGAGGATCGGATCTTCCGGCGAGACATTTACCACCCGCCCGCTCAACGGCATCGATACCGAGACCACCAGGTAATTCAGCGGGTCGTAATTGAAGAACTCATCCGCCAGCCGCACCTCTTTGCGGCCCTGAGCCATGATGCACAGCGCCGGTTGCGCCAGCACCGGGGCGAAGTCGTGGGATTTTGTGTGGCGCGACATGAACAACGAGCCGATGGCGGTCTGGTAACTGCCGTCGTCGGTGGTGTTGCGGCGGATGATCGCCGCGAGTTCTGCACGCTGTTTTTCCATGTCGGCATCGGGCGGAGACTGGAAACGATCGAATGACGTCATGCACGGCATCCTCGGCAAGGAATCTGGAATGGGGCAGAGCATATGTTTGTGCAAGCGCCAGCGGTAGACACATCCTGTCAAATGCTTGCCTGATTCTGCATTGCATTGCCGGCGTGCCCAGTCATAGCAGGATGCAGGGCGGAAAACTTGCTTGAAACGCCGTATGACAGTGGTGTGACGCTGTTTTGCAGGTTGTTACGAGCTTTGTGTGCAGTCTCGCAGGATTGTGCAACGCAGCGGCAGGAATCGACTAACCGCACCTTGCGCCCGGCCCTTAACCTTGGATCCTGTCGCAGCCCGTCCCCCGGCTGCCACGCGACTCCCTGGGAGGGTTGAACATGTCCAAGCAGATTCCCGTCAGTCATATGGCCTTCGTTCGAGCGCGCGCCGGACGCTCCGCCGAACTGGGTGTACGCCTCAGTGCCCTGATCGAACCGTCACGCAGCGCCCCCGGTTGCCTGAACTTTGCCCTGCAGCATTCGCAATGCGATCCGGAGCTGTGGCTGGTTTCCGGTTTCTGGAGCCATCAACAGGCGATGACCGCGTATTTCAACAGCCCGTCGATGCAGATCTTTGCCGAATTGGTCCAGGATCTGGTGGTCAACAGCCTGGATTTCCACACCTTCAAAGAGGTGTCGGCGGCGCAGGCGCTCGGACAATGCCCGGCACCGATACACAAACTCGCCGGTTGAGGGTTTAATGTCCGGCTTATTCGTCTGAGCCAGGATGTGTGCCATGGCACGTAAAGAGTTTGAACACTTCGAAGCAGTCTCCGCAGTCGTCCCCGTCGAGTTGGGCGGCAACAAGGGTTATCACGCGGCAATCGCGGTCAAGGCCCTGGTCGATGGCGGTGCGCCACGCTTCCACAAACTGCTGGGTGACCAGGTGTTCCCCGGCGCCATCGCTGCCGATGAGGCTGCCATCAATGAGCTGGACCGCCTCAAGGGTGTCACTGATGACGCCGAGCTGATCTGGTAACTGCGCTTACTTGCCCGCCCCCGGGCGCCACATTTTGAACAGGGCTTCAGGCCCCAACTGGAAATAATCCGCCGGCCCGCCGCCGCGCAGAATCGGTTCTGCCGCGGCGGTGTCGTAGATTCCGTCCTTCAACAGCCACTTGGCGATATGCACTGCAACCACTTCGCCGAGAATCAGCCAGCTCGGCACGGTTTCGCCATCGGCGCGCTGCAGCTGAATGATCTGCGTGACCTTGCACTCGAAGGACACCGGGCTTTCGGCTACCCGTGGCACGGCAATCACCTTCGACGCCGCCGGCGTCAGCCCCGCCAGTTCAAACTCGTCGACCTCGGGCGCGACCATCGCGCAGCTCTGGTTCATCTGCTCGGCCAGCGGGCGGGTGGCGAGGTTCCAGGCGAACTCGCCGGTCTGCTCGATGTTGTTCAGGCTGTCTTTGCGCCCGACGCTGGAAAAACCAATGATCGGCGGGATGTAGTTGAACGCGTTGAAGAAGCTGTAAGGCGCCAGGTTCAACTGCCCATTGGCATCCTGCGAAGAAATCCAGCCGATAGGGCGCGGGCCGACGATGGCGTTGAACGGATCGTGGGGCAGGCCGTGGCCGTTGGCGGGTTCGTAGTAGTGGATGTCGTCGGACATGGATGGGGTTCCGGAAGGGGGCTAGGACAGGTGAACAATAGTGCAAGCACGGTCAGACAATTTCCAGTCGGTCGCTGATATTCCATTCAATGGAAACCTGTGGGAGCTGGCTTGCCAGCGATGGCGGTCTGTCAGTCGACAATTAATTTGAATGAAAGATTGTCATCGCTGGCAAGCCAGCTCCCACAGGGTTTTGCGTGGATTTCAGAAACTGTGCTGCCCCAGAAATGACTAAGCCCGGCCGAGGCCGGGCTGTGGAAGGACCGCTGATAGTCAGCTGATGGCTGCAGCGGTCCCTGTTTTATCGAAGCCGTCAGCCGCGATGGCGTTGGCAGTACCGGTTTTATCGAAACCATCGGCGGCCACGGTTTTGCCGATGTTGGTTTTATCGAAACCGTCAGCGGCGTAAGTGCCCGAGTGGCTGGTTTCGATGACGGCGCTGGCGCCGGAAATGAAGTCGGCCGATTTGGTTTTGTCCGAGCCATCGGCAGCGAAGGTGTTGGCGGCCAGTACGGACAGGGTCAGGGCGAGGATCAGTTTGGTTTTCATGTTTGTGACTCCGGATGGGTTGGCGGTGTGTCTTGCTTGGGTTGAATGCTACGCCAACTAAGTTGATTAAAAAGAGCGAATTAATGCTAAAAACCATCGATTAAATTGATATTAAGGGCGACGCATTGAATGGGCTTCCACTGTCGGGAGCGAACGCCGCGCAGGTCATCGATCAGTTATTGGCAGGGTGCAAGGGCAGCATTAATGGGGGATTAATCGCTGTTTTCGCGATATGACAGATTTTTCATCTGTTGCCGACCGCTTTTTCACCGGCGCATCGCCAGTCTGCCCACGGCCAGAAAACCCAAGAAACGGCCGTCTCACACTGGAGCTTTGCTTGCGATGAACAAACTGCCTCAAATCACCCTGGCGTTCTGGGTCATGAAAATCTGCGCGACGACCCTGGGGGAAACCGCGGGGGATTTGCTGTCGATGACCCTCAACGTCGGGTACGCCCTCAGCTCGCTGATCCTGATCAGCGTGTTCGTGCTGACCCTGATCAGCCAATTGATGGCCAAGACCTACAAGCCGCTGCTGTACTGGATCGTGATTCTGTCCACCAGCACCGCCGGCACCACCATGTCCGACTTCATGGACCGCACCCTCGGGCTCGGCTACGCCACCGGGTCGATGATCCTGATTGCGATTCTGCTGGCGATCTTCGCGGCCTGGCGCCTGAGTGGCGATTCGCTGAACGTCAGCAAGGTGCAGACTTTCCGCGGCGAGATGTTCTACTGGATGGCGATTCTGTTTTCCAACACCCTGGGCACAGCGCTCGGCGACTACCTGGCCGATGACTCGGGTCTGGGGTTTGCGGGGGGCGCGCTGCTGATCGGCTCGACCATTGCCGTGGTCGTGGCGCTCAAATACTTCACGAAGATTTCGTCGGTGCTGTTGTTCTGGGTGGCGTTCGTGCTGACCCGGCCGTTTGGTGCGACCTTGGGCGATCTGATGACCAAGCCCCATGAAAAGGGCGGCCTGGATTTCGGCACCATCGGCTCGTCGGCGGTGCTGGCGGGGATTCTGCTGGTGATGATTGTCGGCGCGTTGTATGCGCAGAAGCGTTACGGCAAGCCAACGATAGTTGCTGAATTGTCCTGATACCGAGTCGCCCCAATCGCTGGCAAGCCAGCTCCCACAATGATCGGTGATGTTCACCAAATCTGTATGCACCACCCGAACCTGTGGGAGCTGGCTTGCCAGCGATGAGGCCACCACAGCCACCGTTGCAGTGGCTGTGAAAACCCGATCAGTCAGTCACGATCCGCGAGTGTTTCTGCGTGTCTTTCATGGTGATGTACACCAGCAGCGACACCGCGATGCACGCGGTCACGTACCAGTAGTAACCGGTTTCCATGCCGATGCTCTTGAACCACAGTGCGATGTATTCGGCGGTGCCACCGAAGATCGACACGGTCAGCGCGTACGGCAGGCCGACGCCCAGCGCGCGGATTTCGGTGGGGAACAGTTCGGCTTTCACCACGGCGTTGATCGAGGTGTAGCCGCTGACGATGATCAGTGCGGCCATGATCAGGAAGAACGCGCCCCACCAGGTCTGGATGGTGTGCAGGGTCATCAGGATCGGCACGGTGAAGATCGTCCCCAGCACACCGAAAGCGATCAGGATCGGACGACGACCGATCTTATCGGACAGACCACCGATGATCGGTTGCAGGCACATGAACAGGAACAGCGTGGCGGCCGAAATGGTGGTCGAGTCGGAGATGCTCATGCCGACAGTGTTCACCAGGTATTTCTGCATGTAGGTGGTGTAGGTGTAGAACGCCAGCGTCCCGCCCATGGTCAGGCCGACCACGGTCAGCAGTTCTTTCGGGTGGCGCATCAAGGTGCGCATCGCGCTTTCCTTGGACTTCTCCTTCTTGGTGAACGATTCGGTTTCTTCCATGCCGCGACGCAGGTACAGCGCGACGATCGCGCACAGTGCGCCGATGGCGAACGGAATACGCCAGCCCCACGCGTACAGCTGTTCGGTGGTCAGCATGTTCTGCAGCACGATCAGCACGCCCAGCGCGATCAGCTGGCCGGAGATCAGGGTCACGTACTGGAAGCTGGAGAAGAAGCCGCGACGCTCCCTGGTCGCCATCTCCGACAGGTAGGTGGCCGAGGTGCCGTATTCGCCGCCGACCGACAGGCCTTGCAGCAAGCGGGCGAAGACCAGCAGGATCGGCGCGCCGATGCCGATGGTTTCGTAGTTCGGGCTGAGGGCGATCAGCAAGGAGCCGAAGCACATCAGGTAGACCGAGGCCATCAAGGCTTTCTTGCGCCCGACCTTGTCGGCGTAGAGGCCCATCAGCCAGCCACCGATCGGGCGCATCAGGAAACCCACGGCGAAGATCGCGGCGGTGTTCATCAATTGCGCAGTGGTGGAACCGGCGGGGAAGAAGGTCTTGGCGAAGTACAGCGAAAATGCTGCGTAAACGTACCAGTCGTACCACTCGACCATGTTGCCGACCGAGCCGCTGAAGATCGATTTGATCCGGCTGGCGGTGGTTCTTTCTTTGGCGGGCGCGGCAGCCGACCCAAGGGGCAGGGCGTTGGAGTTATCCATTGAAGGATCCTTCGTTTAATTGTTTTTGTGGAGCGCGTAGAAACGCAGCCTGCAGGGGCTATAGCAGGAGCTGTGCCAACGGGGGGAGGGCCGGTTTAGAGGGGGCGGCAGGACTTTATGAGCGGAAATCCGCTTATGGCTGGATTGTGGTGAGCGGAAAGTCGCTCATTCAGGCTGATGGATAAATGTTGCCTGTGCGGGCCTCTTCGCGGGCAAGCCCGCTCCCACAGTGGTCGGTGGTGTTCACAAAATCTGTGTTCAGCACAAAACCCTGTGGGAGCGGGCTTGCCCGCGAAGAGGCCCGATCAGACACAGCAAAACTCAGCTGCCCGAAACAAACATCTCCCGACTCAACCCATGCCGCTGCAGCTTTTCATTGAAGGTCCGCCGCGGTAGCTGCAACTCCTCCAGCACCGCTTTCACATCGCCCTTGTGCCGGGTCAGCGCCGCGCGCAGGCATTGCGCTTCAAACGCTTCCTGCTGCGCCGCGAGCGACTGGCCCGGATCGATGCCGTGCACCGGCTCATCCAGCCCCAGCACCTGCCGCTCGGCGACGTTCGCCAGTTCGCGCACGTTGCCCGGCCAGTCGTGGCTGAGCAGATGACTCAATTGCGCCCCGCTCAACGGCGGGAACGTGCGGCCCAGGCGCTGTGCAGCGCTGAAGGCGAACGACTCGAACAGCAGCGGAATGTCTTCGCGCCGATCGCGCAGCGGCGGCAGGCGCAGTTCGGCGACGTTCAGGCGATACGCTAGGTCTTCGCGAAAACGTCCGGCCCGGGCCTCATCCAGCAGGTCGGGTTTGGTCGCGGCAACAATCCGCAGATCAACGCGAATGCTCTGGTTCGAACCGAGGCGCTCCAGCTTCTGTTCCTGCAACACCCGCAGCAGCTTCACTTGCTGGGCCAGCGGCATGCTTTCGATTTCATCGAGAAACAGCGTGCCACCGTCGGCATATTCCAGCTTGCCGATGCGCTTGCCGGAAGCGCCGGTGAACGCGCCACTTTCATGACCGAACAGCTCGGCTTCGAACAACTGCTCGGGGATCGCCGCGCAGTTCAGTGCCACGAAGGGTTTGTCGGCGCGCGGGCCGAAATCATGCAGGCAACGGGCGATCAGTTCCTTGCCGCTGCCGGTCTCACCACGGATCAACACGTTGACCGGCAGCGCCGCCAGATCCAGCACTTGCCGACGCAAAGTCTGCATGCCACGAGACACGCCGAGCAGCGTGGCATCGAGTCTGGCGCGGTGGTCGGCCTGCTCGTGCAAGGCACGGTTTTCCAGAACCAGCCGACGCTTGTCGAGCGCCCGGCGCAGGCTGCCGAGCAGGGTGTCCGGGCTGAAGGGTTTTTCCAGAAAGTCGTAGGCGCCGTCACGCATGGCTTCGACCGCCATCGGCACATCGCCGTGACCGGTCAGCAGGATCACCGGCAAATCGCTGTCACGGCGCTGCACTTCGGCCAACAACTGCAGGCCACTGAGCCCGGGCATGCGCACATCGCTGAGGATCACCCCTGGGAAATGCGCGGGCAGCGCGGCGAGGCAATCTTCGGCGCGGCTGAACAGCCGCACCTCGAACCCCGACAGGCTCAGCCATTGCTCGACGGCGCTGCGAATGCTGCTCTCGTCATCGACCACCATCACTGAGTTGAGCATCAGATGTGTGCCTCCAGATCGATCGGCAAGGTCAGGCTGAACACCGCGCCAGCCTCGCCATTTTCCACGCTCAGACGCCCGCCGGATTCATGCACGATGGCAAAGGATACTGCCAGCCCCAGCCCCAGACCGTCACCCACCGGTTTGGTGGTGAAGAACGGATCGAACACCTGATTCAGGTGCTGCTCGGCAATCCCGCCGCCATTGTCGATCACGCTCAGACGCCACAGCTGTTCATCGGACTCCAGACGGATTTCCAGGCGTTTGCACGGTTTGCCCTGCATCGCATCGAGGGCGTTGCGCAACAGATTGATCAGCACCTGTTCGAGGCGAATCGCATCGCCACGCACCCAGGCCGGACGCGTCAGGTGCAGCACCAGACTGACCTGTTCGTCGCGTAGGCGCGCGTCGAGCAGTTGCAGCGACTGATCGACCACGGTCGCCAGATCCAGCCGTTCGCGCAGGCCGCTGGGGCTTTTGCGGGCAAAGGTTTTCAGGTGGCCGGTGAGCGATGCCATGCGCGTGAGCATGTCGTCCACCGGTTTGAGCGCCTTGTACGCATCATCGACGCGGCCATGCTCAAGCAGCAAGCGCAGCGTTGCGAGCTGCATGCGTTGCGCGGTCAGCGGCTGATTGATTTCGTGGGCCAGTGCGGCGGACATCTGCCCCAGTGCGGCAAGCTTGGCCGATTGCACCAGACCGTCCTGCGCAGTGCGCAGATCGCGGGTGCGTTCTTCGACCAGTTGTTCGAGTTCTTCACGGTTGCGCTGACGGACTTTCGACAGGCGCCAGCGCTGATTGAGGAACAACAGCAGGAACACCAGCGCCAGCCATACACCCGCAGCGGCCAGCCCGGCGTTACGCAAATCTTCGAAAGCCACTTGCGGGCGCCGCAACAAGTGCAGGGTCCAGCCTTCGGCGGCCAGCGGCAGTGATTCCCACAAGTAATCCGCCGTTCCGTCCGGGCCTTCGACTCGACGCAGGTCGCTGTTGTCGTCGAAGTGACGCAGGGACAAATGCGTCAGCGGGATCAGCGATTGTTTGTCGTACTGGCGCGTGCGCTTGATCTCGTCCATGTCGCGGCTGTCCAGCGGCCGCAACGAGCGATAGCGCCAGCCGGGCTGGTTGGCGATGAAGATGATCCCGCGTGCATCGCTGACCAGCAGCGTGTCGCTGCCCTGGCTCCATTCGCGCTCAAGCTCGGGGAACTCCAGTTTGACTACCATCGCGCCAAGGAACTCGGCGTTGTCGCCGAGCACCGCGCTGGACAGAAAATAGCCGGGGATGCCGCTGGTCACGCCCACCGCATAAAAGCGCCCGCTGCCCTGAGTGCGGGTCTGGCTGAAGTACGGACGAAAACCGTAGTTGTGGCCGACGTAACTGCTCGGCAGGCGCCAGTTGCTGGCGGCCACCGCGAGGCCGCTGTGATCAAGCAGCTCGAGGGTCGAGGACTGCGCCGCGCCGTTGATCTGCTCCAGCTTCAGATTCAGCACATTCTGTTGTTCCGCGCCCACCGGCCCGGCCAGCGCGCTGCGCAATTGCGGGTCCAGCGCCAGCACCGCGGGCAGGGCGCGATAGCGGTCGATCAGGGTGTGCAACGAGTTGGCATACAGCGCCAATTGCTGGCTGGCGCGGGTGGCGTCTTCCTCCATCGCCTGGCGTTCGGCGTGGCGGATGGCAAGGGTCGCGGCGATGGCCGCACCGGCAATGATCAGCAGGGTGTACAACGACAAACGCAGGGTACGGGAAGTCGGCAGCATGCTGGGCTAATGGATAGAGGGACGGGCGGGCACGATAGCATGGGCCTGCCCGTCCTTCTCGTCTGACGCGTTACCTGATCAGACCGCCGTGAACCGGTGTGAGTGTGAAAGCAGCATGGTGCGGGTATAAGCCAGCTCGCCAATGATGGCTTGCGTGGCCTGTGTCAGGCTTTCGACGCTGTCACTCGAACAAACCAAACGCTTGCTGAAAGTGGCAATCGTCGAACTCTTGGCGATGGAGGGCGGGGTGATACTGAGGTCTTGATCAGCCATGAGTCACATACATTGCACAGGCGAAGACGCAGATGGATTGACGCTAACAACAATCATGGCAGCGCACACCTGTCAGATCTGACAGGTGCGCTCAAGCCCAAGGTATGTGTCGTTCTCCCAGGCATAAAAAAGGCCGGCCCGTCGATTGACGGGCCGGCCTTTTTTACAGCTGCGAAACGCTTACTGCACTTCTACCGCCAGGCTTTCGGCGATCTTCTGTTGCCAGATCGCCGGGCCGGTGATGTGCACCGACTCACCGTTGCTGTCCACCGCGACGGTGACCGGCATGTCCTTGACCTCGAACTCGTAGATCGCTTCCATGCCCAGCTCGGCGAAGGCCAGCACCTTGGACTTCTTGATGGCCTGGGCCACCAGGTAAGCGGCGCCGCCGACGGCCATCAGGTACACGGCCTTGTTGTCCTTGATCGCTTCGATCGCGGTCGGGCCACGCTCGGACTTGCCGATCATGCCCAGCAGACCGGTCTGCTCAAGGATCTGCCGGGTGAACTTGTCCATCCGCGTGGCGGTGGTCGGGCCAGCCGGGCCAACCACTTCGTCACCGACCGGATCAACCGGGCCGACGTAGTAGATAAAGCGACCTTTGAGATCCACCGGCAGGGTTTCGCCCTTGTTCAGCATCTCGACCATGCGCTTGTGCGCTGCGTCGCGACCGGTGAGCATCTTGCCGTTGAGCAGGACGGTTTCGCCCGGCTTCCAGCTCTGCACTTCTTCCGGGGTCAGGGTATCGAGGTTGACGCGACGGGCCGACGGGCCGGCTTCCCAGACGATTTCCGGGTAGGCGTCCAGCGATGGCGCTTCCAGCGAGGCCGGGCCAGTGCCGTCGAGCACGAAGTGCGCGTGACGGGTGGCGGCGCAGTTCGGGATCATGCACACCGGCAGGGAAGCGGCGTGGGTCGGGTAGTCCATGATCTTCACGTCGAGCACGGTGGTCAGGCCACCGAGGCCCTGGGCGCCGATGCCCAGCTGGTTGACCTTCTCGAACAGCTCCAGGCGGATCTCTTCGATGCGGTTCTGCGGGCCACGGGCTTTCAGTTCGTGAATGTCGATGGATTCCATCAACACTTCTTTAGCCATGACCGCGGCTTTCTCGGCGGTGCCACCGATGCCGATGCCGAGCATGCCCGGTGGGCACCAGCCGGCGCCCATGGTCGGAACGGTCTTGAGCACCCAGTCAACGATCGAGTCGGACGGGTTGAGCATGGCCATTTTCGACTTGTTCTCGGAACCGCCGCCCTTGGCCGCCACGTCCACTTCCACGGTATTGCCCGGGACGATGGAGTAGTGGATGACCGCCGGGGTGTTGTCCTTGGTGTTTTTACGAGCGCCCGCCGGGTCGGCGAGGATCGAGGCACGCAGGACGTTTTCCGGCAGATTGTAGGCGCGGCGCACGCCTTCATTGATCATGTCGTCCAGGCTCATGGTCGCGCCATCCCAACGTACGTCCATGCCCACCCGCACGAACACGGTGACGATGCCGGTGTCCTGGCAGATCGGCCGGTGGCCGGTGGCGCACATGCGCGAGTTGATCAGGATCTGCGCGATCGAATCACGGGCCGCTGGCGATTCTTCGCGCAGGTAGGCTTCGTGCATCGCCTGGATGAAATCCACGGGGTGGTAATAGGAAATGAACTGCAGGGCGTCGGCAACGCTCTGAATCAGGTCGTCTTGCTTGATCACGGTCATGAGTCGCGCTCCTCTAAAAGACGGGAACATTCAATAAGGTGCCTGCGGCTTGGGTGCATCGGTCGGTCGCAAGCACCTTTCAAGGCACGCCGGGGCTGCTGGCGCGACGCTAAAAAGGCGCGGCAGTATACCGCGCCTCAGCAGGGCATACACGCGCCGGCAGTCATTCGTTGGTCGCATACCGAACCCTGCTGGCCCCTGTGGCGAGGGAGCTTGCTCCCGCTCGGCTGCGCAGCAGCCGTAAATCGGTATACACGGTGGAACTGAAATATTGAGTTGGCTGGATTTGGGCCTGCTGCGCAGGCCAGCGGGAGCAAGCTCCCTCGCCACAGAAGGCGGCGTCAATCCGACAATCGGGTCATGCATTTGACGTCAATTTTTGGCGCCGAAAATCGGTGGTCATTTATCGACCGCCCCTCTAAAGTGGCATCCGGTCTGTAGAGTAGGACACTCGGTCAGCCTCCTATCGCACGGTGAGTCAACGATTGACCCATAACGCTATTCAACGTCTTTTGCTCAAACGCTTTGCACTCGCTGCAGCCACCTATGGATTGGCTTTGCTGCTGCTGTGGCTGGCGTTTTTCACCGGGCATTACCCGCAATCATTGAACAGCGTGGCCATCGGCAGCGCGCTGGTGGTGATCTGCCAGGCGACGTTGTTTGCGCTGTTCTGGTCCGGGCGCAATCAGCGCTTTGCCGACCCCAGCCTGACCGAGGCGCAAGTGCTGCTCGGGCTCGGCTGGCAGACCTGGCTGATCGCCCATCTGGATGAAGCACGCGGCGCGTTTCTGGTGTTCTACGTGCTGATCCTGCTGTTCGGCCTGTTCCATTTATCCCGACGCGCGTTCATTCGTTGCGCGCTGCTGGTGTTCTTCAGTTTCTGTGCGATCACCCTTTGGGATGGCTTCCACTTCCGTCTGCCGGATCCGGCATTGGCGGCGTTGCAGGTGTGCATTCTGGCGATGGTGCTGGCGTGGCTGGTGATTTACGCACGCTTCGTCCAGGTTTCACGCCAGCGCATGCGCCAGCGCCGGTTTGCCTTACAGGCGCATCAGGACACCCTGCGCGGGATGATGCGCCAGCTCGAAGATCTGGTGGCCACCGACGAGTTGACCGGGCTGTTCAATCGCCGGCATTTTCTGCGTCTGGCCTCACGGGAACTGGCGGAGATGGAACCGGGCGTGGTGCATGGTCTGGCACTGATCGACCTCGATCACTTCAAACGCATCAACGATCTGCACGGTCATGCCGCCGGCGATCAGGTGTTGCAGGCTTTCGCCGGCGTGGCGGGTGCCTGCCTGCGTGACGGCGACGTGCTGGCGCGTTACGGTGGCGAAGAATTCGTGGTGTTGCTGCCCGACTGCGATGCCGAACGCCTGACCGCCTGCTGCGAACGCCTGCGCATTGCTTTCACTGATGTCGAACTGATGGGCCTGAACGTGCGCAGCCTCAGCCTGTCGGCAGGCATGACCCTGCTGGAACTGGGCGATGATCTGGACGACGCTTTGCAGCGTGCCGATCAGGCGCTGTACCGGGCCAAGCGCGACGGGCGCAATCGCTGTGCAGCGGCATGGGAGAATGTGGATGCCTGAACTTCGCGTCGGTGATCGGCAATGGTCGGTGGCGGCGGGCAGCAACCTGCTCGACGCCCTCAACCAGAACGGCGTCGCGGTGCCTTACAGCTGCCGCGCCGGCAGTTGCCATGCCTGTCTGGTGCAGTGCGTGAACGGCTTGCCCGCCGACAGTCGCCCGGATGCCTTGAGCGCCGAACAGCGCCAGCAAGGCTGGCGGCTGGCCTGTCAGTGTCAGGTCACGGAAGATTTGCAGGTACACACCTTCGACCCGGTCACCGACGGGCGCCCGGCGGTGGTCGAGGCGCTGGACTGGCTCAGTGATAACGTCCTGCGTTTGCGCCTCGCTCCGCAGCGACCGCTGCGCTACAGCGCGGGGCAGCATCTGGTGTTGTGGATCAATCACATCGCCCGGCCGTATTCGCTGGCGAGCCTGCCGCAGGAAGACCGTTTTCTCGAATTTCACCTCGACTGCCGCCAGCCCGGCGAATTCAGCGATGCGGCGCGGCGCCTGCAGATCGGCGACCCGATCCGCCTCGGCGAACTGCGCGGCGGCGCGTTGCATTACGACCCGGACTGGCACTCGCGCCCGCTGTGGCTGCTGGCGGCCGGCACCGGGCTGGGCCCGTTGTTCGGCGTGCTGCGCGAAGCCTTGCGCCAGGATCACCAAGGCGCCATCCGCGTCATTCACCTGGCCCATGACCCGCGCGAACACTATCTGGCCAAACCTCTGGCGGCGCTTGCCGCACAACGCGAAAACCTCAGCGTCGAGCTGTGGACGGCGGCCGAGTCAGCCGCCGCTTTGGCGCAACTGCGCCTTGTTTCCCGGCAAACTCTGGCCTTAGTCTGCGGCTCGACTGCCAGCGTCGATGCGTTTGCCAAGCGTCTGTACCTGGCCGGATTGCCGCGCAATCAACTGCTGGCCGATGTGTTTCTGACCCGCGGTTGAGCGCTGAATCTCGTGTGAAGGTGAACTCCTGTGGCGAGGGGATTTATCCCCGATGGGCTGCGCAGCGGCCCCAGTTTTTGTGAGCGCTGCGCACTCAATCGGGGATAAATCCCCTCGCCACAGGAATCAACCTCACCACAGAAGTTCTGGCTCACCACAGCAATCCAGCCTCACCACAAAGAATTTTGTCAGCCATTTAAATGTTGAGTAACGCTGATGACCGAAGCCATCCTGCTGGAACGCGAACGCGGTTTGCTCACCCTGCGCCTCAACCGTCCGGACAAGAAAAACGCCCTGACCCGTGCGATGTACAGTCGCCTCGCCGAGGCCCTGAAGCAGGCCGACAACGATCCTGACATCAATGCTGTGCTGATCACTGGCAGCGCTGAGTGCTTCACCGCCGGCAACGACATTGCCGACTTCATCCAGCAACCGCCGAGCGACCTCGACAGCCCGGTGTTCCACTTCATGCTCAACCTGCTCGAATGCCGCAAACCGGTGATCGCCGCTGTGGCCGGCGCAGCGGTGGGCATCGGCACCACGTTGCTGCTGCATTGTGATCTGGTCTACGTCAGCCGCGATGCGCGGTTGCGCATGCCGTTCGTCAATCTCGGGTTGTGTCCGGAGTTTGGCTCCAGCCTGATCCTGCCGCGTTTGCTCGGGCAGGCGAAAGCGGCGGAGCTGTTGCTGCTCGGCGAAGGATTCAGCGGTGAGCAGGCGGCGCAGTGGGGCATTGCCACTGAAGCGCTGGGCAGCGGCGAAGCGGCGCTGAACAAGGCGCGGGAGATGGCGTTGCGTTTCGATGAACTGCCAGCAGAGGCGGTACGCATCAGCAAGCAATTGATGAGGGCGCCGGATCGCGAATTGATCCGTAAGGTGATCGAGCAGGAGGGCGCACTGTTCACCCAGCGGTTGCGCTCGCCGGAGGCATTGGCGGCGTTGACCGGGTTTATCAAACGGCATTGAGATTTTCGCTGACTGTGCCGGCCCCTTCGCGAGCAAGCTCGCTCCCACATTGGAATGCGTTCCCTGTGGGAGCGAGCTTGCTCGCGAAGAGGTTAGACCAATCGACACATCTTCCAGAGCAGTAAACCAAAAGCCCCGGCACTCACATGCCGGGGCTTTTGGTTTTCAGCTGATCACTCAGACCTGAGGGTCGCCCACGTGCAGGATCTTCATGCCGTTGGTGCCGCCGGTGGTGTGGTAGCTGTCGCCCTTGGTCAGGATGACCCAGTCGCCTTTTTCCACAACGCCGCGCTTGACCAGTTCGTCGATCGCCTTCTGGCTGACTTCGTTCGGAGCCAGCGAAGCCGGGTCGAACGGCACGGTGTACACACCGCGGAACATCGCCGCGCGGGCCTGGGCTTCGCGGTGCGGGGTGAAGCAGTAGATCGGCACCGACGAACGGATGCGCGACATGATCAGCGGGGTGTAACCGCTTTCGGTCAGCGCGATGATCGCCTTGACGCCCGGGAAGTGGTTGGCGGTGTACATGGTCGCCAGCGCAATACTCTCGTCGCAGCGCTCGAATTCCTTGCCGATGCGGTGGCTGGAAGTCTTGCTGGTCGGGTGCTTTTCAGCGCCGACGCAGATGCGCGCCATCGCCTGCACGGCTTCCAGCGGGTAAGCGCCGGCAGCGGATTCGGCCGAGAGCATCACGGCGTCGGTGTAGTCGAGCACGGCGTTGGCCACGTCGGACACTTCGGCGCGGGTCGGCATCGGGTTCTGGATCATCGACTCCATCATCTGGGTCGCGACGATCACCGCCTTGTTGTGGCGGCGTGCGTGCAGAATGATCTTCTTCTGAATGCCCACCAGCTCGGCGTCGCCGATTTCCACACCGAGGTCGCCACGGGCAACCATCACTGCGTCGGAAGCCTTGATCAGACCGTCGAGGGTTTCGTCGTCGGCCACGGCTTCGGCGCGTTCGATTTTCGCCACCAGCCAGGCAGTGCCGCCGGCTTCGTCGCGCAGTTGACGGGCGTAGTTCATGTCAGCCGCGTCACGCGGGAAGGACACGGCGAGGTAGTCGACTTCCATTTCCGCGGCGAGCTTGATGTCGGCCTTGTCTTTTTCGGTCAGGGCTGGTGCGGTCAGGCCGCCACCGCGACGGTTGATGCCTTTGTGGTCGGACAGCGGGCCGCCGATGGTCACGACGCAGTGCAGCTCGGTAGCGGTGGCGGTTTCGACGCGCATCACTACGCGGCCGTCGTCGAGCAGCAGCTCGTCGCCCACGCCGCAGTCTTTCACCAGATCCGGGTAGTCGATGCCGACCACTTGCTGGTTGCCTTCGGTCAGCGGATGGCTGGTGGAGAAGGTGAACTTGTCACCGATCTTCAGCTCGATGCGCTTGTTGGCGAATTTGGCGATACGGATTTTCGGGCCTTGCAGGTCACCCAGCAGGGCGACGAAACGGCCGTGCTTGGCGGCCAGGTCACGCACCAGCTTCGCGCGAGCCTTGTGCTCGTCGGGGGTGCCGTGGGAGAAGTTCAGACGGGCAACGTCCAGACCAGCCAGAATCAGCTGTTCGAGAACTTCCGGCGAGTTACTGGCCGGGCCAAGGGTAGCGACGATTTTGGTACGACGGACGGACATGCAAAGACTCCTGAGTTCAAGCGCTAGCAGAGGCTACTATGCTCTTGGGGTGTAGTCATTGTTCGTTTGCACTACTTATTGTTTTCTTTATTGAACGTGGCAACTTTGGGACAAACGCGCCTGAAGATTTACGACCAGGGGTCGATACAGAGCTCAAGACAGGAGAACCTCCCCATGCGATTGTTGCCCATTGCCGCCCTTGCCCTCAGCGTCCTCGCCGTCACGGGCTGCACCCGTTGGTCGATGAACCATCATTTGAACAACGCCTACAGCGCCTACGACCGGGGCAATTGCGAGCAGGTGATGCTCGAACTGTCCAAGGTCGAACGCGCCAGCCGGGCCCGTCCGTATGTGTGGCCGGAAGTGTCGATGATGCGCGGCCAGTGCCTGGAACGGCAAAAAATGTACATCGACGCTGCGCAGACCTACCAGTTCATCATCGCCTCGTACCCCAACAGCGAATACGCCTTCCGCGCCCGCGCCCGCCTGGAAACCCTGCAGAGCCTGGGACATTACCCGACTCGCAGTGCGGCGGCGGTGCCGAGTGCGCAACGCTTCTGATGCCGGATGTCATACAAACGCTGGCTGACTGTACAGGTTGAGCTATAGTCCAGTGATCCGGTTTAGAGTCTGGCCTCTAAACATGGGGCAACACCTGCGACTGGTCGATGTTGAGGCGATGGCGTATTGGCGACCATGCCACCGGAAGCGGGGAGAGCGTGTCTGTGACACAGGCGTGTTCCGAAGCAAAGGTGCGGCTCTGTGATGGGGCCTTGCGTGGCGTACCTCGCATGTTTACCGACCGACGAATCGAACGGCACCAGTTGCCGTACTTCCTCAGGGTGTTCAACAGCGTCACCGACAAACCCATCGGTTTTCTGGGCAATGTGTCCGAAGACGGGCTGATGCTCATCAGCCAGTTACCGATGATGACCGGTGTCGATTTCAGTCTGCGTCTCAAAATTCCGCTCGGCGATGGCTGCCAGCAGGTCATCGACCTGACGGCGTGCTGCCTGTGGTGCCATGAAGACGCGACCCCGATGCACTACGACGCCGGCTTCAGCCTGCAACGCCCGCCGCCGGAATATGCGCAACTGGTGCAGGCGTTGAAGCAGTACTTCAGTTTTCAGCCCCTGCCGGCGTCTGCCTGATACAGCCAAAACCAAAGATCGCCGCCTGCGGCAGCTCCTACAGTGGAAATGCAATTTTCCTGCAGGAGCTGCCGCAGGCGGCGATCTTTTGATCTTCAAGCCTTCAAGGCAATCGCCCGCTCACTGTCCAGTGTCTTCTCCGCCAGCAACAAACCCATCTCGCTCAACTGATAGATCGCCATCGCCAGATGCCGTGGTTTGTCTTCCAGGCTGTCCGCCAGATCCAGCAGCAGAATGCTCACCGACGAGAAGGTTTCGTAGGTCTGGATGGCGATGGCTTCGGGGTTGAGGTCGGGGGCGACAACGAACATCTGCATGCCGCGATCCACGGAATTGCGTGAGGGCGATTTTGGTTTGAGGTAGTGGTCGAGGGCGCGTTCTGCGGCTTCCTGAAACCTCTCTGAATCAGGGGGGAGACAGCTGGAAGTCGCGTCAGATTCTGGAGGATTTGATGTTGCACTGTTCATGGCTTTATATCCTTTTTGCTTGGCTTCCAGTTCGGGTGAACGTGAACGGAAACTGCTATGAAGAGGTTATTCGGCCGGGGGGAGGTGAGCTGTTCGGCTCACCTAGAGACGTCCTGCTAACAGCTAAAATGTTACTAGCCTGACTGAAGCTACTGCCTCGACATTGCCCCGGACAATTAATTTCGACCGCTGATTCAGCGGCCAAGATCAAGTTACGGAGCCTCACCAATGCGTACAAGACAGAGCATTCTGGTGTGTTCGTAGGCAAAGGCGCCACGTCGTGTAGCCTAAATTCCTAGGTTTGGGGAAAGACTTCATTCGGATGACGGATATGTGTACCCGAACGCATCAATCTGTATCATTTCGATATGAGACGGGGGGATTTTAGGTGGGGTGTTGGAAGGTTTTTGAATCGTCAAATCGCTTCGATAATCACCCTGTGGATAACACCAAAGCGGTCGACAAAATTCATTGAGTTTTTGAGGCCTAGTCCGTTTCCTTTGCTCTGAGTTTCGCCAAGCCCTGCTTGATATAGCCGGCATTTTCTCCAATGACAAAAAGCGCAGAGCGGACGTTTTCTCCGATCTCGGTAAACCCCCTCTCTTCGACCTGGAGTGTTAGCTCCATTAGGGCTGCCTCCAGCCCAAGCTGATTCTGATAAATCCTTTCCAACACATCAGATAATGAATATTTAGTGGGCATTCTTCGACTCCGTTCGAGAGGCTTCGAGCATGGCTGCATGGGAAAATTTAGCGGGCAATCCGATAGCGCGGGATGGGCCGCCTCAAGGAGCGGACTGGTACTCCTTTAAATAAGTGGAGTGAGATACCGATCAATGGAAAAGCCCTTTTAGCAGCGGTATTTCTTATTAAGAAATCTACACCCGCTTGCCAATTTGAAACACCCCGCCGGCGTGAAATCTACAATGTCTATAGGGCTCCAGCTTTCTTCCAGCTTAAGTAAATTGACACTAGTTCAGTGTTTAGCTTACTGGTAGGGACATCCAGCACAGGTGTGCCATGAGCCATCAGGCGCTCATTCAGTTCGGCCCTAGCGTTTAGGTAATCCACTGCGCCGCAATAGGCCAATGCTTCAGGAAGGGTTTGTACCGAGTCTTGGCGCATTTGGTCGAGCGTTTCTTCGCGCAGGCTGACCACTAACACTTGATGCTGGCGGCTCAGGTGTTGGACTGCGTTGGTCAGTTCGCCATGGTCCTCATCCTGCAGGTTGGTCATAAGGATGACCAGTGCCCGTCGTTTCTGACGTGTTAGTAGTTGCCGAATGGCTGCCTGATAGTCCGCCGGACGTTGGCTACTCGCCAGATCGTAGACCGTGTTGAGCAGGACGTTGAGTTGCCCGCTGCCTTTTACCGGAGCTAGATATCGCGGTTGATCGTCTGCAAATGTACTCAATCCCACCGCATCGCCCTGACGCAGCGCGACATGGCTCAGCAGCAGACACGCATTCAGCGCATGGTCGAAATGCGACAGCTCGCCATCCTGGCTGCGCATTTGCCGCCCGCAATCGAGCATGAACATGATCTGTTGATCACGCTCGTCTTCATACTCGCGGGCAATCGGCGTGCGCTGACGGGCGGTGGCTTTCCAGTCGATCTGGCGCAGGCTGTCGCCCTCGCGAAATTCGCGCAACTGATGAAATTCCTGACCCTGCCCGCGACGCTGGCGCTGGCGCACACCGAGCTGGCTGAGCCAGTTGTCCACCGCCAACAACTGCCCACCGTAGAGCTTTGCGAAGTCCGGGTAGACGCGGATCTCGCCGCTCACGGCGAGCAGGCGTTTGCCTGTCCACAGACCGAACGGGCTGGGCAGGTTGATTTCGCAATGCTCGAAGCTGAAGTGCCCGCGCTTGAGCGGGCGCAGACGGTAGCCGACCGCGCTGAATTGCCCGGGTTGCAGTTCAATCGCCAGCGGCAGGTTTTCGAAGCTCAGGCCCTGTGGCACGTGGTCGAAAATCTCCACCGCGACCGGCTCGATGAAGTCATGGATGAGCTGCAGCCGCACCTCGCTCCAACGGCCGAGTGCCAGGCTGCCGGGCATCTGCCGCTGGATGCGCGGCGAGGGCAGGTTGTTCAGGCGCAGCGCATCGATGAGCGCCAGCACCAGCAGAGCCAGGAGCAAGCCCCAGTTGATCGACAACAGCGTGGCGGGCACGTCGATGTCGAGAGCTTGCAGCGTGCCCAGCAGCGTGCCGACGGCCAGCAGAATCGCGAGCCAGATCAGCAGCAGGCGTGACGGTTTCACAGGCGCGGCGCCGGCACTTGGTCGAGCAATTGTTGCAGCACCTGATCGACCTGCAGACCTTCGATGTCCAGCTCCGGCGCCACTCGCACCCGATGGCGCAGCACCGAGAGCGCGCAACCCTTGATGTCATCGGGAATCACGAACTCGCCGCCGCGCAGCAACGCGCGGGCGCGAGCGCAACGCACCAGCGCAATCGAGGCACGCGGCCCGGCGCCAAGGGTCAGGCCGGGCCAGGAGCGGGTGCTGCGCGCCAGGCGCACGGCGTAATCGAGCACTTGATCGTCGATCGGCAGATCGCTGGCGATGCGTTGCAAGGCTTGCACGTCCTTGGCTTGCAGGACGGTGCGCAGCGGCTGCACATCAAGCATGTCGGCGCGGGTCGAGCGGCTGACCTGACGCACCATGTTCAGCTCTTGCTCGGCCTCGGGGTAATCCATGCGTACCTTGAGCATGAAGCGGTCGAGCTCGGCTTCCGGCAAGGGATAAGTGCCTTCCTGCTCGATCGGGTTTTGCGTGGCGAGCACCATGAACGGCTGGGCGATCGGCAGCGCCCGACCTTCGAGGGTGACCTGGCGTTCCTGCATCGCTTCGAGCAGTGCCGCCTGGGTTTTCGCCGGTGCACGGTTGATCTCGTCGGCCAGCAGCAGGTTGGTGAACAGCGGCCCCTTGCGCAGCTTGAACTGCTCGGTGTGCAGGTCGTACACCGCGTGGCCGGTGACGTCGCTGGGCATCAGGTCCGGGGTGAACTGGATGCGCGCGAACTCGCCGCCGAAGCAGCGCGCCAGCGCCCGCACCAGCAAGGTCTTGCCCAGCCCCGGAACGCCCTCAAGCAGCACGTGACCGCCGGCGATCAACGCGGTCAGCACATCGTCGATCACGCTGTTCTGGCCGATCAGGGCCTTCTGCAATTCGCCGCGCAGCGCTTGCGCCAACTGGCTGGCACGCTGGCGTTGCTGGGCGGCGTGGCTGGCGCTGCCGGGCTCGATCTGTTCACTCATAGCGTGTTCCTCAAGGTTTGCAGGTGGGCTACCTGGCGACTGAAATCAGCGCTGCTCATGCGCTGTTTCGGCACCGGGCTCAGGGCCTGACTGATGGCGCGGGTCGGCTGGCGGGTCAGACGCGACAGCACCAGCCATTGCTCGGCCACGTTCAATTGGTCGAAGCCGGGATGACGGCGGCGGGCACGGCGCAGCACGTCCAGCTGCAAAGCTTGCAACAGCGTGTGCTGACCGTTGTGACGCAGGATGAAATCGGCACTGGCGCGCAGGTGTTCCTGCAACTGCCGGCGGCCACTCGCGGCGGGCGCCTGCAATGGCCCGTGACGCACAGCAACGTGCCACAGGCCGAGGCCGATCAGCGCCAGCAGGGCGACGATGGCTTGCGGGAAGTAACGCCAGAGCAAGGTCAGCAAACCATCGTGCACCGTATTGAAAATCAGCGTGACGTCGGTGTCGGCGCTCAGGTACCAGAGCAGCCAGGCGTTGTCGTGCTTGCTGATGGCCGGGGTCTTCCACAGTTCGGCATCGGTGACCACGGTGATCGAGCCGAGGCCGTACGGCAGTTGCATCATGTGCGTGGCCTTGGCGCTGTTGGCCCAGGCCTGGGCGAGATTCTTCGGGTCGTCCAGATGGAACGCGGTGTCGAAACCGGCGTAGGCGGGAGCGTCCTCGTCTTCCAGGTAGAGCTTGGTCAGGTTCGGGTACGGATCATCGGCCAACTCCGCCGGCGGCTCCTTGAGATCCTTGCTCAGGGACTGGTGCAACTGCACCCGATCCAGCAACAGGTCAGCGCTTTGTCTGGCCTGCTTGTCCCACAGCGCTTCGGCCACGAACACCAGGCGCCCACCGGCGCGGGCCCAGTTCAACACCTGATCGACCTGACGCGGGGTCATGCGCGAACGTTCGCCGAACAACAGCAGGGTGTGCCGACGCGGATCGATATCCGGCAGCACTGCCAGCGTTTCGGCATGGCCGACGTTGAGCCCGCGTTCACGCAAAAACATCTCTGCCGCCAGATAAGGATTGGCCTGGGCCTGGGGCGAAGGGCCGTGATCGATCACTTCCTGATAAGGCCGGGCCTTGAGGTACAGATAAATGCTCAACGCCGCGAGCAAGGCGACGATCAGCCCGCCGAGCAGCCACGCGCTACGCCGGTTCAAGTGCGCGCTCCATGGTCGAACAAGGCGCGCCAGCCGTCACACAATTCCTGTTGCAGATGCGCCGCCGGTACGCGGTGCCCGTAGGCCATGTTCTGCCAGTGCTGCGTCAGGCTGCGACTGAACGCCAGCAGTTCAGGGCGCTGCAGTTGCTCGACCCGCAGCAGCACTTGATGCTCGGTGTCAGCGGCTTTCAAGGTCAGGGCAAAGTCGTGCAGCAGACGGCTGAGCAATCCGCGATAGAGCAGGCCCAGTGCGGCGCGCGGCTGGGTCTGCCAGAGTTGTTCGGCGCTGGCGGCGATGTCGTCGGGCAAGGATTGCGGGTTCAGATCGAGGCCGAACGCCTGCTGCGGCTCAGGTGGCCTGATGCGGGCGGGCAGCTTCGGCCGACGGCTGACGAAGGTGCGCAGGAACTCGCGATAACGCCAGATTAGCCAGCCGACAGCGGCGATCAACGCCCCCCACAACAGCACTTCAATCAGGCCCGCCAGCGCATTGAAACGTTGACTGTCCAGCCAGCCGAGCAGGGTTTTCAGCCATTGCGGCGCCTCACCGGGTTTACCCTCGGCCTGGGCTGCCGGGTCGTCGCCAAAGCGATAGCGGGTCACGCTTTCCTTATTCTTGAACGGCGGTTGTTCGAGCAGTGCCTTGATGCTGTCGTGCGCAGCCTGGCTGGTCAGCGGTTGGTGCAGCAGGCGTGGCGCCTCCGGTGCGCTGGCGGGGTCGGCCGCAGCCCATACGGGTGGCACCGACGGCAGCAACAGACAGACCGCCAACAACAAACCCACCGCGCTGCTGTTCAGGCGCTGGCGCAAACGACGGAATACCAGCTCGATGTCCCACGCTTCCAGTGCCGTGCGCCGGTTCAGATACAGGCTGAAACCGCAGGCGACATAAATCGGTTCCCAGACCACCAGTACCAGCGCGTAGAAAGCGTTGGTCAGGTGTTCCAGCCAACGCCAGTGGTGATCGGTGTCGAGGATCAGCGATTGCCAGTCCCAGTCGGTTTCAATCTGCTGTGGCAGCAACATGTAGAACAGCACCATCAGGCCGATCCACAGTGCGGTTTCCAGATGCATGCCGATGATCGTCAGCCATTGCGCGGCGCCGGCATTGCGTTGCAGCAACACCTGCAAGCGTTGCTGACGGGCGGTACCGTCGAGGCCTTCGAGTTGCAGCACCGGCAGCAGGAAACTGCGACTCAGGCTCAGGCGGCGCCAGGTCAGACTGGCCAGCCATTGCGGTTTGAGCAGCCGCGGGAACTCACGCAGGGCTTGTTTCAGTGTCGGTGTTTCGCCGAACAGGGCCTTGGACAGGATGTACAGCGGCAGGCGTTCGTAGACCGGTTTCAGCCACCAGAAAATCAACACCGCCAGCGACGGCGAATCCCACAGCAACAAGGTCAGCACGGCGAACAGCGGCAGGGTGACGATGGCCCAACTGGTCATCAGCAGGCGTCGGTGCTGTTGGCTCATGAGCACGCCCAGGTCCATGGCTTCCCAGCTGGTGCGCGGGCGGATCGCCACCGTGGCGTCACTCAGGCGCATGGCGTGTCCTTCCGGCGAACAGCAGATAGACCGCCACTGCGATCCACAACGAGGCACCGACCGCATATTTGGTCGGCGGTGTGACCCCGGTCTTTGACGACCAATACGCTTCGATGAACGCCGCGATCAGCAGGAACAGCATGACGCCGCACACCAACTGCACGCTTTTGCGCGCCGCCTGCACCAGCGCCTCACCGCGCGTCAGCCGCCCCGGCGCAATCACTGCCCAGCCGAGTTTCAGCCCCGCAGCACCCGCCAGGGCAATGGCGCTCAGCTCGAAAGCTCCGTGGCCGATCACGAACGACCAGAACGTCTGCCCGAAACCGATTTCAGTCAGATGCCCGGCCACCGCGCCGATGATCAATCCGTTGTAGAACAGGAAGAACGCGCTGCCCACGCCCAGCAGCAAACCGCTGGCGAAGGTCTGAAAGGCGATGCCGATGTTGTGCATCACGTAATAACCGAACATCACCCAGTCTTCGCTGGCCGCTCGTTCGGCCGAGCGCCCGAGGTGCCCGGCCACCGGGTCGTACATGCTCTGCATGTCGCGCACCTGTTCGGCGGGGATCAGGTTGTAGATCAATTCGGGAAAGGCATACACCAGCAAGGCAAAGCCGATCAGGCTGCCGAAAAACACCAGACCGGCGGCCAGCACGAACGGCCATTCGGCACGCACCAGTCGAGGGAAGTCAGCGAGGATGAAACCCAGCAGGTTGGCGCCGAAACGACTGCGGTGCCGATACAGCTGCTGGTGACCGCGCAACACCAACTGTTGCAGCGAGTCGATCAGAAAACTGCTGTAACCACGCTCCTGTGCCAGCGCCAGATGCTGGCAGAGGCGTCGATAAGCCTTGGGGAAAGCGGCCACCTGCGAGGTGTCCTTGCCGTGTTCGAGACGTTCGAGGGCCAGGGTGAAGCGCTCCCATTCGGCCTTGTGGCGAGTTTCGAAAAGACTCTGCTTCATGTCGGACCCAACAAGCCGCGGGCGATGCCATTGAGTTCGCTGACCGCTTTGGGCGCCGTGATGTGCAGCGGTTGGGCGAGCAGCGCGGCCAGCTCGTTGACCCGCGCCGGCGACAGTTCAGCCTGGCGTTCGGCGAAGGCGAGCAGGGCGCGTTGTTCGCCGAGGTTGAGCGGCACCGGTGAACGGCGTGGCTGGGCGTCAGGTAATTGCGGGCGGAGCAGGGCGCGTTCGCTGTAGACCACCAGGGTGCCGGCGGCGATGTCGCCGAGGCGTTTGAAGGTGGGATGTTGCAGGCAACTGATGGCGCCGAAGGCATAACCGAACGGCAAGAGATCGACAAAACGCAGCAGGTTGCGCAGCAGCGAGGCCGACCAGCCGATCGGTGTGCCGTCATCGTGGATCACCCGCAGGCCCATCCATTGCTTGCCCGGCGAGCGGCCCTGATGCAGCACTTCGAACAGCACCATGTACCACCAGCTGACGGCAAACAGCAGCAACGAACCGAGACCGATGCCGAGCTTGCCGAGAAACGCCAGCACCAGCAACAGCACGCCGAGGATGGCCCCGCGAATGCCCAGGTCGATGCCGAAGGCGAGGCTGCGCACCATCAGACCGGCCGGGCGCAACGGCAGGTCGATGCCCTCCGGCGTTTCCACTTGATAGCGGGTATCGAGTGGCGGGTTCAGCGGTGCTTTCCGTGGCAGTGCTGTGTTCTCGAGCATGGGCTACCTGATGGGGCCGGATCGGGATGCGAAGTCCGTCCGATGCTAGCAGCCTCTTGGGGGAAAACGACATAACTATGTATTGCACATCGTGTGATGCGCGGTGGTTGAATGACACAGCGCTGGCCGCGACGGCCGTTCAACGCCTAGACTTTGCCGATCTTCAGTTCAGGAACCGCCCGTGACTTCAATCTTCTGGTACGACTACGAGACCACCGGCATCAATCCGCGCAACGACCGTCCGCTGCAGGTCGCCGGGATTCGCACCGACCACGACCTCAATGAAATCGACGAACCGGTCAACCTCTACTGCCAGCCCAGCGAAGACATCCTGCCGCACCCGGCGGCGTGCGCGATCACCGGTATCACCCCAAGTCGTCTCGCCGAACAGGGTTTGAGCGAAGCCGACTTCATGACCCGCGTGCACGCACAGCTGGCGGCGCCCGGCACGTGCGGCGCGGGTTACAACACCTTGCGTTTCGACGACGAGATGACCCGCTACAGTCTCTATCGCAATTTCTTCGATCCGTACGCCCGTGAATGGCAGGGCGGCAACAGTCGCTGGGACCTGATCGATGTGGTGCGTGCCGCGTATGCGCTACGCCCGGAGGGGCTGGTCTGGCCAACCGATGACCAAGGCAAGGTCACCCTCAAGCTCGAACGCCTGACAGCCGCCAACCACATCGACCATGGGCATGCCCACGAAGCACTCTCGGACGTGCGCGCCACCATCGCGCTGGCGCGGTTGATCCGCGAGAAACAGCCGAAGTTGTATGACTGGCTGTTTCAACTGCGCAGCAAGCAAAAGGTCATGGATCAGATTCGTCTGCTGCAACCGCTGGTGCATATCTCTGGACGATTTTCGGCGGCGCGGCACTATGTCGGTGTGGTGCTGCCCTTGGCCTGGCATCCGCGCAATCGCAATGCGCTGATCGTCTGTGACCTGCACCTTGATCCGCAAGGCTTGCTGGACCTGGATGCCGAAACCCTGCGCCGGCGCCTGTACACCCGCCGCGACGACCTCGCCGAGGGTGAACTGCCGGTGCCGCTCAAACTGATTCACATCAATCGCTGCCCGGTGGTGGCGCCGTTGTCGGTGTTGCGCGCCGACGATCAGCAGCGCCTGGGTCTGGATATGGCGCTGTATCAGGCGCGTGCACTGCGGCTAAGTGACGCACAACAAGTCTGGAAAGATAAAGTCGCGGCGATTTACGCCAGCGAAGACTTCACGCCGAGCGAAGATCCGGAACAGCAGTTGTACGATGGATTCATCGGTGATCGTGACCGGCGTCTATGCGAGCAAGTGAGGACGGCGGATCCGGCGCAATTAGCGCAAGAACACTGGCCGTTCGATGATGAACGTCTGCCGGAATTACTCTTTCGATATCGCGCACGTAACTTTCCCGATACGTTGAATTCCGAGGAGCAAGAACGCTGGAGAATATTCTGCCAGCAGCGTTTGTCCGAGCCGCAAATGGGCGCGCCTAATACCCTGCAATCTTTTGCCGAGGCCGCGCAGCAATGGGTGCTTAGTGCTACGCCGATACAGAATCAAGTGCTCAATGAGTGGCAGAATTATGTCCAGGCATTGCGCAAACGTTTGAATCTTTGAAATCGAACATAGTGTGCCCGTGAAATGCCGGGCATAAAAAAACGCCAGCATATGCTGGCGTTTTTCATGGGCCGCAGAAGCAGTCTGCGGCAGGCGTTGCGGCTTAGCCCAGCAGGGTAGCCCAGCCTTCAACCACGTCACCGCCCCACTTGGCTTTCCACTCTTTCAGAGTCTTGTGGTTGCCACCTTTGGTTTCGATGACTTCGCCATTGTGCGGGTTTTTGTATTGTTTAACTTTGCGCGCGCGCTTGGTGCCGGTAGTTTTGACTGCGGCGCCACGGGTGCCTTTGGTTTTCGATTCCGGATCCAGCAGGGCGATGATGTCGCGCAGGGACTTGGAGTATTCGCCCATCAGGGTGCGCAGTTTGCCTTCGAATTCCAGCTCGGCTTGCAATTTGTCGTCTTGCGACAGATTCTTCAAACGCGCTTGCAGCTCTTTGATTGCTTCTTCGGTGGCGCGATATTCGTTGATCAAGGACATGGTAACTACCTTATGCGGATGTGTTGAATGGCAGGGACAGTGCCGCAATAATAGTCAGGCTGTTTCATCAAGTAAACATTTAACCGGTTTTTTTATTTGAATTAGTTACGTGGAATAACCGTTGAATTGAATGGTCATTTAAATAATGTGATGCAGTCATCACGAGTATTCACAATTATCTGGCCGAACAGCTTCACTGCAGGACTATAGTTTTGCCGCGCGTGACGTCAGACGCCGCGAATCGGGCCTGCCTGCGGGGATGTGGTCATCAATACTGCAGTTTCCGCGCACAGTCGCTAGAATGGCCGCCTTTGCGAAGTTCTGGAGTTTCCCCCCCATGCGCACCTTTCGGTTGGTGATTTCCTGCCCTGACCGCGTTGGCATCGTTGCCAAAGTCAGTAACTTTCTGGCATCCCACAACGGTTGGATCACCGAAGCGAGCCACCATTCGGATAATCAGAATGGCTGGTTCTTCATGCGTCACGAGATCCGCGCCGATTCGCTGCCGTTCGGTATTGAAGTGCTGCGCGAGAAGTTTGCGCCGATCGCCGAAGAGTTTTCGATGGACTGGCGCATCACCGACACCGAGCAGAAGAAACGCGTGGTGCTGATGGCCAGCCGCGAATCCCACTGCCTGGCCGACTTGCTGCACCGCTGGCACAGCGACGAGCTCGATTGCGAAATCTCCTGCGTGATTTCCAACCACAACGACCTGCGCAGCATGGTCGAGTGGCACGGCATTCCTTATTACCATGTCCCGGTCAACCCGCAGGACAAGGAGCCGGCCTTCGCCGAAGTCTCGCGTCTGGTCAAACAGCACGATGCCGAAGTGGTGGTACTGGCGCGCTACATGCAGATCCTGCCGCCAGCGCTGTGCCGCGAATACGCGCACAAGGTGATCAACATTCACCACAGCTTCCTGCCGTCGTTCGTCGGTGCCAAGCCATACCATCAGGCGTCGCTGCGCGGCGTGAAGCTGATCGGCGCAACCTGCCACTACGTGACCGAAGAGCTGGACGCCGGTCCGATCATCGAGCAGGACGTGGTGCGTGTCAGCCACAGCGACAGCATCGAAGACATGGTGCGTTTCGGCCGTGACGTCGAGAAGATGGTGTTGGCCCGTGGCCTGCGTTATCACCTCGAAGATCGCGTGCTGGTGCACGGCAACAAGACCGTGGTGTTCTGATCGAATCTGCGCGTACTTGAATAAAGAAGGGCCTGGGCGTTCAATCGTCCCAGGCCTTTTTTCGTTTCAGCCGTTGAGGAACCGCCCGTGAGCGATCCACTGGACAAAGCCACTTCGAAAGCACCTGCCACATTGGGCGAAGGCTGTCTGAGCCGCTACGACCCGGATGACCTCAGTCCGGAGGATGGCACCGAGTTTCCCGGCGCCGCCGAGCTGTGGGAGCAGCTCAAGGAGAAGGCGGACGAACCTGAGAAGCCTGCCTGATCTTCAACAGCTTCTTGAGCAGCGGCCGTCCGAGCATCAACAGAAACACCGGCCCGCCCACCACCAGATAGAAATAGAACGTCACCACCCGCCAGATCAGGATCGCTGCCGCTGCGGTGGATTTGCCGACCATCGGCGCCAGCAGCGCTGCCGAGGTCAGTTCTGCCGCCCCAGCGCCACCGGGCAGCAGGCTCATTTGACCAGCCCCCAGCGACAGCATCTGCACCAGAAAACTCCAGGCCCATTGCAGGTCCGCGCCCAGTCCGCGCAAGGCCAGGTACAGCACGCTGTAGCGCAGCAGCCAGTGCACGCAGGTCAGGGCGAAGACTTTGATCAGGGTCTGCCACGGCAACTTGAGCGTATCGATGAACGCGGCGAGAAAATGCAGCAGCTTGCGTGCCCAGCGCCGGCGAGTGGCGGGCCGCACGTTCAGGCGAGCGAGCAGGCGCCCGCTTAAAAGGATCAGACGGCGGTGGTAGCGCGCCAGCAGCACGCAACTGAACAGGCCACCGAACAGCGACACCGCACTGACCATCAGCAACCATTCGAGGCGGTCACTGAGGTGCTGAAACAAGGCGTAAATCAGGATGCCGCTCAAGGCACAGAGAAAGAACAGCAGATCGCTCAACTGATCCATGGCAAACACCGCACTGCCACGGGCCGGGCGCACACCGCTGCGCGCCAGCAACGCCATGATCGTCAGCGGCCCGCCACTGCCGCCGGGTGTGGCGCAGTAGGCAAACTCCGCGGCCATCACCACGCCGAGGCTTTTCAGCGGTGTTACCCGCTCGCGTTGATCGCCCAGCAGCAAGCGCAAGCGCAGGGTGTTGATACCCCAGCAGAGCAGAATCATGCCGAACATGATCAGCAGCCATTGCAGCGGGAAGTTTTGCAGGCGCGCACCGATCTCGCCGCCGCCGAGCAACACCGGGATCAGTACAGCAGCGAGCAGGCCGATCAACAGCACAATGCCGCGACTCATGCAGCGCGCTCCATTCGCCCGCGTTGCTCGCTGAGCCAGTCGATTTTGGTCATGGGCGTGCGTCCTTCTGCCAGCAGCCGTTCAAGGGTTCGTAGCCAGTAATCACGTGCGAAGACGTGGCGCATGTCTACCGGGTGCAAGCCTAGACGAATCACCGGTGCGTCGCGCCACCGCTGTTCGCGTTGCTCGCTGACAAGTTTTGACAGACCCCGGCGCCAGGCACTGCGCGCGCTCCAGACCAGACCGGGAGCGTTGATCGGGGTGAAATCCGGCAATTGATAAAGATGTTGCGGGTCGCTGCTGTAGCGCAATGGTGTTTCACGAAGCGCCTGGCGCGTGCCCTCGCTCATCAGCCATGCCGGGGCGACGAAGCCGTGCAACGGCCATTCATTGCGCCGGAACAGTTCAATGCCGGCGTGCAGGCGAGCCAGGGCGGCTTCGCGGGACAGGCGATAAAACTCGCCTTCGTGGGTGTAGATCCGGCGCATGAACCAGTCGCGCGGCGTGGTTGGTGCCGGCTCGCGGTCGTCATGGAAAAAACCGTGCAAGGCCAGTTCATCGCCACGGGCCACGCGCTCGCCGAGCATTCGGCAAAACGCGGGATGATCCTCAAGCGCGTCGTGACCATGGAAATCCGGAACGACCAGCCAGGTCATCGGCACGCCACCCATCGTGTCGACCGCCTCGACAAATGGCCGATAATCCGCCCATGTCGACGGCGCCACGTCGTGCAGCACCAGCAGCACTGCGCGGTCATTCAAGGAATCAGCCATTGGCCACCCTTGGCAGCGAGTGACCGAGCACCGCGTGGTAATGGCCGAGCAGGCTGTCAACCACGCTGTCCCAGGAATAACGCCGTTCGACGTGTTGCCGGGCTTGTTGGCCGAGTTTCACGCAGCCGCGACTGAACAGCTCGCGCACCGCATTGGCCATGGCTTGCGGGTTGTTCGGCGCACAGAGCAAGCCACAGTCTTCGGCGACGATTTCTTCAAATGCTCCGGCCGCCACGGCGACCACCGGAATCCCGCAGGCCATGGCTTCGAGGATCACCAGACCGAAGGTTTCTTGATCGCCGGCATGCAGCAGGGCGTCGGCGCTGGCCATCAACCTTGCGACGGTGGCGGCGGGACAGAACCCGTCGATCACGCTGACATTGTCCGGGACCACAGCGGGCATCGATGAACCGACCAGCAGCAGGTGGTAGCGCGGGCCGAGACGTTGCATGCATTTGAGCAGTATCGGCAGGTTCTTCTCTTTGGATCCGCGCCCGGCGAAGATCAGCAGGCGGGTATCTTCGGCAATCCCCAGCTCGGCGCGCAAACCGTTGTCGCGGGCGTCAGGATGGAAGGTCTGCAGATCGACCCCGAGCGGCTGCACGAAGACGTTGCGCACCCCCAGGCCCCGGAGCTTGTCGGCCATCACCTGACTCGGCGCCAGCACCCGGTCGAAGTTGCCATACAGTTTGCTGACGTACGCCTCGACATTCGGCGTGACCCAATGACCCATGCGGTTACCCACCAGCAACGGCAGATCCGAGTGATAAAAGCCGATCACCGGCACGTCCAGTTGCCGTCGTGCATCCAGCGCCGCCCAGGCCGTCAGGTACGGATCACCGACTTCGATCAGCTCCGGCTGCAAATCCTGCAGGACATTGCGCCAAGGGGCGAGACGCACGGGGAAGCGATAACCCTTGCCGAAGGGCAGGGCGGGAGCAGGCACCGTGTAGACGCCATCGTGTTCACTCAAGTGCGCGCCGGGGATCAGCAGGCTGTGGCGAATCCCGGGTTTGACGCCCAGCCGACGATGCTTGGCGTCCAGGTAGGTGCGTACGCCGCCGCTGGCCGGGGCGTAGAACATGGTGATGTCGGCGATATGCACAGTGATCAACCCTCCGCTGCGTTGCACTCCCTTGGTTGACCTTTATCCAGAATAGATGTTCGGTCGGGAATACGCGGTGGGGTTTTTTGCGAGGTGTTGTGGTGTTTGACAGGACGCCTTCGCGAGCAAGCTCGCTCCCACAGGGATCTGCAAACGACACAGATAAAATGTGGGAGCGAGCTTGCTCGCGAAGAGGCCAGTCTCAGCGCCCTAGATGCGGAAGCTGCCAACCAATTGCTTGAGGCGCGAAGCCTGCTGCTCCAGATCCGAACAGGCACGCAGGGTCGCCTGCAGGTTCTCGACACCTTCCTGGTTCAGCGTGTTGATCTCGGTGATGTCGACGTTGATCGACTCGACCACCGCCGTCTGTTCTTCGGTCGCGGTCGCCACCGACTGGTTCATCCCGTCGATTTCGCCGATACGCTGGGTCACGCTGTTCAGGCGTTCGCCGGCGAGGTTGGCGATTTCCACGCTGTCCTGGCTGTGGCGCTGGCTGTCGCTCATGGTGCTCACCGACTCTCGGGCGCCGACTTGCAGCTCCTCGATCATGGTCTGCACCTGCTGCGCCGATTCCTGGGTGCGGTGCGCCAGGTTGCGTACTTCGTCGGCGACCACGGCAAAACCACGTCCGGCCTCACCGGCACGCGCCGCTTCGATGGCGGCGTTGAGTGCCAGCAGGTTGGTCTGCTGGGAGATGCTGGTGATCACTTCGAGGATCTGCCCGATGTTCACGGTTTTGCTGTTCAGCGACTCGATGTTGGTGCTGGAGGCGCTGAGCATGCTCGACAGTTGATTCATCGCCTTGATGCTGCGATCCACCACTTGCTGGCCGTCTTCGGCGAGGCCGCGGGCATCACTGGCCTGGTTCGAGGCTTGCGCGGCGTTGCGCGCGATTTCCTGGGCGGCGGCGCCCAGTTGATTGATCGCGGCGGCGACGCTGCTGGTGCGTGAGGCTTGCTGGTCGGAGTTGTACATCGACGAGTTGGACGCCGCGACCACGCGCAACGCGACCTCGTTGACCTGGCCGGTGGCCGACGACACTTCACGGATCGAGCCGTGAATACGCTCGACGAAACGGTTGAATGCGGTACCCAGCACGCCAAACTCATCGTTATTGACGATGGTCAGGCGCTTGGTCAGGTCGCCTTCGCCATCGGCGATGTCTTCCATGGCGCGGGTCATGACGTGCAGCGGCTGGATCAGCAGGCGAATCAGCATGCCCAGCAGCGCGATGATGATCACCACCGCAATCACCGTGGCAATCACCGCCGAGGTGCGGAACTCACTGAGCATCGAGAAGGCTTTGTCCTTGTCCACCGACAGACCGATGTACCAGTTGACCGACGGCAGGCCTTTGATCGGGGTGAAGCTGACGATGCGGGTCTTGCCATCGACGCTGATTTCACTGAAGTCGCTGCTGATGCGCGGGGTGTCCTGCGGATAGGCCTCCTTCAGTGATTTCATCACCAGTGCCTTGTCCGGGTGCACGAGGATCTTGCCGTCGGCGCTGACCAGGAACGCGTAGCCCATGCCGGAGAAGTCCCGCGCGGTGAGGGTGTCGACCAGGGTTTGCAGGCTCAGGTCGCCGCCGACCACGCCGACGCTCTGGCCGGCTTTTTTCGAGGCGGTGGCGATGGAGATGATCAACTGCCCGGTGGCGGCGTCGATGTACGGTTCGGTCAGGGTCGAGGCACTGCTGCTCTCGGCACCTTTATACCAAGGGCGCACCCGTGGATCGAAACCGTCCGGCATCTTCACGTCCGGGCGGATGGTGAAGTGACCGGTGGCATCGCCCAGATAGGTCGCCATGAATGTCGAGGTCAGGGACTTCTGTTCCAGCAGGCTGGCGACGTTGGCCGGTTCCGGGTTGATGGCGATGTTCTGCGCGGCGTTCTCCACCAGCAGAATGCGCCCGTTGAGCCAGGTCTGGATGTTGTCGGCGGTGACTTCGCCCATCTCGTTGAGATAGTTGTTCAGGTCATCGCGGATCGCGTTGCGTTGCAGCCAGTCGTTGTACAGCGTGAACGAGGCGAAAGCGGCGATGACGATGAGGGCGGCGGCAAGCAAAATTTTATGGCTGAAGCGCAGGTTTTTGTTCATGGCTTGGGGTTCCGCTAAGGTCTTAATGTCCTGGGCGTGCTTTTATAAAGACGCGCAATATGGGCAAGGGTGAAACAAACTGATATTTCCGACTCTCCTTAGGGAAATGTCCGACCGACTTTTCAGTCGGTTCTCGCCTTAGCTATCGGCCACAGCGGATTAAAGATTAACCATAGGTGACAAAATGCCTGACACATCGCAACTCGTTATCGGCGCCGATCTGGCGGGGCAACCGATTGCTCAGGCCATGCGCCTGGCTAACCGCCACGGGCTGATCGCCGGTGCGACCGGGACCGGCAAGACCGTGACTTTGCAACGCCTTGCCGAAGCATTCAGTGACGCCGGGGTCGCGGTGTTCGCCGCCGACATCAAGGGCGATCTGTGCGGCCTCGGTGCCGCCGGCAATCCGCAGGGCAAGGTCGCCGAGCGTATCGCCGGGATGCCCTGGCTCGATTACAAGCCGCAGGCTTATCCGGTGACGCTGTGGGACATTCACGGTGAATCCGGTCATCCGTTGCGTACCACCTTGAGTGAAATGGGCCCGTTGCTGATCGGCAGCCTGCTGGAACTGACCGACAGCCAACAGGCGGCGCTGTACGCAGCCTTTAAAGTGGCCGATCGCGAAGGCCTGCTGCTGCTGGACCTGAAAGACCTCAAGGCGCTGCTCAATCACCTCAAGGACAACCCGCAACTGCTGGGCGAAGATGCTGCGCTGATGACCACCGGTTCCAGTCAGGCGCTGTTGCGCCGGCTGGCGACCCTGGAGCAGCAGGGCGCTGAAGCCTTGTTCGGCGAACCGGCGCTGCAACTCGAAGACATTCTGCAACCGTCCGCCGATGGCCGTGGACGGATTCATTTGCTCGATGCCAGTCGTCTGGTACACGAGGCGCCGAAAGTCTACGCGACGTTCCTGCTGTGGCTGCTGGCCGAGCTGTTCGAGCAGTTGCCGGAGCGCGGCGACGCCGACAAACCGCTGCTGGCGCTGTTCTTCGATGAAGCGCATTTGCTCTTCGGCGATACGCCCAAGGCGCTGCAGGAGCGTCTGGAGCAGGTGGTGCGGCTGATTCGCTCGAAAGGTGTCGGCGTGTATTTCGTCACCCAGTCGCCGGGGGATTTGCCGGATAACGTGCTGGCGCAACTCGGTCTGCGCATCCAGCACGGTTTGCGTGCGTTCACCGCCAAGGAGCAGAAATCCCTGCGCGCGGTGGCCGATGGCTTCCGGCCGAATCCGGCATTCGACACCTTGTCGGTGCTGACGGAATTGGGTATCGGCGAAGCACTGGTCGGGACGCTGCAGGAAAAAGGCACGCCGGAGATGGTCCAGCGGGTGCTGGTGGCGCCACCGCAGTCGCGGATCGGGCCGCTGAGCGAAACCGAACGCACAATGCTGATCGCCGGGTCGCCGTTCAAAGGCCGATATGACAAACCGATCGACCGCGAATCCGCGTACGAAATCCTGATGGGCCGCAAGGATCTGGCACCGGATGCGCCAGCGGGTAAGCCGCCAGCCGAAGAGCCGAGCCTGGCCGATCGGGCCGGAGAGTTTCTGGGCACGGCGGCGGGGCAGGCCTTGAAATCGGCTATGCGCCAGGCCGCGAACAATCTGGGCAAGCAACTGGTGCGCGGTTTGATGGGCTCATTACTTGGCGGCAGCAAACGCCGCTAAAAGCAAAGATCGCAGCCTTCGGCAGCTCCTACAGGGGAACGTATTTCAACTGTAGGAGCTGCCGCAGGCTGCGATCTTTTGCTTTTGCTTCAGGCCTTGTCTTTGGCGTGCGCCGCCAGACGTTCAAGCGCCGCACGCAGGCCAGGATCGCTGATCCCGTCGGCCGTGGACTGAATGGTCGCCGCCGCATCGCTCGACAGGTCCATCGTGTGCCCGACAGCCCCAGGCTGGACGATCGGTGGTCGCACGCTGAACTTGATTCGCGTCAGGTTGGCGAACTCTTCGAACAGCTGCAGTTGCCGTTGCAGGCGTTTTTGCTGGTAGCGCAGGCGTGTGGCCCAATGGCCGTCGGTGACCACCAGCGACAGTTCGCCTTCACGCCACTTGGCCACATGACAATGTGCGCGGGCGGCAGGTTGCAGCTGGCTTTCAAGCAGGCGTTGCAGATGAGCGAGGCGTTGGGCATGGCCGAGGATGGCTTTGAGCGGCTTGGCTTCGCGTAGCAGAACGGCGGGCGCTCTGGCTGTAAGGGGGCGAAATGCCATGATCGAAGACCTGAAGTAACAGAGGCGCCATGTTAGCAGAAAGCAACGGAACCACTCGCCCATTGCTTTTGTCCCTGCTTTACCCATTAAATCAACAACTAACTTCTTGCCTTGATGGGTTGAAGTTGAGCAAAACGCCCTTATTTTAAGTGAGCCCCGTCAAAGCGCAGTGCCAGCATCGTGGAATATCGCCACTTTCCTCACCACCGTTTCCGGGTAGAATGCTCGTTCGCATGCGGCCATGAGGGCTGCACGGGCGACTCACGGGGCCGCCCTCCATCCCTTTAGTGTGGAAGATCCTGCCGATATGTTTGCGCCTTTGTTAAAGAAACTTTTTGGAAGCAAGAACGAGCGTGAAGTCAAACGCATGCTCAAGACGGTGCAGCTCGTCAATGCCTTCGAAGAGCAAATGGTGGCCCTTTCGGACGATCAATTGCGCGCCAAGACCAATGAGTTCAAGGCCCGTATCGCCAAAGGGGAATCCCTCGACAAGCTGTTGCCTGAAGCCTTCGCGGTCGCCCGTGAAGCCGGCAAGCGCGTCATGGGCATGCGCCACTTCGACGTCCAGTTGATCGGCGGCATGACCTTGCATGAAGGCATGATTGCCGAAATGCGTACCGGTGAGGGTAAAACCCTCGTAGCGACCCTGGGCGTTTACCTCAACGCGCTGTCCGGCAAGGGCGTGCACGTTGTAACCGTGAACGACTACCTGGCCCGCCGTGACGCCAACTGGATGCGCCCGCTGTATGAATTCCTCGGCCTGACCGTCGGCGTCGTGACGCCGTTCCAGCCGCCGGAAGAGAAGCGCGCCGCCTACGCTGCCGACATCACCTACGGCACCAACAACGAATTCGGGTTCGACTACCTGCGCGACAACATGGCGTTCAGCATGGAAGAGAAATTCCAGCGCGAACTCAATTTTGCCGTGATCGACGAAGTCGACTCCATCCTCATCGACGAAGCCCGTACCCCGCTGATCATTTCCGGTCAGGCCGAGGACAGTTCCAAGCTGTACATGGAGATCAACAAACTGATCCCGCAGCTGGAATTGCACGTTGAAGAAGTCGAAGGCCAGGTCACCAAGGCCGGTCACTACACCATCGACGAGAAGACCCGTCAGGTCGAACTCAACGAAGCCGGTCACCAGTACATCGAAGAAATGCTCACCGGCGTCGGTCTGCTGGCCGAAGGCGAGAGCCTGTACTCGGCGCATAACCTGGGCCTGCTGACCCACGTTTATTCGGGTCTGCGTGCGCACAAGCTGTTCCACCGCAACGTCGAATACATCGTGCAGGACGGTCAGGTCGTACTGGTCGACGAACACACCGGTCGTACCATGCCGGGTCGTCGTCTGTCCGAAGGCCTGCACCAGGCCATCGAAGCCAAGGAAGGTCTGAACATCCAGGCAGAGAGCCAGACCCTGGCTTCGACCACGTTCCAGAACTACTTCCGTCTGTACACCAAGCTGTCCGGCATGACCGGTACCGCCGACACCGAAGCGTTCGAATTCCACCAGATCTATGGCCTGCAGGTCATGGTCATTCCGCCGAACAAGCCCCTGGCGCGTAAAGACTTCAACGACCTGGTGTTCCTGACCGCCGAAGAGAAATACGCGGCGATCATCAACGACATCAAGGAAGGCATGGCCCAGGGCCGTCCGATCCTGGTGGGTACCGCGACCATCGAAACTTCCGAGCACGTGTCCAACCTGCTCAACAAGGAAGGCATCGAGCACAAGGTGCTGAACGCCAAGTTCCACGAAAAAGAAGCCGAGATCATCGCGCAAGCCGGTCGTCCGGGCGCCCTGACCATCGCCACCAACATGGCCGGTCGTGGTACCGACATTCTGTTGGGCGGCAACTGGGAAGTGGAAGTCGCGGCACTGGAAAACCCGAGCCCCGAGCAGATCGCCCAGATCAAGGCCGACTGGCAGAAACGTCACCAGCAAGTGCTGGAGTCCGGCGGTCTGCAGGTGATTGCTTCCGAGCGTCACGAATCCCGTCGTATCGACAACCAGCTGCGTGGCCGTGCCGGTCGTCAGGGTGATGCCGGTTCCAGCCGCTTCTACCTGTCGCTGGAAGACAGCCTGATGCGCATCTTCGCCTCTGACCGGGTGAAGAACTTCATGAAAGCCCTGGGCATGCAGCCTGGCGAAGCGATCGAGCACCGTATGGTGACCAATGCGATCGAGAAGGCGCAGCGCAAGGTTGAAGGTCGCAACTTTGACATCCGCAAGCAGCTGCTTGAGTTCGATGACGTCAACAACGAACAGCGTAAAGTGATCTATCACATGCGTAACACGTTGCTGGCCGCCGACAACATCGGTGAAACCATCGCCGACTTCCGTCAGGACGTGCTCAACGCCACCGTCAGCGCGCACATTCCGCCGCAATCGCTGCCAGAGCAGTGGGACGTGGCCGGTCTGGAAGCTTCGCTGGAAAGCGACTTCGGGGTGAAACTGCCGATCCAGCAATGGCTCGACGAGGACGATCACCTGTACGAAGAGACCCTGCGCGAGAAGCTGATGGTCGAGCTGATGGCGGCGTACAACGAGAAAGAAGATCAGGCCGGTGCCGAAGCACTGCGCTCGTTCGAGAAACAAATCGTTCTGCGCGTGCTGGACGACCTGTGGAAAGACCACCTGTCGACCATGGATCACCTGCGTCACGGCATCCACCTGCGTGGCTACGCCCAGAAGAACCCGAAGCAGGAATACAAGCGCGAGTCGTTCACGCTGTTCTCCGAGCTGCTGGATTCGATCAAGCGCGACTCGATCCGTGTGCTGTCGCACGTTCAGGTGCGCCGCGAAGATCCGGAAGCCGAAGAGCAACGTCTGCGTCAGGAGGCCGAAGCACTGGCCGCCCGCATGCAGTTCGAACACGCCGAGGCTCCTGGTCTGGAGCAGCCGGAAGTGCTGGGTGAAGAGGTCGATGTAGCCCTCGCCACCGCGCCGGTACGCAACGAGCAGAAGCTGGGTCGCAACGAACTGTGCTACTGCGGTTCGGGCAAGAAATTCAAGCATTGCCACGGGCAGATCCAGTAACTCCCGTTTCAATCGCTGAAATACCCGCGCCGCGACCGGCTCCTGCCGTCGCGGCGTTTTGCCATTTACACCACCGCCATCCCTGTGAGCGGTGCTGACATCATTGAGTAAGGAGCGCATTCATGGCTGTTGGTCTTGGTCCTTTGCCAACGTTGCACCCGGTTGCCGGTTTTGAACTCGGTATTGCCTCGGCCGGCATCAAGCGCCCCGGGCGCAAGGATGTGGTAGTGATGCGCTGCGCCGAAGGTTCGACCGTGGCCGGTGTGTTCACGTTGAACGCGTTTTGCGCCGCGCCGGTGATCCTGGCAAAAAAACGTGTGCAGAACGACGTGCGTTACCTGCTGACCAACACCGGTAACGCCAACGCCGGTACCGGTGAGCCGGGCCTGGCGGCTGCCGAGCGCACCACCGCCAGACTGGCCGAACTGACCGGTGTCGATGCCAGCCAGATCCTGCCGTACTCCACCGGCGTGATCGGCGAGCCACTGCCGGTCGAGAAGATCGAAGGCGCGTTGCAAGCGGCGCTGGACGACCTGTCGGAAAACAACTGGGAAGCCGCCGCCACCGGCATCATGACCACCGACACCCTGCCCAAGGGCGCCAGCCGTCAGTTCGAGCATGACGGCGTGACCATCACCGTCACCGGCATCAGCAAAGGCGCGGGCATGATTCGCCCGAACATGGCGACCATGCTTGGCTACATCGCTACCGATGCCAAAGTCTCCCGCGACGTGCTGCACAACCTGATGCTCGACGGCGCGAACAAATCGTTCAACCGCATTACCATCGACGGCGACACCTCGACCAACGACTGCTGCATGCTGATTGCCACTGGCAAGGCTGCATTGCCGGAAATCACCCGTGCCGAAGGCGAGCTGTTCAACAAGTTGAAGCAAGCGGTGTTCGAGGTGTGCATGGACGTGGCCCAGGCCATCGTGCGTGACGGCGAAGGCGCGACCAAGTTCGTCACCGTTGAAGTCAACGGTGGCGGCAATCATCAGGAATGTCTGGACGTCGGTTACACCGTGGCCCACTCGCCGCTGATCAAGACCGCGCTGTTCGCTTCCGACCCGAACTGGGGCCGCATTCTCGCCGCCGTCGGCCGTGCCGGCGTGCCGGATCTGGATGTGAGCAAGATCGACGTGTTCCTCGGTGACGTGTGCATCGCCAGCCGTGGCGCACGCGCAGCGACCTACACTGAAGCGCAGGGCTCGGCGGTGATGCAGCAGGAAGAGATCACCATCCGCATCGAACTGGGCCGTGGCGACTGCAGCGAAATCATCTGGACCACCGACCTGTCGCATGAATACGTGAAGATCAACGCCGAATACCGCACCTGATCCAAAGGGTGAGGGTGGGCTGCCGGCCTCTTCGCGGGCAAGCCCGCTCCCACAGGGTTCTGCGGTGTACACAACCTTTGTGCACGACCGAAACTACTGTGGGAGCGGGCTTGCCCGCGAAAGCGTCGGCCCGGTCACTACAAGTCTTGAAGCTTTCCACTGACGAAAAGGCGCCACACCATGTCCCTGCACCTGATCATCGGCGACAAACTGCTTTCTTCCTGGTCGCTGCGTGCCGCACTGGCCGTCGAGCTGACCGGCGCACCCTACAGCGAAGAACTGATCAAGCTCGGCAAGCCCGACACCCGCGAGAAGCTGCTCAAGCATTCGCCGACCGCCAAGGTGCCGTTGCTGCAAACCTCTCGTGGCACCATCGCCGACTCTCTGGCGATCGCCGAATACCTGGCCGAGCAGTTTCCGTCCGAACAGCTCTGGCCGAGCGATGTTTACGCTCGCGCCCAGGCCCGTTCTGCGTGCGCGCAGATGCACAGCGGCTTTTTCGCCATGCGCAATCACATGCCGTTCAACCTGAGCCACGACGCACCGCTGAACCCGGTGCCGCCGGAAGTGAAGGTCGATATCGAGCGCGTGCTCGCGCTGTGGGCTGAATGCCGTGCTGCTGCCACAGAGCCTGGGCCGTATCTGTTTGGCCGGGTGAGTCTGGCTGATGCGTTCTTCGCCCCGATTGCCGTGCGCCTGCGGACCTACCAGGTGCAGTTGCCGGCGGTTGATCAGGCCTATGTTGAAACCATCTACCAATGGCCCGCCTTCAAGGCGTGGCAAAAGGCTGGACTGGAGGAGTTGAATCCGTGAAACGCGTACACGTCGCGGCTGCCGTCATTCGTGACGACAGCGGCAAAATCCTCATCGCCCGCCGTGCCGACACCCAGCATCAGGGCGGCTTGTGGGAATTTCCCGGCGGCAAGGTCGAGGCCGACGAATCGGTCGAAAGCGCCCTGGCTCGCGAGCTTCAGGAAGAATTGGGCATTGTCGTGGGCGCCGCTCGTCCACTGATCAAGGTTCGCCACGACTACCCGGACAAACAGGTGTTGCTGGATGTCTGGGAAGTCTCGAGCTTCAGCGGTGAACCCCACGGTGCCGAAGGTCAGCCACTGGCCTGGGTCAGCGCGAAAGAACTGACCGGCTACGAGTTTCCGGCCGCCAACCAGCCAATCGTCGCCGCCGCACGCCTGCCCGCTGAATACTTGATCACTCCGGAAGATCTGGAAGCCCCGGCCTTGCTGCGCGGCATTCAGAAGGCGATTGCCGGCGGGATCAAACTGATCCAGCTGCGTGCGCCCAACGGCTACGACCCAAAATACCGCGATCTGGCGGTGGATGCAGCCGGTCTGTGTGCCGGCAAGGCGCAGTTGATGATCAAGGGCCCGTTCGAATGGCTCGGCGATTTCCCGTCGGCCGGCTGGCACATCACCGCCGCGCAATTGCGCAAATACGCCGAAGCGGGGCGACCGTTGCCGGCGGAGCGCTGGTTGGCGGCTTCGTGCCATAACGCCGAAGAACTGGCGCTGGCCGAGCAGATGGGTGTGGATTTCGTCACCCTGTCGCCGGTGCAGCCGACCCTGACCCACCCTGATGCGCAGCCGTTGGGCTGGGAGCAGGCTGCGGCGTTGATCGAGGGCTTTGGCAAGCCGGTGTTCCTGCTTGGCGGCGTTGGCCCGGCGGAGCGCGAGAAAGCGTGGGGTGTCGGGGCTCAGGGTGTGGCGGGGATTCGGGCGTTCTGGCCGGAAGCTTGATTTCGTATTGATATAGCTGGCCCCTTCGCGAGCAAGCTCGCTCCCACAGGTTCTATGTCGTTCACATACCTGTGGGAGCGAGCTTGCTCGCGAAGGCGTCCGTACAGGCGCTAGATATCTGAAGGTTTTGCCGCCGGCTGCCACAAAATCTCTGCAATCCCCTGCCGCCGCGCAATCAACCGCGCCGCCACAAACAGCAGATCCGACAGCCGATTGATATACGCCAGGCCAACCCCGGCCAATGGCTCAATTGCATTCAAATGCTGACAACGGCGCTCGGCACTGCGTGCCAGACTGCGGCACACATGGGCCTGGGCAATCAACATCGAACCGCCGGGCAGAATGAAATTCTCCAGCGGCCCCAATTCCTCGTTCCACACATCGATGGCTGCTTCCAGGCGCTCGATTTCCGCCGCATTCAGCGCCTGATATTGCGGCATCGCCAGTTCACCGCCGAGGTCAAACAATCGATGCTGACAGGGCGTGAGCACGTCGATCAGTTCATTCAAACCCGGGAATGCCTCACGTTCGGCGATCAATCCGGCCAGCAGCACACCGACCTGACTGTTCAACGTATCGACTTCGCCAATCGCTTCGATCCGCGGGTGATCCTTGGGTACGCGGCGGCCATCGCCCAGGCCGGTTTCGCCTGTGTCGCCGGTGCGGGTGTAGATCTTCGACAAGCGAAAGCCCATGGGTTACCTCGGTAGTTGATTGGTTTCGGCGGCGATGGCCGCCGGTTGGGTCAGTGGCAGGCGCAAGGTGAAGCAGGTGCCCTGGCCCGGCGCCGATTGCACTTCCATCTGCCCTTTATGGTTGTTGGTGATGATGAAGTACGACACCGACAGCCCCAGCCCTGTGCCCTGGCCGATTTCCTTGGTGGTGAAGAACGGCTCGAAAGTACGTTTGCGCACGTTCTCGCTCATGCCGATGCCATTGTCCTCGACCTGGATCTCGGCCCATGGCGGATTGAGCTTGGTGCGCAGGATGATCCGCCCCGGCTCGCTGTCGTCTTCGCGCTGGTGAATGGCTTGCGCGGCGTTTTTCAGCAGGTTGAGCAGCACTTGTTCCAGTTCGTTGGCGGTGCCCGGCACCGGGCCGAGCGCCGGGTCGAACTGGCGGATGATCGCCTGGCCCTTGAAGTCGAAACCGATCGCCAGATCGAAGTCGTTGCCGGCAATTTCCACCGCCTGATCAATCAACGCCGGCAGATCGCAGGGCGCCATTTGCCGGGTGCTGCGGCGGCTGAAACTGAGCATGTGGGTGACGATTTTTGCCGCGCGCGCGCCGGCCTGCTGGATGCCGTCGAGCAGTTTCGGCACTTCACGGCTTTGCAGGTAGCGGTTGACCGTGTCCAGTTCGATGCCGAGCTGCTCGGCGGTTTCGAGGTTCTTCGGCAGATCCGCCGACAGCCGCCGACGAATGTTCTGCACGTTGTGCAGGATCGCGCCGAGCGGGTTATTGATCTCATGAGCCATGCCGGCAGCGAGGCCACCGACCGAGAGCATTTTCTCCGACTGCACCATCATTTCTTCCAGCGACAGGCGCTGGGTGATGTCGTCGATCCGGATCACCACACCACGCCCGGCACCGCCCATCAGCGGGTAAAAGGTCAGGGCGTAATGCTTGGGTTCGTCATCCTTGAACCAGGTCACTCGCTCGATCTTCGCCACCGTGTGCTCTTCCACGGTCTGCTTGAGTTGCGGCAGAAACGGCTTGAGCGGTTCGAAGGCGAGGAAGATCGGCTGGTTCAGCGCTTCATCCAGGCGCGTCCCGGAGAGGGCGCTGGCCTCTTGGTTCCACTGGGTCACGTAGAGCTGCTCGTCGAGGGCGATCAGCGCCGAGGGCATGGAGTCGATGATGCTGTTGAGGTAGTTCTGGAATCCGGTGAGCTTCTTCTCGATCTTGCTCCGCACCTGGACCTCCAGCTCCAGCTTGCGGTTGGTGTGGCGGGTTTCTTCGGCCAGGCCCTGCGCCTGATCGTAGGCGGCCTGCGAGTCATCACGGGCGCGCTTGAGCTGTTGTTCGCGGGCCTCGATACGCGAGAGCATGGTGTTGAAAGCCTCGGCAAGACTGCCGATTTCATCGTGGTTGCCGCGTGAGGCGCGCAGGGCATAGTTCTCTTCGCGAGTGACCTGACGCGAGAGCTCTTCCAGTTCATGGATCGGGCGGGTGATCAGGCGTTTGATCTGCCGCGCAATCACCAGCCACAGCAGCACACTGAAAATCAGGATGCCGAGACTGGCGGTCAGGGTGCCGGTGTAGAACGCCATCGGCAGTTCACTGCTGGCCACCAGCAGCAGATGCCCCGGCGCGGTGCCGGGGCGGGGCAGGGTGATCAACTGGTTGCTGCGAAACTCGGTCAGTTGCCAGGCTTCGACGTGCCGATAGCGTTCCGGCAGATTGAGCTTGTCGCCACGCTGCACCTGGGCGATGCGGTCACCCTTGCCGTCATACAGCGCCGCCGCGCGCAACGGCGAATAGCTGTCGAGTTCCTTGAGCAGGCGTTCGGCGCTTTGTGGCGACTCGAGGGCTTGCGCGACCAGGCTCGGGTTGGAGATCAGTCGGCCGATGGTCTGCAGGGCCTGCGGCGCCATGCTTTCCTGGGAGATGTAATAGGCGGCGCTGATAAAGGTCAGGTTGGCGACCAGCAGGACGGTGGTCAACAACACCAGCAGGGCGGCCAGCAATTTCTGGCCAACCGGCAGGTTTTCGAGGCGCTGGCGCAATGGCATCAGGTTTATCGCAACAAAGGAACAAGTGGGCAGCGTAGCCGCTGCTCAGTCGCTGGGCAATCCAAGGCTGTGCAGATGACTGACCAGGCGCTGCTGCAATTGATTGAGGTGCGGCAGGTTCAGTTGATGACGGGTGGCGACTTTGCAGGCGTGGCCCAGCAGGTAGCTGATTTCGGTGCGGCGCCGGTTCGCCACGTCCTGATACATGGACGAGTAATTGGCCGCTGTGGCGTGGACCACCCGTTCGACTTCCTGTTGCAGATTGACCGCGGCTGCCGGTTGACCGCAACGCTCCAGCAATTCGGCAAGCTCTGCGCACAGCGTGGCGACTTCGCATTGATGCTGTTTCAGCCCGCCGTTACGGCAATCGTGGAGCACGGTCAGTGGATTGATCGCGCAATTCAGCGCCAGTTTGCGCCACAGCCGGGTGAGGATGTCGGTGCTCCATTCGTGGGGTATTTTTGCTGCGTCGAGATCGTCCAGCCAGATCGGCGCTACCGGATGGCCGGCATCGCCCAGCCAGGTGAAACCGTGGCCGGCAAACACCACGCGCCAGTCGCCGTCGCGGAACGCGCCTTCGGTGCTGGAGGCGCTGATGCAGCGAGCCTGCGGCACGAGCGCAGCGACCGCGTCCTGACTGCCGAGGCCGTTCTGCAACAGGATCAGCTCGGCATCTGCGCTCAGGCGCGGGGCGAGGCGGGCGACGGCGCTTTCGGCGTCATAGGCCTTGCAGGCGACCAGCAGGCGGCGGATCGGCTCTGGATCGTCCGCCGTTTGCGCGGGGACGGTATATGTAGTGGCTGCGCCGTGTTCGACCAGCGTCAGACCGCCCGCCGCCTGATAGCTGCGCAAACGCTCGGCATCCCGCACGATCAGGCGCACCGGCAGCCCGGCCCGCGTCAGACGCGTGGCCCACAGGGTGCCGAGGCTGCCGGCGCCGAGAACGTGCCAGGGGGTGGACATCAGTTTTTCACTCGGTAAGGTACTGGCATGCAAGGCTCGCCGTATCGGTGGGAAAAGACCCGTTATAATGAGCCGGATTTTAACCGCAAGCCAAGCGCGCTCCATCCTCATCGAGCGCGCCTTTTTATTGGAGAGATTACATGCCGTCGTTCGACGTGGTATCCGAACTGGACAAACACGAGCTGACCAACGCGGTCGAGAACGCCGTGAAGGAACTCGATCGTCGCTATGATCTGAAAGGCAAGGGCAGCTTCGAGTTCAAGGAAAAGGACCTGACCGTCAACCTGACCGCTGAAGCCGGGTTCCAGCTGGAAGCGATGATCGAGATCCTGAAGCTGGCCCTGACCAAGCGCAAGATCGATGTGCAGTGCCTTGAAGTCAAAGACGCTTACGCCTCGGGCAAGCTGATGAAGCAGGACGCCATTCTCAAGGAAGGCATCGACAAGGAACTGGCGAAGAAGATCGTCGCGCACATCAAGGACGCCAAGCTCAAGGTGCAGGCCGCCATCCAGGGCGAGCAGGTACGTGTGACCGGCAAGAAGCGCGATGATCTGCAGGAAGCCATCGCGGCCCTGCGCGCCAAGGAATTCGGCATGCCGCTGCAGTTCAACAACTTCCGCGACTAAGTCCGGTCAGATGATCTGTGGGAGCGAGCTTGCTCGCGAAAGCGGTATGTCATTCAGCCATGAGTTGACTGGCACACCGCCTTCGCGAGCAAGCTCGCTCCCACATTGTTTTATGTATACCTGGCGGTTTCTGCCGCTGATTTTTTACAGCCCGGGTAGCCGGAAATCAGGAGATGGATGATGGATTTGAATGCTGAGGTAGACAACCTGGTCAAGGCGTCCCAGGCGTGGATTCCGATGATCATGGAATACGGCAGCCGCGTGCTGCTGGCGGTGATTACCCTGGCCATTGGCTGGTGGCTGATCAACAAGGTCACGCAAAAACTCGGCGGTCTGCTGGCGCTGCGTAATGCCGACCTGGCGCTGCAAGGCTTCATCAGCAGTCTGGCGAACATCATTCTCAAGGTGCTGCTGATCGTCAGCGTGGCCTCGATGATCGGCGTGGAAACCACCTCGTTCGTGGCCGCGATTGGTGCTGCCGGCCTGGCCATCGGTCTGGCGTTGCAGGGCAGCCTGGCGAACTTCGCCGGCGGCGTGTTGATTTTGCTGTTCCGTCCATTCCGTATCGGTGACTGGATCGAAGCGCAAGGCGTGGCGGGTACGGTCGACAGCATCCAGATTTTCCACACCGTGCTGCGTACCGGCGACAACAAGACCATCATCGTGCCGAACGGCAATCTGTCGAACGGCATCATCACCAACACCAACCGTCAGCCAACCCGCAAAGTGGTGTTTGATGTGGGTGTGGATTACGAAGCGGATCTGCAGAAGGCCCGTCAAGTGCTGCTGGATCTGGCCAAGGATGAGCGCGTGTTGCAGGACCCTGCGCCACAAGCGGTCATTTCGACATTGGGTGACAGTTCGATCACGGTTTCCCTGCGAGTTTGGGTTAAAACTGCAGACTATTGGGATGTGATGTTCATGTTTAACGAACAGTCGCGTGATCGTTTAAAGACTGCCGGTATTGATATTCCGTTTCCACAGCGCGTAATTCGTGTGGTTCAGGAATCGGCAACACAATGATAGGTTGCTAATTAAATGCCTGACTTGCTGGTCAGGCATTTATTACAAGTGACAGGCAATAAAAAGGCCCATCCGTAGATGGGCCTTTTTTTATGCTTCGAAACTAACCACTGACGATTACAAGATGTTCAGTGGGTATTCGGTGATCAGGCGGAACTCTTTAACGTCGCCTTCACCCTGGTCGGCGTTGGCAGTGTGCCAGGCTTGACGGATGCGGAACGACAGATCTTTCGCTGGGCCAGACTGAACAACGTACTTGGCTTCGAAGTTGGTTTCGTGGTGTTTGCCATCTTCACCGTAGAGCGGTGCGCCAGTGCTGGTGCGGTATTGGCTGTTTGCAGCCAGACCGGTACCGTCGATATCCCAACCTTTGACGTAACGAACCATGAAACTCAGGCCAGGTACGCCGTACTCGGCCATTTTCAGGTCGTAACGGGCTTGCAGGGATTTCTCGCCTGGACCGTTGAAGTCAGAGTACTGGATGGAGTTGGCGAGGAAGATCGAGTCGCCGCCACGGTTGTTCTTGCCAACGCCCACGTAATCGAACGGGGTATCGCCGTTAACCTTCTGGAAGGCCAGGGTGAAGGTGTGTGCCTTCAGGAACGACAGCGCGGTTGCCAGGGAGAAGGCCGTGTTGCTGATGTCACCTGCCAGCTTGTCACCGGTATCGGTGGTGCGGTAGATGTTGAAGTCAGTGTTCAGCGAAGTGTCGCCACCGAAAGGGGTGGTGAGGTTCACGTTCGCGTAGTACTGGTTCCAGACGTCTTCCAGCTTGGCACCGTAGAGCGATGCGCTCAGGTTTTCGGTGATGCCGTATTTGCCGCCGAAATAGTCGATCGACTTGGCTTCTACGCCAGCGTAGTTCGCGTACAGGCCGCCGTTACGGGCGTTTTTGTCCTGGCTGGTCGCCGAGTAGAAATGACCGGCTTCGAGGTCAAGGTCTTTGACTTCGCTGCTCTGGAGCTGGAAGCCGCTGGCAGTTTGCGGAATGATACGGGAGCCACCAACTGCGAACACAGGAGCAGTGCTTGGCTGCTGGTCGCCGACTTTCAGCTCGGTTTTGGAAATGCGGAATTTAACGGCAGCACCGGCTTTACCTTGGCTGTCGTTGACGTCGCGAGCGCCGTTGTTCGGATTGACGACATCGCTACGGCTCATGTTACCCGAACCGGAAGTACCGTCACCGCCGTCCAGTTTGATAGCCAGGTAGCCGAAAGCATCAACACCCACGCCGACAGTACCCTGGGTGTAGCCGGAGGTGAAATTACCCAGAAAACCTTGTGTCCAGTCTTTCTGGTCAGCGCCGCCGTTCTTGTTGTCGCGGTTGAAGTAGTAGTTCTTCAACGTTTCGGTGAGTTTTGCATCTTCAACGAAACCTTTGGCTTCTGCCTGGTCACTAACAAACGGGGCGGCCGTAGCCAACTGAGTACTGGCTGCTGCTGCAACTGCCAGTGCGATTGTGCTCCACTTCATCACGCGCATCGTGATTTGCTCCTTTGGTTTTAGAAGAGTACTGCCGTCCCACCTGTTTTATTATCTGGGCGGCTCTTTCTTTTTGTGTCGGCGCAAACTTATATCACGCCGACATTGTTGGCGATACTTGCACATACAACCTTTCATGTTCTTTACGACGAGGTCGCAAATAGCTTGGTCGATGTCGCAAATTCACAGTACCCATGCAGCCGGGCTGACAACTTTATCGCTGTTTCTGGGCCTTTTTGCATCGGTAAAAAAGAGTCCCTGGCAAAACACTTGAATCTCCATTGGGGCAACCCTGCCACCGTATTTGGTTGGTCTCAAGCTGCCACTTCACGTGCTGCGCTTATAGACCATGTGTGACTCAATGCAACAAGCGTGCACAAAGTGCAGGGTTGCCACGTTTATTTTTCTGAACACCCGCCTGTAGCCGTAAAAACCTCATAAAAACGGGGGTTCAAGCCCTTTTGTATCAGGGGCTTGACGCATACCTTTACATCGTGTTGTCACGTTCGAAGGGTGGCGTGACAACCAAAAACGTTACCGGTTCACCCCATAAGTGAGTATTTGGCGGATGCCCGACGCACTGAGCGTAGACGCACTGTGCGCTTTTGGTGCAAAAAATTTACAGGCTGTACCGGATTCATACAGTGTGTGGTCACTCTGCTGTCGGGTTGGTCTGGGCGTCTCGGGCATTTGTTCGTGCTTGAGGGCAAACCTGGCGCTGTGATGGTGCACGGTCCGTATGAATGCCTCTTGCAAGGGCCTGAGTGTGCTGGCTTCGTGAACCCCGGCGCATTCGCAGGTATGCTGCCTGCCTGTCGCTTGGTGCGTCGCCCGTCGGGATGGCCGCTAAGCTGAATTGTGTAGATCAGCCGGGAGTGCATGCAGTGTTTGCTTTAGATTCACGACTTCAACAGGACACCCTGACCATCGGCGACTTCCCGCTCTGCCGGCTGCTGTTGTCCAACGATGCCAATTACCCGTGGTTCATCCTGGTGCCACGCCGCGACGATATCAGCGAGTTGTTTCAGTTGGATGTCGCCGACCAGCAGCAGTTGTGGCAGGAAACCACCGCGCTGGCCGAGTTGCTCAAGGACCTGTTCGACGCTGACAAGATGAACGTCGCAACGCTGGGCAACGTCGTCAGCCAACTGCACGTGCATGTGATCGTGCGCAAGCGTGACGATGCGGCATGGCCGGCGCCAGTCTGGGGCAAACATCCGGCAAAGCCCTACAGCGCCGAGCAGGTAGCGGCCATTCGTGAGCGGTTGCGGCTGGTGTTGACCGAACACTTCACGTTTCTGGAGAGCTGAACCATGAACCTTGAAGAACGCGTTACCGATCTGGAAAGCCGTCTGGCCTTCCAGGATGACACCATTCAGGCATTGAACGACGAACTGGTGGCGCAGCAGCGCGTGATCGAGCGCCTGCAGTTGCAGATGGCCGCCTTGCTCAAGCGTCAGGAAGAGATGGTCGGGCAGTTCGACTCTTTCGAGGAAGAGGCGCCACCGCCGCATTACTGATGCCAGGCACGTTTGTGCAGGCATAAAAAAACCGCGATCAGCCTGGCTGCTCGCGGTTTTTTATTACCCTGGATCAGCGACGCGGCAGGGCGGCGATCACGTCCTCGGCTTGCAGGCCTTTGTCCCGGTTCATCACCGAGAACTCCACGCGCTGGCCTTCGACCAGTACGCGGTGGCCTTCGCCACGGATTGCACGAAAGTGCACGAAAATATCATCGCCGGAATCCCGGGAGATAAAGCCGAAGCCCTTGGAGGTGTTGAACCACTTGACGGTACCGGTATCACGATTGCTCATGTCATAGCTGACAGGTGCGGCAGCCGGTGAAGATTTGTAGAAGCTCACAGCCAGATGCACAACCACGGCAACCAGGGCGATCACCAGGCTGAACAACACGGCAGGTTGACCGGCGATGACTGGCATCGGTGCGATCAGGGTCAGGGTTTGCAGGACGACAGTCAGCACGAGAAGAGCGCTGACCAGATTTTGCAGATGCTGGCGCGGGCCTTTGTTCCAGTAAGGAATCACTGGAGCGATGACCAGGTTCAGCAGGCCGAAAAAGGCCAGGTAAAGTGCATCGGGTTGTTGCAGGTAAGGAACGGCTTCGGATTTCAAGCTAGGTATGAACGACAGCAGCAAGGCCGCTGCGCCCATTAGCAGGTGGACGATCTTCAACATTTTGATTGGCTCACGTTATGACGGCTCACAAGGAAGAGCTGAAGGCGCACGGTTCGCTTCGGAACAATAAAGAGGCGTTGGACACGTGCCCGGCATCAGCCTATGCGCGACACCCCCGAAAAATGGGGCGTAGCGACACACTGCCTATTTAACAGCAAAGCCTGCAGCGACTCAAATTACCCCGGCCAGCGGCACGTGCCCGGTCGATTTGTCGCATGGCGAGTGAAGATTGTCGGCTGCGAGGTGGCGGCTGCCTTGCTAGAGTGGGTCTGCACCTGTTGGATGAATTCAATCGCCTTAGGGGGTAAACATGGCAATCGATATCGGTATCAGTGAAGAAGATCGCAAGTCCATCGTCGAGGGGCTGTCGCGGCTGCTGTCGGACACCTACGTGCTGTATCTGAAAACCCATAACTTCCACTGGAACGTCACAGGTCCCATGTTCAGGACCCTGCATCTGATGTTCGAAGAGCAATACAACGAGCTGGCGCTGGCGGTGGATCTGATCGCCGAGCGCATCCGCGCTCTGGGTTTTCCGGCGCCGGGGGCCTACGCGACTTACGCGCGTCTCTCCTCTATTAAAGAAGAAGTCGGCGTGCCAAGTGCCGAGGACATGATCAAGCAGTTGGTCGACGGCCAGGAAGCGGTCACGCGCACCGCTCGCGGCATCTTCCCGTTGCTGGACAAAGTCAGTGATGAGCCGACGGCCGACCTGCTGACCCAGCGCATGCAAGTACACGAGAAGACCGCGTGGATGCTGCGCGCGTTGCTCGAGGCCTGATAATCCGGTGCGCGGATATCCGGGGGTAATGGATGTCCGCGTGCTGTTTCAAATCTTACTGAACATGTCGGCTTATCCTACGTTGCTGGGCAACTAGTCATCTGGCGCTGGCTCTGCGTCTGCGTTTTTATGAAGGCACAGGATGTTGTCTTTATAAAAGCAGCGATGACAAAGGAGTGTCAGCGATATGGTGGGTGCAGACAGGCAAAGCGAACATGGCGTTTCGCAGCAGGCTCTGAAGGTTGATCCGTTTGTCAGCGATTTCGACTTCGAGCTGATCCGGCCGCTGGCGAGATCAGTGCGGTTGAACGGGTTTGCCACGTGCTTGAGGCTCGAGCAGGTTTACTGGAACATTCTCGGTGAAATGGCCGGGCACAACGGCTGTTCGGTTAGCACGCTGCTGTCCCATGTGGACCGCGAAGTGCACCTGCGCCACGGCGGGGTGAAAAACTTCAGTGGTCTGGTGCGGGTGGTGTGCGTGATGAATGGCCTGCGCGATACCCCGGCGGCCGTCATGCCCTGAACGGGCAATACTTGAAATGACGTGGCGGGCTGTGCAGTCTTACGGCTGCACAGCCCGCATTTAATGGATATAATCCCGCTCTTTCGCCGCAAAGCCCTGCGCGCGGTGGCAATCTGATCGCCGAGACACCCCCATGCCGATGTACGATTATCAATGTGCTTCCTGTGGTCATCAGTTGGAAGCCATTCAAAAGATCAGCGAGGCACCGCTGGTCGACTGCCCTGCCTGTCAGGCGCCAGAGCTCAAGAAACAGCTGTCCATGCCGGGTTTTCGCCTCAGCGGCAGCGGTTGGTACGAAACCGATTTCAAGACCGGAGCCAAGAAGAATCTGGCCGGTGGCGACAAATCTGACTAGGGTTCAAACCCTGGTCGAACGACACGCGTGAGATTTCGCAGTGCTTGAGTGCGACGGAATCTCCACCGAATTTCGAATTACGAGAAGCGAAACCACTACCATGATGCGCAGCCATTATTGCGGCCAACTGAACGAAAGCCTGGAAGGCCAGGAAATTACCCTTTGCGGATGGGTTCACCGTCGTCGCGACCACGGCGGGGTGATTTTCCTCGATATCCGTGATCGTGATGGTCTGGCTCAGGTGGTGTTCGATCCGGATCGCGCCGAGAGCTTCGCCGCCGCCGACCGCGTGCGCAGCGAATACGTGGTGAAGATCACCGGCAAGGTGCGTCTGCGTCCGGCCGGTGCGACCAACGCCAACATGGCGTCGGGCATGATCGAAGTGCTGGGCTACGAGCTGGAAGTGCTGAACGAGTCGGAAACCCCGCCGTTCCCGCTTAACGAATACTCCGACGTCGGCGAAGAAACCCGTCTGCGCTACCGCTTCCTGGATCTGCGTCGTCCGGAAATGGCCGAGAAGCTGCGTCTGCGTTCGCGCATGACCACCAGCATCCGTCGCTTCCTTGACGAGAACGGCTTCCTCGACGTGGAAACGCCGATCCTGACCCGAGCGACCCCGGAAGGCGCCCGTGACTACCTGGTGCCGAGCCGTACTCACGCCGGTTCGTTCTTCGCCCTGCCGCAATCGCCTCAGCTGTTCAAGCAACTGCTGATGGTTGCCGGTTTCGACCGTTACTACCAGATCGCCAAATGCTTCCGCGACGAAGACCTGCGTGCCGACCGTCAGCCTGAGTTCACTCAGATCGACATCGAGACCAGCTTCCTCGACGAAAAAGACATCATGGGTCTGACCGAAGGCATGATCCGCAACCTGTTCAAGGAAGTGCTGGATCTGGAATTCGGCGAATTCCCGCACATGACCTTTGAAGAAGCCATGCGTCGTTACGGTTCCGACAAGCCGGACCTGCGTAACCCGCTGGAACTGGTCGACGTTGCCGATCAACTCAAAGAAGTCGAATTCAAGGTGTTCAGCGGTCCGGCCAACGATCCGAAATGCCGTATCGCCGCGCTGCGCGTTCCAGGCGGGGCGAGCATGCCGCGCAAGCAGATCGACGACTACACCAAGTTCGTCGGCATCTACGGTGCCAAGGGCCTGGCGTACATCAAGGTCAATGAGCGCGCTGCCGGTGTTGAAGGTCTGCAATCGCCGATCGTGAAAAACATCCCTGAAGCCAACCTGAACGTGATCCTCGATCGCGTCGGTGCGGTTGACGGCGATATCGTGTTCTTCGGCGCCGACAAGGCCAAGATCGTCAGCGAAGCCTTGGGCGCGCTGCGTATCAAGCTGGGTCACGACCTCGACCTGCTGACTTGCAAGTGGGCGCCAATGTGGGTCGTCGACTTCCCGATGTTCGAAGAAAACGACGATGGCAGCTTCTCTGCGCTGCACCACCCGTTCACCGCACCAAAGTGCTCCCCTGAAGAGCTGGAGGCCAACCCGGCCGGCGCTCTGTCCCGCGCCTACGACATGGTGCTCAACGGCACCGAGCTGGGTGGCGGTTCGATCCGTATTCACCGCAAGGAAATGCAGCAGGCAGTGTTCCGTCTGCTGGGTATCAACGAAGCGGAACAGGAAGAGAAGTTCGGCTTCCTGCTCGACGCGCTGAAGTACGGTGCGCCGCCGCACGGTGGTCTGGCCTTCGGCCTGGACCGTCTGGTGATGCTGATGACCGGCGCCCAGTCGATCCGTGAAGTGATCGCCTTCCCGAAAACCCAGAGTGCTGCGGACGTCATGACCCAAGCACCGGGTGTGGTGGATGCCAAGGCATTGCGCGAGCTGCACATTCGTTTGCGCGAAACGCCAAAGGCTGAGTAAGACGGGCCTGAAGGCGCATCTTCGGATGCGCCTTTTTTCTTTCTATAGAGAGCAGGTCGAGATTTTTTGTTTGCTGGCTGCTGCGTGAGCAGGGCGGGCAACGTTTCAAGAGAATTCGGAGCGAGTTATGGCAGGTCATTCCAAGTGGGCGAACATCAAGCACCGCAAAGAACGTCAGGATGCCAAGAGAGGCAAGATCTTCACCAAGTGGATCCGTGAGCTGACCGTTGCGGCCCGTCAGGGCGGCGGCGATCCGGGTTCCAACCCGCGTCTGCGGCTGGCTCTGGACAAGGCCCTTGGCGCGAACATGAGCCGCGATATCATCGATCGCGCCGTCGCCCGTGGCGCCGGTGCGACCGAAGCGGACAACGTTGAAGAGCTGACCTACGAAGGTTATGGCCCGGGTGGCGTGGCGGTGATGGTCGAGTGCATGACCGACAACCGCAACCGTACCGCAGCAGCCGTCCGCCATGCGTTCAGCAAGTGCGGCGGCAACCTCGGCACCGACGGGTCGGTCGCGTACCTGTTCGAGCGCAAGGGACAGATCAGCTTCGCCCCGGGCGTCGACGAAGACGCCCTGACCGAAGCGGCGCTGGAAGCCGATGCCGACGACGTGGTCAGCCATGAAGACGGCTCGATCGACGTGTTCACCTCGTTCACCAGCTTCTATGCGGTGCGTAACGCGCTGGAAGCGGCCGGGTTCAAAGGCGACGACGCAGAAATCGTCATGCAGCCGACCACCAGCGCCGAACTGGATCTGGAAGGCGCGGAGAAGGTGCTCAAGCTGATCGACATGCTCGAGGATCTGGATGACGTGCAAAACGTCTACTCCAACGCAGACATTCCGGAAGACGTGGCCGCTCAGCTCGGTTAAGAGCGACTACGATTCAATGTGGGAGCTGGCTTGCCAGCGATGGCGTCGGCACATCAGGCAATGATGGCGCCTGGCACTCCGTCATCGCTGGCAAGCCAGCTCCCACATTTGTTTTTGTGTTATTTCGAACCAGCAGGCGTTATGACTTTAATTCTGGGTATCGACCCCGGCTCGCGCATCACCGGTTACGGGATTGTTCGCGATACCGGACGCGGCGGCTGCATCTATGTGGCCTCGGGCTGCATCCGTACCGGCGCCGGCGAGCTGCATGAGCGGCTGCAAATCGTTTATCGCGGCGTGCGCGAAATCATTCAGACCTATGGCCCGGTGACCATGGGCATCGAAAAAGTGTTCATGGCGAAAAACGCCGACTCGGCGCTCAAGCTCGGGCAGGCTCGCGGTGCGGCGATTGTTGCCGGCGCCGAAGAATGTCTGGAAATTGCCGAGTACACCGCCACCCAGGTCAAGCAAGCCGTGGTCGGCACCGGCGCTGCCAATAAAGAACAGGTGCAGATGATGGTCATGCACATGCTCAAGTTGACCAGCAAACCGCAGATCGATGCCTCGGATGCCCTGGCCATTGCCATTTGTCACGCGCACACCCGTTCCAGTCTGCTGCCGCATGGCCTGGGTACCGCACGCAGTCGTGGCGGGCGCCTGCGTCTCTGATAGCATCAGCAATCATTTTTGCGGAATGCGGATTTCGCGCCTGGGTCGTCGGCCCGATTCCCGCCTTCCATCTGTCGCCAGCCCACGGCTGGCCAACGCTCAAGGATCTGAAACGTGATTGGACGCTTGCGCGGCACCCTGGCTGAGAAACAGCCGCCGCACCTGATTCTGGATGTAAACGGCCTCGGGTATGAGCTGGAAGTGCCCATGACCACCCTTTATCGCTTGCCGTCGGTCGGTGAACCGCTGACGCTGCACACCCATTTGGTCGTACGCGAAGACGCGCAATTACTCTATGGCTTCGCCGGCAAGCGTGAGCGAGACTTTTTTCGCGAGTTGATCCGTCTCAATGGTGTCGGGCCGAAATTGGCCCTGGCCTTGATGTCGAGCCTGGAAGTCGATGAGCTGATCCGCTGCGTGCAATCCCAGGACACCTCGGCGCTGACCAAGGTCCCGGGTGTCGGCAAGAAAACCGCTGAACGCCTGCTGGTTGAACTGAAGGATCGCTTCAAGGCCTGGGAAACCTCGCCGGCCATGTTCGCCCTGGTGCCGAACCAGCCGGACGGCCCGGCGCCGGTCAACACCGCTGAAAACGATGCGGTCAGTGCGTTGATTTCCCTGGGCTACAAGCCGCAGGAAGCGAGCAAGGCGATTACCGCCATCAAGGACAAGAATTTGAGCAGTGAAGACCTGATCCGCCGCGCCCTGAAGGGAATGATTTAAGTGATTGAAGCTGATCGTCTGATCGCCGCCGCGCACAGCCCGCGCGAGCGCGAAGAAGTCCAGGACCGGGCCATTCGCCCGGTCAGTCTGGCCGACTACATTGGCCAGCCGACCGTGCGCGAGCAGATGGAACTGTTCATTCAGGCTGCGCGTGGTCGCAGTGAATCGCTGGATCACACGTTGATCTTCGGCCCGCCGGGTCTGGGTAAAACCACGCTGGCCAATATCATTGCCCAGGAAATGGGCGTGTCGATCAAGAGCACGTCCGGTCCGGTGCTAGAACGTCCGGGGGATCTGGCGGCACTGCTGACCAATCTTGAGCCGCACGACGTATTGTTCATCGACGAAATCCATCGCCTGTCGCCCATCGTTGAGGAAGTGCTGTATCCGGCGATGGAAGACTTCCAGCTCGACATCATGATCGGCGAAGGGCCGGCGGCGCGCTCGATCAAGCTTGATCTGCCACCGTTCACCCTCGTTGGCGCCACGACCCGTGCCGGCATGCTGACCAACCCGTTGCGTGACCGCTTCGGTATCGTCCAGCGTCTCGAGTTCTACAGCACGGCGGATCTGGCGACGATTGTCAGCCGGTCGGCGGCGATTCTCGGTCTGCCACTGGATCCGGAGGGTTCTTTCGAAATCGCTCGTCGTGCCCGTGGCACGCCGCGGATCGCCAACCGTCTGCTGCGTCGGGTGCGCGATTTTGCCGAAGTCCGGGCCAAGGGCCATATCACCAAGTCGGTGGCCGATCTGGCGTTGAATCTGCTGGACGTCGATGAACACGGTTTCGACCATCAGGACCGGCGCTTGCTGCTGACCATGATCGAGAAGTTCGATGGCGGTCCGGTGGGCATCGACAGCCTTGCGGCTGCCATCAGTGAGGAACGCCATACCATCGAAGACGTGCTGGAGCCGTACCTGATTCAACAGGGCTACATCATGCGTACGCCACGGGGCAGGGTGGTGACGCGGCATGCGTACCTGCATTTCGGCTTAAACATTCCGTCACGAATGGGCGAGATGCCCGTGGCAGACGAGTTTCTCGATGCCGTGGACGATTGATACACATTTTTTCGCGATTTATTCAGCGTTTGTACTGTCACAGGACGGTACTTTTGCGGTAAAGCCTTAAACACTGAAAAAACAGTTGCCTGGCCGGATTGGCAACCCGAGGAGTAAGCACTAGAGTATGCGCGCGCAAAACGGGCTTGAGCCGTTCGCACATCGTTGTCGCGTTTATTACGAGGACACCGATGCGGGCGGCATCGTGTATTACGTTAATTACCTCAAGTTTATGGAACGGGCTCGAACCGAGCGGCTCCGGACGCTGGGCTTTGCCCAGTCGGAACTGGCCGGAGAGGACCTGTTGTTTGTCGTGCATTCCAGCGAAGCGCGCTACCACGCGCCGGCGCGACTGGACGACGAACTGCTGGTAAGCGCTGATGTAATCGAATTGAACCGTGCCAGCCTGCGCTTCAGACAGCAGGTCAGGCGGGCTGCGGATAATGTGCTGCTCTGTGAAGGGCAGTTTCTGGTGGCCTGTGTGCGCACCGACAGTTTGAAACCCCGGGCCATGCCCGAATCCTTGCGTGCGGCCTTTGCCGACGCGGGCGGCACGGGTACACACTCAAAGCAGGAGATAAAGCGTGGAAGCTAACGTCGTCGACCATTCCTCCATGTGGAGCCTGGTCAGCAATGCCAGCATCGTGGTGCAGTTGGTAATGTTGACCCTGGTGGCCGCATCGGTGACCTCATGGATCATGATCTTTCAGCGCAGCAATCTGCTGCGCGCCGGTCGACGCGCCCTGGAGAGCTTCGAAGAGCGCTTCTGGTCGGGTATCGATCTGTCCAAGCTGTACCGTCAGGCCGGCAGCAACCCGGATCCTGATTCGGGCGTGGAGCAGATCTTCCGTGCCGGTTTCAAGGAATTCTCCCGTCTGCGTCAGCAGCCAGGTGTTGATCCGGAAGCGGTGATGGAAGGTGTGGCCCGTGCCATGCGCGTTGCCATCTCCCGTGAGGAAGAGAAGCTGGAGCAGAGCCTGCCGTTCCTTGCCACCGTTGGTTCGGTCAGCCCGTACATCGGTCTGTTCGGTACCGTCTGGGGCATCATGAACTCCTTCCGCGGTCTGGCCAGCGCCCAGCAGGCGACCCTGGCCACCGTAGCCCCGGGTATCGCCGAAGCCCTGATCGCTACCGCGATCGGCCTGTTCGCCGCGATCCCGGCCGTTATCGCTTACAACCGTTTCTCTGCCCGCAGCGAAACCTTGCTGAGCCGCTACTACACCTTCGCCGATGAGTTCCAGGCGATCCTGCACCGCAAAGTGCACACCAGCGAAGAATAAGCAGGTATTTCCCGATGGCTTTAATCGCTCGAGCCCGAAACAAGCGCAAGCCGGTCGCCGAGATGAACGTGGTGCCATACATCGACGTGATGCTGGTGCTGCTGGTTATCTTCATGGTGACCGCGCCGATGCTCAATCAGGGCGTGAAAGTGGATCTGCCCAAGGTTTCCAGCGAAGCCTTGCCGCAGGACAACAACACTCAGGTGCTGACCATTTCGATCAAGGCTGACAAGACCTACTACTGGAACCTTGGCAGCGAAGTCGATACTGAAAAGCAGCAGGACAGGGCAATGACGCTGCCGCAGATGACTGACGCGGTGACCAAGATCATTCGCGCCGGTACCGAAGGCGGCAAGCGTACCCAGGTCTTCATTCGTGGCGACAAGTCGGTCGACTACGGCGCCGTCATGGGTGCCATGGGCGGGTTGCAGAAAGCCGGGGTCGGTAATGTTGGTTTGATTACCGAGGCCCCCTGATGCAGCAACAGCGAGAGCCGTCCGCCTCGGAAAGCTACTTCTGGCCCAGTGTTCTGGCGATTGTCCTGCACGTGCTGGTGTTCGGCATGCTGTTCGTCAGTTTTGCCTTCACACCCGAGTTGCCGCCGGCCAAGCCGATCGTCCAGGCGACCCTGTACCAGCTGAAATCGAAAAGTCAGGCAACCACCCAGACCAATCAGAAGATTGCGGGTGAGGCGAAGAAATCCGCCGCGCGCCAGACCGAAGTCGAGCAGATGGAACAGAAAAAGGTCGAGCAGGAAGCGGTGAAGGCTGCGGAACAAAAGAAAGAAGAAGCGGCTCAAAAGGCCGAGGAAGCCAAGAAGGCCGACGAGGCGAAGAAAGCGGACGAGGCGAAAAAGGCTGATGAAGCCAAGAAAGCCGACGATGCGAAGAAAGCCGAGGCCAAGAAGGCAGAAGAGAAACAATTGGCTGATATAGCCAAGAAGAAAGCCGAAGAAGAGGCCAAGGAAGAGGCCAAGAAAGCGGCCGCTGAAGAAGCCAAGAAGAAGATCGTCGAAGACGCGAAGAAGAAAGCCGCCGAAGACGCCAAGAAAAAAGCTGAAGCTGAGGAGGCGAAGAAGAAAGTCGCCGACGAAGCGAAGAAGAAAGCTGCTGCTGATGCTGCGAAGAAGAAATCGCAGGAAGCGGCACGTAAATCCGCCGAAGAGAAAAAGGCTCAGGCCCTGGCAGATTTGCTTTCCGACACGCCACAGCGTCAGCAGGCCTTGGCCGATGAGCAGGGTGACGAAGTCGCGGGCAGTTTCGATGACCTGATTCGTGCGCGGGCAGCGGAAGGTTGGGCTCGTCCTCCTTCGGCACGCAAAGGCATGACGGTCGTGCTGCAAATCGGCATGTTGCCTGACGGTACGGTGACTTCGGTCAGCGTGGCCAAGTCCAGTGGCGACGGTCCGTTCGATGCGTCGGCAGTCGCGGCAGTGAAGAATATTGGACGTTTGACGGAAATGCAGGGAATGAAGCCGAGCGATTTCGCTCCGTATCGTTCATTCAAGATGACATTCACACCTGAGGATCTAGCCTTGTGAGAAACCTTCTTCGAGGAATGCTGGTCGTGATCTGCTGCATGGCAGGGATCGCGATGGCTGATGAAAAGAACATTCTGGTCACCAGCGGCAGCGATCGGGCCACCCCGATTGCCGTCGTACCGTTCGGCATGCAGGGCGGTGCCGTGCTGCCGGACGACATGGCAGAAATCATTGGTAACGATTTGCGGAACTCGGGCTACTACTCGCCGATTCCAAAGCAAAACATGATCAGCCAGCCAAGCCAGCCGAGCGAAATCATCTTCCGTGACTGGAAGGCGGTGGGTGCTCAGTACATGATGGTTGGCAGCATTGCTCCAGCGGGCGGTCGTCTGCAGGTGCAGTGGGCACTGTTCAACGTGGCCACCGAGCAGAAAGTGGCTGACGGCAGTGTTTCCGGTACCACCGAGCAACTGCGTGACATGGCGCACTTCATCTCTGACCAGTCGTTCGAAAAACTCACCGGTATCAAAGGTGCGTTTTCGACCCGTCTGCTGTACGTGACAGCCGAGCGTTTTTCCGAGAAGAACACTCGCTACACCCTGCAGCGTTCGGACTACGACGGTGCCCGTGCCGTGACTCTGTTGCAATCGCGCGAGCCGATCCTGTCGCCGCGTTTCGCACCGGATGGCAAGCGTATCGCTTACGTGTCGTTCGAGCAGAAGCGTCCACGGATCTTCATGCAGAACATCGACACCGGTCGCCGTGAGCAGATCACCAACTTCGAAGGCCTGAATGGCGCGCCAGCGTGGTCGCCGGATGGCAATCGCCTGGCTTTCGTGCTGTCGAAAGACGGCAACCCGGACATCTATGTGATGAACCTGGGTTCGCGTCAGATCACTCGTGTGACGGCAGGTCCTGGCATCAACACCGAACCGTACTGGGGCAAGGATGGTTCGACCATCTACTTCACCTCGGACCGTGGCGGCAAACCACAGATCTACAAAACCAGCGCCAATGGCGGCGGTGCCGAGCGTGTGACCTTCATTGGCAACTACAACGCCAACCCGAAGCTTTCGGCGGATGAAAAGACGCTGGTGATGATCCATCGCCAGGATGGTTTCACCAATTTCAAGGTGGCGGCCCAGGATTTGCAGCGAGGTAGTGTAAAGATCCTCACTGATAGCACTCTGGACGAGTCACCCACTGTTGCGCCCAACGGCACCATGGTAATCTACGCCACCCGCCAGCAGGGCCGGGGAGTCTTGATGCTCGTGTCCATTAATGGACGCGTGAGGCTCCCGCTTCCTACCGCACAAGGCGAAGTCAGAGAACCGTCCTGGTCCCCTTACCTGAACTGACGCGGCGCTTTACGTTTTACTTAACACACTGGGGTTCATTAGGAGTTTCACGATGGAAATGCTGAAGTTTGGTAAATTTGCTGCGCTGGCTCTGGCCATGGCTGTAGCTGTAGGTTGCTCGTCCAAAGGCGGCGACAACGCCGGTGAAGGCGCTGTTGATCCAAACGCTGGTTACGGCGCAAACACTGGTGCCGTTGACGGTTCCCTGAGCGAAGAAGCTGCTCTGCGCGCAATCACCACCTTCTACTTCGAATACGACAGCTCGGACCTGAAGCCAGAAGCCATGCGCGCTCTGGACGTTCACGCCAAAGACCTGAAAGCAAACGGCGCTCGCGTTGTTCTGGAAGGCAACACCGACGAACGTGGTACTCGTGAGTACAACATGGCACTGGGCGAGCGTCGTGCGAAAGCCGTTCAGCGCTACCTGGTACTGCAAGGTGTTTCCCCAGCTCAGCTGGAACTGGTTTCCTACGGCGAAGAGCGTCCAGTTGCTACCGGCAACGACGAGCAGTCCTGGGCTCAAAACCGTCGCGTCGAACTGCGTAAGTAATTCGATATGCGAACGTGCCGTCGTGCTGTAACTGTCCTGGCTCTCAGTCTCGCACCGCTTGCGGTGTGGGCTGCGGTTCCTGTGGTCGATGACAACTCCGGTTATAACAATAGCGGGAGCAGTTATCCGCCTGCGGGTTACGGTACGAACGGCGCCTATGCCGGGGGAGCGGCTTCGGCCCCTGCCTCGGCACAGGGCATGCTGTTCAACCAACTGCAACAGATGCAGGATCAGATATCGCGCCAGCAAGGTGTGATCGAAGAACTGCAGAATCAGGTTGCGCGCATGAAACAGGAATCCCTGGAGCGATACCAGGATCTTGATCGGCGCATAGGATCCGGTGTTGCACCTGCCGCGACTCCTGAGAATTCTTCTGCCGGTGGCGATGCAAGTGCTGCTGCCGGTGCTGCCTCTGGCGCCGGGGCTGCTGCCCAGGCACCTGCTGCAAGTAGCGAACCGGGTGATCCGGCCAAGGAAAAGCTGTATTACGATGCCGCTTTCGACCTGATCAAAGCCAAGGATTTCGACAAGGCCAGCCAGGCTTTCTCGGCATTCCTGCGTAAATACCCGAACAGTCAATACGCGGGCAATGCCCAGTACTGGTTGGGCGAAGTCAATCTGGCCAAGGGTGATCTGCAGGGCGCAGGTCAGGCTTTTGCCAAAGTTTCGCAGCTTTATCCCAAGCACAACAAAGTGCCGGACTCGCTGTACAAGCTGGCTGACGTAGAGCGCCGCCTGGGTCATACCGACAAGGTCAAAGGCATTCTGCAACAGGTGGTTTCCCAATACCCGGGGACCTCCGCTGCTCAGTTGGCCCAACGCGATCTGCAACGCATGTAAGTGTGTTTGACCCGTTTGGAAGAAACCCGCGCTTGTCGCGGGTTTTTTCGTTAGAATTCACGCCCTTTTTCTGAAACACGCTTCTGGTGATCTACGCGTTGGCGGGGTTGCCCGAAGTGCCTGACGGAGGCGGACAGCCTGTTTAGCTGTTACGCCCGTGGCGACTATGCAAGACACATTGAGAATTACCGAAGTTTTCTACTCGTTGCAGGGGGAAACTCGGACAGCCGGGCTGCCCACGGTTTTTGTGCGCCTGACCGGTTGCCCGTTGCGTTGCCAATACTGCGACAGTGCCTATGCGTTCAGCGGCGGTACAATTCGTACCCTCGACGACATCCTCGAGCAAGTGGCCGGATATCGTCCGCGCTATGTCTGTGTAACCGGCGGTGAACCGCTGGCACAGCCGAACGCCATCCCTTTGCTCAAGCAGTTGTGTGATGCCGGATATGAGGTCTCCCTGGAAACCAGTGGTGCCCTCGACATCTCGGCAGTAGATCCGCGCGTCAGTCGCGTGGTCGACTTGAAGACGCCGGATTCCAAAGAGGCGCACCGCAACCGCTATGAAAATATCGAACTGTTGACGTCCAACGATCAGGTGAAGTTTGTCATCTGTTCGCGGGACGACTATGACTGGGCGGTCTCGAAGCTGATCCAGTACGGTCTTGATCGCCGTGCGGGGGAAGTGCTGTTCTCCCCAAGTCATCATGACCTCAATGCCAGGGATCTGGCGGACTGGGTGGTGGCAGACAACCTGCCGGTGCGGTTGCAATTGCAGCTGCATAAATATCTATGGAATGACGAGCCGGGGCGCTGATATGACTGAACAACTGAACACTCACGAAAAACGTGCGGTCATCCTGCTGTCGGGTGGCCTCGATTCAGCCACGGTGGTGGCGATGGCCCGGGCTGAAGGTTACGCCTGCTACACCATGAGTTTCGATTACGGCCAGCGCTCTCATGCGGAGCTGCATGCCGCCGCGCGCGTCGCCCGCGATCTGGGTGTGGTCGAGCACAAAGTGATCGGCCTGAACTTGAACGGTATGGGCGGCTCGGCGCTGACCGACACCAGCATCGACATCCCGGAAGAGCTGGGCGAGGGCATCCCGGTGACCTACGTGCCGGCGCGCAATACCGTGTTCCTGTCGCTGGCGCTGGGCTGGGCTGAAGTGCTTGGCGCGCGTGACATCTTTATCGGTGTCAATGCGGTGGACTATTCCGGTTACCCGGATTGCCGTCCGGAGTTCATCGAGTCGTTCGAGCGCATGGCCAACCTGGCGACCAAGGCGGGTGTGGAAGGCAACGGTTTCCGCATCCAGGCACCGCTGCAGAACCTGAGCAAGGCGCAGATCGTCCAGGCGGGCGTGAAGCTGGGCGTGGATTACGGCCTGACCGTTTCCTGCTATCAGGCGGACGATAACGGCCGCGCCTGCGGTAAATGCGACAGCTGCCGCCTGCGCGCGGAAGGCTTCGCAGCGGCCGGTGTAAGCGATCCAACACCTTATTTTTGATTTTTTTCAAAAAGGTGTTGAATAGTCCTTAAAAATCAGTATTATACGCGCCACCACACAGCGGGTCGTTAGCTCAGTTGGTAGAGCAGTTGGCTTTTAACCAATTGGTCGTAGGTTCGAATCCCACACGACCCACCATATTTGGCGGTTTAGAAAATCCGGAAGGCCCACGAAAGTGAGGATTTCCGGGTTTTTTTTTGCCTGCGATTTCGCGGGCTCCTGCGTCTTGAGGCTGGATCAGGCGCCGCTGCGAAAGTCTCGAATGCGCGACGCCTGCGGCCATCAGAGCAGGTAGGCGATACCTTGTGCCGGGAGGGCATGAACCTGAGTCATCAGGTAATCGCGCAGTTGGCACATCTGCTGCGACTTGGGGCTGGCCTTCAGCCAGGTCATGTAATAGCCATCCCCTGTCGCCACAGCGCTTTTGAATGGAAGCCGCAACTGGCCGGCCTGAATCTCCTGAACAACCAGCACCAGATCTGCCACGGAGATTCCCATACCCTGTACGGCAGCGGCAATTCCCTGATCCAGGGTGTCGAACAACTGGCCGCGTTCTATATTGGTGGTATCAAGGCAGCCCATTCTTTTCAGCCATCGTCGCCAGTCTCGCCGGTCAGTGGAGGGATGCAGCAATTCATGATCGTTGAGCGACGACAGTTTGAGGTCTTCCGGCTCCAGATACCCAGGACTGCAAATGGGGATCAGCCATTCATCAAACAGTTTAAAGCTCTCCATGGCCGGGCCGAAATTGCCATCCCCCAACAGAATCGCGCAATCATAGGGCTCGGAGTAGAAGTCGACCTCGTCAACATCCATCCAGACACTGGAGAGTTGCACAGAGCAATGGCTGTTGTGTTTATTGAATTTATCCAGCGCTCTGAGAAGCCAGCGAATCGTCAGCGTCGAAGGTGCCTTGAGGCGCAGCCGATGACGATCCACCTTCAATAGCTCACAAGCACTTTCGATGATCTTGAAGCCGACCTTCAACTCGTCTGCGAGCAGTCGCCCATGTTCGGTCAGGCTGATTTTTGGTCCGTGGCGTTCGAAAAGGCTGCAACCGAAAAGTTCTTCGAGGGTTTTAACATGATGACTCACCGCACTTTGAGTGACCGATAGCTCGCTGGCTGCCTTGCTGAATGAGACAAAGCGCGCTGCGACCTCAAATGCGCGTAAGGAATACAGTGCGGGAATCCGTTCCGTCATACAGGTTTCTACCATGAGTAAAACTAATAATAGATCATAATCTAACTCGTTTTACAACGATCCCGGCCTCTCCCAGAATGCGCCTTCTAAAAAAGATATATGCATATAACTTTTTTTGAGCGTCATCATGGAGATGCAATGGTAGCTATACACGGACGTTGTTTTAACAAGCTGGATTGGCTTGAGAATCTGCAGGTGTATGAGTCGCTCAAGACGACTTGGGTAACATCGGCATTAGACGTGTTCGAAAGTATCGTACGCCAGGCCTCTTTTCCCTGTCTGTTTGGGATGAAAGCGGTGAAGTCCTCGAATGTCGAACTTTTGTTTGTCAGTAAAGAGTCTGACGTTACCGACTTCATGACGGGGCTTGCTTCTTATTTGAAAAAGGTAAATGCCTGGCCACTGAAATGTAGAGTCGGCAAGCCCTTGATCGTACTGTTGGAAAACAACGAGTTTGATTCTCTTGAACAAGAGCAACTTTATGCCTGGGATCTTTTGCAGAGGCTGCACAACCAGGATCCCGGGCCATGGCCAAGAGAGATTTCGGCCGACCTGAGCAGCGAAAAATGGTCATTCTCTTTCATGGGGATACCTCTTTTCGTGAACATGAACTTTCCCCGGCATCGCCTGATGAAAAGCAGGAACCTGGGGACGCATATCGTATTCGTGATCAATCCTCGAGAAAATTTTGACCAGGTGGCTGCCGGTAACTCGCTGAGCGGACAACGTATTCGTGCACGTATTCGTTCCCGTTCTGATGCCTACAACGGAGGCGTGTACTCCAGAACACTCGGTGTTTTTGGTGATCCGGGCAATTTTGAAATCAAACAATACCAACTTGAAGAACCGGGCTCACTGAGTCATGAGCGATGCCCTTTTCGAATGAATATCGATTAACCGACAGCGGGGCCAGCAAAGCGTGAATACTGCATTAGCCATTACCTATATCTTGACCGTCATGCTTTTGATAGCGACGCCTGGCCCCGTCGTCGCGCTAGTGGTCGCGACTGCCAGCGCTGCCGGGCCGAGAAAGGCGTTCTCGACGGCGATAGGCACGAACTGGGCCTCCTTGATGCTGATTGCACTGGCCTCTTACATCATCGTTGCCAGCGCTGCTGTCAATGTCGTGTTGTTGAACATGCTCAGCTTGCTGGGTTGTCTTTTTATCGGTTACCTGGCGCTTGATGCGCTGAAGAACAATCCGGCATCTGCGGATGCACAATCCCCGGATAAACAAGCGATGCAGGGTGGTCTGTGGCACGGGTTCATCGTGGGTATTTCCAACCCCAAAGACATTATTTTCTTTATCTCATTCTTTCCCCAGTTCATCCAGATTACCTCTTCCTCGAAGCACAGCCTGATCCTGCTCTCGTTACTCTGGGTTGTGATCGATTTTGCCATTCTGGGTTTATATATTTTCATGACCAGAAAACTGCTGAGTAAAACCAGCAGCCACTTGATTTCCAGGGGGGCGGGTGTCGCATTGCTTTTGATTGCCTTGTCCGGGCTGATCTATAACGTGCGCGAACTGTTCAATTTGTCATGAGTTGACTGTTTGTACGGTCTGGTTATCCGAAGCAATTCAATGCCATCAATCAAGGATCGAATAATGGCCGGTAGTACTTCTGCGTTACCTGATGACGAAGTGCCGAGTTTTCTGGCGATCTCTTCGACGGAACTCTCGACGCTGCGATATAGCCCTCGTCAATGGTTTTTCAGGCTGATTAACCAGGAACAGAGTCATGGGCTGATGGAGTTGGTCTGGAACAATATCGATCAATATCTGAATCCTCATCGCGCGGTGGGCGAGGCTGCAGATCTTGCTGCGTTTATTGTTGCGGGACAGCGCGATATCCAGGCACTCGGGGCGCAAATTCGTCAGGACATGCCAGACACTCTTCACGATGCGCCGCAGCGACGTCATTTTTACTATCAATATGCGCCGCTGTTTAAAACCCTCGGTGGCTGGCTTTGCGGCGTGACTTCGATCGCCTACGCGTGGCGCAAGGATGGTGGTTTGCTGCTTCAGACACATGCGCGGCTGGTCGGGGGAGGGTATCCGTCCTTGAGCCAGAGCTATTTGTTCGAGCAGGCCGCACGGCAGGCAGGGGTACACTTGAATGAAGTATTCGCGAACAGTTTCAGTCATGACCCGAACATCGAGGGCGCCGCTTACGAGCTACCGGTGTTCTTGCTAGGCCTGGCAAGTTTTCCAGCGACACGGTTCGCCGAAACCCTGGGCGTCAATCTTGCAATGTGCGGTTATCTCGATCAGCTCAACATCCTGTGCGCGCAAGCGGGCAACCCTGTCTTTGGCTGTTCATCCAGCGACCGGTATTGGCCGGCGGCGGCGGAGGCCATTGACTATTTCCTGGCGCAGGTCGATTCGCAGGCGCATGACCGGATCGCCACAGGCTTTGCTTGCGCACTGAGTCTGATTCAGAAAAGTGAAAAACGCCTGGCCAGTGAACTCAAGGATGAAGCGCGTTTCAGTAATGCGGCGGCCATGGTCGCATTGATTGAAAAACTGGGTCCTCATGGCTGCGGTTATCACAAGCGTGGGCAACTGGCCGACCAACCGATCGACCATTGGCTGGATCCGCAAACCTTCAATGCGCAGGCGACGATTCAGGCGCTGGCGAACTCTCGTTACGTCAGGGCTGGCCAGCCGGGAAAAAGCGCGTTGATGAATCTCATCAGTCACCCGAAAGGCAGGATGTTCGGGGTTTTTTCTGCGCAAGATATTCAAGTCGTCGATACCTGGATCGCATCGCTGAACAGAGAGAGCTTGAGTGTTGTTGCTCCGCCGCCGCTGACCGCTCCATCTCCTGAGCAATCGGCAACGCTTTGCGAAAAAGCACTGGCTCAAGCCCGGCAACTGGCACTGGCCAAGTATTCCGATTATTCGCTACAGCAGCTTTACCCCCTGTTCCTTCATATTGACAAGGCGCCTGATGCCCTGCCGGCAGCCAGGCTTTTTGCCGAGCGGTGGTTGGCACGCCATCAACAGGCTGTGCGCAGTGAAGGACTGCCGTTCAATGTTTACAGCCATCAACGATTGGATCAGTGGTTAGCCGCGCAGCACAAGCGACAGGTTGAAAGCTACCGACCATTGACGCAGGCACCCGAAGAAAGTCGCGAGGAGATTATTGCCGACGCGACGCGGCTGGCGCCCTTGACCCTGATCGATGGTGCCTGGCTGCGAAACATCGTCAAGCCGGCGATTGTCACCAGTCCGATCGGCGCATTGCTATACCGCACTCTGATCGACGAGCTCGGCCAAGGCGATACAGCGCTCCATCACGGCAATATCTACCAGGAGCTGCTGGCCAGTATGGGAGTCGATGTCGGGACGTTCACGGCTCGGTCCTTTGCTGCATCCACGCATTTTGACGACGACTGTCTGCAGGTTCCGGTGTTCTGGCTAGCCATTTCACTGTTTCCGCAAAGTTTTCAACCGGAAACCCTGGGTTTGAATCTCGCCATGGAACTGTCGGGTGTGGGAGGCGAGTATCGCCGTTCGGCTGACGTCTTGCGGCACTACGGCTTCAACTCGATGTTTACCGACCTCCACAACACCATCGACAACGTGGTCAGTGGCCACACAGCCTGGGCCATCGAGGCGATCAAACTACATCTGGATGATGTGGCGCAGAACGGTGGGCAAACGGAACTCGCTCACCATTGGCAGCGCGTCTGGATCGGCTACCGTGCGTTGAGCCCGCCCGAAGCGTCACTGCTGGCCGCGCTGCGTGACTTTACCCGACGCAGTTACAACAAAATCACACAACGGCAGGATGCATTATGAGCTACGGATTTCTATCTTTCATTTTGGCGGTACTGGTCATCAACCTGGCGCCCGGGCCAGCGATGCTGTACGTGATGAACCAATCGCTCAAGCATGGCGTGAGGACCGGTTTGCGGGCGGCGGCGGGCGTTGAGTTTGGAGTGTTTTTCTACGTGTTGCTGGCAGCATTCGGCCTGGTACTGATTTTCAAGGAAGTGCCGCTGCTGTATCGCGCAGTGCAGATTGCCGGGGCTTTTTACTTGTTGTATCTGGCCTATATTTCCTGGCCCCGCCGTCCTGTTGGCGGCACGGCTGAAGGCAGCGAAATCCCGCCAGCGCCAGCCAGCTATGCGTTTAGCAAAGGCATGCTGATCAACCTGTCGAACCCCAAGATCGGCCTGTTTTTTATCAGTCTGCTGCCGCAATTCGTGCCGTCCGATGCGAGTCCTGCGTGGCTGCATTTTCTGCTTTACGGGCTCATTTTCAATATCGGCGGGATTCTGGTGAATATGACGGTCGGGCTGACCGCGCATTCATTGCGAGGCGCCATCCAGCGCGCCACCTGGTTTGACTATCTGCCGCCCGTGCTGTTTTTCGCCATTGCGATTTTCGCCTTCGTGCAGGGGGTGGTATGAGTTACATTCTTGGAATCTCGGCGTTCTACCATGACAGCGCGGTGGCCCTGCTGAAGGACGGAAAAATCGTCTGCGCATTGCAGGAAGAGCGTTTTTCACGGGTCAAACAGGACAAGCGCTTCCCGGCCAAAGCCTTGCTCGCCTGCCTGGATCAGGCAGGTATCACGCTGGCGGATATCAGCTGGCTGGCCTATTACGAAGACCCGAGCATCAAGTTCGAGCGAATCTGCCACACCTACAAGAGCAATTTCCCGCGAGGCGCTCTGGCGTTCGCGCAAAACTACACCCGCTTCGTCGCGCGAAAGGACGTCAAGGGCATCATCGCTCGCGAACTGCAGACGCTATTTCCCGGCGTGGCAATGCCCCCGTTGTATCTGTGTCAGCATCATTTGAGTCACGCGGCTTCGGCGTTCTATCCGTCACCGTTCCAAGATGCAGCTGTGTTGTGTGTCGACGGTGTAGGGGAGTGGTCGACCACTACCGCCTGGCATGGCACCGGTAATCGTCTCGAACCGCTGTTCGAGGTTCGTTTCCCTCATTCTCTTGGCTTGTTGTATTCGGCATTCACCTATTACTGCGGGTTCAAGGTTGACTCCGGCGAATACAAGCTCATGGGGCTGGCGCCCTACGGTGAGCCGAAATATGTCGAGACCATTCTGGAGCATCTTATCCGGATCGAAGACGACGGCATTTTCACGCTGAATCGCCAGTACTTCGATTATGAGGTGGGCGAACGGATGATCAGCGATGCCTTTGAGACCTTGTTCGCTGGCCCGCCGCGCGAACCCGAGGCTCTCATCACTCAACGGGAAATGGATTTGGCGGCCTCCATCCAGGTGGTCACCGAACAGGTCATGCTCGGACTGGCCCGCAAGGTCAAGGCAATGACCAACGCCGAGCATTTGTGCCTTTCCGGTGGTGTGGCCCTGAACTGTGTGGCCAACGGCAAACTGTCCAGATCCGGGTTATTCAAAAGTTTGTTCATCCAGCCAGCCTCGGGGGATTCCGGGGGCTCTCTTGGCGCCGCGTTGCAATGCCATTTTGAAAAGACCGGGATGCAACGTCAGGCGGACGGCACCGAGGACAGCATGCAAGGTGCCTATCTTGGCAATGCTTACAGTGATGACCAGATCGAACAGTACCTGTGTGAGCTGAAAGCCAACTATCAAAAGCTCGATCCGTTGGCCTTGATCGAGGCGACGGCCGCGCGGTTGGCCGAAGACAAAGTCATCGGATGGTTTCAGGGGCGCATGGAATTTGGCCCACGCTCTCTCGGCTCGCGATCGATTCTGGGGAATCCTCGCTCGGAGCACATGCAGAGCGTCATGAACCTGAAAATCAAGAATCGTGAGTCGTTTCGCCCGTTTGCCCCAGTGGTTCTGGCCGAAAAGGCGCACGAATGGTTCGATCTGGATCAACCGTCGCCCTACATGTTGATCGTCGCGCCGGTACAGCCTGACAAGCGAGAGCCAAACGTGAATGACGTCGGCTATATCGGTATCGAGAAGCTCAAGCTCAAGCGCTCGCAAATACCGGCAGTGACTCACGTGGACTTCTCCGCTCGGGTGCAGACCGTGGATGGCAGACACAATTCGCGATTTCGACAGTTACTCAGCTCATTTGCCGAGCGGACGGACTGCCCGGTACTGATCAATACCTCGTTCAACGTTCGGGGGGAGCCGATCGTTGAAAGTCCGGAAGATGCCTACCGCTGCTTCATGCGCACGGAAATGGATTGTCTGGTGATCGGTCAGTTTCTGCTGACCAAGTCCGACCAGCCTCAATGGAATGAAGAGACCGACTGGAGAACGCACTATGCCCTTGACTGACAAACCCGAACTGAATCACCACCAGGCGGTGCAGGAGGTCTACAGGTGGACCCCGCAAATCCGTGATTACGATAGCTTCATGCACATCGGCGCGCGCTGGGTGCCCTATACCATGTACTTCCATGAAAAGAACTTTCGTTCGCCGACGATCAATACCGACGCATTCGGATTTCGTTACAGCGAATATGAAGGCCAGCGGTTTTCGGTCACTGAGCTTCCGGCCAATGGCAAGATCAACTTGCTGGTAGGCGGTTCGACCGCACTGGGTGTGGGCGCTACGCGCGATGCGTTTACCGTGGCTTCCAGGCTCAGCGAGTTGACTGGCGAGGTGTGGCTGAATTTTGCCGGCCGGGGCTACAACTCTACCCAGGAATTATTGATGTTCCTCATGCATCAGAAGCGTCTGGGCAATATCGGTCATGTCGTGGTGTTCAGCGGCATCAACACCCTGGCTCTGGAGGGTATCCCGGACGAGTTCGCCAGCGAGCATGGGCGTTATTACTACTCGTTCGAATTTCAGCATTACATGAATAAATTCAATGAGGACATGCAACGCAAAAAGAACTCGTTCGGTTCCAAGGGGGGGGAGTCCTGGCTGCAGCGCTGCAAGAAAGCATTGTTCTATGAAAACCCGGCGGATGAAGTCATCACCGACGAGGGGATCTCGCTGGACGAACGTCTGGAGCGCGCGGCTGATTCCATCACCGACGCATTGAAGCAATGGCAACTGCTGCTGTCGGGCAGTGGCGCTACCCTGAGCTTCGTCCTTCAACCCCTGTCCCACTGGTGCCGGGATCAACTGACGGCGGATGAAGAAGCTGTATTCCATGCCATCGACAGCTGTCCGAACAACTTCTACCGGCTATTCAGCGGCGTACTGGGCAAGGAAGTGCACGCGCCGTTTTTCGCGCATATTCAGGCGAAGGCCGGTGACATCCGCTGCCTGGACATGAATTCCATGCTCAAGCAGTCGCCGGTCTTCAACGAAACCCTTTTTGTCGATCGCGTCCACTTCAATGACCTGGGCAACGAGCAATTGGCAAAACTCATCAGTGCCGAACTAGGCCTCTATCGGGAGCAACAGCATGGGCATCATTCGAAAAATCTTGAGTCTGTTCAAGCGTAAGAAAAAGAAACGTGGCGGTTCCATCTACCCGCTGCGCTAGATCGGCAAATCCGGCAGGCAAGATCGCAGCTATTTACGCGATCTGCTGTATCTGGCGGTTCGGCAAATCCGGAGGTCTCCAGGCGCGGGAGATTTCCGGATTTTTTTTGCCTGTGATTCAGCTGCCTGTCCTTTCATTGTTGCCTGCGCCGACACAGGTCAGAATCATCTTTTGTATCAACGGGATATTCTGTAGCCTTGCGCAGCTTCAACGCTGTCCGTGCCTGATAAAACTCACTCTCCCGGCGGTACCCTCAAGCGGTCCGGAGCCGGGTGTATACTCGACTTTCGCGCGAAAGCGCCTGCAGGTCTTGCGAACATGACGCAGATTTCCGAACGCCTTCTGGTTCAAGCCCACCTCGATGCCAAACAGCCCAAACCGCTGACTGCCGAGGAAGAGGCCTACTACCGTTCCGCCATCGCCGCCGAGCTCAAGGCTCAGGACGCGGTGCTGGTGGCTCACTTCTATTGCGATCCGGTGATTCAGGCCCTGGCCGAAGAAACCGGCGGCTGTGTGTCCGACTCCCTCGAAATGGCGCGCTTCGGCAACGCTCACCCGGCCAAGACTGTGGTGGTCGCCGGCGTGAAGTTCATGGGCGAGACCGCGAAGATCCTCAACCCGGAAAAACGCGTGCTGATGCCGACCCTGGACGCGACCTGCTCGCTGGACCTCGGTTGCCCGGTGGACGAGTTCTCGGCGTTCTGCGATCAGCACCCGGAGCGCACGGTGGTGGTGTACGCCAACACCTCGGCTGCGGTCAAAGCCCGGGCTGACTGGGTGGTGACGTCGAGCTGCGCGCTGGAGATCGTCGAAAGCCTGATGGACAACGGCGAGACCATCATCTGGGGCCCGGACAAGCACTTGGGCACCTACATTCAGCGTAAGACCGGCGCTGACATGCTGCTGTGGGACGGCGCGTGCATCGTCCACGAAGAGTTCAAATCCAAGCAGCTCGAAGACATGAAAGCGCTGTACCCGGACGCCGCGATTCTGGTGCACCCGGAGTCACCGACTTCGGTGATCGAACTGGCGGATGCCGTCGGTTCCACCAGTCAGTTGATCGCTGCCGCGCAAAGCCTGCCGAACAAAACCCTGATCGTCGCCACCGACCGCGGCATCTTCTACAAGATGCAGCAGCTGTGCCCGGACAAGGTCTTCATCGAGGCGCCAACCGCCGGTAACGGCGCCGCGTGCCGCAGTTGCGCACATTGCCCGTGGATGGCCATGAATACCCTTGAGCGCACGCTCAAGAGCCTGAAGGAAGGGTCGAACGAGATCTTTGTCGATCCGGCGTTGATTCCGCAGGCGATCCGCCCGTTGAAGCGCATGCTGGATTTCACTCAGGCGGCGCGGATGAAGCTGGCCGGTAACGCCTAAGTTCCAAAGGCAAAAAACAAGACCTGTGGGAGCGAGCTTGCTCGCGAAAGCGGTGTATCAGTCATCATTTAGATTGACTGACACGACGCCTTCGCGAGCAAGCTCGCTCCCACAGTGGTATCTGGCTTCTGGAAACTATTTGACCTTCTTCGGAACTCGCACCACGCGTGTATCGGAATACATGTCGTGCCAAGTGCGCTTCTGCTTGTCGAACAGCGACCAGAAGAATCCGAGCCCCACACACAGCCATGAAGCGATCGACACCATAAAGCGCAGCAGCGCCTGCCACAGGCTGATCGCGCTGCCATCGGCGTTCTGTACGCGGATGCCCCACACCTGCATGCCCAGTGTCTGTCCGCCGTGGGTCCAGAACTTGGCGAAGAACGCGAACAGCACCAGCAGCAACACTGTGGAATACAGCGGATCGCCGTCCATTTTTCCGGCGTCAGTCAGCACGCGCAGGCGCTCTTCACCGATGATTGCTGCCTGGATCAACTTGTAGACGAATCCGGTGACGATCAGCAGGGCGGTGCATAGTAGAAAGTCATAGAATATCGCGGCCAGGCGCCGGCCGAGGCCAACGGCAGGAAAGTCGCCCTGGGGAGTGAGCAGGTTCTTCGACATGGCAGCCTCTGGACGCAAAATGAAGCACCATTTTACGGATTCGCGCGCACAAAAAAGCCCCTGATATCAATATCAGGGGCTTTTTCGTTACAGAAGATTAGCCTTCTGCTTGTACTTCATCAGCCTGCATGCCTTTCTGGCCTTGCACAGCAACGAAGGTCACTTTCTGGCCTTCTTTCAGGCTCTTGAAGCCGTTGCCCTGAATAGCGCGGAAATGCACGAACAGATCCGGACCGCTTTCTGGAGTGATAAAACCAAAACCTTTCTCGTCGTTAAACCACTTGACGGTACCGCTCTGACGTGTCGACATTTCTTATTTCCTTTGACGCATAAATTGATGACAGTCTCTTTCTCATGAAAGAGTACTGGGGCTGGTTGCAGGAGAGTAAGAAGACGTCGAGCGGGATGTAGCTAACTTGTAGGCTACTGCCCAGGTCACGATTCCAAGCTGACCCATGCAAACACAGTGGACAAACTCTACGCCAACTACGGGAGAAAAAACAAGCCCCGCGAAGGCCCCGGTTTTCCTGCCCCTGCTGGCAGTTAGTCAGCCTACTAGTGCGGCTTGGACGAATAGCTTGTTCAAAAGTTTTCGAACGTTATAAGCAAAGTTCATAATCGAATCAGATGTTAGAAAATGCACTTTTTTGTGGCGATTGCGTTACACATTAGTGCACGCATAACGCAATCGCGTTACTTATAGAAACAATCAATCAACCACGATAGTAGCGTTGTGGAACAAATGGCATTTTGCTTACAAGCATTTGCACCTTTTTCCCACGAACGATGGCCCAGACTGGCGTATCCAGGGTGACATAAGCGCTGTCGAGGTAACCCATGGCCAACGGCCCGCCCAGGGTCGGACCAAAGCCACCGCTGCACACGCTGCCGATGATTTCGCCGGCTTCGTTGACGATTTCAGCGCCCTCACGCACCGGCGTACGCTCCTGTGGCAGCAGGCCGACGCGTTTGCGCGCGACGCCGTTCTGCTGCTGAGCGAAAACTGTCTCTGCCCCAGGGAAGCCACCGGCCCGTGCGCCGTCGGCGCGGCGTGGCTTGGAGATCGCCCACAACAGGCTGGCTTCGATCGGCGTGGTCTCGGTGTTCATGTCGTGGCCATACAGGCACAGGCCGGCTTCCAGGCGCAACGAGTCGCGGGCGCCGAGGCCGATGGCCTGAACTCCCGGTTCGGCCAGCAGGGCGCGGGCGAGTTTTTCTGCGTCGGCGGCGGGTACCGAGATTTCGAAACCGTCTTCACCGGTGTAACCCGAGCGGCTGACGAAGCAATCCACGCCCAGCAATTGCACGCGGTTGAACTGCATGAAGGTCATCTTCGCCACCTCTGGCGCAAGACGCGCCAGCACAGTGACCGCAGCCGGACCTTGCAACGCCAGCAGTGCGCGGGCTTCGAACAGCTCCGTAATGGTGCACTGATCGCCGATGTGTTGTTGCAGATGCGCCAGGTCCTGATCCTTGCACGCGGCATTGACCACCAGAAACAGCTCGTCGTTGCCGAGGTTGGCGACCATCAGGTCGTCGAGGATGCCGCCGTTGTCGTTGGTGAACATCGCGTAGCGCTGCATGCCCACCGGCAGGTCGATGATGTCCACCGGCACCAGGGTTTCCAGAGCCTTGGCGGCATTGGCGCCGGTCAGGCGGATCTGGCCCATGTGCGAGACATCGAACAGCCCGGCCTGCTCACGGGTGTGCTGGTGTTCCTTCATCACGCCCAGCGGGTATTGCACCGGCATGTCGTAGCCGGCGAACGGCACCATGCGGGCGCCGAGTTCGATATGCAGAGCGTGCAGCGGGGTTTTCGACAGTTGTTCGGTGGACATGCGGAACTCCTTGATTCACACCAACCCTCTCCCGCAGGGAGAGGGGGCTAATTAGCATTCGATGATGTTGACTGCCAGACCGCCGCGGGCGGTCTCTTTGTATTTGCTTTTCATGTCGGCGCCGGTCTGGCGCATGGTGCGGATGACTTTGTCGAGGGAGACGAAGTGTTGCCCGTCGCCGCGCATGGCCATGCGCACCGCGTTGATCGCTTTCACCGAGCCCATGGCGTTGCGCTCGATGCACGGCACCTGCACCAGCCCGCCAATCGGGTCGCAGGTCAGGCCGAGGTTGTGTTCCATGCCGATTTCCGCCGCGTTTTCGACTTGCTGCACGCTGCCGCCGAGCACTTCGCACAACGCGCCGGCGGCCATCGAGCAGGCCACGCCGACCTCACCCTGACAGCCGACTTCGGCGCCGGAAATCGAGGCGTTTTCCTTGTACAGAATGCCGATGGCGGCGGCAGTCAGCAGAAAACGCACCACGCCGTCGTCATTCGCACCGGGGATAAAACGCATGTAGTAATGCAGCACTGCCGGGATAATCCCTGCCGCGCCGTTGGTCGGCGCGGTGACCACGCGGCCGCCGTTGGCATTTTCTTCGTTGACCGCCAGTGCATAGAGGTTGACCCAGTCGAGCACCGACAGCGGATCACGCAGCGCCGATTCCGGGTTCTTGCACAGTTGCCGATGCAATGCCGCCGCCCGGCGTTTGACCTTCAATCCGCCCGGCAGAATGCCTTCGTTGCGACAGCCAGCGGCGACGCAGTCCTGCATCACTTGCCAGATTTTCAGCAGGCCGGCGCGGGTTTCCGCCTCCGGGCGCCAGGCACTTTCGTTGGTCAGCATCACCTGGCTGATCGACAGACCGTAGGTGGCGCAATGGCCGAGCAGGTCCTTGGCACTTTTGAACGGGAAGGTCAGCGGGGTGGCGTCCTCGACGATGCGGTCGGCTCCGGCCGCATCTTCATCAACGACGAAACCACCGCCGACCGAGTAGTACTCGCGGCTGCGGATCTGAATACCCGCCGCATCGAACGCACGGAAGATCATGCCGTTGGGGTGAAAGGCCAGCGGCTTGCGGATCATCGCCAGGTGTTCTTTTTCGTTGAACGCAATGCTGTGTTCACCGAGCAGATTCAGCCGGCCATTGCCGCGAATCTCTTGCAGGCGCGCGGCGACGGTTTCGGTGTCGACGGTGTCCGGGTGTTCACCTTCAAGGCCAAGCAGCACGGCTTTATCGCTACCGTGACCTTTACCGGTGGCGCCGAGGGAACCGTAGAGTTCGACGCGCACGCTGGCGGTGGCCGTCAGCAGGTTTTCACGGCGCAAACCTTCGGCGAAGCGCGCAGCGGCCCGCATCGGGCCGACGGTGTGGGAGCTGGAAGGGCCGATGCCAATCTTGAACAGGTCGAACACGCTTAACGACATGAGTGGTTCTCCGGTTTCTTGTTATAGGAATTGGCGGATTTTTGCGGCTGACCGCATTCCCTTGTAGGAGTGAGCCTGCTCGCGATAGCGGTGTTTCAGATAACAGTAATGTCGACTGATACACCGCTATCGCGAGCAGGCTCACTCCTACAGGGGATCTACGGTGTTTGCGGGATCAGCGATAACTGATCCCGCATCCGGTTAAGCGTAGCTTTCGATCGACGGGCAGGCGCAGACCAGGTTGCGGTCGCCGAACACGTTGTCGACACGGCCGACCGGCGGCCAGTATTTGCCTTCGATCAACGACGCTACCGGATACACCGCCTGCTCGCGGCTGTACGGGTGGGTCCACTCGCCGACCAGTTCTGCAGCAGTGTGCGGGGCGTTTTTCAGCGGGTTGTCGTCCTTGTCCAAAGTGCCGTTTTCCACCGCGCGGATTTCTTCGCGGATGCGGATCATGGCGTCGCAGAAGCGGTCCAGTTCTTCCCTGGATTCGCTTTCGGTCGGCTCGATCATCAGCGTGCCGGCGACCGGGAACGACATGGTCGGGGCGTGGAAGCCGAAGTCGATCAGGCGCTTGGCGACGTCATCGACGCTGATGCCGCTGCTGTCTTTCAGTGGACGCAGGTCGAGGATGCATTCGTGCGCCACCAGACCGTTGCTGCCGGTGTACAGCACTGGATAGTGCTCTTCCAGACGACGGGAAATATAGTTGGCGTTGAGAATTGCCAGTTGCGAAGCACGCTTGAGACCGGCGCCGCCCATCATGCGAATGTACATCCAGGTGATCGGCAGAATGCTCGCGCTGCCGAACGGCGCTGCGCAGACCGCACCTTCCTTGCGTTGCATCTGGCCATGACCCGGCAGGAACGGGGTCAGGTGCGACTTGACGCCGATCGGACCGACGCCCGGGCCGCCACCGCCGTGCGGAATGCAGAAAGTCTTGTGCAGGTTCAGGTGGCTGACATCGCCGCCGAACTTGCCCGGTGCACACAGGCCGACCATCGCGTTCATGTTGGCGCCGTCGATGTACACCTGACCGCCGTTGTCATGAATGATCCCGCAGATTTCGCGGATGCCTTCTTCGAACACGCCGTGGGTCGACGGGTAGGTGATCATCAGCGCGGCGAGGTGTTCGCGGTGCTCGATGGCTTTGGCGCGCAGGTCTTCGATGTCGACGTTGCCACGGGCATCGCACGCGGTCACCACCACGCGCATGCCAGCCATGTTGGCGGTGGCCGGGTTGGTGCCGTGGGCCGACGACGGGATCAGGCAGATGTCGCGGCGCTCGTCGCCACGGCTCTGGTGGTAGGCGCGAATCGCCAGCAGGCCTGCGTATTCACCCTGCGAACCGGCGTTCGGTTGCAGCGAGATCGCGTCGTAACCGGTGGCGGCGCAGAGCATCGCTTCCAGTTCATCGGTCAGTTGCTGGTAACCGGCGCTTTGCGCAGCCGGAGCGAACGGGTGCAGGGCGCCAAATTCGGCCCAGGTCACCGGGATCATTTCGCTGGCGGCGTTGAGTTTCATGGTGCACGAGCCCAGCGGGATCATGGTGCGATCCAGTGCCAGGTCCTTGTCCGCCAGTTTGCGCAGGTAGCGCATCAGCTCGGTTTCCGAGTGATAGCGGTTGAACACCGGGTGGCTGAGGATCGGCGACTGACGTACCAGCGCCGCCGGGAGGGTGCTTTGCACCGAAGCGGCCAGCGCAGCGAAGTCCGGCAGGGTCTTGCCGTCGGCGAACAGGCCCCACAGGGTTTCGATGTCAGCCTGAGTGGTGGTTTCGTCGACCGACAGGCCCAGACGCTCGGCATCGATCACGCGCAGGTTGATCTGTTGTGCATGCGCCTTGTCGTGCCGCGCGGCGGTGTGTGCGCCGGTGGCTACGGTCAGGGTGTCGAAGAAGCTGCTCTGCTCGACTTTAGCGCCCAGTGCGCTCAGACCCTTGGCCAGAATCGCGGTCAGGTGATGCACGCGGTTGGCGATCTGGGTCAGGCCTTTCGGGCCGTGGTACACGGCGTACATGCTGGCGATGTTGGCCAGCAACACCTGCGCGGTGCAGATGTTCGAGGTGGCCTTCTCACGGCGGATGTGTTGCTCGCGGGTCTGCATCGCCAGACGCAGCGCCGGTTTGCCGAAGCGGTCAACCGACACACCGACCAGACGGCCGGGCATGTCGCGCTTGAACGCATCCTTGGTGGAGAAGTAAGCCGCGTGCGGGCCACCGAAGCCCAGCGGCACACCGAAGCGTTGCGCCGAACCGATGGCCACGTCTGCGCCGAACTCGCCCGGGGCGGTCAGCAGGGTCAGGGCCAGCAGATCGGCAGCCACGGCCACCAGCGCGTTGGCGGCGTGGAAGCGCTCGGTCAGTTCGCGGTAGTCGAACAGGTCACCGTTGCTCGCCGGGTATTGCAGCAGCGCACCGAAGAACGGCGTGACATCGCTCAGCTCACGCTCATCGCCGACCACCACTTCGATACCCAGCGGCTCGGCTCGGGTGCGCAGCACGTCGAGGGTTTGCGGGTGGCTGTGGATCGAGGCGAAGAACTGGTGGCTGCCCTTGTTCTTGCTCAGGCGTTTGCAGAAGGTCATGGCTTCGGCAGCGGCGGTGGCTTCGTCGAGCAGGGAAGCGTTGGCGATCGGCAGGCCGGTGAGGTCGCTGATCAGGGTCTGGAAGTTCAGCAGCGCTTCGAGACGGCCCTGGGAAATTTCCGGCTGGTACGGGGTGTAAGCGGTGTACCAGGCCGGGTTTTCCAACAGGTTGCGCAGGATCGGCGACGGCGTGTGGCAGTTGTAGTAGCCCTGGCCGATGTAGGTCTTGAACAGTCGGTTTTTGCCGGCGATGGATTTGATCATCGCCAGTGCGTCGGCTTCGCTCAGGCCGTCGTCCAGGCCGAGCACGCTGGTGCCCTTGATGCTTTCCGGGATGACGCTGGCGCTCAGCGCTTCGAGCGAGTCGAAGCCGAGGCTGTTGAGCATGGCTTGCTCGTCACCGGCGCGCGGGCCGATGTGACGGGCGATGAATTCGTTGGCAGTGCCGAGGTTTACTTGGGTCATGTCGTTACTCCTCAGGCTTCGGCTTGGGCTTTGATCAGGCGGTCGTAGGCGTCTTGATCGAGCAGTTTGCCGACAGCGGCGGCGTCGCTTGGCTGGAAGCGGAAGAACCAGCCTTCGCCCAGCGGGTCTTCGTTGACCAGTTCCGGAGCGTCTTCCAGCGCCGGATTAACTTCCAGGACGTCGCCGTCGAGGGGCATGTACACGCCGCTGGCGGCTTTGACCGATTCCACGGTGGCGGCTTCAGCGCCTTTTTCGTAAGCCTGCAACTCAGGCAGTTGCACGAACACCACGTCGCCCAGGGCGTTCTGCGCGAAAGCGGTGATGCCGACAGTAACGCTGCCGTCAGCTTCGGTGCGCAGCCATTCGTGATCTTCAGTAAAACGCAACTCGCTCATGGAAACTCCTAAGGGGGCCAGACTCGTCTGGTGGACGCGGTGGAAGGCTTGGGCATGAAAGCCCTGATTTTATGAGCGGTTACTTAGCAAGAACGCGGCCAGATTGTATTTATCTATATAAATCAAATAGTTATGTGTTTCTGGTTGTGGTGGGAATGAGGCCTCTGTAGCGAAATCGCTACAGCTCGGGGCGGGGAGAAAAGCTGAAGCGGATCAAAGCCTTGCACAGCGGTGATTGGAGGAGAGTGTAGCGATATCGTTCCGCTGTAGCGCTTTCAGTACAGATGGAGGTCGTTTTTGAACGGATTTCGAATCCGTCACATCACCCTGTGGGAGCTGGCTTGCCAGCGATAGCGGTGGATCAGTCACCATCAATGGTGCATGTGCCGACGTCATCGCTGGCAAGCCAGCTCCAACAGGGGGAATTTACGGTGAATTTAAGACTTGCCCGGAATGCCGTACTTGCGCAGACGGTGGGCGATTGCCGTGTGCGAGGTCTGCAGGCGGCTGGCCAGTTGGCGGGTCGAGGGGTAGCTGACGTAGAGCTTTTCCAGCAGCGCTTTCTCGAAGGATTCGACGGCTTGTTCGAGGCTGTCGACGTCGCTGTCGGTCTGCCGCGCCACCGAGGTGCCGGCGATGTCGAGGTCACCGATATCGACCAGGCTGCTTTCGCAGATCGCGGCGGCGCGGAAGATCACGTTCTGCAGTTGCCGCACGTTGCCCGGCCAGCGGTTGCCGAGCAGCGCTGGATAGGTACCGGGCGCAAGGCGACAGACTGGACGCTGAATCTGCGCACACGCCTGCTGCATGAAATAGCGCGCCAGCAGCAGGATGTCCTGACCGCGCTCGCGCAGCGGCGGTACTTCGACGTTGAGCACGTTGAGGCGATAGAACAGGTCTTCGCGGAACAGCCCTTCGCTGACCATTTTTTCCAGGTCGCGGTGGGTCGCGCTGAGGATCCGCACGTTGACCTTCACTTCGCGATCACCGCCCACCCGGCGGAAGCTGCCGTCATTCAGAAAACGCAGCAGTTTGGCCTGCAAGTACGGCGACATCTCGCCGATCTCGTCGAGAAATACCGTGCCCTGGTTGGCCAGTTCCATCAGCCCCGGTTTGCCCCCGCGAGCGGCGCCTGTGAAGGCGCCAGGGGCGTAGCCGAACAGTTCGCTCTCGGCGAGGTTCTCCGGCAGCGCCGCGCAGTTCAGCGCGAGAAACGGCGCACTGTGTCGCGCACTGATCGCGTGACAGGCGCGGGCCACCAGTTCTTTGCCGGTGCCGGTTTCGCCTTGAATCAGCAGCGGCGCATCGAGGGCTGCGACCCGTTGCGCGCGGGCCTTCAACGTGCGAATCGCTGGAGATTCGCCGAGCAGTGCATCGAAACCTTCAGCATGGTCATGGTGCAACGCCGAGAGCTGTTCGCCGATGCGGTTCGGTTGATACAGGGTCAGCAGCGCACCGGCGTCGGTGATCGGTGTAGCGTCGAGCAGCAGGGTCTGGCCGTTGACGGTGATCTCGCGCAGCGGCAGGCGGAAGCCTTGTTCGAGCAGGGTTTCCAGCAGGCCGGGATCGTTGAACAGCTCCGAGACGCTTTCCCCCGCCGGTTCACGTCCGTACAGGGCGATCAGTGCCGGGTTGGCCAGCAGGACTTTGCCGGCGCTATCCAGCGCCAGCACTGGATCGGTCATCGCCGCGAGCAACGCGTCGAGCTGCAGGTGCCGACGCTGGCCGGGGAGGATGTCGACCACCACCACGGCCTCCACGCCGCGCACCCGGAACAACGCATCTTTGAGCTCTTCGAGCACTTGCGGGCTCAAGGTCGGCGCGTCGATGTAGACGTTGGGCGGAATCATCTCCACCGCATCCAGATTGAGATTGCGCCCACCGAGGATCGCCAGGACTTCCTGGGTGATGCCGACGCGGTCGATGAAGCTGACGTGGATACGCATGGGGGCGGTTCAGTGTTCTGCAGTGCGGAGGGGGGCAAGTATGCCTTGGGGCGGGGCAATGGTGAAACCGGACGCAGGATTTCAGGCAACACGGATCCCCTGTAGGAGTGAGCCTGCTCGCGATAGCGGTGTGTCAGATACCAACGATGTTGACTGATACACCGCTATCGCGAGCAGGCTCACTCCTACAGGGGATGTGCAACATCCAGGTTATTCGAAGTGCTCAAGATTGACCGGATCCCCGGATTGCATATTCAACTTCTGCCGAATGTCCTCAAACATCAGATCGTAATGCTTGTGCACCGAGCCGATCTGGCTGTGAGCCTTTGGAATCCCGTACTTTTCGGCAATCCGTGTCACGTCGCGGGCGAAGTTGTAAGCCTCTTCCTTGGGCAGGAAAAACGCTTCCTTCATGTCCTTGCCCTGCATGTTGCCGTGCAGGGTGAACTGTATCCCTTTGCCTTTTTGCGGATCGGTGAACACTTCATAATCGAGGCACAGGTCGTAACTGACGTCATCTGGCGTCAACGCATGTCGCTCGATGTGCAAATGACCGGGGTTGAATATGGCCATGGGTTTCTCCTTCTCAAGGCATGGGAGAAGGGCAGACCCTGGGCCTGCCCCCGGAGTTTCTAATTATCGATAGCTGATGCCCGGTTTCGCCGTGCTGACGCGAGTACCGGCAGTGCCCTGGACGATCGCTTCGATGTCCGCGAGCGAACCGATGACCGCGACCTTGCCAGTATGGCGCGCGAATTCGCAGGCTGCCTGCACCTTCGGCCCCATGGAGCCAGCGGCGAAACCGAGGCGTTCCAGTTCATCCGGGTGGGCTTCGGCGATGGCTTTCTGCGACGGCTTGCCGTAGTCGATGAACGCCGCGTTGACGTCGGTGGCGATCACCAGCAAGTCGGCTTCCAGTTGCTCGGCGAGCAGCGACGAGCACAGGTCTTTGTCGATCACCGCCTCGATGCCCTTGAGGTTGCGGTGCTCGTCGTACATGGTCGGAATGCCGCCGCCACCCGCACAAATGACGATGCTGCCCTTGTCCAGCAGCCACTTGATCGGGCGGATTTCGAAGATGCGTTTTGGCCGGGGACTGGCGACCACGCGACGGAATTTGTCACCGTCGGCGGCAATCGCCCAGCCTTTTTCGGCAGCGAGTTTTTCCGCTTCGGCCTTGTCGTAGACCGGGCCGATCGGTTTGGTCGGGTTCTGGAAGGCCGGGTCCTTGGCGTCGACTTCAACCTGGGTCAGCAGGGTGGCGAACGGCACTTCGAAGTCCAGCAGGTTGCCCAGTTCCTGTTCGATGATGTAGCCGATCATGCCTTCGGTTTCGGCACCGAGCACGTCCAGCGGGTAAGGGGTGACGGAGGTGTAGGCCGCCGCTTGCAACGACAGCAGGCCGACTTGCGGGCCATTGCCGTGGGCGATGACCAGTTGGTTGCCGGGATGGATCTTGGCGATTTGCTCGGTGGCGATGCGGATGTTGGCGCGCTGGTTGTCAGCGGTCATCGGCTCGCCACGACGGAGCAGGGCGTTACCGCCCAGAGCTACGACGATACGCATGGTGCATGTCCTTCTAAAACAGAGGAATGGCAAAAGATTCGAACACACTGTCGATACCGGGCACCTGTGGGAGCGAGCTTGCTCGCGAAAGCGTTGTGTCAGGCAACATCTTAGGCGACTGGCGCGCCGCCTTCGCGAGCAAGCTCGCTCCCACATTGGGTTCCATGTCCTTCAGTGGGAGCGGGGTGGTGGTTACAGATCAGCCAGGGTCGAGACCAGGATCGCCTTGATCGTGTGCATGCGGTTTTCCGCTTGCTCGAAGGCGATGCAGGCGGGCGACTCGAACACGTCGTCGGTCACTTCGATGCCGTTGGCCAGGTGCGGGTACTGTTCGGCGATCTGTTTGCCGACCTTGGTATCGCTGTTGTGGAACGCCGGCAGGCAGTGCATGAACTTGGTGCGCGGGTTGCCGGTGGCTTTCATCAGCTCTTTGTTGACCTGGTACGGCAGCAGTTGCTGGATACGTTCGGCCCAGGCTTCAACCGGCTCGCCCATCGACACCCAGACGTCGGTGTGGATGAAATCGACGCCTTTGACCGCCGCTTTCGGGTCTTCGGTCAGGGTGATGCGCGCGCCGGATTCTTCCGCGTATTTCTTGCAGCGATCGACTAGATCGTCATGCGGCCACAGGGCTTTCGGCGCGCAGATGCGCACGTCCATGCCGAGCTTGGCGCCGACCAGCAGCAGCGAGTTGCCCATGTTGTTGCGCGCGTCGCCGAGGTAGGCGTAGCTGATTTCGTGGATCGGCTTGTCGGCGTGTTCACGCATGGTCAGCACGTCGGCGATCATTTGTGTCGGGTGATATTCATCGGTCAGGCCGTTGAACACCGGCACCCCGGCGAACTTCGCCAGCTCTTCGACAATTTCCTGTTTGAAGCCACGGTACTCGATGGCGTCGTACATGCGACCCAGCACGCGGGCCGTGTCTTTCATGCTTTCCTTGTGGCCGATCTGCGACGAGTTCGGGTCGATGTAGGTGACGTTGGCGCCTTGGTCATACGCCGCCACTTCGAACGCGCAACGGGTGCGGGTCGAGGTTTTTTCGAAGATCAGGGCGATGTTGTTGCCCTTCAGGTGTTGCTGTTCGGTGCCGGTGTATTTCGCGCGTTTCAGATCGCGGGACAGGTCGAGCAGGTAACGCAGCTCGCGTGGGGTGTGGTGTTCCAGGCTGAGCAGGTTACGGTTGTGGATGTTAAAAGCCATGATGGATCTCCTTGGGTTTCGGTTATCCCCTTGGCCGCGCTCGATAAGGCGCGGCCAAGGCTCAAAGATTAGTAATCGATTGGGTCACGCACGATCGGGCAGGTCATGCAGTGGCCGCCGCCGCGTCCACGGCCGAGTTCGCCAGCGCTGATGGTGATGACCTCCACGCCGGCCTTGCGCAGCAGGGTGTTGGTGTAGGTGTTGCGGTCGTAGCCGATGACCACGCCCGGTTCCACGGCCACCACGTTGTTGCCGTCGTCCCATTGCTCGCGTTCGGCGGCGAAGCTGTTGCCGCCGGTTTCCACCACGCGCAGTTTCGGCAGGTTGAGGGCTTTGGCCACGGTGTCGAGGAAGCTGCCTTCTTCGCGGCGGATGTCGATGCCGCCCTGTTTGCTTTCGTCAGGGCGCAGGGTGAAGGCGACGATCTGGTTGACCACTTCCGGGAAGATCGTCACCAGGTCGCGGTCGCAGAAACTGAACACGGTGTCCAGGTGCATCGCGGCGCGGGATTTCGGCAGGCCGGCGACGATGACTTTTTCCACGGCTTTGTTCTTGAACAGGTTCAGCGCCAGTTGGCCGATCGCCTGACGTGATGAGCGTTCGCCCATGCCGATCAACACCACGCCGTTGCCGATTGGCATCACGTCGCCGCCCTCGAGGGTCGAGCTGCCGTGATCCTTGTCCGGATCGCCGTACCAGATTTCGAAATCGGCGTTGGTGAACTGCGGGTGGAATTTGTAGATGGCGGTGGTCAGCAGGGTTTCCTGACGTCGCGCCGGCCAGTACATCGGGTTCAGCGTCACGCCGCCATAGATCCAGCACGTGGTGTCGCGGGTGAACTGGGTGTTCGGCAGCGGCGGCAGGATGAAGCTGGAGTGGCCGAGGAAGTCGCGGAACATCTGGATGGTCTTGCCACCGAAGCTGTCCGGCAGATCATCGGCCGACACGCCGCCAATCAGGTATTCGGCGATGTGCCGCGGCTCCAGGCTCTTCAGCCAGGATTTCACTTCGCTGATCAGGCCCAGGCCTACCGAGTCGGCGGTGACCTTGCGCTCGAGGATCCAGTCCAGCGCTTCGGGGATGGCGACGATGTCGGTCAGCAGGTTGTGCATTTCCAGCACTTCAATCCCGCGTTCACGCATCTTGGTCACGAAGTCGAAGTGGTCGCGCTTGGCCTGGGCCACCCAGAGCACGTCGTCGAACAGCAGTTCATCGCAGTTGTTGGGGGTCAGGCGCTGATGGGCCAGACCTGGGGAGCAAACCATGACTTTGCGCAGTTTGCCGGCTTCGGAATGGACGCCGTACTTAACTTTTTCCGTGGTCATTGCAGTGATCCTCCAGATTACAAATCAAGGGTTACAAGGTCAGGAAGCCGTCGTAGAGACCGTAGGCAGCCACCAGGGCACCCACGACCACTGCGGCGAAAATCAGCTTCTCGACGTTAGTGAAAATCGGTTGTTTGAGTTCCAGCTTGGCCTTGGCGAACAGGATCGCGCCGGGTGCGTAGAGCAGGGCCGAGAGCAGCAGATACTTGACCCCGCCGGCATACAGCAGCCACACCGCGTAGATCAGCGCGATGCCGCCGATAATCAGGTCCTTGCGTCGTTCGGCCGCGAAGCCTTCGTAGCTTTCGCCGCGCACCGCCAGCAGCAGGGCATAGGCCGCCGACCACAGGTACGGCACCAGAATCATCGAGGTGGCGAGGTAGATCAGCGACAGGTAAGTGCTGGCCGAAAACAGGGTGATGATCAGGAACAGCTGCACCATCGCGTTGGTCAGCCACAGGGCGTTGACCGGTACGTGGTTGGCGTTCTCGCGGCGCAGGAACTCGGGCATGGTGTGGTCTTTGGCGGCGGCGAACATGATCTCCGCGCACAACAGCACCCACGACAGCAGCGCCCCCAGCAGCGAGATGATCAAGCCGACGCTGATCAGCACCGCGCCCCAGTGACCGACCACGTGTTCCAGCACGGCGGCCATCGACGGGTTCTGCAGTTTGGCCAGTTCCGGCTGAGTCATGATGCCCAGCGACAGCACGTTCACCAGCACCAGGAACAGCAGCACGGTGATGAAGCCGATGACGGTGGCTTTACCCACGTCCGAGCGTTTTTCCGCCCGTGCCGAGAAGATGCTCGCGCCCTCGATGCCGATGAACACCCACACGGTGACCAGCATCATGTTGCGCACCTGGTTCATCACGCTGCCCAGATCCGGGTTTTTCACACCCCAGATGTCGGCGGTGAAGATGTCCAGTTTGAAAGCGAAGATCGCGATCAGCACGAACAGCAGCAGCGGCACGACCTTGGCGACGGTGGTCACGAGGTTGATGAACGCCGCTTCCTTGATCCCGCGCAGCACCAGAAAGTGCACGGCCCACAGCAGCACCGAGGCGCCGATGACGGCGGCCACCGTGTTGCCTTCGCCGAAAACCGGAAAGAAATACCCGAGGGTGCTGAACAACAGAACAAAGTAGCCAACGTTGCCCAGCCAGGCACTGATCCAGTAACCCCAGGCGGACGAGAAACCCATGTAGTCGCCGAAACCGGCCTTGGCGTAGGCGTAGACACCGCCGTCCAGGTCGGGCTTGCGATTGGCGAGGGTCTGAAAGACAAAAGCGAGGGTGAGCATGCCGACAGCGGTGATGGCCCAACCGATCAGCACCGCGCCGACGTCGGCGCTGGCGGCCATGTTTTGTGGCAAAGAGAATATCCCGCCACCGATCATTGATCCGACTACCAAGGCAACCAGTGCACCTAGTCGTAGTTTTCCGGGAGCTTCAGACATTGCATGACTCCATTGCAGGAGAGAAGAGTTCACAGCGTAATGCTGTTGTCTGTTCAAACAGCTGACTTGGATCAGTTCATGGCCACATTCCATTGTTAATGAATGACTTATGAAACAACTGAAGGCATAACGCTATCGTCTGGAAGGCCCGTCCTAGAGGCCTTTGCCTGTTGTGGTTGGGAATTGGTCTTATTACTTTCGAATTATCACGCTAGTTGTTTTTCAGCTTTTGGCAAATTTTCAGCATCTGTTTTCAGTACAGAATTGATTTATTAGGATTCGCGCACAAAACTGTCTTAGCGTGCTAGGCGTTAGCGTCAGTCGCTATATATAAACGGGTGTTAGTCGGCATTACCTGATAAACGACATCTGGCATTAGCCGTTTAGTTAATAGTTGTTACAAATGAATTAAGGGAGACTGGAATGTCGCAACCGACGCAAAAGCTGCGACTGGGTGCGTTGATCGCCCTGGTGGTGGGTTCGATGATTGGCGGGGGGATTTTTTCCCTGCCACAGAACATGGCGGCCCGCGCCGATGCCGGGGCGATCCTGATCGGCTGGGGGATCACCGCCATCGGCATGTTGACCCTGGCGTTCGTGTTCCAGACCCTGGCCAACCGCAAGCCCGAGCTGGACTCCGGGGTCTACGCCTATGCCAAGGCCGGATTCGGCGACTACATGGGTTTCTCGTCCGCCTGGGGCTACTGGATCAGTGCGTGGCTGGGCAACGTCGGTTATTTCGTGTTGCTGTTCAGCACCCTCGGGTATTTCTTCCCGGTGTTCGGCCAGGGCAATACGCCGATCGCCATCGGCTGCGCCTCGGTGCTGTTGTGGGCGGTGCATTTTCTGGTGATGCGCGGGATCAAGGAGGCGGCGTTCATCAATCAGGTGACCACGGTCGCCAAGATCGTGCCGCTGATCATGTTCATCGTGATTGCGGCGGTGGCGTTCAAGGCCGACATCTTCACCCGCGATATCTGGGGCCGCAGCAACCCGAGCTTCGGCGGAGTGATGGATCAGGTGCGCAACATGATGCTGGTGACGGTGTTCGTGTTCATCGGCATCGAGGGCGCCAGCGTGTATTCGGCACGGGCGGAGAAACGCAGCGATGTCGGTCGCGCTACGGTGATCGGTTTTCTTGGCGTGCTGGCGCTGCTGGTGCTGGTCAACGTGCTGTCGCTGGGGATCATGAGTCAGCCGGAACTGGCGACCCTGCAGAACCCGTCGCTGGCGGCGGTGCTGGAACACATCGTCGGGCCATGGGGCGCATTGTTGATCAGCATCGGTCTGGCGGTTTCCCTGCTCGGCGCATTGCTGTCGTGGGCGCTGCTGTGCGCCGAAATTCTCTTCGCCACGGCCCGGGACAAGACCATGCCGGCGTTTCTGAAAAAGGAAAACGCCAATCATGTGCCGGTCAATGCGCTGTGGCTGACCAACGTGATGATCCAGATTTTCCTGCTGATCACGCTGTTTTCCGCCGGCACCTACACCAGCCTGATCTACCTCGCGTCGTCGATGATTCTGGTGCCGTACCTGTGGTCGGCGGCGTACGCGGTGTTGCTCAGCGGGCGCGGCGAAACCTATGAACACGCCTCGGCCGAGCGCACCAAAGACCTGCTGATCGGTGGCATCGCCCTGTGTTACGCGGTGTGGTTGTTGTACGCCGGCGGGGTGAAATACCTGCTGCTGTCGGCGCTGCTGTACGCGCCGGGCGTGGTGCTGTTCGCCAAGGCCAAGCATGAGCAGGGCGAGCCGTTGTTCACCACCGTGGAGAAGGGCATTTTTGCCTGCGTGCTGATCGGCGCGGGGCTGGCGGCGTATGGCTTGTACAGCGGTGTGTTGTCGCTGTGAGGTTGACGCTGGCTTATCAGCCGCCCTATGACTGGGACGCGATGCTCGGGTTTCTCGCGGCTCGGGCGGTGGTCGGAATGGAAACCGTGGTGGATGGCGTTTACTCGCGCAGCATCGGCCTGCGCGGGGTAAATGGCACGCTGTCGGTGTGGGCGGGCGCGGGTGATGCGCTGGAAGTCGAGCTGGATTGTCCTGATCCGGCCGTTGTGCCGGAGATCATTCAGCGTTTGCGTCGGATGTTTGATCTGGATGCCGATCTGGCATTGATGCATCGGCATCTGGCGAATGATCCGCTGCTTGCCCGATTGATTGCCGAGCGCCCGGGGCTGCGGGTGCCGGGGGCTTGGGACGGTCTGGAGCTGGCGTTTCGGGCGGTGCTGGGGCAGCAGATTACCGTGGTGGCAGCGATTCGCCTGGCGGGCAAACTGCTTGCGCACTATGGCGCGCCCTTGCGCTCGAAGGTGCCGGGCCTGACGCATGTGTTCCCCGAGGCCGGTGTGTTGGCGACGGCGGACCTGGCGGCGCTGGGCATGCCGAAAAGTCGCGGGCGAACGTTATCGGGCGTGGCGCAGGCGTTGCTGGATGATCCGCTGCTGTTCGAGCCGGGGCGCGCGGGCGGCGTGGCGCGGTTGCTGGCGTTGCACGGGATTGGCGAGTGGACGGCGCAGTACATCGCATTGCGGCAGTTGCGCGATATGGACGGCTTTCCCCATGGCGATGTCGGCTTGCTGCGGGCGCTGGAGGTGCTGGAAGGTGTGCGACCTGCGGCGCGGGAACTGGCGGATCGGGCTGAGGCCTGGCGGCCTTATCGCGGGTATGCGGCGCAGGTGTTGTGGACGTCTTTGAGCCGGGCTGACTGATCCTGAATTTGTGGTGGCTGGGCAGGCCTCATCGCGAGCAGGCTCACTCCTGCATTTGGAACGCATTCCCCTGTGGGAGTGAGCCTGCTCGCGATAGCGGTTTCAAATTCACCACTGTGGGCGATGTGAACCCAATTCGCTGGCCGGCAATGCCCAGTGCAGCGGTGTCCCGCTGATCTGCACCGGCGCCAGCAAGCGGTGCGCCGGCCCCCAGGGTGTTTGCTCCACCTGTGGGTTTTGATCCTGCGCATCTTCAGCCCGCAACGCCTCGTTCGTTCCCGGCCCCTGTTCGATCAACAGCCTGGCGGTGCGCGCCAGCGACAAGCGCGCCGAGCCACCTCGGCCCGTCTTCAATCGCTGCGTCAGAAGCCGTATCGCACTGGCCGCCATCAAATACCCGGTGCCGTGATCCAGCCCCTGCACCGGCAACGGTGTGGGTTTATCGGCATGCTTCCAGCGCTGCCCGGCCTCGGCGATGCCGCTGCTCATCTGCACCAGGCTGTCGAAACCACGACGGTTCTGCCACGGGCCGCTCCAGCCGTAGGCGTTGAGGCAGACGTCGATCAAACCCGGCGCCAGTTGTCGGCGGCGTTCGGCGCCGAAACCGAGATGTTCCAGGGCATCGGCGCGGTAGCCGTGCACGAGAATGTCGGCGTCCTTCAACAGGTTTTCGAACAATGCACGATCGGCCGGCTGCTGCAGATCCAGTCGCGCGCAGCGTTTGCCAAGGGTCATGTCCGGGATGACGCCCGGCTCGTTCCAGCTTGGCGGATCGATGCGCAGCACATTGGCACCGAGGCCAGCGAGAAAACGGCTGGCGGTGGGACCGGCGAGCACGCGGGTCAGGTCCAGCACCTTGAGCCCGGCCAGCGGTTGCGCCACCGAGCCTTGCCATGGTTTGAGAATTTCGTCCTGATCGGTGCTGAAACACACCAACGGCTCGGCATTCACCGCCAACCCCTGCGGATGCTGCTGCCATTGCGCCCAGCTGCGCATTTCTGCAGCGCAGCCGTTGGCCTCGACCACCGCCTGTTCCAGATCGGTGCTGCGCCATTGCGCGACTTTCGCCGCCATCGTGGTGCGATCGACGCAGGCACCGAGCACGCGCTCAGCCGCGGCGCGGTGATGCGGGGCGTTGGTGTGCAGGCGGATCCAGCCGTCTTCGGTAGCGTAGTCGCCGGCAATCGGATCCCACAGCGGCGGGATGTCCCAGCCGATCGGCCGCAACGAGGTGGCAAACCAGAACGACGCCAGACGCCGATCCACATCCACCGCGGGCAAGTACCCGGTTTGTTGCTGGAGCAATTCGCTGACAGCCTGACCGGCAGCGGCGATGCTGGCGCAGGCCAGGTCGCTGACGGCGAACGCCGAGGGCAGGGCGCCACTGGCGGTGAACGGAATCGGCGTGTTGGGCAAGCCGAGTGCGGCTTGAATGGACGTGAGTAAATCAGTCATCGAAGGCCCTCCGGGAGAGAGGGCGATGATAGTGCAAAAGAATCTCGGGCCAGATGAAAACGCCAGCGGGTGAATACTTATTCTGTGGGAGCGAGCTTGCTCGCGAAGAGGTCATCACATTCAGCATCATCATTGAATGGTAGACCGCATTCGCGAGCAAGCTCGCTCCCACAGGGATTTTTACGGTTTGTTAGACGCGGAACTGATCCATCAGCTTCATCTGCTGACTGGCCAGAGCATTGAGCTGACTGCTGATCGCCGCCGATTCAGTGGCCTGTTCGGTCAGCGTCTCAGTCACGGTACGAATCGCCGAGACGTTGCGGTTGACCTCTTCGGCCACGGCGCTCTGCTGTTCGGCGGCGCTGGCGATCTGCAGGTTCATGTCGCTGATCACGGTGACCGCATCGCTGATCTTGCCCAGTGCGTCCACGGCCTGACGGATCTGTCCGGCGTTGTTGTGCGCCTGGGTCTGGCTCGAGTGCATGGTGGCGACCACGCCACGGGTGCCGGTCTGGATGCGTTCGATGACGATGCGGATTTCTTCCACCGAATCCTGAGTGCGCTTGGCGAGGTTGCGCACTTCGTCGGCCACCACCGCAAAACCACGACCGCTTTCCCCGGCGCGGGCGGCTTCGATGGCGGCGTTGAGCGCCAGCAGGTTGGTCTGTTCGGCGATGCTGCGGATCACTTCCAGCACCGAACCGATCTGCTCGCTGTTGACTGCGAGGGCTTCGACTTCGGTCACCGCTTTGCTGACTTCATCGGCCAGTTGATTGATGTCGCGGGTGCTGCGCTCGATGATCGACATGCCGTCCTTGGCCGACTGGTCGGCGCCCTTGGCGGCGTTGGCCGCGTTCGATGCGCTGTTGGCGACGTCGTGGGCGGTGGCGCTCATTTCGTTGGACGCGGTGGCGACCTGATCGATTTCGCGGAACTGCACCTGCATGCCTTCGCTGGTCTGGCGGGCGATTTCCGAGGACTGATCGGCAGTGCCACGCGCTTCGGTGATGCTCTGCTTGATCTGGGCGATGGTCGGTTGCAGCTTGTCGAGGAAACGGTTGAACCAGTTCACCAGTTCGCCCAGTTCATCCTTCTTGCTGTAGTTCAGGCGCTGGGTCAGATCGCCTTCACCGCTGGCGATGTTCTTCAGCATTTCGGCGACATTGTTGATCGGGCGAGTGACACCGGAGGCGGTCAACCAGATCAGCAGCAAGCCAATCAAACCGGCAACCGCAGCCACCGCCAAGGCGGTGAGCACACCGGTTTCCTGGGCATCGTCGAGTACCGCTTGCAGCTTGACCGAGTCGGCCAGCAGCACCTGTTTCGGCAGGTCGATGACCACGCCCCAGGCCCGCGAATTGCCAATCGGATCGACCGGGTACACGGCGCGAATCAGGTCGCCCTGTTCGAGAATCTTCGGCGTGCCGCTGCTGACCAGTTGCAACAGATCCTTGCCGTCGGAACCGAGGGTGTCGCTGATCTTTTTGCCGACCTTGGTCGCGTCCGAACTGTCGGCAGCGAGCACGCCACTGCCGGAGACGATCAGCATGTGCCCGGCGTTGTTGAACAGGTTGCGCTGCGACTCCACCGCCGCCGCTTGCAGGGCATCGAGCGCGATGTCGACGCCGACCACACCGATGGCCTTGCCGTCGACGATCAGCGGCACGGAAATGGTGGTCATCAACATTTCCTTGGTGCCCACGGTGTCGGCATACGGGTCGAGCAGGCAGGTGCGCTTGTTGTCGCGAGGGCAGGTGTACCAGCTGTTGTACGGCGTGCCGCTGACGCTGAGGGTGGTCTTGGTCATGTCTTCTTCGACCATGATCGTGTTCAGCGCCGACCCGGCAGCGCGGCTCCAGTAGGTCGCAAAGCGCCCGGCTTCGTTGGACTGGCGCGCGGCATCGTTGACGAACTCGCTGTCCTTGCCATCGAGGCCGTTGGGTTCGAAGGCGAGCCAGATGCCGAGCACCTTGTCGTTGCGCTCGAACGCGGTTTTCAGGCTCTGGTTCAACTCTTCACGCAGGGCGCCGGCGTCCAGCGAACGCTTGGCGGCCATCACGCGCATGTCCTTGATCTGGTCGGCCAGCGCAGTGATCACCGTCAGGCTTTCGCCAAAGGTCTTCTGCACCCGCACGGCTTGCTCGGCCGCCTTGGCCTGCAACAGGTTCTGCACACTGGCAGTGAGCAACTGGTTGCTGGAGTTGCTGACCAGTTCGTCGTTCTGGTTGGTCTGGTAGATGTTCATGCCGACGATCAGCGCAACCACCCCCAGCAGGCACAGGCCGGAGAGCAGGACGATTTTCAGGCGAATGGAGAGAGAGTCGAACATGGGGCGATCTCGTGAATGAATGAGCAGGTGGCCACGGGATGAACTACCCGGTTCGCCAAATCCATTCAGCGCCATGCATTGCTCATCGGCGCGCAGCGACAGCGCATGAGGCGCTTGCCGACGAACGGTCGGCGCTAAACGTTTGCGCAGGGGAATGTGCTGAAAAGGCGATTAATTACAGGGAAGTTTCAGCCTGATGAACGACGGAGAGGTTATGAGGCTGTTGTGGCGAGGGAGCTTGCTCCCGCTGGAGTGCGCAGCGCTCCCCTGCATTCTCACTGACCCACCGCATGCGGTAATTTTGCGACGGCTTCGCCGCCGAGCGGGAGCAAGCTCCCTCGCCACAGGGGGATCTGTGAGTCAGGAAGAGGCGATGGTTTCCGGACGCGACCAGATCCACAGATTGCCCAGACTCATCCCGGCAATCGCCAGATACACCGGCCAGCCGTGATCGAGCATCACCAGCATCAGCGTCGCACACAGCAGCATGCTGACGGTGGCGCTGACCTTGGCCTTGCGCGCGATGATCTTGCCGTTGCGCCAGTTGCTCAGGATCGGCCCGAACAGTCGATGATTTTCCAGCCAGGCGCTCAGGCGCGGCGAGCTGCGAGTTGCGGCCCAGGCGGCGAGCAGGATGAACTCGGTGGTCGGCAGGCCGGGCACGACAATGGCGATCAGGCCAATGCCGAGGCTGACATAGGCCAGCAGGCCGAACAGCAGGCGGGCGAGTTTGGAGGAGGCGGGTTGCGGCATGGGCTCGGGGAGTACAGTGAGACGAAACGGGAATCTTACAGACTTGTGGAGACCCCTGTGGGAGCTGGCTTGCCAGCGATAGCGATGTATCAGTCGAAATAGATCTTGTCTGACCCGCCGCCATCGCTGGCAAGCCAGCTCCCACAGGGTTTTGCGTTGTGCCTATGTATCAGGCCGGTTCGGCTTCGGTCGCGTAAGCCTGTTCCAGCAGCACGGTGAAGCGGTTGAATGCGTCGATTGCGCCTTGCTCGACTTCAGCTTCCTCTTCGGCAGTGAACTGCAGGGAGTCGAGGGTGCGCACGAAGCTTTTCCAGCCTTCGGCACGGCCACCTTCCGGTTCACCCAGGTGACGGGCACCGAAAGTCTCGCTCAGCTCCAGCGCCACCGCGCGTTTGATCAGGAATGCCGCGCCCAGCTTCGAACCTTCGGAGACGAAGATCCAGCCGAGGGCACGGGCCTTGCTCGGGTTTTTCAGCGCGCCGGCCACCGGTGCCGGGATGTCGGTGTGCAGATCCGCGAGGTCAGCCTTGGCCGCATCCGCGCGGCATCGGGCCGGCAGATCCGGGACGATGGCAGTCAGTTCGGGGTTGTTGTAGAGGTCAACCAGCTCCGACTGGAACAGGTACTGCGCGACCACGAAACGGGCGAAGTTGGCTCGGGTCTCGAACGGCGCGTGAGCCTTGACCAGCGCATCGAGTTTGCTGTGCGGCTCGTGGGTGATCTGGTTCAGACGTTGTGAACGCAGGGCTTTTTCCGAAGTGGTCATGAGAGGTCCTTGATAAAAGAGGCGCTTGCTAACGAGACGAACAAGAAGACGTGCGAGCGTAAAAAAACCTCACTGCGCAATATGCTTGCATGCGCAGTGAGGTCGGCCCGGGTCAGATGTCCCAGATCAGGTTGATCGCGAAGTTGCGGCCCGGCTGGGTCAGGCGATCGAGGTTGGCCGGTTGTGTCACCGAAGCTTCGCCGACGCTGTCGTAACCGCGCACGTCATCCCACAGCCAGTACTTCTTGTCGGTCAGGTTGTAGATGCCGCCGCTGACGGTGACGTCGTCGGTGACCTTGTAATAGCCGGCCAGATCGAGAATGCCGAAGCCTGGGGTCTTGAACTGGCTGCTGACGCCATCCGGCGACTTGAAGTTGCTGTCGTCGACGCGATCTTTTTTCTTCACCACGGTCCAGCTCAGCAGGCCGCCGTAGTTGTCCTGGTCGTAACCCAGGCCGAACACGCCGGTCAGCGGGTTGACGCTGTTGAGCGGTTCGCCGTTGTCGTTGTTGCGACCGTAGGCGTAAGCGATCGAGCCTTGTGTGTAGAGGCCTTGCGGCGCGCCGAACGCATCGAGGTTCAGACGACCTTTGACTTCGGCGCCCTTGATGGTCGCGTGCTTGATGTTGCTCGACTGGAAGGTCAGCTCGTCGTAGCCGGGAGTGACCGCGTCTTCGTTGATGAAATCGCGGTACTTGTTATAGAACACCGCCACATCGAACGAGCCTTGCTCGAAGTTGCCACGCAGGCCGGTTTCATAGCTTTTGCTTTTCTCCGGTTCCAGGTTCGGGTTCGGCGCCACGTTGTAGCCGGTGGTGCTGTTTTCGAAACGCCCGTACAACGCTTTCGCGGTCGGCGTGCGGAAACCTTCGGCGTACTGGCCGTACCAGGTGTAGTTATCGGTCAGGGCGTAGGTCAGGCCGAATTTGGGCGAAACTTTGTGCCAGGTCTTGTTCTCGTCGCTGACGGTGCCGTTGCCATCGGCGGCCACGGTGTTGAGGAATTCCTGGGTGATGTGCGGCTTGAGCTGGGTGTAGTCGTAGCGCAGGCCCGGCAGGAAGGTCCACTTGTTCCAGCTGATCTGATCCTGGGCAAACAGGCTGTAGGTGTTGATGGTCGGGTCCGGGAAGTCGCTGGATTTTTTCAGCACATCCGCCGCGCTGGTGGCGCCGATGGCGGTGCAGCCACGGCCGACCGCCAGGCACTTGCCGTCGCCGCTGCGCGAACCGGTGACTTTCTGCTGCTTGATCGTGGTGCCGTAGGTCAGCACGTGGTCGGTGTCACCGATGGCGAAGGCCTTGTCCAGTTGCGCATCGAATACCCACTGTTTTTCCTCGTAGATGGTGTCGCGGGTACGCAGCACTTTTCGGGTCATCGGGTAGTAGAACTCTTCGGTGCTCTGGTCAGTCTTGGCGACCTGATGGTTGAGGCTCCACTTCACGTTATCCGCCAGCAGGCTGTCGAGGGCAAAGCTGTGCTCCAGGCCGAAACGCTCGCGGGTGATGGTGTCATTGCCGGTGCGCCACTGGTACATGCCGCCGGGCAGCATGCTGTTGGGGATGGTCGGCGCGCCATTGAAGTACGGGCCGCCGTAAGCACTTTTCTGATCGGTGTCGCGATCGTCCTTGTACTTTTCGTAGGTCAGGCCGAGACGCGAATCTTCGTTGTAGTTCCAGCCAATTTTCGCCAATACGTTGGTGGCTTTGACGTCTTCCGGGTTAGCGGCGGTGCGGGCGAGGCCGGTGCCGTTGTTGCTGCCGTAGGAGTCGGTTTCGTGACCGTCGCGCTGGCTGAAGTGCAGCAAGCCGTCGAACTGCTCGGCACGGCCGGCGACGGTGGCGGATTTCAGCCAGCTCTCATCGGCGGAGCTGTAACCGGTTTTCAGGCGGGCGCCGACATCTTTGCCGGGCTTGATGATGTCGTCCGGATCGAGGGTGTAGTAACTGACGGCGCCGCCGATGGCGTTGCTGCCGTACAGCACCGAGGCCGGGCCACGGAGGATTTCCACGCGTTTGACGATTTCCGGGTCGACGTAATTGCGTTGGGTCTTGGCATACGGGCCGTTGAAGAACCCGTCCGGCACTTCGACGCCGTCGACCTGCGTCAGGATGCGGTCGCCGTCGATGCCGCGAATGTTGTAGCCGCTGATACCGCCACGCTGGCCGGCACCGCCAACGGACACGCCCGGCTCGTAGCGCACCAGATCCTTGATGGTGTTGACGTTGTTGCGGTCGAGGTCCTGGCGGGTCTGCACGGTGACGGTGGCCGGCACGCTGTTGACCGATTGTTCCTGGCGGGTGGCGCTGATGGTCACCTGATCCAGATTGAGCGTGCCGCTGTTATTGCGCTTCTCCAGCACCACGTTGTTGTTACTCAGCTTGCGGAAGCTCAGGTTGGTCCCCACCAACAGGCGCTCCAGGGCTTTTTCCGGCGGCAGCGAACCGCGCACGCCCGGCGACGAAACACCCTGACCCAGTTCTGCCGGCAAGCCGACCTGCCAGCCGGTCACGCTGGTGAAGGCATTGAGCGCCGACACCAGCGGTTGCTGGCCGATCGAAAACGAATAATCACCCATGTTGCGCGCCGGTTGTTCGGTGGCAGCCATCAGCGGTGCGGTGCCGGCCATGAGGATGGCGGCCGTCAGCAACGACAATACGCGGGAAGGGGTAGCAGTCTGGCGGGTAAGGCGAGAGGACATCGATAGCGCTCCGTGTCGCACGAATCTTTATAGGTGCTGATTCGCGTCAGAAGATGCGAATCAATTGCATTGGCTATAACGAGACGAACGGGATTCGGCTATCGAGTAAAAATAATTCTCATTTAGTTCAAAATCACCAGCGCGGGGAATTCCTGCAGGCGCGCCGAGGTGATATGAGCGAGAGAGCGCACGACGTCCAGCGGCTGATCGAGACGGTAATTGCCGGTGACGTTGACGTCGGCCAACTGCTCGTTGGTGTTGATGATCCAGCCCGGGTAGTAGCGGCGCAGTTCGGCCAGCACCTTGTCGAGCGGACAGTTCTCGAAAATCAACCGGCCCTGGACCCAGGCAAGATCGGTGGCGGTATCCAGTTTGGCCGGATGATCGAAACCATTGGGACCGATGCGAATGCTTTCTCCGGCGGACAAGCGCACCCGCGCGTCGTTGTGCGTGGCGCGCAAATCGACATCACCGCGCTGCACATTGACCTGCGCGACGCCGTCCAGATAACGCACGGCGAACGCGGTGTCGCGCACGCTGGCCTGCACCGGGCCGGCATCGATTTCCAGCGGTTGACCACGATTGGCGGCAACCTCGAAAAACGCTTCGCCCTGATACAGCCGCGCCACGCGCTGGCGCTCGTTGATGGTGCTGGAGAACGCCGAGTTGGTGTTGAGCAACACCCTGGAGCCGTCCTCCAGTTGCAGGCGCTGGCGCTCGCCGACCACGGTCAGGTGATCGGCCTGCAGGCGCATCGGCAGGTTGCTGAAACTGAACAGGCCGAGGATCAATACGGCGGCGGTCGCCAGGGGTTTCCAGTGCGGGCGCAGACGTTTGAGCCAGGTGACTTTCGCAGGCTTCGCCGCGAGGCTCTGCGCGCACAGCACCACTTGCGGCCCGTCCCAGATCGCCTGCGCCTTGGCGAACGCCTCGGCATTCAACGGATCGGCCGCCAGCCAGGCATGAAACTGCCGGGTCTGCTCGTCGTCCGCACTGCCGAGCACGATGAGCCAGTCCAGAGCCTGGTCCATTGCGCTTGCAGCGTCCTGCGCCGTGTCGGGCGAAGGCGAGCGGTGGGTGTGCGTCACGGTGTGTCCTCGGCAGTGTCTGTGCACGGCTGTTTTTTTAGTGAAGCGTAAAAATCGGGCAAGGGTAGCAAAGCCCGATGATCAGTGCAGGCGATCCTGTGGATGACAGCAAACGCCTGTGGCCTCAGTCGCCATTCAGACGCTCGGCGATACCGATGCAGATCGACATGATCAGCTTGAGTTCCTTCTGCACGGTGCTCAACGAGACGTTCAGCTCGTCGGCGATTTCCTGATAGCTGTGCCCGTGCAGGCGGCTGAGAATGAAAATCTGCTGCTGGCGGGGGCTGAGTTGACTGAGGCTCACGTTCAGGCGCTCCAGCATTTGTTCGGCATGGGCGGCGTCTTCGGCGCTGCTGGCGGGGGCGGCGACGCTGTGCACCACATCCTGCGGCACGTCATCGACCATGGTCCGTGAATGGATCTTGCGCGCACGCAGGTGATCCAACGCCAGATTGCGCGCAGTCTGAAAGACGAAGGGTTCAAGGTGATCGATGGCGCGCTCGCTCAGCGCCCGCGTGACGCGCAGGTAGGTCTCCTGCAACAGGTCTTCGGCGGTGCTGTGGTTGTTGACCATCCGCTCGATCGTGCGCAGCAGGGACGTGCGCTGAGAGAGGAAGACATGATTGAAGCGCGATTGACTCACGGGGAAACCTGATCCATTTCGAGCGAATGATAATGCTTATCATCTAGTCGACTGGTCAAGCCTTGATTTTGAATACAGCAAAAAACCTTGTGGGAGCGAGCTTGCTCGCGAAGGCGTAGTGTCAGGCAATTCAACTAGCGACTGACCCACCGCTTTCGCGAGCAAGCTCGCTCCCACAAGGACAGGGAATTATTCGGCGTTGCACAGCGCCAGGCAGTTATCCAGCATGCGGTTGGAGAAACCCCATTCGTTGTCATACCACGCCAGCACCTTCAGCAGTTTGCCGCTGGCTTTGGTGTGGTTGGCGTCGAAGATCGACGACAGTGGGTTGTGGTTGAAGTCGCTGGAAACCAGCGGCAACGTGTTGTAACCCAAAATTTTCGAATGCTGGCTGGCGGCTTTCATCAGCGCGTTGACCTCGTCGGCCGTGGCTTCCTTCTTCAACTGCACGGTCAGGTCCACCAGCGACACGTTGATCACCGGCACCCGCACGGCCATGCCGGTCAGTTTGCCCGCCAGTTCCGGCAGCACCAGGCCCACCGCTTCGGCGGCGCCGGTCTTGCTCGGGATCATGTTCTGCGTGGCTGAACGCGCACGGTACGGGTCGGTGTGATAGACGTCGGTGAGGTTCTGGTCGTTGGTGTAGGCGTGAATGGTGGTCATCAGACCGCTTTCGATCCCCAGTTCCCGGTGCAGCACTTGCGCCACTGGCGCCAGGCAGTTGGTGGTGCACGACGCGTTGGAGATGATCTGGTGCGACTGGCGCAGAATGTCGTGGTTCACACCATAAACCACGGTAGCGTCCGCACCTTTGGCCGGGGCCGAGATGATGACTTTACGCGCGCCGGCAGTAAGATGCGCGGCCGCTTTGGCGCGGTCGGTGAACAGACCGGTGCACTCGAACACCACGTCGATCTTTTCCGCCGCCCATGGCAGGTCGGCCGGGTTGCGAATCGCGCTGACAGAAATACGGTCGCCATTGACCGTCAGGCTCTCATTGTCATGGGCCACTTCGGCGTCGAATGTGCCGTGAACGGTGTCGTATTTGAGCAGGTGGGCGTTGATGGCGCTGTCGCCCAGATCGTTGATGGCGACGATCTGCAAATCCTGTCGATAGCCTTGGGTATACAGTGCGCGCAGGACATTACGGCCGATGCGGCCAAAACCATTGATTGCGATTCGAAGAGTCATTGAACAGCGCCGCCGTCGTTTTGTTGTTGGAATTACAAGATTATTCGCATAAAAATAGAAAACAAGCCTTTTTAGTGGCAATATTTTGTTTTATCTACAACGAGTGACCTGAATCAACTGGTCCGAATGGTCAAAAAAGCCGTCTGTCATTCCAACAACAACGGCGTTTGATCAGCATAGACAATCAGGTCGCCACATCCGTTAGCCTGGAGTTCTACACATGCATCCCCGCGTTCTTGAGGTCACCGAACGGCTTATCGCCCGCAGCCGCGCCACGCGTCAGGCTTACCTTGCACTGATTCGCGGCGCCGCCACCGACGGGCCGATGCGCGGCAAGCTGCAATGCGCCAACTTCGCCCACGGCGTGGCCGGGTGTGGCAGCGAAGACAAGCACAGCTTGCGGATGATGAACTCGGCGAACATCGCCATTGTTTCTTCGTATAACGACATGCTCTCGGCGCACCAGCCGTACGAAGTGTTTCCCCAGCAGATCAAGAACGCCCTGCGCGAAATCGGCTCGGTCGGCCAGTTTGCCGGCGGTACGCCGGCGATGTGCGATGGCGTGACCCAGGGCGAGCCGGGCATGGAACTGAGCCTGCCGAGCCGCGAAGTGATCGCCATGTCCACGGCCGTGGCGCTGTCGCACAACATGTTCGACGGCGCGCTGATGCTCGGCATCTGCGACAAGATCGTGCCGGGCCTGATGATGGGCTCGCTGCGCTTCGGCCATCTGCCGACGATCTTCGTCCCGGGCGGGCCGATGGTTTCGGGGATTTCCAACAAGGAAAAAGCCGACGTGCGGCAGAAGTACGCCGAAGGCAAGGCGACCCGCGAAGAGCTGCTGGAATCGGAGATGAAGTCCTACCACAGCCCGGGCACCTGCACCTTCTATGGCACCGCCAACACCAACCAGTTGCTGATGGAAGTCATGGGCCTGCACTTGCCGGGCGCGTCTTTCGTCAACCCGAACACCCCGCTGCGTGATGCCCTGACCCGCGAAGCCGCGCATCAGGTCACGCGTCTGACCAAGCAGAACGGCAACTTCATGCCGATCGGCGAAATCGTCGACGAGAAGGCGCTGGTCAACTCGATCGTCGCGCTGCACGCCACCGGCGGCTCGACCAACCACACCCTGCACATGCCGGCGATCGCTATGGCCGCTGGCATCCAGCTGACCTGGCAGGACATGGCCGACCTCTCTGAAGTCGTGCCGACCCTGAGCCACGTCTACCCGAACGGTAAAGCCGACATCAACCACTTCCAGGCTGCTGGCGGTATGTCGTTCCTGATCCGCGAACTGCTCGAAGCCGGCTTGCTCCACGAAGACGTCAACACCGTGCTCGGCCATGGCTTGAGCCGTTACACCCAAGAGCCGTTCCTCGATAACGGTGAGCTGGTGTGGCGCGAAGGCCCGACCGACAGCCTCGACGAAAACATCCTGCGCCCGGTGGCGCGCGCGTTCTCCGCCGAGGGTGGCTTGCGGGTGATGGAAGGCAACCTTGGTCGCGGGGTGATGAAGGTCTCCGCCGTGGCCTTGGAAAACCAGATCGTCGAAGCACCGGCGATGGTGTTCCAGGATCAGCAGGACCTGGCCGATGCGTTCAAGGCCGGTTTGCTGGAGAAGGATTTTGTCGCGGTGATGCGCTTCCAGGGCCCGCGCTCCAACGGCATGCCCGAGCTGCACAAGATGACGCCGTTCCTCGGCGTGCTGCAGGATCGCGGCTTCAAAGTCGCGCTGGTCACTGACGGGCGCATGTCCGGCGCGTCGGGGAAAATCCCGGCGGCAATCCACGTCAGCCCCGAAGCTTATGTCGGTGGTGCTTTGGCGCGGGTGCAAGAGGGCGATATCATCCGCGTCGATGGCGTCAAAGGCACTTTGGAACTCAAGGTCGACGCCGCCGAATTTGCAGCGCGCGAACCCGCCAAAGGCCTGTTGGGCAACAACATCGGCAGCGGCCGCGAACTGTTTGGCTTCATGCGTTTGGCCTTCAGCTCGGCGGAGCAGGGCGCCAGCGCCTTCACTTCTGCCCTGGAGACGCTTAATTGAAACTGGCTTTGGTCGGTGATATCGGAGGCACCAACGCGCGGTTCGCGTTGTGGAAAAACCAGCAACTGGAATCGGTTCAGGTGCTCGCGACAGCCGACCACGCCAGCCCGGAACAGGCGATCAGCCTGTACCTGAGCGGCCTCGGTCTGGCGCCGGGTTCGATCGGTTCAGTGTGCCTGTCGGTGGCGGGGCCGGTGAGTGGTGATGAATTCAAGTTCACCAACAATCACTGGCGCCTGAGCCGTACGGCGTTCTGCCAGACCTTGCAGGTCGAGCAACTGCTGCTGATCAACGATTTCTCGGCGATGGCGCTGGGCATGACCCGCTTGCAGCCCGGTGAATTCCGCGTGGTCTGCGAAGGCACGCCGGAGCCGTTGCGCCCGGCGGTGGTGATCGGCCCGGGCACTGGCTTGGGCGTCGGCACCTTGCTCGATCTGGGCGAGGGGCGGTTTGCCGCGTTGCCGGGGGAGGGCGGTCACGTTGATCTGCCGCTGAGCAGCCCACGTGAAACCCAACTGTGGCAGCACATCCACAACGAAATCGGCCACGTCAGTGCGGAAACTGCGCTGAGCGGTGGCGGTTTACCGCGAGTTTATCGGGCGATCTGCGCAGTGGACGGACATGAACCGAGGCTTGATACACCGGAAGCAATCACCGCCGCCGGTCTGGCCGGTGACCCGATTGCCCTGGAAGTGCTGGAGCAGTTCTGCTGCTGGCTCGGTCGCGTGGCAGGCAATAACGTGCTGACCACCGGTGGTCGTGGCGGCGTGTACATCGTTGGCGGGGTGATTCCGCGCTTTGCCGATTTCTTCGTCGAAAGCGGCTTCGCCCGCAGCTTTGCCGACAAGGGCTGCATGAGCGATTACTTCAAGGGCATTCCGGTGTGGCTGGTGACAGCGCCGTATTCCGGGCTGGTGGGTGCCGGTGTGGCCCTGGAGCAATCCACTCTTGTTGTGAAATAAGTACCCTGTGGCGAGGGAGCTTGCTCCCGCTCGGCTGCGCAGCAGTCGTAACTTCGGCAAGCTCGATGTCACCGAAAGAACATTGGGGCAGCTGCGCAGCCCAGCGGGAGCAAGCTCCCTCGCCACAAAAGCTCGTACGCCATCTGTTTTTGCTCAGGCATAATCCGCCCCAATTCCAACAACAAGGATGCCTTCGAAGTGAGCTCAGTCAACAAGTCGATATTGTTGGTCGATGACGACCAGGAAATACGCGAGTTGCTGGAAACCTACCTGACCCGCGCCGGGTTTCAGGTGCGGGCCACCGCCGATGGCGCCAGTTTCCGCCAAGCCCTCAACGAGGCGCCGAGCGATCTGGTGATCCTCGATGTGATGCTGCCCGATGAAGACGGTTTCAGCCTGTGCCGCTGGGTGCGTCAGCATCCGCGTCAGGCGCAGGTGCCGATCATCATGCTCACCGCCAGTTCCGACGAGGCCGACCGGGTGATCGGGCTGGAACTCGGCGCTGACGATTACCTCGGCAAACCTTTCAGCCCCCGCGAACTGCAAGCCCGAATCAAGGCGCTGCTGCGCCGTGCGCAGTTCGGCCAGGAACGCAGTGGCAGCGACGTGCTGGCCTTCGACGAGTGGCGGCTGGACATGGTCAGCCATCGGCTGTTCCACACCGACGGCGAAGAGGTGATTCTCTCCGGCGCCGACTTCGCCTTGCTGAAGTTGTTTCTCGATCATCCGCAGGAAATTCTCGACCGCGACACCATCGGCAACGCCACACGAGGCCGTGACCTGATGCCGCTCGACCGGATTGTCGACATGGCTGTCAGCCGCTTGCGCCAGCGCCTGCGCGATACAGAAAAACCGCCGCGCCTGATCCGCACCGTACGCGGCAGCGGCTACCAACTGGCAGCCAATGTGGTTGCCGGCAATGCTCACTGAGTCGCTGCGCGGGCTTGCCAGCAAAGTACCGGTGCCGCGTTCGCTGCTCGGGCGGATGCTGCTGCTGACGTTGCTCGCGGTGCTGTTCGCACAGACCTTGTCGAGCGTGATCTGGGTTTCGCAATTGCGCGCGACCCAGCTCGAAGGCCTGGTCACCAGCGCCCGCAGCCTTGCCCATTCGATGACCGCCAGCGTCAGCTATTTCCGCTCGTTGCCGGTGGCGTACCGCCCGCTGGTGCTCGACCAGTTGCGCAGCATGGGCGGCACCCGTTTCGTGGTGACGCTCAACGACAAACCGCTGGGTATGGACGTGCTGCCGATCACCCCGCGCAAAGCTGCGGTGATTCAGGCGGTGGACGAAGTACTGCGTCAGTCGCTGGGCCACGATACCGATATCTCGGTGACCTTCGTCAGCCCCGAGGATCTGCGAATCTTCAATGCCGGGCTGAAACTCGATGAACTGCCGCGCTCGTGGGCGCACTACGCGCTGACTCTGGAACCGGTGAACCCGCCGGTGCTGGTGACGCAGATTCAAATGGCCCCTGGCGAATGGCTGTACATCGCGTCGCTGCTGCCCGAGCCTTACACCAGTCTTGAAGAGCAGGGCCTGCCGGCGCAGCAGGTGTGGTTCATCGTCCTCACCAGCGGCTTTTTGCTGTTGTTCATCGGCTTGCTGGTGCACTGGCAGAGCCGGCCGCTCAAGCGTCTGGCGCGGGCGGCGCGGGACCTGTCGCTGGGCGCCGATGTCGAGCCGGTGGCCGAGGGCGGCGGCAGCGAAGTGGTGGAAGTGGGCCGTGCATTCAACACCATGCGCGAACGCATCAGCCGTTACCTGACCGAACGCAGCCAGTTGTTCAGCGCGATTTCCCATGACCTGCGCACGCCGATCACCCGTCTGCGCTTGCGCGTCGAACTGCTCGAAGACGAGAAGCTGCAAGCCAAGTTCGGCCGCGATCTGGATGAGTTGGAGTTGCTGGTCAAAGGCGCGCTGCAATGCGTGAAAGACACCGACATCCACGAGAACATCGAGCCGGTGGATCTCAATCATGTGCTCGACTGTCTGGTGGAGCCGTACCTGGCGCCCAACGGCAACGGCCGCGTGACTCAGCACGGGCGGGCGCTGGCGACCTATCCGGGCAAGCCTTTGGCGCTCAAGCGCTGCATCGGCAATCTGATCGACAATGCGCTGAAATACGGGCAGAACGCGCATCTGCACATCGACGACGATGAAAGCGCCTTCGTGCTGCACGTTGACGACGAAGGCCCGGGGGTGCCGGAACAGCGGCTGGAGCAGGTGTTCGAGCCGCACTTTCGGCTGGCCGGGCAGCAGCAGGGATATGGCCTCGGTCTGGGCATTGCGCGCAACATTGCTCACAGCCATGGCGGTGAAGTGACGTTGCAGAATTTGCGTGAGGGCGGGTTGCGGGTGACCCTGCAGTTACCGCGCAGTGTTGACTGATACCGCCCCTGTGGCGAGGGAGCTTGCTCCCGCTGGACTGCGCAGCAGGCCGTCTTTTGGGTGCCGCTTCGCGTCACAGCGGGAGCAAGCTCCCTCGCCACAAGTAATATGTGAATGTCACGGCTTGGTGACAAAACCCGCCCCCTTCGTTACAAGCCCACCCCGGCCCGTTGTTTAGACTGCCCGCAGTCATAACAACAAAAAAGGGCCACTCATGGATACCTTTCACCCAGGCTTCAGCAGTTGGCTGAACGCCCCTGCCCACCAGCAATGGCTCGCCGACGAAGGTCTGCGCCTGCTGGCATTCGCCAAGGCTGCAAAGCTTCCTGAAGGTTTCGGCAACCTCGACGAGCGCGGCCGCCTGCCGGCGCACGCGCAAGCCGAAACCATGAACACCGCACGCATGACCCACAGTTTCGCCATGGCTCACATTCAGGGGCTGCCAGGGTTCGCGGAGCTGGTCGATCACGGCATCGCAGCCTTGCGCGGGCCGCTGCGTGATGCGCTGCACGGCGGCTGGTTTGCGGTCGCCGAACATCGCGACGGCAACACCGGCAAGAACGCCTATCTGCATGCCTTCGTCGCGCTCGCGGCCAGCTCGGCGGTGGTCGCGCAACGTCCCGGCGCCCAGGCGCTGCTGGATGATGCGATCGACATCATCGACACCTATTTCTGGAGCGAAGAAGAGGGCGCCATGCGCGAATTCTTCAATCGCGACTGGCGCGAAGAAGAAGCCTATCGCGGCGCCAACAGCAACATGCACGCTACCGAAGCATTCCTCGCGCTGGCCGATGTCACTGAAGATCCGCGCTGGCTGGTGCGCGCACAACGCATCGTCGAGCGGGTGATCCACGGTCACGCCGCCGCCAATGGCTACATGGTGATTGAGCACTTCGACCGCGACTGGCAACCGCTGCGCGAGTACAACCACGACAATCCCGCCGACGGCTTCCGCCCCTACGGCACCACCCCGGGCCACGGTTTCGAGTGGGCGCGGCTGCTGTTGCATCTGGAAGCGGCGCGGGTCCAGGCCGGGATGCTCACGCCCGGCTGGCTGGCGACCGACGCGCAAAAACTCTTCGAGCAGAACTGCCGCAACGGCTGGAACATCGATGGCGCCCCGGGGATCGTCTACACCCTCGACTGGGACAACAAAGCCGTGGTGCGTCACCGTTTGCACTGGACCCATGCCGAGGCCAGCGCCGCGGCCAGCGCCTTGCTCAAACGCATCGGTGATGCGCAATACGAAACCTGGTACCGGCGGTTCTGGGAATTCTGTGAAGGCCATTTCATCGATCGCTGTGACGGCAGCTGGCATCACGAACTCGATCCGCAAAACCGTCCGAGCGCCGATATCTGGTCGGGCAAACCCGATCTGTATCACGCCTGGCAGGCGGTGCTGATTCCTCGTCTACCCTTGTCACCCAGTATGGCGACGGCTCTGGCGCAATTATCCCGGCCCGTTCCTGTGTAACCATGTGGTGACATTTGCGCGTCCCTTCGTTACCTGCGAAGGGAATCGCCCTGTTTAAACTCCTGTGCAGCGCAAGCACCAGACTTGCATGCATAACAACAAGAAAGGTACATCTCAGATGAATGCGATTTCTCGCCTCGCTACTGTCATTTCTGTCGCCTCCCTGTTCCCGCTCGCAATTCTGCCTCTCAGTGTTTCCGCTGCCGAATCCAAAGGTTCGGTCGAAGTCGTGCACTGGTGGACGTCCGGTGGCGAAAAAGCCGCCGTTGATGTGCTCAAGGCGCAAGTTGAAAAAGACGGTTTCACCTGGAAAGACGGCGCTGTCGCCGGCGGTGGCGGTGCCACGGCCATGACCGTGCTGAAAAGCCGCGCCGTGGCCGGCAACCCACCGGGCGTCGCCCAGATCAAAGGCCCGGACATTCAGGAATGGGCTTCCACCGGTCTGCTCGACACCGACGTCCTGAAAGACGTGGCCAAAGAAGAGAAGTGGGACAGCCTGCTCGACAAGAAAGTCTCCGATACCGTGAAGTACGACGGTGATTACGTGGCCGTACCGGTGAACATTCACCGGGTGAACTGGCTGTGGATCAACCCGGAAGTCTTCAAAAAGGCCGGTATCACCAAGAACCCGACCACCCTCGAAGAATTCTACGCCGCTGGCGACAAGCTCAAGGCGGCGGGCTTCATCCCGCTGGCTCATGGCGGTCAGCCTTGGCAGGACAGCACCGTGTTCGAGGCCGTGGTGCTCTCGGTCATGGGTGTTGATGGTTACAAGAAAGCCCTGGTCGATCTGGACAACAAGGCGCTGACCGGCCCGGAAATGGTCAAGGCGCTGACCGAGCTGAAGAAAGTCGCGACCTACATGGACGCCGACGGCAAGGGTCAGGACTGGAACCTGGAAGCGGCCAAGGTCATCAACGGCAAGGCCGGCATGCAGATCATGGGTGACTGGGCCAAGTCCGAATGGACCGCCGCCAAGAAAGTCGCCGGCAAGGATTACGAGTGCGTAGCGTTCCCGGGCACCGACAAGGCGTTCACCTACAACATCGACTCCCTGGCGGTGTTCAAGCAGAAAGACAAAGGCACTGCTGCCGGCCAGCAGGACATCGCCAAAGTCGTGCTGGGTGAAAACTTCCAGAAAGTCTTCAGCATCAACAAGGGCTCGATCCCGGTTCGTAACGACATGTTGAACAACATGGACAAACTCGGTTTCGACTCCTGCGCGCAGACCGCCGCCAAGGACTTCCTGGCAGACGCCAAGTCCGGTGGCCTGCAGCCGAGCATGGCGCACAACATGGCAACCACGCTGGCGGTGCAGGGCGCGTTCTTTGATGTCGTGACCAACTACATCAACGACCCGAAAGCCGACCCGGCCGATGCGGCCAAGAAACTCGGCGCGGCGGTTCAGTCGGCCAAATAACCGTCAGTAGCGCAGGCCCTTCTTTGTGGAAGCGGGCTTTGTGGTGAGGGGATTTATCCCCGATGGGTCGCGCAGCGGCCCCAGAAAGTTGCAGCGGTGGAGTAACAGAAAGACCGCGTGCAAAGCTTTTGCGACTGCTTCGCAGCCGATCGGGGATAAATCCCCTCGCCACAGAGCTCGCTCCCACAAGGGATCTCACTGTAGTTTTTATTCCCTGTACTGGATTTCCCCATGAGTTCTGTTGCTGTGTTCAGCAAAGCCTCGCCGTTCGATGCACTGCAGCGCTGGCTACCGAAACTGGTGCTGGCGCCGAGCATGTTCATCGTGCTGGTGGGCTTCTATGGCTACATCCTGTGGACGTTCGTGCTGTCGTTCACCACCTCGACGTTCCTGCCCAACTACAAGTGGGCCGGTCTGGCGCAATACGCCCGGCTGTTCGACAACGATCGCTGGTGGGTGGCGAGCAAGAACCTCGCGGTGTTCGGTGGCATGTTCATCGGCATCACGTTGGTGATCGGCGTGTTGCTGGCGGTGTTCCTCGACCAGCGCATCCGTCGCGAAGGCTTTATCCGCACCATTTACCTGTACCCGATGGCGCTCTCGATGATCGTCACCGGTACCGCGTGGAAATGGCTGCTCAACCCGGGCATGGGCCTGGACAAATTGTTGCGTGACTGGGGCTGGGAAGGCTTCCGTCTGGACTGGCTGATCGACCCGGATCGCGTGGTGTACTGCCTGGTGATCGCCGCTGTGTGGCAAGCCTCGGGCTTCATCATGGCGATGTTCCTTGCCGGCCTGCGTGGCGTTGATCAATCGATCATCCGTGCCGCGCAGATCGATGGCGCGAGCATGCCGACCATCTACTGGAAGGTGGTGCTGCCCAGCCTGCGTCCGGTGTTCTTCAGTGCGGTGATGATTCTGGCGCACATCGCGATCAAGAGCTTCGACCTGGTCGCGGCGATGACGGCGGGTGGCCCGGGTTATTCCTCCGACCTGCCGGCGATGTTCATGTACTCCTTCACTTTCAGTCGCGGCCAGATGGGCATGGGCTCGGCCAGTGCGATTCTGATGCTCGGTGCGATTCTCGCGATCATCGTGCCTTACCTGTACTCCGAGCTGAGGACCAAGCGTCATGACTAGTCTCGCTGCCAAACCCGCTTTCAGCCTCAGTCGTGTGGCGATCTATGCGGTGCTGATCCTCGCGGTCCTGCTGTACCTGATCCCGCTGGTGGTGATGTTGCTGACCAGCTTCAAGACCCCGGAAGACATCAGCACCGGCAACCTGCTGAGCTGGCCGACCGTGGTCAGCGGCATCGGCTGGGTCAAGGCCTGGGCCACGGTTGACGGCTACTTCTGGAACTCGATCAAGATCACCGTGCCGGCCGTGGTCATCTCCACTGCCATCGGCGCGTTGAATGGCTACGTGCTGTCGTTCTGGCGCTTCCGCGGTTCGCAGCTGTTCTTCGGCCTGCTGCTGTTCGGCTGCTTCCTGCCGTTCCAGACCGTGCTGCTGCCGGCTTCGTTCACCCTCGGCAAGATGGGCCTGGCGAGCACCACCACCGGCCTGGTGTTCGTGCACGTGGTCTATGGTCTGGCGTTCACCACGCTGTTCTTCCGTAACTACTACGTGAGCATTCCCGATGCGCTGATCAAGGCTGCACGGCTGGATGGCGCGGGGTTCTTCACGATTTTCCGGCAGATCATCCTGCCGATGTCGACGCCGATCATCATGGTCTGCCTGATCTGGCAGTTCACCCAGATCTGGAACGACTTCCTGTTCGGTGTGGTGTTCTCCAGCGGTGATTCGCAACCGATCACGGTGGCGCTGAACAACCTGGTCAACACCAGCACCGGCGCCAAGGAATACAACGTTGATATGGCAGCGGCGATGATCGCCGGCCTGCCGACCCTGCTGGTCTATGTGGTCGCAGGCAAGTATTTCGTGCGCGGGCTGACGGCCGGCGCAGTCAAGGGGTAATCATGGCAACGCTCGAACTTCGCAACGTCAACAAGACCTACGGTGCCGGCCTGCCGGACACCCTGAAGAACATCGAACTGTCGATCAAGGACGGTGAGTTCCTGATCCTGGTCGGCCCGTCGGGCTGCGGCAAATCGACCCTGATGAACTGCATCGCCGGCCTTGAGACCATCACCGGTGGCGCGATCATGATCGGCGATCAGGACGTCAGTGGCATGAGTCCCAAGGATCGCGACATCGCCATGGTATTCCAGTCCTACGCGCTGTACCCGACCATGAGCGTGCGCGAGAACATCGAGTTCGGTCTGAAGATCCGCAAGATGAGCCAGTCGGCGATCGACGAAGAAGTCGCGCGCGTGGCCAAGCTGCTGCAGATCGAACACCTGCTCAACCGCAAGCCGGGCCAGCTCTCCGGTGGTCAGCAACAACGCGTGGCAATGGGCCGTGCGTTGGCGCGTCGGCCGAAGATCTATCTGTTCGACGAACCGCTGTCCAACCTCGACGCCAAGCTGCGCGTCGAGATGCGCACCGAAATGAAACTGATGCACCAGCGCCTGAAAACCACCACCGTTTACGTGACCCACGACCAGATCGAAGCGATGACCCTGGGCGACAAGGTGGCGGTGATGAAGGACGGGATCATCCAGCAGTTCGGTACGCCGAAAGAGATCTACAACGACCCGGCCAACCTGTTCGTGGCGAGCTTCATCGGTTCGCCGCCGATGAACTTCATCCCGCTGCGCCTGCAACGCAAGGACGGCCGTCTGCTGGCACTGCTCGACAGCGGTCAGGCACGTTGCGAGTTGCCGATGAGCATGCAGGACGCAGGGCTGGAAGATCGCGAAGTGATCCTCGGCCTGCGCCCGGAACAGATCGTTCTGGCGAACGGCGAGGGCAATGGCCTGCCGAGTATCAAGGCCGAAGTACAGGTCACCGAACCGACCGGTCCGGACACCCTGGTGTTCGTCAACCTCAATGAAACCAAGGTCTGCTGCCGTCTGGCGCCGGACGTGGCGCCGCAGGTGGGCGAAACCCTGACCCTGCAATTCGATCCGTCGAAAGTGTTGTTGTTCGATGCCAAGACTGGCGAGCGTCTGGGCGTTGCGGGCCAGGCGCAGACCGAAGCACGGTCGGCGAACGTGACGCAGTTCAAAGGCCGCTAAGAAATCAATGCAGGAATGCGGTCATGTGGGAGCTGGCTTGCCAGCGATGCAGGCAACTCGGTTCACAGTGGAACTGAGTCGATGCCATCGCTGGCAAGCCAGCTCCCACAGGGATCGGATTCCAAACAGGAGCACGCGCTGGATTGCCTGTAATCCAGCGCAATTTATGTAAACCGCGTTGGAAAAAAACAGTTAATAACAATAAAGACGAGGATGTAGGGATGAAAAAGAAACACGTCAATGCCCGGTTGATCTGCCAAGTGTCAGCTGCGGCGGCATTGGTGCTGGCCGGTAACGCCATGGCGGCGGATGCCTTCAGCTCCGACTCGAAATGGATGACCGGTGACTGGGGTGGCGAGCGGACCAAGCTGATCGAGCAAGGTATCGACATCAAGGCTGACTACGTTGGGGAAATGGGCGCCAACCTGCATGGCGGCTACAACGACGACAAGACCGGTCGCTACAGCGATCAGTTCGGTCTGGGCGTGGCGCTGGACCTGCAAAAACTCTGGGGCTGGGACAACACTCAGGCCAAGATCCAGCTGACCAACCGTAACGGCCAGAACATCTCCAACGACCGCGTTGGCGATCCGCGTGCCGGCACTCTGTCGTCGTCGCAGGAAGTCTACGGTCGTGGCCACATGGTGCGTCTGACCCAGTTGTGGATTCAGCACCAGTTCTTCGACAACAAGCTCGACGTCAAGGCCGGTTACTTCGGTGAAGGCGAAGACTTCAACACCTTCCCGTGCGACTTCCAGAACCTGGCGTTCTGCGGCTCGCAAGTGGGTAACTGGGCGACCAACATCTGGTACAACTGGCCGGTCAGCCAGGCCGCGATCCGCGTGAAGTACAACATCAACGACGAGCTCTACGCGCAGATCGGTGCGTACAACCAGAACCCGTCGCAGTTGGAACACGGCAACGGTTTCAAACTCAGCGGCAGTGGCACCGCCGGTACTGTGTTGCCGGTCGAACTGGTCTGGTCGCCGAAGGTCAACAGCCTGCCGGGCGAATACCGCATCGGTTACTACAAGAGCACGGCGGATGCCAATGATGTCCGCGAAGACGTCAACGGTTTCGACGCGGCGACCACTGGCGACGCGTACAAGACCCACAGCAGCAAACACGGCTACTGGTTCGTCGCGCAGCAGCAACTCACCAGCCACAACGGTGATGCGACTCGCGGTCTGAACATTGCCGCCAACGCCACGTTCCACGACAAGGACACCAACTTCATCGACAACTACCAGTCGGTGATGTTTGTCTACAAAGGCCCGTTCGACGCACGTCCGAAGGATGACGTCGGCATTGGTGCGGCGCGTATCCACGTCAACGATGACGTGAAGAAAAACGCCGAGCTGCTGAATGCTTCCAACGGTGTGTCGGATTACGACAATCCGGTGTTCTCGCCGATTCGTGAAACCGAATACAACTACGAAATCAACTACGGCTTCCACGTCACCAACTGGCTGACCGTGCGTCCTAACCTGCAATACATCACGCACCCGGGTGGTGTGGATGCAGTGGACAACGCTTTGGTCGCTGGCCTGAAAATTCAGTCTACGTTCTAACGTTGTTGCGATAAGCTCCTCTCCATGTGCGCATATTTGCGGACAGCCAAGGCTGTCCGCTTTTTTTTGCGAAGTTCAGTGGATCGCTTTTGTGGCGAGGGAGCTTGCTCCCGCCCGGCTGCGCAGCAGTCGTAATCCGGCAAATGCAGTCTGACTGACACACCGCAGTGAATGGTTTCAGGGCCGCTTCGCAGCCCGGCGGGAGCAAGCTCCCTCGCCACAAGAGCAATGTGGATTGTTGAGTACCCCCATGATTTTCAGGACCGTGGCCAATGCATGAGCATCCGCTGCAACGCTTCTTCAAATCCCTGCGCGAGCGACCGGTGTTTGCCTGGGAGCGCTATCAGATGCGCGACGTGCTGGTGATCGACCATCCGCTGTGTCAGGCGGTGTTCAGTCGCCAGGGCGCGCAGTTGCTGCACTTTCAGCCACGCGGGCAGAAGCCGTGGTTGTGGTGTGCGGCAAAGTGGCCGCACGTTGGCGCCATTCGTGGCGGCGTGCCGGTGTGCTGGCCGTGGTATGGCCGCCATCCGAGCGAAAACGCCTGGCCATCCCATGGCTGGGCGCGCCTGCTCGACTGGAAACTGCTCGACAGCAGCAGTGCCGAAGATGGCGTGCGCCTGCATTGGCAATTGCAGCTATGCGACTGGCAGGTCGACCTGCACGCGCACCTCGGTGAACGTATGGAATTACGCCTGAGCACCGAGCATCAGGACGACATGCCGTGCCAGTTGAGCCAGGCTTTGCACGCTTACTGGCGTATTGGCGATGTTGGTGAGATAGCGCTGTCTGGCCTCGAAGGCGCGCAGGGTTATGACCAGTTGAGCCGCCAGTCCTGTCAGCAGGAAGGCGAGTTGCGCGTCGATGGCGGATGTCAGCGGGTGTTCCAGCACGACGGCGAATTACAGCTCAAGGATCACGCCTGGCAGCGCGAGTTGTGCATCGATACCGGTGACAGTGGCGACACCGTGGTCTGGCATCCTGGCTCACGACCCCTGTTGGGCGTGAGCTGGGATGAAGTGACCGAGTTTGTCTGTGTCGAAGCGGCGGCGGGGGGCACCGACAGCCTGCATCTGGCGCCGGGGGAGAAGGCGCATTTGAGTTTGCAGGCGTGGGCTGCTGCCTAAATCTGTGGTGTGTCTGCTGGCCTCATCGCGAGCAGGCTCACTCCTACAGGGGAACGCATTTCGAATTGTAGGAGTGAGTCTGCTCGCGATGACGGTTGAACATTCAGCCGAGATTCTGGCTCAGTTGAACTCGTCACCCACCGGATACCGGCTAGCATTCAAGCTCTCTTTGATCTTGCGCAGATGCGGCTGGAAATCCACCCCGCGACGCAGCGTCATACCGGTCGCCAACACATCCAGCACCGTCAACTGAATGATCCGCGAAGTCATCGGCATATAGATGTCGGTGTCTTCCGGCAGCGGAATGTTCAGGCTCAGGGTGCTGGCCTTGGCCAGCGGCGAATTTTCGGCGGTCAGGCCCAGCACCGAAGCGCCGTTCTCCCGGGCGATGCGCGCCACTTCCACCAGTTCGCGGGTGCGGCCGGTGTAGGAAATGATCACGAACAGCTCACCCGTATGCGCCACCGAAGCAATCATTCGCTGCATCAGCACGTCTGCGTGGGCGGTGACGGCGAGGTTGAAACGGAAGAATTTGTGCTGCGCATCCAAAGCCACGGGCGCTGATGCACCGAGGCCGAAGAAGTGGATCTGCCGGGCCTGAATCAACAGGTCGACGGCGCGACTGATCAGGTTCGGATCGAGCGCCTGGCAAGCGCTGTCCAGCGAAGCGATGGCGCTGCCGAAAATCTTCTGCGTGTAAGCCTCGGGATTGTCATCGGCCTCCACCGCACGGCTGACATACGCCGCGCCGCTGGCCAGGCTTTGTGCCAGTTGCAGCTTGAGTTCGGGATAGCCGCTGACACCGAACGAACGGCAGAAACGGTTGACCGTCGGCTCGCTCACCGATGCTGCCTGGGCGAGGGCGGCGATGCTGAAGCGGGTGGCCTGCTGTGGGTTGAGCAGGATCACCTCGGCGACTTTGCGTTCGGCCTTGTTCAGCTCTTCAAGGCGACTCTGGATCTGTTCCAGTAAATTTCGCACGCGGTCCATATGGAATTCCTAATTCACCTGCGCAAAGGTGCGCCGGGCTATGCAAATTGGGCCTTTGATGTGGCCCGTAACGGTGGCCTATCCTACTGATGGCTCCGACCGACCACCACTCGGAATCTGTATTTTGCGAAAATGTTGTGGTTATTACTACATTTTCCCTTGAGTGATGCCTTGAAAAAAGGTATTTGTAGCTTAACTTGATAAAAGAACAAACATCATGCCTTCGATTACGGTTGAACCGTGCACCTTTGCCTTGTTCGGCGCTCTGGGCGATCTGGCCCTGCGCAAGCTGTTTCCTGCCCTTTATCACCTCGATGGCGCCGACCTGTTGCACGAGGACACGCGGATCATCGCGCTGGCCCGTGAACCTGGCTCCGAGCAGCAGCACCTGGCATTCATCGCCGCCGAACTGCGCCGTTACGTCGGTAAAGAGCTGGACGAGGCCGTAGCCGAGCGCTTTCTGGCGCGCCTGAGCTACCTGCACGTCGACTTCCTCAAGGCTGAAGATTACGTAGCACTGGCGGAAGCCGCCGGTACTGCACAACGCATGATTGCCTACTTCGCCACCCCGGCGGCGGTGTACGGCGCGATTTGCGAAAACCTGGCGAAAGTCGGTCTGGCGGAAAACACTCGCGTGGTCCTGGAAAAGCCGATCGGCTCCGATCTGGAATCCTCGCGCAAAGTGAACGACGCCGTGGCGCAATTCTTCCCGGAGAACCGCACCTACCGCATCGACCACTACCTGGGCAAAGAGACCGTCCAGAACCTGATCGCCCTGCGTTTCGCCAACAGTCTGTTCGAAACCCAGTGGAACCAGAATTACATCTCCCACGTGGAAATCACCGTGGCCGAGAAGGTCGGTATCGAAGGCCGTTGGGGCTATTTCGACAAGGCCGGCCAACTGCGCGACATGATCCAGAATCACCTGTTGCAGCTGCTGTGCCTGATCGCCATGGACCCGCCGGCCGACCTGTCCGCCGACAGCATCCGTGATGAAAAGGTAAAGGTGCTCAAGGCGCTGGCACCGATCAGCCCGGAAGGCCTGACCACTCAGGTGGTGCGCGGCCAGTACATCGCCGGGCACAGCGAAGGCAAGTCCGTGCCGGGCTACCTCGAAGAACCGAATTCCAACACCCAGAGCGACACCGAAACCTTCGTCGCTCTGCGTGCCGACATCCGCAACTGGCGCTGGGCCGGCGTGCCGTTCTACCTGCGTACCGGCAAGCGCATGCCGCAGAAGCTGTCGCAGATCGTCATCCACTTCAAGGAACCGTCGCACTACATTTTCGCGCCGGAGCAACGCCTGCAGATCAGCAACAAACTGATCATCCGTCTGCAACCGGACGAAGGCATTTCCTTGCGGGTGATGACCAAGGAGCAGGGCCTGGACAAGGGCATGCAGTTGCGCAGCGGTCCGCTGCAACTGAATTTCTCCGACACCTGGCGCAGCGCACGGATCCCCGATGCCTATGAGCGGTTGTTGCTGGAAGTGATGAACGGCAATCAGAACCTGTTTGTCCGTAAAGATGAAATCGAAGCCGCGTGGAAGTGGTGTGACCAGTTGATCGCCGGCTGGAAAAAATCCGGTGACGCGCCCAAGCCGTATGCGGCCGGGTCGTGGGGGCCGATGAGCTCGATTGCACTGATCACGCGGGACGGGAGGTCGTGGTATGGCGATATCTGATGTGAAACTGCCGGCGGGCGTGAATGCCCACCAATTCAAGAGCCCGGTGCTGTTGGCCGAAGGCCTGGCACTGAACGTTGCCAAGCAACTGAGCGAAGCGATCGCCGCACGTGGCAACGCGGTGCTGGTGGTCTCTGGCGGACGCAGCCCGGTGGCGTTTTTTCAGCACCTGGCCAAGCAGGAGCTGGACTGGTCGAAGGTCGTCGTGACCCTCGCCGACGAACGCTGGGTACCGATTGAACACGCCGACAGCAACGCCGGCCTGCTCAAGCAGTACCTGCTCAAAGGGCCGGCCGCCAAGGCGCAGTTCCTCAGCCTCTACAGCGCGGCGGCCAACGTCGAGCAGGCTGCGGAACAGGCCGACCGTCTGCTCGCCGAACTGCCACCGATTGACGTGCTGGTGCTGGGCATGGGCGATGACGGTCACACAGCGTCGCTGTTCCCTGACAGCCCGAACCTGACTGAAGCCTTGCAGACTGACGGCAGCCGTCGCTGCTGGCCGATGCTGGCGCCGAGTGTGCCGCGTCAACGCCTGACCATGAGCCGCGCGCTGCTGGCTTCGGCCAAGCACAAGATTCTGTCGATTTCCGGTCAATCGAAACTGACCACCCTGAATGCCGCACTGGCATCCGACGACGTCGCGGCCATGCCGGTACGCGCGTTTCTGCAACCCACGCTAGAGATTTACTGGTGCCCATGAGCCAAGGAACAGCCGCTATGACAACCCCATCCCCGACCGTTTCCATGGCGGACAAAGTTGCCCTGATCGACAGCCTCTGCGCCAAGGCGCGGATCCTGCCAGTGATCACCATTGCCCGTGAACAGGACGTGCTGCCATTGGCCGACGCTCTGGCCGCCGGTGGCCTGACCGCGCTGGAAGTGACCCTGCGTTCGCAGTTCGGTCTCAAGGCGATCCAGATCCTGCGTGAGCAGCGTCCGGAACTGGTGACCGGTGCTGGTACCGTGCTTGATCGCAACATGCTTGCCGCTGCCGAAGCGGCCGGTTCGCAGTTCATCGTCACCCCGGGCATCACCCGTGACCTGCTCGAAGCCAGCGTCGACAGCCCGATTCCGCTGTTGCCAGGCATCAGCAACGCTTCCGGCATCATGGAAGGCTATGGCCTGGGTTATCGCCGCTTCAAGCTGTTCCCGGCAGAAGTCAGCGGCGGCGTTGCGGCAATCAAGGCCCTCGGCGGCCCGTTCGGCGAAGTGAAATTCTGCCCGACTGGCGGCGTCGGCCCGGCCAACATCAAGAGCTACATGGCGCTGAAAAACGTCATGTGCGTGGGCGGCAGCTGGATGCTCGATCCCGAGTGGATCAAGAATGGCGACTGGGCGCGCATTCAGGAATGCACCGCCGAGGCTCTGGCGCTGCTCGACTAAAAGTTTTACCTGACACTTCGTTGTGTGTTCTACGGCTTTACGGTGCGCTTGGTCGGTGCACCGTTTTTTTTGCCCGCAACAATGCCTTGAGAAATGGCGCGATACATAGTTACCGCACTACGGGGCTCGTGCGCCGTTAATCTGCGTTCTCTTATGGAAGAGAGAACGCGTCATGGAACCAGATACTTCAACCGCATCGTCATCATCAATCTACCAGTTGGCCCCCGAGCAGATCGCCGGGCCTTACTTCCGCAATCCGAAGTTGCTGCGGCGCAACATCAGCGAAGGCGCCGAAGGCCTGCCCTTGCTGCTGCGCCTGAGCATCGTCGACGCGATGACCGGTCAGCCGGTGAGCGGGGCACTGGTGGATATCTGGCATTGCAATGCACGGGGCGCCTATTCGGGGTGGAGCCGGATCAATCCGGATCTGGAGGTCGACTCCGATGCCATCGGCTCGGTGCCGCGCACCGACGATGACACTTACCTGCGCGGCAGCCAGTTCTGCGATCAGCAGGGGCGGGTGCGCTTCACCACCATCTATCCGGGGTTCTATGCCGGTCGGGCGCTGCACATTCATGTGGCGGTGCGCATGGTCAGCGGCAGTGAATATCTGGAGGAGCGCAACGTGGCCTGGGTCGGTCAGCTGTATTTTCCCGAAGTGGTGTCACGCGCGGTGCTCAATGCCCGGGACTATCGTGGGCGTGCCTCGGCACCGTTGAACAATGCCGACGACAGCTACTACGCCAACATGGGCGGCGAGGGGTCGACCCTGACCGTGTGGCCGATCGGCCGCGACTCTCACGAGGACGGATTTTTCGGCCACCTGACCATCGGCATCGACACCTTTGCCGCCTCGTCGCAGATCAAGCCCGAGGACTTCGACAAGTTCACCGTGTGAGCGGATCAGCGCAGCTCGTTGAGTGCACGGGTCAGCAACTGCATGTCATCCGCAGTAGTGGTCAGCCCCGGCGTGATGCGGATGCTCGGCCCGCTCGCTGCGCCGTTGCGCACCACAGTGAACAGGTTGTACTCGTTGAGCAGGCGCTCGACCATTGCCTGTTGATCGGCGTGGCGAGTGAAACGCATCGAGGTGATCCCGCAATACAGGCGCGGATCATCCGGGGTCATCACTTCGATCCCCGGCAGGTGGCGCACCGCGCTGACCCACAGGTTGCGCAGGTAATTGAGTCGCGCCCCTTTGGCCGCCGCACCACCGAGCGAACGGTGCTCCTCGAACACCAGCGGCAGCGACATCAGCGCCGGAATGTTCGGCGTGCTGTACGGGGTGCGGGCGCGGATGTCGCTCGCGGGGAAGTGCATTTCGCCCATGTCCGGGTCGATGTCGGCCAGACGCTGCGGGGCGATGTACAGAAAGCCCAGGGTCAATGGCGCGCCAATCCACTTGTGCAGGTTAAAACCGGCGAAGGCGATGCCCATCGCTTCGAGATTGAACTCGATCTGACCGAGGGCGTGAGCGCCGTCGAGGATGATGTCCACGCCATGCTGTTTCGCCAGCGCGGCGATGGCCTGCACCGGCATCACCAGACCGGTACGGTGGGTGACATGGGTCAGAGCCATCAGCTTGAGTTTCGGATAGCGGATGAAGGTTTCGCGGTAGCTGTCCAGCAGGCTGTCGAAACTCGCCGGATGCGCATGATTGATCTCGATCACGTCGACGCCGCGATGGCGTGACAGCCAGCGCATCGCGCCCTTGACCGTGTCGTATTCCAGATCGCTGATCAGCACCTGATCGCCCGGAAGCAGGCGATTGTAATTGCGGATCAGCGATTGCAGCGCATCGCTGGCGTTGCGGGTGAATGCCACGCTCTGCGCGCGCACACCGATGGTCTCGGCCAGTTGCGCACGGATCTCCAGGCTGTCGTGCTGTTCGAAACGCTGGCGCACGTACACCGAGTTGCGGGTGTTGATCAGCTCGATGTTGCGCTGGTAGTCCTCGATCACTGTGCGCGACATGCGCCCGAAGTAACCGTTCTCCAGGTTCAGCGGGCCGGTTTGCGCTTCGTAGCGATCGGCGAAGGTTTGCCAGAAAGCTTCGTCACGGGCGCGGCGGGTGTTGTCAGGCATGGTCGAGGCTCTTGGGAGGAGGGCGCTTCAGTGGCGCGGGGCAGGTTTGCCATGTTTGGCGCGTAACGGTTCGAGCAGATCCGACAGGCCGTTGTGGTCGATTTCCTGCATCAGCGCCAGCAGTCCGCCGAGTTCGCCGTGGGGAAAACCTTCGCGGGCAAACCAGTTCAGGTAAGGCCCCGGCAGGTCCGCAATGATCCGGCCCTTGTACTTGCCGAAGGGCATTTCACGGGTGATCAGCAGTTCAAGTTTTTCAGGATTCATCAGTGGTGATCATCTGGATTCAGTCAGTCAGGAAAATACAGGCATTCTGCATGCAGGCCAAATGACAGATCATGCAAATAACCGTGATACAGATAGTTCAAATATCTTTAACTTATTGAAATATAACGATTTATTTTTGAATGAAAAGCTGGCACGCACACTGCAATAACCCTTGCATCTTCAACCAACCGCAAGGAATTGAAAAATGACTGACATGAATAAAGAAGCCATCTCTGTACTCAACGACCTGATCGAAACCTGCAAGGACGGCCAGGAAGGGTTCAAGACTTGCGCTGAAGACATCAAGCACCCAGAACTGAAAACCCTGTTCGTGACCCGTTCTGCCGATTGCGCGACTGCCGCCGCTGAACTGCAGGCTGAAGTGCGTAAACTGGGCGGCGATCCGGAAACCTCCACCAGCGTCAGCGGTGACCTGCACCGTCGCTGGGTCGACGTCAAAGCCATGTTCACTGGCAAGGACGAAGAGGCTGTACTGAACGAAGCCGAGCGCGGTGAAGACCATGCGCTGAAGGCTTATCGTGAAGCCATCGAGAAAATCAACAAGCACGGTCTGGTCGGTATTCGTGACCTGGTTGAGCGTCAGTACCACGGCGTGCAGCGTAACCACGACCAGGTGAAAGCCCTGCGTAACCAGGCTCGCGCTCGTTCGTAAGCGTTCGCAGGTTACAAAAAACGCCAGCTGGTCTGGCGTTTTTTTATGCGTGAGGGGAAAGCAAAAGATCGCAGCCTGCGTCACCTCCTACATTTGAATGCGTTCCCCTGTAGGAGCTGCCGAAGGCTGCGATCTTTTCCATCAGCCAATGCTGATCGCCGGCAACGTCGGCAAAGTTACGGTCTGCTGTTTACGCGGCGCGAGAATCTCAGCCTCGCCATCCACTACCAATTCATCACGCTGATTGAACACGCGAGTGGCGATGCGCACGCGAAACTTCGGCAGCTTCTCGAGGATTTCCAGGCGCACGGTCAGGGTGTCGCCGATCTTTACCGGCTTCTGAAAGCTCATCTGCTGACCGATATAGATGGTGCCCGGCCCAGGCAGTTCGCAGGCAACGGCGGCGCTGATCAGCGCACCGCTGAACATGCCGTGGGCGATGCGTTCCTTGAACATGCTGGCGGCAGCGAACTCGGCGTCCAGGTGCACCGGGTTGTGGTCGCCCGACATTGCGGCGAACAGCTGAATGTCGCGCTCTTCGACAGTCTTGCTGTAGCTGGCGGTCTGGCCGACTTCGAGGGCTTCGTAAGGGATGTTGGTAACCTGGGTCATCGGTCTTGATTCCTGTGACGGATTAAAGTGAATCCACAAAAAATTATTCGCTGCGATGCGGGCGGCGATGGCTCAGCGCCTGGTCGATCCAGGTCAGCACATCGGCAACCACTTCGTCGCGATTGGTTTCATTGAACAATTCGTGCCGCGCCTGCGGGTAGATCTTCAGTTGCAGGTTCTGGCTGCCGGCCGCGCGCAATGCCTCGGCCAGATCTGTCAGACGCTTGCCTTCGCTCACCGGATCACATTCACCGCCGATCACCAGCAGCGGCAGGCCCGGGTCGATCTGGGCGAGATTGGACGCTTTGCTGATCTGCTGCAAGCCGCCGAGCAAGTCGATCCACAATTGATTGGTGCAGCGAAAGCCGCACAACGGGTCGCTGGCATACAGATCGACCTCGACCGGGTCGCGGCTCAGCCAGTCGAACGGCGTGCGCGCCGGTTTGAATTTCTTGTTGAACGAGCCGAACGACAGCCACTCGATCAGCGCACTGCGGCCCTTGCCACCCTGACGCAGTTTTTCGAATCGGGCGATCTGTCGCGCCGCGCCGTAAAGCGCCACCGGCTGGAAGTTCGAACCGCTGAGAATCGCCCCATGCAGGCTGGCGCTGTGATGCAGCAGGTAACCCTGGGCGAGGTAGCTGCCCATGCTGTGCCCAAGCAGGATGATCGGTACCTCGGGATGCTGCTGGCCAATGTGCTGATTCAGGTTGGCCAGATCGCCGATCACTTTGCACCAGCCGTCGTCATCGGCGAAATGCCCGAGCGTCCCGTGTTCGGCGGTCTTGCCATGGCCGCGCAGGTCCGGGGCGTACACACCATAGCCTTGTTCACAGAACGCATTCGCCAGCCGCTCGTAGCGCGCGCTGTGTTCGGCCATGCCGTGGGCCAGCAGGATCAGCGCTTTCAGGGGCGCAGCCGGCAGCCACTGGTTGACGAACAGGCGGCTGCGGTCACTCGCGTCCAGCCAAAAGCCTCGGTGGATCATGGCAATTCCTTTTTATCGAGCGGTATCGGCCCGCAGTCGTAGCATTGTATAGCGCGTCCGATCAGCTCACGCCACGGCAGGAAGATTCATACGATCAATGTCGCCATCGCCCATATTTGCCTCAATGGCCATAACTGCTAGTGTCCGTGAAGCTCCGCTTTTTGCTTTGTGCCCTCAGGGATCAGCGCGAAACCACAGAAAAGCGGCTCCCGGATCGATTCAGGTAAAGAGGACAAGAACAATGCAACCTGATTTCTGGAATGACAAACGCCCCGCCGGCGTACCACTGGACATCGACATGGGCGAGTTCAAGTCGGTGATCGAGGTGTTTGAGCGTTCCTGCAAGAAGTTCGCCGACCGGCCGGCCTTCAGCAACATGGGCGTGACCCTGACCTACGCTGAACTCGAACGCTACAGCGCGGCGTTCGCCGGTTACCTGCAAGCCCACACCGATCTGGTGCCGGGGGATCGCATCGCGGTGCAGATGCCCAACGTGCTGCAATATCCGATTGCCGTGTTCGGCGCCTTGCGCGCCGGGCTGATTGTGGTCAACACCAACCCGCTGTACACCGCGCGCGAGATGCGTCACCAGTTCAAGGACTCCGGCGCCCGCGCGCTGGTGTACCTGAACATGTTCGGGCAGAAGGTCCAGGAAGTGCTGCCGGACACTGACATCCAATACCTGATCGAAGCGAAGATGGGCGACATGCTGCCCACTGCCAAGGGCTGGCTGGTCAACACCGTGGTCAGCAAAGTGAAGAAAATGGTCCCGGACTATTCGCTGCCCCAGGCGATCTCGTTCAAGAGTGCGCTGCGCCTGGGTCGCGGCCTGGGGATCAAGCCGCTGAAGGTCGGTCTCGACGACATTGCCGTGTTGCAATACACCGGCGGCACCACCGGGCTGGCCAAGGGCGCGATGCTGACCCACGGCAACCTTGTGGCGAACATGCAGCAAGTGCGCGCGTGTCTTGCGCAGTTGGGGCCGGACGGTCAGCCGCTGCTGCGCGAAGGGCAGGAGGTGATGGTGGCGCCACTGCCGCTGTACCACATCTATGCCTTCACCGCGAACTGCATGTGCATGATGGTTTCTGGCAACCACAACGTGCTGATCACCAATCCGCGAGACATAGCAGGCTTCATCAAAGAACTGAAGAACTGGCGCTTCTCGGCGTTGCTCGGCCTGAATACGTTGTTCGTCGCGCTGATGGAGCACCCGGACTTCAAGACCCTGGATTTCTCCAGCCTCAAGCTGACCAACTCCGGTGGTACCGCGCTGGTCAAGGCCACCGCCGAGCGCTGGGAGCAGATCACCGGTTGCCGCATCACCGAAGGTTACGGCCTGACCGAAACCTCGCCGGTGGCCTGCACCAACCCGTATGGCACACAGTCGCGGCTGGGCACGGTCGGCCTGCCGGTGCCGGGCACGCTGCTGAAGGTCATCGATGATGAGGGCGTCGAACAGCCGATGGGCGAGCGCGGCGAGTTGTGCATCAAGGGCCCGCAGATCATGAAAGGCTACTGGCACAAACCCGAAGCCACTGCCGAAGTGCTGGATGCCGAGGGCTGGTTCAAATCTGGTGATATCGCGGTGATCGACCCGGACGGTTTCGTGCGCATCGTCGACCGCAAGAAGGACATGATCATCGTCTCCGGTTTCAACGTGTACCCCAACGAGATCGAAGACGTGGTCATGGCCCACCCGAAAGTCGCCAACTGCGCGGTGATCGGCGTGCCGGACGAGCGTTCGGGCGAAGCGGTGAAGCTGTTTGTGGTGGCGCGGGAAACCGGGGTCAGCCTCGAAGAACTGAAGGCGTACTGCAAAGAGAATTTCACCGCTTACAAGGTGCCGAAACACATCGTACTGCGTGAGTCGTTGCCGATGACGCCGGTTGGCAAGATTCTACGGCGGGAGTTGCGCGATATCGCCTGATCGGTGAATGGCCGCGCGTTGCGCGGATCGCGGGCAAGCCACGCTCCCACAGGGATCTCCATCAACCTTGTGGGAGCGGGCTTGCCCGCGATGCTTTTTGGGCGGTGAAGTCCCGGAAAACCGGGGCTTTCAGGGTCGTATAGGATTTTTGCTCTAAAATGACCGTTAGAAAGTCTTGAGTCATTAAAGTGACCATGGAGGCCGCTTTTGGCTCTAGTCGGCCCTCGGCAAAGCTGCTACTCTCGGCGCGCTTTGTGACTTCTCGGCCTGTAGAAAAGCCAGATTCACCAATACAAAACACACACCAATAATAATCGCATCAAATGCGGTGAAGAATTCGCGTTGCTGAGGAGTGGGCTTCCATGATCGAAGACTTTTGGAAGGATAAATACCCGGCTGGAATTGCTGCCGACATCAATCCAGACGAGTACCCGAATATTCAGGCAGTGTTGAAGCAATCCTGCCAACGCTTCGCCAACAAGCCGGCTTTCAGCAACCTGGGCAAGACAATCACCTACGGTGAACTGTACGAATTGTCCGGTGCGTTTGCCGCGTATCTGCAACAGCATACCGACTTGCAGCCCGGTGATCGAATCGCCGTGCAATTGCCCAACGTTCTGCAGTACCCGGTGGCCGTCTTCGGTGCGATCCGCGCCGGGCTGATCGTGGTCAACACCAACCCGCTGTACACCGCGCGGGAAATGGAACACCAATTCAACGACTCCGGCGCCAAAGCCCTGGTATGCCTGGCCAACATGGCGCACCTGGCGGAAGCCGTGGTGCCAAAAACCGGGGTCAAGCACGTCATTGTCACCGAAGTCGCCGACCTGCTGCCGCCGGTCAAGCGCCTGCTGATCAACAGCGTGATCAAGTACGTGAAGAAGATGGTCCCGGCCTATCACCTGCCCAAAGCCGTCAAGTTCAACGACGTGCTGAGCAAGGGCCAGGGCCAGCCGGTGGCCGAAGCCAATCCGCACAGCAGCGATGTCGCGGTGCTGCAATACACCGGCGGCACCACCGGCGTGGCCAAGGGCGCGATGCTGACCCATCGCAACCTCGTTGCCAACATGCTGCAGTGCAAGGCGCTGATGGGCTCCAACCTCAATGAAGGTTGCGAAATCCTGATCACCCCGCTGCCGCTGTACCACATCTATGCGTTCACCTTTCATTGCATGGCGATGATGCTGATCGGCAACCACAACATCCTGATCAGCAACCCGCGCGACCTGCCGGCGATGGTCAAGGAACTGTCGAAGTGGAAGTTCAGCGGCTTCGTTGGCCTGAACACGTTGTTCGTCGCACTGTGCAACAACGAAGGTTTCCGCAAGCTGGATTTCTCCAACCTGAAAGTCACCCTGTCCGGCGGCATGGCCCTGCAACTGGCCGCGGCCGAGCGCTGGAAAGCGGTGACCGGTTGCTCGATCTGCGAAGGCTACGGCATGACCGAAACCAGCCCGGTGGCCACGGTCAACCCGATCCAGAACATCCAGATCGGCACCATCGGCATTCCGGTGCCGTCGACCCTGTGCAAAGTCATCGACGATGCCGGTGTCGAGCAGCCCATGGGCGAAATCGGCGAGCTGTGCGTCAAGGGCCCGCAAGTGATGAAGGGCTACTGGCAGCGTCAGGAAGCCACCGACGAGATCCTCGACAGCGAAGGCTGGCTGAAGACCGGTGACATCGCGCTGATCCAGCCCGATGGCTACATGCGCATCGTCGATCGCAAGAAAGACATGATCCTGGTCTCCGGTTTCAACGTTTACCCGAACGAGCTGGAAGACGTGCTGGCGACTCTGCCGGGCGTGTTGCAGTGCGCGGCCATCGGCGTGCCGGACGAGAAGTCGGGCGAGGCGATCAAGATCTTCATCGTGGCCAAGCCGGGCGTGACCCTGACCAAGGAAACCGTGATGGAGCACATGCGCGCCAACGTCACCGGTTACAAGGTGCCGCGTTCGGTGGAATTCCGCGATGCGTTACCGACCACCAACGTCGGCAAGATCCTGCGTCGTGAGTTGCGTGACGAAGAGCTGAAGAAGATCAAGGCGAAATCCGCCGCCTGAAGCAAAAAGCCCCGCGAATGCGGGGCTTTTTGTTGGACGGCGTTCTTCAATCCTGTGGCGAGGGAGCTTGCTCCCGCTCGGCTGCGTAGCAGTCGTAAGTCAGGTGAATGTGGTGTGTCAGCACTCAACTGACCCGGGGTTATGGGGGCTGCTTCGCAGCCCAGCGGGAGCAAGCTCCCTCGCCACAGAGTCCAGTAGCCACAAGCCATGGTTACTGCCGGAACGGCGCGAAATTCACGTTGGTCCCCGCCGGGCGCATGTCCTGCAGATACGAATCCTTGTCCGCACTCAATTCCAGGCTCAACGCCGCCTTGCGCTTGCCTTCGTTGCGAATCACCAGGCCTTCGAGCTTTTCCCGCAGGAACACGGTCGGCACTTTCAGGTGCAGCAGCTCGTCGGTGGCCGGGGTGTGCATCAGCAGGTGAATCCACTCGTATTGCCCGACCGCCAGGCGCGTCACTGGCAGGTCGAACCACCAGATGTTGCGGTTGCGGTTCAATTCGGCGAAGTGGCAGTTGTTGGTGCCGAGCACGGCGCCGCCCAGTTCCTGGTTGCGACGGGCAATGGCCTGCTTTTTATCGAGTTTCATAACATTCCTGCGGGATCTGATCGTTGGCGCACGGCGCCCATAGGTGCGCATTCTCGGGGCTTGCGGGGCAAACATAAAGCCCAACCTGCATGGCACGACGAAATGAACGGCAAAAATAAATGAAACTCGCGGCAAATCCGCCCGGTCAATCATTACGTACTGACTTTTCCCCTTCAATGCACCAAGGAGAAACACCATGAGTAGCACAGGCGATAAAGTAAAAGGCATGGCCAACGAAGCTGTCGGCAACGTCAAGCAAGGCGTCGGTAAAGCCACCGACAACACCAAGCTGCAGGCCGAAGGCAAGGTTCAAGAGAAAAAAGGCGAAGCCCAGCAAGCAGTCGGCAAAGCCAAAGACGCCATCAAGAAAGGTGTCGACAAGGCGTAATCCAGCCTTGAACGAAACACACGAGCGGCCATCCAGGGATGGCCGTTCTTGTGTCAAAAGCTTGCGCGCGCCACCAAGGGTCGCCAAGTAGACTACCGTGATGTAAAAACCGCCCCTGAGTCGCCACGACTTCAACCTGTAATGCGGCGAAAGGAGACGCGAATGATTTTTCCGGACATGAAAGGTCTGCCACTGCACCGGGTGATGGTGCGCACGGTCACTGAATTCGTCGACGACGAGATGTCGACCTATGCCTCGGCACTGGCCTACCAGATGCTGTTCTCGCTGTTCCCGTTCATTCTGTTTTTGATCGCGCTGATCGGTTTCCTGCACCTGCCGGACTTCTTCACCTGGCTGCGCCTGCAGTCGGAACTGGTATTGCCGCCGCAGGCGCTGGAGCAGGTCAACCCGGTGATCGATCAGTTGCAGCAGTCCAAGGGCGGCTTGCTCTCCATCGGTATCGTCATCGCTCTGTACACCGCGTCTGCCGGCGTACGATTGATGATGAGCGCGATGAACGCCGCGTATGACGTGGTCGAAGGCCGGCCGATCTGGAAGCGCTTCCCGCTGTCGATTTTCTACACTGTCGGCATTGCTGGCATGTTGCTGGTAGCCGCCGCGCTGATGGTGCTCGGGCCGCAGGTGATGGGCTGGATTGCCGCGCAGGTGGGTCTGGAAGACTTCATTGTGACGGTGTGGACGATTGCGCGCTGGCCGGTGATCGTGATTCTGATGATGGTCGCCGTGGCCCTAATCTACTACGTGATGCCCGACGTCAAACAGGAATTCCGTTTCATCACCCCCGGCTCGGTGCTGGCGGTGGTGGTGTGGATCGTCGCCTCGCTGGGCTTTGCGTTCTACGTCAAAACCTTCGCCAACTACAATGCGATGTATGGCAGCATCGGGGCGATCATCGTGCTGTTGCTGTATTTCTATATTTCCGCCGCCGTGCTGTTGCTCGGGGCGGAGATGAATGCGGTGATCGAGCACATGTCCAGCGAGGGCAAGGACGAGGGCGAGAAGGTCCCCGGCGAACTCGATGAACATCCCAAACAACACGTTTCGGGGCTTGGCCGCGACCAGTCGCTGAAACCGAACACTGACGAAGTCTGACCATGATCCGTGAAATTCTGAAAATGGGCGATGAACGCCTGCTGCGCATCGCCCCGCCAGTACCGCCGGAAATGTTCGACAGCCCCGAGTTGTGGCAACTGATCGACGACATGTTTCAAACCATGGAAAGCGTCGGTGGCGTCGGCCTGGCTGCGCCGCAGATCGGCGTCGACCTGCAACTGGTGATCTTCGGTTTCGAGCACAGCGAACGCTATCCGGACGCCGAAGCGGTGCCGCAGACGATCCTGATCAATCCGCTGATCACGCCGTTGAGTCCGCTAACCGAAGAGGGCTTCGAAGGCTGCCTGTCGGTGCCCGGCCTGCGCGGTGCGGTGGATCGGTATCAGCAGATTCGCTACGAAGGCTTCGATCCCAAGGGCGAGCCGATCGTGCGCGTGGCGTCGGGTTTTCATGCGCGGGTGGTGCAGCATGAGTGCGATCATCTGATCGGCCGCCTGTACCCGTCGCGCATCACCGATTTCAGCAAGTTCGGCTTTACCGAAGTGATGTTCCCGGATCTCGATCCCACAGCTGACGATTGATCTCGCTAACAACCCAAAACCCTGTGGGAGCGAGCTTGCTCGCGAATGCGTCTTGGCGAAAAATGCATCGAATGACACGCCGCTTTCGCGAGCAAGCTCGCTCCCACATTGGGATTCGCATCAGATCGAAGGTGTCAGCCCCATCGCAATCATCGGCTTGCTCCGCGCATACCGGCTCAACCGTTCGGCCAGCGCATAGGGCAGGGCGGGGTCAAAGCTGAAATGGAGTCGCTCATAAAACCCGCGCAAATCCGGATGGCAGAACAGCCACACCGGTTCCTGCAGATCCTTCACCGCCGCTGCGATCAACTGCGCGGCGATCCCTTGCTCACGGCAACCCGGATCGACAAACAACCCGGTCAACCAGTGCCCGCCTGCCACCGGCCGCAAGCACAGCGCGGCGACGATGTCCTCGCGACGAGCAACCCATAACTGCGCGTCGCGCACCGCCTTCATCGACGATTGGTGGCTACGGTAAAACTTGTTCATCAACGGCCACAAAGGCTCGTCGAGCAGGACATACTGGGTATCGGGCATGGGATCGGACTGGCGGCGGGCAAAGCGTCGATTATAAAAGAACGCGCGACGCGCGATAGGTGTATACCTGAGCCTACATCCCTGTGAGTGGAGTACGCATCATGTCCAAAGGTATGGATTCAAAGAAAGCCGCGAAGAAGAAACCGGCCAAGACCGCCATTGAAAAACGTGCGGAGAAGAAAGCCAAGAAGGTCGATATTTTCGGTCATTGATCACGTCCTTCGGGAGCCCGGATCTCGGGCTCCCGTTTCAGCGCAAAAATAATCTGCAAGATTGCCCGGCCTCGTTGCACAGAAGGGGAAGATTCCCGTTCCGAGCCACGCCATGCCGAATTACTTCGACGCCGACCATCGCCAGCAGATCGAAACCCTGCGCCAGCGTTTCACCGCCCGCACCGAGTGGCCGACGTGGCTGCTGTTGATCGGCGTGTACGGCGGCTGGTTCGCCATCATCCTCAACAGCGTCTGGCTCGGTCGCGGCTTGAGCACATTGCTGCTGATTCCGCTGCTGGTGGTGTGGCTGTCGGTGCAGCATGAGTTGCTGCATGGGCACCCGACCCGCTCGGTGCTTTTCAATAAAATCCTCGGTTATGCACCCTTTGCGGTGTGGTACCCGTACACCTTGTATCGCGACAGCCATCTGTTGCATCACCGCGATGAACACCTAACCGTGCCCGGCGTTGACCCGGAAAGCCGTTACCTGACAGCGTCGCGTTGGCAGGGCAGTTCGCTATTTGAGCGAGGCCTGCACTGGCTGAACAAAACCGTGCTCGGGCGTTTTGCGATCGGCGCGCCGCTGGCGTTGCTGACGCTGGCCGCCGAAGAACTGCAACGCCTGAAAAACCGTGAGCGTCAGGCCTGGTTGATGTGGCTGACCCACGGTGTTTTCACCGTGTTGATGCTGTGGTTCATCGCCCGCTACAGCGTATTGCCGGTCTGGCATTACCTGCTGCTGATCAGCGTGCCGGCGCTGTCGATCGCGATGATCCGCTCCTACTATGAACACCGCCCGCACGCACAGCCGGAGCAGCGTACCGTGCTCAATGAAGCCGGCTGGCCGTGGCGCTGGCTGTTTCTGAATCTGAATTTTCATCTGGTGCATCACGACCTGCCGGGGCTGGCGTGGTACGACTTGCCGACGGCCTATCGGATGCGCCGCGAGCAATGGGTGGCGCGCAGTGGCGGATTTGTGGTGCAGGGTTATGGGCAGTTGTGGCGGCAGCACGGCTTCAGGCCGATTGACAGTCCGCAGCATCCTTACCACTAACCTCAAAAACACCACAAAACCCCTGTGGGAGCGAGCTTGCTCGCGAATGCGGTAGAACAGTGACATGTCTGGTGTCTGACACACCGCTTTCGCGAGCAAGTCGAATCGTCGCACCGCCGCTCCCACAGGGGTAAGTATTTGCAGGGAAATAACGTATGACCCAACACCACCTCGAACTGCTGATGTACACCGCCCCCGAGCCCATTCGCGCGGCCAACGAACGCTGGATTTCCCGCATCCTCGAACACCTTGGCCGCTCCCGCCTGGACGCCGCCAGCCTGTCGCTCCCCGAGCTTTGGTTATCCCCCGATCTGCTGCTGACCCAGACCTGCGGCTATCCCCTGATGACCTTGTTGCGCGATCAGGTACGCATCGTCGGGCGTCCGCGCTACGAAATGCCCGACGCCACTGCCGGCAAGCACTGCAGCCTGATCCTCTGCCGTGCCGATGATGCGCGCAAAACCCTGGCGGATTTTCGCGGCAGTCGCGGGGTGATCAACAGTGAAGACTCCAACAGCGGCATGAACCTGTTGCGCCAGCGTCTGGCGCCATTGCACCGCGACGGGCAGTTTTTCGCCACGGTCGGCATCAGTGGGGCGCACCGCGAAAGTCTGCGCTGGCTGCGTGAAGAGCGCGCCGATCTGGCGGCCATCGACAGCGTGACTTATGCCTATCTCGCTCAGCATGCGCCGCAAGAAGTCAGCGGTTTGCGGGTGGTGACGCGCAGTGCGTTCAGCCCGACGTTGCCGTTTATCACCGTTGCGACTGCCACTGATGAGCAGATCGAACAGTTGCGCCGGGTTATGAATCAGGCGTTGGGTGAGTTGCCGGATGTGGCGCAGATACTTGGTTTGCCTGAAGTGTTGCCCGCCAGTGATAGCGACTATCAGATTCTGCTCGACTATCGGCGTGAGGCTGAAGAGTTGGGTTATGGCCGCTTGCGCTAAAAGATCGCAGCCTTCGGCAGTTCCTACAGGTTGAACGCATTTCAAATGCAGGAGCTGCCGAAGGCTGCGATCTTTTGCTCTTATATCTCCAAATAGAATATAAAAATGAAATATAAATCTTATTAATGCATAAGGCGCCTTGTTACGATCGCGCCACCGGATCACCGGACATTCAGCGACCCCTTACCCAGGAGCCCTTATGTCCGGCGCCGACACCGTTCACCGCAATCATCTCGACGCACTGTTCCGCGCCCACTATCGCTGGCTATGCACTTATCTGCGCCGGCAATTGCACGACGCCGAAAGTGCGGAAGACATCGCTGCCGAAACCTTCGCGCAGTTGCTCCAGTCACCCAGTGTCACGGCGATACGTGAACCCCGCGCCATGCTCACCACGATTGCCCAACGCCTGCTCTATCAGCGCTGGCGCCGGGCGGATCTGGAGCGCCGGCATGCGCAGCAGATCGACGTCGATGTCGCTATCTCGCCTGAAGAAATCGCCCAACTGAGCCAGACCCTCAAGCGCCTCGACCACAGTCTGCAACGTCTGCCCGGCAAGGTCCGTTCGACCTTTTTGCTGGCGCGGATCGATGGCCTGACTTACCCGCAAATTGCCGCCGAACTGGGCATCTCCCAGCGTTCGGTCAGCGCTTACATGAGCCGTTCCCAGACCCTGTGCGACCGCCACAGCGCCAATCAAATCCTGACAGACAAGAGGTCCGCATGAGATCGATCAAAACCCTGCTCGGCCGTTCGCTGCTGGCGCTGAGCCTGAGCGTCGGCGCTGTTTCGGCGGCGGAGAAAACTGCGCCGATTCACTTCGGTGACATCACTTGGGAAAGCGGCAGTTTCATCACCGAATTGCTGCGCCTGATCGTCGAAAAAGGTTACGGCTACCCGACCGATACGCTGCCCGGCAGCACCGTCAGCCTGGAAGCGGCGCTGGCGAAAAACGACATTCAAGTGATCGGCGAAGAATGGGCCGGGCGCAGCCCGGCGTGGGTCAAGGCGGCCAATGAAGGCAAGGTGTTTGGCCTAGGCGATACGGTGAAGGGCGCGACCGAGGGCTGGTGGGTGCCGGAATACGTGATCAAGGGCGACCCCGAGCGCGGCATCAAACCATTGGCCCCGGAGCTGAAGTCGGTGGCCGACCTGCCGCGCTACAAGGACGTATTCCGCGACCCGGAAGACCCGAGCCGTGGGCGTTTCCTCAACAGCCCGACCGGCTGGACCTCGGAGATCGTCAACAGCCAGAAGCTCAAGGCCTATGCGCTGACTGACAGCTACGTGAACTTCCGCACCGGCTCCGGCGCGGCGCTGGATGCCGAGGTGGCGTCGTCGATCAAACGCGGCAAACCGGTGCTGTTCTACTACTGGTCGCCGACGCCGTTGCTCGGTCGCTTCAAACTGGTGAAGCTCGAAGAGCCGCCGTTCGATGCCGAAGCCTGGAAGACTCTGGCCGATGCCAGCAACCCGAATCCCAAGGGCACCCGCTCGATGCCGGCGAGCCTGGCGATAGGCGTGTCGGCACCGTTCAAGGCGCAGTATCCGGAGCTGGTGACGTTCTTCGAGAAAGTCGATTTGCCGATTGATCTGCTGAACCAGACGCTGGCCGGGATGAGCGAAAAGCGTCAGCCACCACGGCAGGTCGCCGAAGCATTTTTGCGCGACCAGCCGCAGGTGTGGCAGGCGTGGGTGCCGGGGGAGGTGGCGAGCAAGGTGACGGCGGGGCTTTGAGTTTCAACTGTTTGATCGGTGGCGTTTGAGCTACCGCCTTCGCGAGCAAGCTCGCTCCCACACTGGGTCCATGGCTTGCCCGAATCCAGTGTGGGAGCGAGCTTGCTCGCGAATAATCCACCGGCCTACGCCGCTTCTGCCGCCAACGCCGCCATCACGGTCGGCCGCTGCTCGACGCGCGCCTGAAACCGCGCCAGCGCCGACCACTGCGCCAAATCAATGTCAAACAACCCGGCCCAGCGTAACACCACAAACAACAACGCATCCGCCACGCTGAAGCCGCTCGGCAGCAGATACTCCTGCTGCTCCAGCACCGCGACCAACACCGCAAAACGCCTGAACAACTTCTCCTTGATCACCTCGGCCGGCAGGCGCTCATCGAACAGCGCACCAAGGCCGCCGTGGATCTCGCTGGAAATGAAATTCAGCCACTCCTGCAAACGCAGCCGTTCAAAACTGCCGGGTGCCGGCGCCAATCCTGTCTGTGGTTGCAGATCCGCCAGATATTGCAGGATCACCGGACCTTCGGTCAGCACCGCGCCGTCGTCCAGTTGCAGGGCCGCGACATAGCCCTTGGGGTTGATCGCGAGGAAGTCTTCGCCGCTGGCCGTGCGCTTGCTGCGGTTGTCGACGCGGATCAGCACGAAGGGCAGCTTCAGTTCGCGCAACACAATGTGCGGCGCCAGTGAACAGGCTTGCGGGGCGTAATACAGCTTCATCGGCAGCTCTCTGGTGAGGATTTGGCGCCAGTGTCATAGTGCGCCGCACCCTCGGTAAAATTAATCTTTCAGAAAGCAGCCATAAGGACAGCTACTGCCATGATGAACCTGATGCATTGGCGGCTGGTGGTCGCCGTGGCCGATCACGGCAACATCACCCGCGCTGCCGAGCGGGTCGGCATGACGCAGTCCGGGGCGAGCCAGGCCCTGGCGCTAATGGAAGAAACCCTCGGTGTGCAACTGTTCAGCCGCGAGAGCCGCCAGACGCTGCCCACCGCCATCGGCCTGCCGGTGATCGAACAGGCGCGGCTGATGCTCGGTGCGCTGGAGACCATTCGCCAGACTGTCGACAGCGTTCGCCCGATGCTGCGCGGGACGATTCGTCTGGCAAGTTTCCCCATGGTGCTGGCGAGTTTTCTGCCGCCGCTGCTGCGCCAGTTCAATCGCCTGTATCCGGGGATCGAAGTGGTGGCGCTGGAGGTCAGCGATGACGAGGTGGAAACCCTGCTCGCGGCCGGTCTGGTGGATGTCGGCGTGGTGCTCAACCCGGCGCCTGAGCGCAACGCCGGGCCATTGGGTCGTGATGAATGGGTGGCGGTGGTGCCGGCAGGGCATCCGCTGGCGCTGCGAGGCAGTGAGCAGGGTGTCAGCCTGCATGAGCTGACGGCGCTGCCGTTTGTGTTGGCCACCGGCGGTTGCTCGACCAACGCCCGCAGCCTCGCCGCCGACGCCGGATTGCAGTTGCAGGATGTGCGGGTCGAGGTGCGCGAATGGAGCAGCGCCTTCACTCTGGTGCGGGAAAACCTCGGCGTGACGCTGGTGCCGGAAATGACCTTGCCGGCCGAGCGTCAGGGCTTGCGGGTGATTGCCTTGCAGCCACGTATCGAACGGGTGTTTTCGCTGGTGCTGCCTGCGGGGCAGACGCCGTCAGCGGCGGTGCAGGCATTGCTGGATCTGCTGGCGGATACGACGGTCGCTGCCACTCGCTGAACCGTTTCTTGTGCAAAAAGTGCCAGATACTGGCCGACTAGTGGCCTTGCGCAAGGCTTCGCGCTGGCTATGCTGAGCTGTAACTAACTATGTCGACCGTCATCGGTTAGCCGTGATTTAAACGCTGCCAGAGTGCGCATTCAAAGGCACCGGACACTGAACCAACAAGGAGCCTGTTTTACATGGAAGTTCTTCTGCACGTTAGGGCTGGCCCGCTCGCGGGCTATCAAGAGAAGGATGTCTTGATTAGAGCGTCGCTGCATGGACTCTTTGATTAAACGTCATTTATCACCTGACAACTTCCTCCTGTGGAGGAATGCGTGTGCCTGTTCTGTGGAACGTAGTGGTGGATTCTGAAAGACCTGAACTTTCATCAAATCAAAAGACCGCGCGGAAGGTGATACAACCATGTTCAACCTACATCACAAGGCTGACCTGCAGCAGATCGAGCGTTTCAGCTGCGCCTTGACCGAAGCCAACGCCAAGCTGGAGGCGATCAGCCGTTCGATGGCGATGATCGAATTCACCCCCGAAGGCATTGTTCTGGATGCCAACGAAAACTTCTGCAAGACCATGGGCTACAGCGCCGAGGAAGTGCGCGGCAAACATCACCGGGTGTTTTGCGAAGAAGCGTTTTACCGCAGCGAGGAATACGCCAGATTGTGGCGCGACCTGGCCCGTGGTGAGCCGATCAGCGGCACGTTTCTGCGCTTGAACAAGTCCGGCAAGGAGATCTGGCTCGAAGCCAGTTACATGCCGGTTTATGGTCCGGACAAACAAGTCAAAAGTGTGATCAAAGTGGCGGCGGACATCACCGCCCGGGTCAACAAAGAGCACGAAGAAGAAAGCATGCTCGCGGCAATCAGCCGTTCGATGGCGGTGATCGAGTTCACGCCCGAAGGCAACGTGATTACCGCCAACGACAACTTTCTGAAAACCATGCAGTACTCGCTCAACGAAATCGTCGGCCATCACCACAGCATGTTCTGTCACCGTTCCGAGTCCGAATCGGCGCAGTACAAGGCGTTCTGGGCATCGCTCAATCGCGGCGAATATCACTCGCACCGTTTCGAACGCAAGAACAAGTCCGGGCAGATGGTTTATCTCGAAGCCTCGTACAACCCGCTGTTCGACACCAAGGGCCGGTTGTACAAGGTGGTGAAGTTCGCCAGCGACATCACCCAGCAGATGACGACGCTGCAAAACGCCGCGGAATCGGCCCACAGCACCTCGGTACAGAACGACGCCTGCGCGCAAAAAGGCTCACAGGTCGTGCAGCAAACGGTGCAGATCATTCAGGACATTTCCCGCGACCTCAACGAAGCGGCGCTGAGCATCGATGCGGTCAGCAAGCAGTCGGACATCATCGGCACCATCGTCCAGACCATTCGCGGCATCGCCGACCAGACCAACCTGCTGGCGCTCAACGCCGCTATCGAAGCGGCCCGGGCCGGTGAGCACGGGCGTGGCTTTGCGGTGGTGGCGGACGAGGTGCGCAGTCTCGCGGCGCGCACCAGTCAGGCGACGCTTGAGATTGTCGAAGTGGTGCGCAAAAACCATGACCTGTCACTGAGCGCGGTGTCGAGCATGCAGTCGAGCCTGAGCCGCACCGGGTTGGGTGTGGAGCTGGCGAACGAGGCGGGGGAGGTGATTCTGGAGATTCAGCAGGGATCGCGTCATGTGGTGGATGCGATCGGGCAGTTCAATGCGACTTTGCAGCTGAACTGACACCCATCAACAACTGTGGGAGTGAGCCTGCTCGCGATTACGGTGTGTCAGTCACTGGATAAGTAACTGATGTATCGCTATCGCGAGCAGGCTCACTCCTACATTGGTTTCCAAGCAACTTTCAGGTCAAAGCGCCGCGAGAAACTTGTCCGCCAGCTTGTCGCTGTCCTTGACGTCATTGACGTTCTCTTTGTCCGCCTGCGCCAGTTTCATCTTGTCCTGCAGACGCTCGGCAATCTCTTTGCCGATGGCCAGTTGTTTCTCCGGCGGCATGGCTTTGATGTCGTCTTCGGTGATGCCCATGCTCTGAAGGATACTGTCGCGCAGACGTTGTTCCGGCGACTTGCTCATGTAGTCCTTGAACGCGTCGGTGGCCGAGGTCCCGGTGGTGGTGCCGGCCGCCGTGGCATCGGTGGTTTGCAGGCCGACGCGGGTCTTGGCGAACGCTTCGTCGACGTTATCGCTGATGCGCGTAGCGGCGGCCACTTGCTGGGTAGCGATCTGCGTGGCCGAATCCTCGACCTTTGAGGTTGCATCGGTGGCTTGCGACTGAGCCTGGTTCTGCAGCGATTGCAGCATGGCGCCGTGCAGGCCGCTTTGCAGACCGGCAGCGGCGGTCGTGGTCGCATCATCCACTGGCCGCTTGGGCAAGTGGACGAGTTGCTGCTGTTTGGCACTGACCAACATCATGATGGAGACCTATGAATAATTGCAGACGGGCATGACGCAGCAATTACCGTGCCTTTGCGAAGAACCACATGATTTCAACGGGTTATGCGACTTGTGCGCCGAGCAAAGCGGTCATCCTTTGCCGTCAGGCGGCAGAGGGTGACCGCGTGGTGGTCAGCGATGGGCAATGTTTTCCAGCGCCAGATTGCGCGTACGCGGGCCGAACCAGCCGATGGTCAGCATCACGATCAGCATGCTGCTGACAATGAACGCGAGCACCCCGGGCGTGCCGAAGTGGTCGAGGAACAGCCCGATCAACAGGCTGCTGAACACCGTCGATAAACGGCTGAACGAATAGCAGAAACCCACCGCCCGCGCACGGATGTTGGTCGGGAACAATTCGCTCTGGTACGAGTGATAACTGAAGCTCAGCCAGGCGTTGCAGAAGGTGATCATCACCCCGCAAAAGATCAGGCCGAAGGCGCTGGTCTGCAGCGCGAACAAGGTGCCGAACGTCATGGCGCCGAGGGCCGAGCCGACGATCTGCCATTTATTCTCGAAACGGTTGGCGAACTTCACGAACAGCAACGGCCCGAGCGGGTAGGCGAGGGTGATGATGAACGCGTACATCAGGCTGTGGGTGACGCTGACGCCCTGGCCGGAAAGCAGCGCCGGCAGCCAGTTGCCGAAACCGAAGAACCCGATCGCCTGAAACACGTGAAACACGATCAACATCAACGCCCGACGCCGGTAGGGCGGTTGCCAGATATCGGCGAAGCGGCCCTTGCCCTCGACGTCGACGGGCACCGCTTCCGGGGCGTCCAGCGGTTGGCGGTGATCCTTCTCGCAGCGGGCCTCTATGTCGTCGAGAATCCGGTTCGCCTCATCGAACCGCCCATGCTGCGCCAGCCAGCGCGGCGACTCCGGCAGACGCTTGCGCAGCCACCAGATGAACAGCGCAAACACCGCGCTCGCCAGCACCACCCAGCGCCAGCCGGACACACCGAACGGAGCCTGCGGCACCAGCCACCACGACATCAACGCCACCGCTGGCACCGAGAGAAACTGCACGAAAAAGGCGAAGGCAAACGCCGAACTGCGCATGCGTTTGGGCACCAGTTCCGAGAGGTAGGCATCGATGGTCACCAACTCGATACCGAGGCCAATGCCCACCAGAAAGCGCATGCAGATAATGCCCAGCGCCGAGCTTTGAATCCCCATCAGCACCGTGGCCACGGTGTACCAGACCAGCGCAAAGGTGAAGATCGCGCGGCGGCCGAAACGATCGGCCAACGGGCTGAGCAGGCTGGCGCCGAGGAACAGCCCCAGGAAGGTCGCCGAAGCGAACGCTGCCTGATCGGAGTAGCCGAACACGCCTTGATTGCCGGTGGCAAAGATCCCGTCACGGATCAGCCCGGGGCTGATGTAGGCAGTCTGGAACAAATCGTAGAGTTCGAAGAAACCACCAATCGACAACAACGCGACCAATCGCCAGATGGTGGCGACGGCGGGCAGGCGGTCGATGCGGGCGGAAATCTCGGCGGCGCGTATCGGGTCGATGCCGTCGCGTTGCGCGGCGGCGGGGGCGTGAGCAGTCATCGGCGGATCCATTTTTTATTGATGGAAAAGCTTAGCCTGCTATCAGAGTTGATGGATTGTGAATATCGGCGGTTTGCCCGGGAATACCGCCGATTTCTTGCAATAACTACTTACCAATTAACGATTTATGCCTCAGCGGCGGAATCGGGCAGCGCCGACGCCGGCAAGCCGAAGATGCGATCGAACAGCCAGTTGAAGGCAAACGTGTAGCACGGGATGAAAATGATCAGCGCCAGATCCAACAGGAACGCCTGCACCAGACTGATGTTCATCCACCAGGCAATCAGCGGGATCAGGAACACGATCAGCGTCAGTTGAAAACCCACGGCGTGGGCGATGCGCCGTTTGACCGTGCGTGTGCGCGACTTCTGACGGCTTTCCCAGTGCTCGAACAACGAGGTGTAGATGAAGTTCCAGGTCACGGCGATGGTGGTGATGATCACCGCCAATGGGCCGGTGCTGCCCGGCGAAGTGCCGGACAACAGCGCCAGACCGAGGGCGGAGAAAGTCATGCCGATCACTTCATAAAGCGACACATAGACCAGTTTGCGTTTGACGCCTTGCATGAAAATTTGCCTCTGTCTTGAACTCGATGGCCAGCGGGACTGGCGAAGGCGACGAAAGATAGCTTCAATAGGCGTGACAGAAAAAGTCAGTAGCTTTCAGTTTTGGTGATAGGTGGTGGTTTGAATTTCAACAGCGACAGCATCGAATTGTTCCTCGCCGTGATCGAGCGCGGCTCGTTCTCCGCAGCCGCCCGCGCTTTGGGTCGGGTGCCTTCGGCAGTGAGCATGGGCATCGGTAATCTGGAAGCGGAACTCGGTTATCCGCTATTCGACCGCAGCCATCGTGAACCGCAACCGACGGCGATGGCGCTGTCACTGGTGCCCCATGCGCGGCTGATTGCCGAGCAGCTCAAGCAACTGCAAGTGCACGCGGTGGAGTTGTCGCTGGGGCTGGAGAGCAAGCTGTCGATTGGCGTAGTCGCCGACATCGACCGGCGCCGCTTGCTCGCCGCGATCAAGGTGATTGCCGAGCGTCATCCGCTGCTCGACATCGAGGTGCTGACCGCGCCGCAGGACGACGTGCTGGCGATGCTGCACAGTGGCCGCGTCAGCGTGTGCCTGGCGTTCGCCGGGTTGAGCATGAACGTGCTGGAGCGTTTTCAGTTTGTCGGCAGCGAACGGATGATTGCCACGCTGGCGGCGAACAGTCCGTTGTTGCAGGGGCAGGATCTGTTCCTCGAAGACCTGGTGCACGTGCGGCAGATCTTCGTCGCCAGCCGTGATTTGCCGATCAGCGAAACCCGGCCGCTGGTGGCCGAATCGCACTGGCGCACCGACACGCTGGAGACGGCGCTGGAGATGGTTGAGGCGGGGTTGGGCTGGGGCAATTTCCCGTTGTCGGTGGTGCAGCCGTGGCTGGACAGTGGGCGCTTGAAACGCCTGAATTTCCGCAATATCGAAAACGGCCTGGTGCTGCCGGTGCATGCGGTGTGGCTCAAGAGCCAGCCGCTGCAGAAGGGCGCATCGGCCCTGGTCGAACTGCTTAGCCACTGAACCCGACACAGATCTCCTGTGGGAGCGAGCTTGCTCGCGAAGGCGTCGTGTCAGCTGGCATTTGCTTATCTGAAACACCGCCTTCGCGAGCAAGCTCGCTCCCACAGGGAGATTGGGTTTCACCTTGGCATTTGTGACCACCCCAGGGATTTCAGAGCTCAGGTACTCTCGCGAATCTTCAATTCAAAACCCATATCCTCAACCGGCCGCGCCACGCTGTTGCCGGCCATCAGCGTCAACATCTGCTCCGCCGCACGCCGGCCGATCGCTTCGCGCGGGGTGTTGATGCTGCTCAGGCGCGGGACCATGTGTTCGGACATCGGCAAGTCGTTGAAGCCGAGGATCGCCACCTGTTCGGGGATCCTGATGCCGTTGCGCAACGCTTCGAGCAGGGCACCCTGCGCCAGGTCATCGTTACCAAAGAAGATCGCATCGACGTCCGGATGCGCCGCCAGCAATTGCAGAAACAGTTCACCGCCCAGGCCCACGGACGAGGCGCGCGGGGTCAGCACTTCCAGGTCCGGGTCGTAACGACCGGCCTTCTGCAAGGCTTTGCGGAAACCTTCGCCACGCAGCAACGTGCGCTGATCGAGTTGCGCGCCGATGTAGGCCAGGCGCTTGCGCCCTCGGGAGAGCAAATGCTCGGCGGCGGTTTCGCCGGCGCTGAGCTGCGAGAAGCCCACACAGTTCACCCCGGCAGCGCTGTCCAGTTCCATCATGTACACGCAGGGAATATTGCTGGCCTCGATCATCCGCCGCGAACTTTCCGTGCGATCAAACCCGGTCAGCAGAAAGCCGCGCGGCTGATAGGCCATGTAGTTGCGCAGCAGGTTTTCTTCTTCATCGCGCGAATAGTGAAAGTTGCCGATCAGCACTTCGAAGCCCTTGGGCGTGAGCACCCGATGAATGGCTTCCAGCGTATCGATGAACAACAGGTTGGACAGCGACGGCACCAGCACCACCACCGAATGGCTCTGCGCCGAGGCCAGGGCGCGGGCGGCAGGGTTGACCACGTAGTTGAGTTCGAGCGCGGCTTTCTGCACTTTTTCCACCAGTTCGGTGGCCACGGTGCTGACCCCACGCAGGGCGCGGGAGGCGGTAATCGGACTGACGCCGGCCAGACGGGCAACTTCATTAAGGGTGGGACGGCCGGTGGTGCGAGTGTTTTTATCGTTTTTAGGGGTGGTCATCGGGCGGCTTGCCAAACAAAAATCAAGGCACTAAGGTAGCGCTGTCCTGATGCAGCTGCAAATGCGTAAGCGAGGTCCTGCCTGATCCTCGCTTTTTGGCGTTGGGCGAAAACCTGCTGCAACCCAAAAAAACGACAAGAAGGCGTCGGCAACTTCTGCCTGTGCACTAGAGTCATAGCTAGCAAAGGTAGCGCTGTCTGCGCGCTGAGGTGTTATATGAGTCATCCCATCACCGCCCTGGTCATCATGGGCGTTGCCGGTTGCGGCAAGACGTGCGTCAGCCAGGCCCTGTGCCAATTGAGCGGCGCCACTGCCATTGAAGGCGATACTTTTCATCCGGCCGCCAACATCGAAAAGATGAGCGCGGGGATCCCCCTGAACGACGACGACCGTGCCGGCTGGCTCGACAGCCTGTGCGTCGAGCTGCGTCGTGTCGATGCACTCGGCGAGCGCCCGGTGCTGACCTGCTCGGCCCTTAAACACAGTTATCGCGAAGTGCTGCGCAGTGCCTTGCCGGGCCTGGGCTTCGTGTTTCTTGAGCTGACCCCTGAAGTCGCTGCCGACCGCGTGTCCCATCGCCCGGGCCACTTTATGCCGGCGACGTTGATCGAAAGCCAGTTCGCCACCCTCGAATCGCCGGTTGGCGAGCCGTTGACCCTGGCGCTGAATGCTTCGATCCACAGCGTTGAAGAACTGGCGGCCCAGGCGCACGTCTGGTGGCAGGCCCATGGTCTGAAACAGGCGGTATGAGTGTGTTGAAAGAGCTAGCGCTGTCCTCACGAATTCTGTTTAACCCGCTTTAATAACAACAACAAGCCAGGAGACACCCCCAATGTTTGGCATGTCCCACGACGCCTACCTGCTGCTCGATGCAGTGGTCACGGTGATCGGACTTATCATCCTGATCACCAAATTCAAGATTCACCCCTTTATCTCCCTGACCATCGCGGCCGCGTTCCTCGGTCTGACGTCGGGCATGCCGATCGGCACCATCATCAAGGCGTTCCAGGACGGTTTCGGTGGCGTGCTCGGTTTCGTCGGCATCATCCTCGCGCTGGGCACCATGCTCGGCAAAATGATGGCCGAATCCGGTGGTGCCGATCAGATCGCGCAGACCCTGATCCGTGCGTTCGGCAAGGACAAAGTGCAGTGGGCAATGATGTTCGCCGCATTCCTCGTCGGTATTCCGCTGTTCTTCGAAATCGGCTTCGTGCTGCTGATTCCGCTGGTGTTCATCGTTGCCCGCCGCACTGGCGTGTCGATCATCAAGATCGGTATTCCACTGCTCGCCGGTCTGTCTGCGGTACACGGTCTGGTGCCGCCGCACCCGGGCCCGCTGCTGGCGATCGGCGTGTTCGGTGCCGACATCGGCAAGACCATTCTCTACGGTCTGATCGTTGCGCTGCCGACGGCCATCATTGCCGGTCCGATCTTCGGTACGTTCATCGCCAAGCACATCCCCGGTCATCCGAATCAGGAACTGGTCGATCAACTGGCCCGTGAAACCGATTCGCAGAATCTGCCGAGCTTCGGCATCACCCTGATCACCGTGCTGCTGCCGGTGTTCCTGATGCTGCTGAAAACCTTCGCCGACGTGGCGCTGCCGGACGGTCATTTCTTCCGCACCTGGATGGACATGATCGGTCACCCGATCTCGGCACTGCTGCTGGCGCTGTTGCTGTCGCTGTACACCTTCGGTCACAAGCAGGGCATCGGTTCGCAACAGATGCTCAAGTGGCTGGACGCAAGCCTGGCGCCAACCGCCGCGATCATCCTGATCATCGGTGCTGGTGGCGGCTTCAAGCAGATGTTGGTGACCAGCGGCGTGGGCGACGTGATCGGCCACATGGCGGTCAGCGCGCAGATCTCGCCGATCCTGCTGGCGTGGCTGGTGGCGGCGGTGATTCGTATTGCTACCGGTTCGGCGACTGTGGCGACCATCACGGGCGCGGGCATCGTAGTGCCGGTGGTGGGGATGATTCCGGGCGTCAACCGTGAGCTGCTGGTACTCGCTACGGGCGCTGGCTCGTTGATCCTGTCCCATGTGAACGACGCCGGTTTCTGGCTGGTGAAGCAGTACTTCAACATGACTGTGGCCGAGACCTTCAAGACCTGGACGGCGATGGAAACCATCCTGTCGGTGGTTGCGTTGGGCTTTATCCTGCTGTTGTCGCTGTTCGTTTAAACGGCGTTTTGCAGGCACAAAAAAACCGCAGCGATGCGGTTTTTTTGTGGGTGATGATTTCTTTGTTACACACAGAGCCAGTGTGGGAGCGAGCTTGCTCGCGAAAGCGGTGGGTCAGTCAGCATTGATGTCGCTGACACGACGCCTTCGCGAGCAAGCTCGCTCCCACAGGTGATAGGTGTCAGGCGGTTTTCGGGGTCAGGCCATCGGCCCGGAACATCCCGCGAATCCCGCGCACGGCCTGCCGAATCCGGTCCTGGTTTTCGATCAGCGCGAAGCGCACGTGATCGTCGCCATACTCACCAAAGCCAACCCCCGGCGAGACGCAAACCTTGGCCTCGGCCAGCAGCTTCTTGGCGAACTCCAGCGAGCCGAGGTGCGCGTAAGCCTCGGGAATCTTCGCCCAGACGTACATCGAAGCCTTCGGGTTCTCGACCATCCAGCCCAGTTCATGCAGGCCTTTGACCAGCACGTTGCGACGCTGACGATACTGCTCGGCGATGTCGCGCACGCATTGCTGATCGCCTTCGAGCGCAGCAATCGCCGCCACTTGCAGCGGGGTGAAGGTGCCGTAGTCGTGGTAGCTCTTGATCCGCGCCAGAGCGTTGACCAGCTCCGGGTTGCCGACCATGAAGCCGATGCGCCAGCCCGCCATGTTGTAGCTCTTGGACAGGGTGAAAAACTCCACCGCAATGTCCTTGGCGCCGGGCACCTGCATGATCGACGGGGCTTTCCAGCCGTCGTAGACGATGTCGGCGTAAGCCAGATCGTGCACCACCAGCACGTCGTACTGCTTGGCGAGGGCGATCACCCGTTCGAAGAAATCCAGCTCCACGCATTGCGCGGTAGGGTTGGACGGGAAGCCGAGGATCATCATTTTCGGCTTCGGGATCGAACCGCGAATCGCCCGCTCCAGTTCATCGAAGAAGTCCACACCGGGCACCAGCGGCACCGAACGCACCTGCGCACCGGCAATCACCGCGCCGTAGATGTGAATCGGGTAGCTCGGGTTCGGCACCAGTACCGTGTCGCCCTGATCCAGGGTCGCCAGCATCAAATGCGCCAGGCCTTCCTTGGAACCGATGGTGACGATGGCTTCGCTTTCCGGGTCGATATCGACCGCGTAGCGTTCCTTGTACCAGTTGGAAATCGCCCGGCGCAGACGCGGAATGCCCTTGGACGTGGAGTAACCGTGGGTGTCTTCGCGCTGGGCGACCTGGACGAGTTTTTCGACAATGTGCGGCGGTGTGGCCCCGTCGGGGTTGCCCATGCTCAGGTCGATGATGTCTTCACCACGGCGCCGCGCGGCCATCTTCAGCTCGGCGGTGATGTTGAAAACGTAAGGGGGGAGTCGATCAATGCGCGCAAAGCGGCGCGGCGAACCTTGTTCAGCCATTGTTGCCTCGGATAACGTAAGCGCCCGGAACCGTCCGAGCGACGCTGGTCACTGCGGTGACCTGTGGCGGAAGATAAGGGCTGTGATGGCAGACTGTCCAGCCTGCGAGCAAACAAATTTTTCCCAAGGAAATCGGTAGATGGAATTCACCAGTGGCTTCTTGCTGAGCCTTTCGTTGTGCCTGGACATCGGCGTGGCCAACATCGCGATGATCACCCTGGCGATGCAGCGCGGTTACTTTCAGGGCTTCGCGCTGGGCCTCGGCACCTGCGTCGGTGACCTGATCTACGCGGTGCTGGCGCTGGCCGGAATGACCGTGTTGCTGCAATACGAAAGCGTGCGCTGGGTGCTGTGGATCGGCGGGTCGGCGCTGCTGATCTACTTTGCGGCGAAGATGATCTATTCGGCGATTCACCACGAAGCGCAGTTGGCGGCGACGGCGGAAGTGGGGCAGAACTCGCATCGCAAGGAGTTCTTCCGCGGGATTTTCCTCGCCATGTCTTCGCCGAGCGCGATCCTCTGGTTCGCCGCAGTTGGCGGTACCCTGATCGCCCGCTCCGGTGGCGGCGGCCCGCTCAGCTCGGCGCTGTTCCTCGGCGGTTTTCTCTGCGCCGGTCTGCTGTGGTCGGCCGGCCTGTGCTTCGCCGCAAGCCACGGCGGCAAGTTGCTGGGTGACAAGCTGCTGCGCTACTCCTACATGGCATCGGCGGCGATCTTCTGCTATTTCGCGGTTTACGTGATCGTATCCGGTTATAACGAGTTCGTTGGCTCCGGGGCCGCCGACCAGTTGCACGCCTTGTAACATTGCGAATCGGGTTTGGCTTCTATACTCAGCAGCCGAACCCCTACTTTTGTTCCAGGAGTCGAGTCATGGATGAGCAAAAACGCGTCGAAGTGGCTGAACCTCGCTTCGAACATGGACACTTCCTGCTGATTGCAGGTTTTCGTGGTCGATTTACCCAGGACACTGCCAAGGACATCCCCGCGCTGTGGGAAAAGTTCTTGCCGCATCTGGGAAAGATTCAGGGACAGAAGAACGAAGTGACCTACGGCGTCTGCAGCAATTTCGACGGCCAGGGTGGCTTCGATTACATCGCCGGGGTGGAAATCAGCAAGCTCGATGACCTGGACCAGAAGGTCTACCAGTGGGTCGAAGTGCTGCCCCGGCAATACGCAGTGTTCGAGCACAAGGGACCGCTCGATCAATTGCCGCAGACCCTGCAATACATCTACAAGACCTGGCTGCCGACCTCCCACTACGTGGAACTGAATGCCCCGGAGCTGGAACGTTACAGCGCCGATTTCAATCCGCGACTGCACACCGGCAAACTGGAAATCTGCGTGCCGGTCGATACCAAGGCCTGAGTCAACAAAACATGAGGCGGATCACTGATCCGCCTCATGCCGTTCAACCGCGCTTGCCCTTGGACACCCGTCGCGCCCGCAACAGGTCGATGCCCAAGGTGATAAAGCCGAACGTACTGATGCCCAACACCATCAACAGGCCGATTTCAACGCTGCTCATAAGCGGTTTCCCCCCAAGGGTGATCAGAGACACCCCGAGAAATAGCCCGCCCCGAACCCGAAGAAAAGCGCTTATACGCAAGCTTTACGCCGCCCGCGCAGATCGATATGCATGCCTTATTCCTTTATGCTTTCGGCACTTTCTTCTGCTGATTTCCGAGCTGCCATGAACACCGTCATCCGCAACGTCACCGCCGCCGACCTGGACCGCTGCTACGCCATCGAAACCGTGGCCTACGAAGGCGATGAAGCCGCCACCCGCGAAAAGATCGCCACGCGCATCGCCACCTGGCCGGAGGGCTTTATCGTCGCCGAGGTGGACGGTGTGGTCGCCGGTTTTATCAACTCGGGTGCGGCGTTTGAGGTGCAGATGTCGGACGAGGCCTTCAAGGAACTGATCGGCCACGACCCGCAAGGGCCGAACGTGGTGATCATGTCGGTGGTGGTGCACCCGGACTATCAGGGCCAGGGCCTGGCCAAGCGCCTGATGGCCGAGTTCATCGAACGCATGCGCGGGCTGGATAAAGCGACGATTCATCTGATGTGCAAGGAACAGCATATTCCGCTGTACGCCGGTTTTGGCTTTGCCTACATCAAACCGTCGGAGTCGGATCACGGCGGCATGGCGTGGCACGAGATGATCCTGACCCTCTGAAAATCGCTGCAAGCCCAAATGTGGGAGCGGGCTTGCCCGCGAAGGCGGTGTGTCAGTTGCCAATGATTTATCTGACACGACGCCTTCGCGGGCAAGCCCGCTCCCACAGGGGAGCAGTGGTGACTCGTTGATAGGTGTCAGTAGAGAGTGTCGCTTACTCTTTTCGATGCTTCGCGGTCGTAGGTCTCGGCGTCAAACTGCCCGTCGTTCAAACGCTTGTGAAACGCGCCCGCAGAGGGCAGGGCCGAGCGCGGCAGGTGGGTTTCCGGGTTCCAGGCGTCAGAGCGCACAAAGGCTTTCGAGCAGTGGAAAAACGCTGCCTCTACCGTCACCAGCAACACCGTTTTCGCCGGTTTGCCGTTCACCGCAAAGCTTTCCAGTAGCTCAGGGTCGGCGCTGATGGTCGCGGTACCGTTGACCCGCAATGTCTCGCCGATACCCGGAATGATGAACAACAGCGACACCCGAGGATCGTGCAGCACATTGCGCAGGGTATCGATGCGGTTGTTGCCCGGGCGATCCGGCAGGGCCAGGGTATTCTGGTCGATGATCCGCACGAACCCCGGCGCATCGCCACGGGGCGAATTGTCGAGGCCGTCGGCGCCCACCGAGCTGACGATCACCAGCGGCGAGACCCGCACCATCGCCTGATAATCCTCGTTGAGAAACCCGATCTGCTTGCGCACCGCGCGGTCGTGGGGCAGGCCGTAAATAGCTTCCAGGGCTTCGATTGAATCGATCATCTTCTCTCCCTCGATGATTTCAGAAAAACAGCCCCATGCGCCGCTCGTAACCGATCCGGCCCTTGTACGCTTCGCCGCTGTCGACGAAACCGTATCTGGCGTACAGCGCGATCGCCGCGTCGTTATCAGCGTCCACCGACAGTTCCAGCCCTTTGATTTCCGGCCACGCTTCACGCGCCACGGCGGGCAACGCTTGCAGGCAGGCCTTGCCGTAACCCTTGCCCTGCGCCCGGTGATCGACCTGCAACGCATGCAGGGTGGCGCTGTGTTCATCGGCCCAGTCCGGCAACACCGGTGGGCGCTTGAGCAGCAGAAAAGCCACCGGCACCTGATCGGCCAGCAGCGCGAAGCCCTTCACACCGGGGCCGGGTCTGGACAGCAGCGTGTGCAGCGCACCGTGAATGTCGCCGGAGAATTTGATCTGCTCGGGATGGATCTCAATCGCCTCGACCTGCTGACGCTGCAAGGCGTCCAGGCTGTCGTACGGCACGAGTTGGGCTGACACGGGAATTTCCTTTTTCCTACAAAGATGAGCCTCGGATTCTAGCGAGTTTGTGTTCTGCGGAAATTTTTTGTTTCGTCTGTCGATTGGCTCGATGGCCGAACGACTAAGGGTGTCTTCACAACAAAAAACACGGAGAACACCATGAGCGCACAGACTGAAATCCAGACCCTGATCAACACCTACCGCGACGCGGTAATGACCAAGAACGTCGACAAGGTCATGACGTTGTACACCGACGACATCGTCTCCTTCGATGCGATCAAGGCCCTGCAATTCAAGGGCAAAGCGGCCTACCGTGCACATTGGGAAGCCTGCATGGAAATGTGTTCCGGCCCGCACGTTTTCGAGTTTCACCAGATCGCCATCGAGACCGCCGACAACCTCGCCTTCGCCCACTGGGTCACGCATTGCGGCGGCACCAACGACAAGGGCGAAACCCAGAGCTGCTGGATGCGCGCCACCGCGTGCTATCGGCAGGTCGGCGGGACGTGGAAAATCGCCCACGAGCACTGGTCGGCACCGTTCGATCCGATGAGCGGCGCCACGCTGTTCGATGTACAACCCTGATCTTCAGCCATAGTTGATCCGTTCGAATCAGGAGAAAACCATGAAGTATCTATGCCTGGTCTACAGCGACGAGCGCTTGCTGCACACCTCGCCCGACAGCCCGGAAGACGCCGAGTGCTGGGCCTACGCCGAGTCGATTCAGGGCAGCGGGCGGATGGTCGCGGCCGAAGCGCTGGAGTCGGTGCAGACCGCCACCACGGTGCGCATGCGCAACGGCAAGCTGTCGATCACCGATGGCCCGTTCGCTGAAACCAAGGAGCAACTGGCCGGCTTCTACCTGATCGATGCCAAGGATCTCAACGAAGCGATCCAGGTCGCCGGCAACATTCCGGCGGCCCGGGTCGGCAGCGTCGAAGTGCGTCCGGTGCGGCAGTTGAATGTCTGAGGTTCGGGCGCGGGTCGAGCAGGTCTACCGCGAAGACTCGCGGCGGATCCTGGCGACGCTGATTCGCCTGCTCGGCGATTTCGACCTCGCCGAAGAAGCCTTGCACGAGGCGTTCTTCGTCGCGGTCGAGCGCTGGCAGCGCGACGGCGTGCCGGACAACCCGCGCACTTGGCTGGTGTCCACCGGGCGCTTCAAGGCCATCGATGTGTTGCGCCGCCGCGCCCGCTTCAAGGCCTCGCAGCCGTTGTTGCGGGCACAGCTCGAGGAACTGGAACAGGCCGACTGGAGTGGCGAAGACGTGGAAGACGACCGCCTGCGGCTGATCTTCACCTGCTGTCACCCGGCGCTGGCGGCGGATGCGCAAGTTCCGTTGACCCTGCGGGAAGTCTGCGACCTGACCACCGAGGAAATCGCCCGGGCGTTTCTTTCCGCACCGGCGGCGATTGCCCAGCGCATCGTGCGGGCCAAGGCCAAGATTCGCGATGCGAAAATCCCTTATCAGGTCCCGAGCCTGAACGAGTTGCCGGAGCGCCTCGACAGTGTGTTGCGGGTGATTTATCTGGTGTTCAACGAAGGCTATTCGGCATCGATGGGCACTGAATTGATCCGTGAAGACCTGACCCGCGAGGCGATCAGACTCGGGCGTTTGCTCATGGAATTGCTGCCGGAGCCGGAGGTCATGGGCCTGCTGGCGTTGATGCTGCTGCATGAGTCGCGGCGCCCGGCGCGGACCTCGGCACAAGGGGAGTTGATTCTGCTCGATGATCAGGACCGCTCGCGCTGGGATGCCGGGTTGATCGCCGAGGGTTGTGCGCTGATCGAACGTGCGCTGAGCACGCGGCGCTTCGGGCCTTATTGTCTGCAAGCGGCGATCGCGGCGGTGCATGCCGAGGCGCCTTCAGCGGCGGATACGGACTGGCAGCAGATCGTTGGCCTGTACGACGTGCTGTTGCGTGCAGTGCCGTCGCCGGTGATTGAATTGAACCGCGCAGTGGCGGTGGCCAAGCGCGATGGAGCGTTGGCGGGGTTGACGCTGATCGAGGGGATTCTCGATCGTGGCGAATTGCAGGATTACCACCTCGCGCATTCGGCACGGGCGGAGTTTTGTCGGCAGTTGGGTCGGGTGGAGCAGGCGCGCACGGCTTACCTGCGCGCCCTGGAGCTGACCCGGCAGGAGCCGGAGCGGCGGTTTATCGAGGCGCGGCTGGCGCAATTGGATTGATCTGAAATCTTCGGTGGCAGTGCCGACCCCTTCGCGGGCAAGCCCGCTCCCACAGTGTCCGTGGTGTACACAAAACCTGTGACCACCGCAGAACCCTGTGGGAGCGGGCTTGCCCGCGAAGAGGCCAGCCCAGCCACCAGCAAACCATCAGGCCTGCTGCCGAGTCGCTGCCGCACACAAAATCTATGACCACTGCAGAACCCTGTGGGAGCGGGCTCGCCCGCGAAGAGGCCAGCCCAACCACCATCAAACCATCAGGCCTGCTGCCGAGTCGCTGCCGCACACAAAATCTATGACCACTGCAGAACCCTGTGGGAGCGGGCTCGCCCGCGAAGAGGCTAGCCCAACCACCATCAAACCATCAGGCCTGCTGCCGAGTCGCTGCCAGAACGATCTCGCGGATGCACACGCCCTGCGGCTGCTCATAGGCATAGGCAATCGCTGTCGCCACGTCCTCGGCGCTCAACACCGTGCCGCCCATCTCCTGCTTCCACGCCTGGTAGCCGGTCTTGATCGCTTCATCGGTGGTGTGGCTGAGCAACTCGGTTTCCACTGCGCCCGGGGCAATGGTGGTGACGCGCACGTTGTGCGGCGCCAGTTCTTCCCGCAGGTTTTCCGACAAACCATGCACCGCAAACTTGGTGCCGACGTAAGCCACGTGATTCGGGAACGTCTTGCGCCCGGCCACCGAGCTGACGTTGATGATCGTGCCGTGCTTGCGCTCGACCATACCGGCGACCACGGCATGCACACCGTTGAGCAGGCCTTTGACGTTGACGTCGAGCATCTGCTCCCACTGCGCCGGATCCTGCTCGCTCATCGCACCCAGCAGCATCACGCCGGCGTTGTTGATCAGCGCATCGGCCGGGCCGAATTGCGCTTCGGCTTCGGCGACTGCCGCGAGCAGGGCGGCGCGATCAGTGATGTCGACCTGACGGCTGAGGCTGTTCGGAAGCTCCAGTGCCTGCAGGCGCTCAATCCGGCGCGCCAGCAGCAACAGCGGATGACCGGCAGCGCTCAAGCGGCGGGCTGTCGCTTCGCCAATGCCCGAACTGGCCCCGGTGATGATGATCAATGGCTTGCCCATGGTCGAACTCCTGAAATAAGAAAATCAAATGACTGAATGCCGGGCGCAGTATATTTAGCCCGTTCGGGGCTGAAAAATGCCTTATTCCTCTGTCTGTCATCGGAATCACCTATGGATATCCGCCACCTGAAAGCCTTTCTCGCGGTGTTCGAAGAACGCAACATCACCGCAGCGGCGCAACGTTTGTTCATCAGTCAGCCGACGCTGTCGGTGACGATCAGACAGCTTGAAGACGAACTCGGCGCGACGCTGTTTGTGCGACAACCCCGTGGGGTCGAGGTCAGTGCTGAAGCTCGGCTGTTGTACCCGCAGGCGCGGCGCATGGTTGCCGAGTCCGAAGCCCTGAGCCGGATGTTTCGCGGCGGCGAAAACCGCGTGGCGCTGACGCTCGGCATCGAAGGCGACATCGCTGCCAGCCACATCGAAGCCTTCGTGCGCATGGCCCATCAGGCCTTGCCCAATCTGCTGCTGACGCTGGAGGAAGGCTGCCACGGTGACGGGCGGCTGGCGGTGGAGGAGATGTGCTGCGAGGACGAACTGTTCCTGCCGCTGTGGGAAGAACCTTACGTGATGGCGCTGCCGCTGGACCATCCAATGGCGGCGGCGCAGGCGGGGTGGGCGCCGATAGAAGACTGGATCACCTGCCCGCAGCATCCGTCGCATCAGCGCTTGATGGCGTTGTACGGGCGCTCGCCGCAAGCGCTGGCCGGGCATGCCGGGTCGTTGCAGCAGGCGTTGCACATGGTTGCGGCGGGTGTCGGCGTGGCGATGTTGCCGCAGTCATTGGTCAGCGGACATGCGCGGGTGGTGGCGCGGGCATTGCACTTGCCGGCACCGACGCGCCGGGTCGGGTTGTGCTATGCGGCGCAGGCGTTGGAGTTGCCGGCGATGCGTGGGTTGCAGGGGTATTTTCAGGAGAACCGGCCGGTGGAAATTGCAGCGGCCTGAAGATCAAAAGATCGCAGCCTGCGGCAGCTCCTGCAATGAAATGCATGCTTCTGTAGGAGCTGCCGAAGGCTGCGATCTTTTGCTCTATTCCAGCATCTTGCTCAGGAGCCAACTCCCCGCCGGCCCCGGCGGATAAGTCCGCGACCACAACGCATCGACATACACCGGCCGAGGCCAGCCACGCACGGTCAACTCCACCAGTGTGTCGTTGCCGAAGCGCCCCACCAGCCAGCGTGGCAGTGCCGCCCAGCCGAAACCCATTTCCGCCATTTCCATCAGCATCAGGTAACTCGGCGCCGACCACACCCGGCCTTTGCCGCGGCTGTCGTAGGGATTGACGATGGTTGCCAGACGCAACTCCCGATGCTGCTCCAGCACCTGCTGATCGACCTGTTCGAGGCCGGTCAGCACGTGGTCACGTTTGACGAACAGCGCGATGTCGGTGCGCTCGGCCACCGTCGAGGTCACCAGATCCGGCGGATAGCTGTCGCGCATCTCCGCAAACGCCAGATGCGCGCGGCCACGCTGCACCAGTTCGATCAGGTCGTCGCACTCGGCAATCAGGCATTCCAGCTCCAGGTCCGGATATCGCTGCTCGAAATCGACCAGCGCGGCTTCAAATCGCGCTGACTGGTAGGTGTCGGAAATCGCCACGGTCAGCTTCGGCTCGACGCCTTGGGCCAGTTGCCGGGCGCTCATTTCCATGCGACTGGTGGCCACCAGAATCGCCTCGGCCCGTTGCAGCATCACGTGGCCGGCCGGGGTCAGGGTCGGTTTGCGGCTGCTGCGGTCGAACAGCAGCAGATCCAGATCGATCTCAAGGCTCGCCACTGCGGCGCTGATGGTCGACTGACTGCGCCCCAGTTTGCGCGCCGCCGCTGAAAACGAACCTTGGGTGGCCGCCTGGACAAACGCCAGCAGCACTTCTTGCGAAGCCATGAACTATCGCCTTGATCGATGGTTATTGGTTATGAAGTATCGGGGCGAGGGTGGATCATGGCAACTCTCTTCACTCAAGGAGTCAGGCCATGACTGCCAGCAAATCCATCACTGAACGTATCCTCCAGGCCATCGGTTTCGAGTGTCTGGCGATTCTTATCTGCACGCCGTTGCTGGCGTGGATCATGCAAAAACCGTTGCTCGACATGGGCGCCGTGACCGTGCTGATCGCGATGCTGGCGCTGGCGTGGAACGTGGTGTTCAACGGCTTCTTCGACCGCATGCTCAAGCGCCTGAACGTCGGCCACAACGCCTGGACGCGGGTGGTCCATGCGCTACTGTTCGAGGGCGGGTTGATCGTGATGGGCGTGCCGCTGATTGCCTGGTGGCTGTCGGTCAGCCTGTGGCAGGCGTTTTTGCTCGACATCGGCGTGCTGCTGTTTTTCCTGCCGTACACCTATGTGTATCACTGGGGCTATGACGTGGTGCGCGAGCGGTTATTGATGGCCCGTGCTGCTTAAGTCTGGAACACAACCTGTGGCGAGGGAGCTTGCTCCCGCTCGGCTGCGCAGCAGTCGTAAACCCGATAAAACGCGGTCTTTCTGTCAGACCGCATTGGTCGGCTTTGGGGGGCGCTTCGCACCCCAGCGGGAGCAAGCTCCCTCGCCACAATGTTTGGGTTAGAGGAACATGCCGCCGGATGCTTCAACCCGCTGTCCGTTGATCCACTGCGCACCCGGCGCCAGCAGCATCGACAGCGCGCCACCAATGTCATCCGGCTGCCCGGCGCGGCCCAGTGCGGTGTTGCTGGCGACCATCGCGTTCAACGCGGCGTTGTCGCGCACTGCACCGCCGCCAAAATCGGTCTCGATGGCGCCCGGTGCCAGAATGTTCACGCCGATCTGCCGCGCGCCCAACTCTTTGGCCTGATAGCGGGTCAGCACTTCCATCGCGCCTTTCATCGCCGCGTAGGCGGCATAACCCGGCAGGCTGAAGCGGGTCAGGCCGCTGGAGATGTTGATGATGCGCCCGCCATCATTGATCAGCGGCAACAGTTGCTGAGTCAGGAAGAACGGCCCTTTGAGCTGGATGTTCATCAGCAGGTCGAACTGCTCCGGGGTGGTCTCGGCGAACAGCGCGTGCACACCGATCCCGGCGTTGTTGATCAGGAAGTCGAAGCGCGGACGCTCCAGTTGCTGCAGCGCTTGCTCAACCCGCGCGGCGAACTCGGCAAAGGTCTCACTGCGACCCACATCCAGTTGCAGCATCACGGCTTTGGCGCCGCGTTGTTCCAGTTCAGCGACCAGCGCCTCGGCTTCATCGGCGCGGCTGTTGTAGGTGCCGATGATGTCCACACCTTCGGCGGCGAGGTGCAGCGCGGCGTTCCTGCCCAAGCCACGGCTGGCGCCGGTGATCAATGCGATTTTGCGGCTCATGTGAAATCCTCGATTGCGGTGAGTGGTGATGGGCAAAGTTTATTTATCCGCCATGGGGTGATAAACAGACTGAAACCGGAATCACTGATCGACCCAGCCGAACAATCAACGGGTGTCCTGATGAACAAACTGGAACTGCTGCGCACCTTTGTCCGGGTCAGCGAACTGTCGAGTTTCACCTTGGCCGGCGAGAGCCTCGGGCTGCCGCGCTCGACGGTGTCCGAGCATGTGCAGGCCCTGGAAACCCTGCTCGGCACGCGCCTGCTGCAACGCACCACGCGCAAGGTACAGGCGACGCAGGACGGCCTGGTGCTGTACGAACGCAGCAAGGATCTGCTGTCGCACATGGACGAGATCGAGGGACTGTTCCGTCAGGATCCGGCTTCGCTGAGCGGACGGATTCGCGTCGACATGCCGAACATCCTCGCGCGGCGCCTGATCATGCCGCTGCTGCCTGAGTTCATGGCGCGGCACCCGAATTTGGAACTGGAAATCAGCAGCACCGACCGCCGGGTCGACCTGCTCAGTGAGGGTTTCGATTGCGTGGTGCGGATCGGCGCGCAGCCGGATCAGTCGGTGGTGGCGCGGCATCTGGGCGACTTCCCGATGATCAACTGCGCCAGCCCGGCGTACCTTGAACGCTATGGCGTGCCGCAGACCCTGGAGGATCTGGCGCAGCACCGACTGGTGCACTACGTCGGCGTGCTCGGTTCACGCTCGGAAGGGTTTGTGTATGAACAGGACGGTCAGGTGCGGCGTCTGCCGATGGCTGGCAGTGTCACGGTCAACAGCACCGACGCTTACGAATCGGCCTGCCTGGGCGGCTTCGGTCTGATACAGGTGCCGCGCACCGGCATGCAGCCGCATCTGGATAACGGGGAGCTGGTGACTGTGCTGCCGCAGTTCACGGCGCCGGCGATGGGCATTGCCATCCTGTATGCGCGGCAGCGGCATTTGCCGCTGCGGGTGCGGGTGTTCATGGAGTGGTTGGGGGAGGTGATTCGTTCGACGCTCTGACTGATACCGCAGATCAACTGTAGGAGTGAGCCTGCTCGCGATGGCGTGCTGTCAGTCGATGCAGATGCGACTGAAGCACCGCTTTTCGCGAGCAGGCTCACTCCTACAGGGGAGGCCGGGTTGTTCAGAAAATTTGGGTGAACAGCCAGTACAGGCTGCCCGACAGCAGGATCGCCGCCGGCAAGGTCAGCACCCACGCCATCAGCAGATTGCGGATGGTCTTCATCTGCAAACCACCGCCATTGGCGACCATGGTCCCGGCCACGCCCGATGACAATACGTGGGTGGTCGATACCGGCAAACCGAACATGTCCGCCGCGCCGATGGTCAGCATCGCCACGGTTTCCGCCGAGGCGCCCTGGGCGTAGGTCAGGTGGGTCTTGCCGATTTTTTCGCCGACTGTCACCACAATGCGTTTCCAGCCAACCATGGTGCCCAGACCCAAGGCGATGGCCACGGCGATCTTCACCCACAGCGGAATGAAGCGTGTGGCGTTGTCGATCTGCTGTTTGAACAGTTGCAGTTTGTCCGTGGTGTCGGCGTCGAAATTGCCGACCTTGTTCTTGTCCATCAGGCGAATGCTTTCGCTGGCCAGGTACATGTCGTTACGCACGTTGCCCATGGCTTCGGCCGGGACTTTCGACAGCGAGCCATAGCCTTTGACCTCTTCGCCAATGTGCCCGGTGAGGGCGGCGAGGGCGGGGATCAGTTGCGGTGTGGCTTGCTTGCTGCGCACGTAATCAGAGAGCACCGGGCGCGGATCGGCGGGTGCCGGTTGAGGCGCACTTTTCACCAGCGCTTGCTGGGTGACTTCGGCGACGGCAGCGAACTGCAGCGCCTGGTCGGCGGGCATGGTGCGGTTCAACGCGTAAGCCATGGGCAGGGTGCCGACCAGAATCAGCATGATCAGGCCCATGCCTTTCTGCCCGTCGTTGGAGCCGTGGGCGAAGGACACGCCGGTGCAGGTGGCGATCAGCAAACCGCGAATCCACCACGGTGGCGGGTTGTTGCCTTCCGGCGCCTTGTACAGCGCGCGATTCTTGATGAAGGCGCGCATGGCCAGCAGCAACAGCGCCGCGCAGCCGAAGCCCACCAGCGGCGACAGCAGCAGGGCGTAACCGATCTTGGTCGCCTGCGCCCAGTCCACGCCACTGGTGCCATCGCGCCCGTGCATCAAGGCATTAGCCACGCCGACGCCGATGATCGAGCCGATCAGGGTGTGGGAAGAGGAGGCCGGCAGGCCCAGCCACCAGGTGCCGAGGTTCCACAGGATCGCCGCGATCAACAGGGCGAAGATCATCGCGAAACCGGCGGACGAACCGACCTGCAGAATCAGCTCCACCGGCAGCAGGGCGATGATGCCGAACGCCACGGCGCCACTGGACAGCAACACTCCGAGGAAATTGAAGAAGCCCGACCAGACCACCGCCACATTCGGCGGCAGCGAGTGGGTGTAGATCACCGTCGCCACCGCGTTGGCGGTGTCGTGGAAACCGTTGACGAACTCGAAGCCCAGCGCAATCAGCAGCGCTACGCCGAGCAGCAGGAACGGGGTCCAGGTGGTGACGGTGGTGCCCAGCTCGTGCATGTCGTGCATCAAGCTGTAAGCAGTGAACAACATCCCCATCGCGAGCACCGCGAAAAAGATCACGTAGGTGAACGGGCCGGTTTTCTTGTCGAGGGCGGGCCTGCCGCTGGGGGCGGACGTCTGGCGGGCGGTCAGGGAGGGAGTAGCCATGAGCGGACAATCCTGAGCGAGGGAAGGAGTGTCGGTCATGATCGTTGCTAAATATTACAGAGAGACTGCGGCAGGTCAGTGTTTGGGTTTTTAGCTCCACCACTGATCTGAAGACTGAAGCAGATCCCTGTGGGAGCGAGCTTGCTCGCGAAGGCGGTGTGTCATTCAACAATGATGGTGCCTGATATTCCGTCTTCGCGAGCAAGCTCGCTCCCACAGGGGATCTGTGCTGGACATCAGGTTCGGTGGTCAATAATCCCCACGCTTGCGAAACGCCCAGCGCCCGGCAATCACGGTAAACGTCGCCACCAGCGCCACCAATATCCAGAACCCCTCGGGATCCGTCGCCAGCGGCACACCCCCCACGTTCATCCCGAAGAAGCCGGCAATGATGTTGATCGGCAGCGCCAGCACCGTCACCACGGTCAGGGTGAACAGCGTGCGGTTGCTCTGTTCGTTGAGGTTGGCGGCGATTTCTTCCTGGAGCAGTTTGATCCGCTCGCCGAGGGCGGTCAGGTCGTTGATGATCAGCGCGAACTCCTCGGTGGATTTGCGCAACTCCTTGACGTCTTCCTTCTGCAGCCACGGCGGCGGCCGGTTGAGCAGGCGCAGCAATGAACCCGGCTCCAGCGCCAACAGGCGTTGCAGGCGCACCAGCACCCGGCGGTTGGCGCCGAGTTCGGCGCGGTTGGTCGACAGCCGGGAGGAGAGCAATTCGTCCTCGACCTGATCGACGCTCATGCTGGTCTTGCGCACGATCTGCGTCAGCACTTCGCCCTGATCACGCAGCAGGTGCACCAGCAGCTCCGACGGCGAACGAAAGCATTCACCGGCCTTCACCGACGAGCGCAATTTGTCCACCGAGTGCAGCGGTTGCAGGCGTGCGCTGACGATCAGTTTGCTGCGCACGCAGACCCACAGCGTCGACACGTCCGAGGAAACCATGCTGCTGAGGTTGAACACCACGTCGTTGACCACCGCCAGCAAGGCCGAGTCAACGTGCTCGATGCGCGTCGAGCGCGAGCCTTCGTGCAGCGCCTCGAAAAACTCTTCAGGCAATTGCAGATGACTTTTCATCCAGCGCTCGCACGCGGCGTGGGCCAGGTTCAGGTGCAGCCAGAGGAATTCATCAGTGTCGCTGTCGTCTTGCAGACAACGCAGGGCGGTCGCCGAATCGACTTCGCGGCCACGTTCACCAGGACGAAAACGGAAGCCGTAAAGCAGACCGAACAAATCAGGATCGCGATGACTGAGGTCGAGGCTGTGGTTCATGGAGGCTCGCTGCGAGGAGGGCGTCTGGCGCGGAGTTTTCAGATTCACCTGAGCCGGATCATCGCAATGTCACATGACGTTTGTGTGACAGCAAAATGACGTCAAATCAGCGGCTTACCGGCGGTCGGATTTTCTTCAAGAAGCGCTCTGGTACGCCGATCACGCTTAGGTTACGTTGCGCGCGCTTGGCCATGAGCCAAGGCGCGCCGACACGGATGTCCGGCAAAATTCCACGCCTTACCGGGCGTGCCTCATCCCTGTCCTTGAGTATCTTGCGATGCTGCAAAAATCCCTGAGAGCGCAAATTCTCGCCCTGCTGAGCGGCAGCCTGCTGGCGATGCTGTTGATCGCGCTGGCCTGCTTTCACTACCTGTCCAACGGCGTGCAGAACTACAGCCAGTTGATCGCCGGCCCGTTGCACACCTCGCAGTTGATCGACGAGGCCAACCTGCAATTCAAGGTGCAGGTGCAGGAATGGAAAAACGTCCTGCTGCGCGGCAAGCAACCGGCGGACCTGGGCAAATACTGGAGCCAGTTCGAAGATCGTCAGCGCGATGTGCAAAACATTCTCGGTGAACTGGCCGGGCAGAAAGGCCTTGAACCGGCGCTGAAAAGCCGCATCGAACGCCTGCGTGACGAACATCGTCAACTCGGCGCCGCGTACCAGAAGGGCCGCGATGCCTACGTCGCTGCCGGTGGCGATCCAACCGCTGGCGACAACGCCGTCAAAGGCGTGGACCGCGCCACCAGCGATCAGATGAGCGAACTGGTGGCCGAGCTGCGCAAGCAGGGTACCGAACAGTCGGCGCAGATCAGCGCCAGTGCTGACAGCACCGTGCTGCTGGGCATTGTGGTGATGCTCGGCTCGGGCCTGTTGATCGGTTTGCTGAGCCTGTGGCTGGTCAACCGCAACCTGATTGATCCGATCCGCAAGCTGATCGACTACGTCACCCAGTTGAGCCGTGGGCGCCTCGCCGAGCGCGTCGCCAACGACCGTCAGGACGAGCTGGGCAACCTTGCCGCCGCGGCCAATACCCTGCGTGATTTCCTCGCCGAAACCTTCACCCACCTGCAACGCAGCGCCAGTGATCTGGACAGCGCCAGCGGCGAACTGAATGCCATTGCCACGACCATGGCCGGCGGCACCAACGAGCAGTTCAACCGCACCGATCAGGTGGCCACGGCGATGAACGAAATGTCCGCCACCGCCCAGGAAGTCGCCCGCCATGCGGCGGATGCGGCGCGGGCTGCCGACGATGCCGACCAGTCTGCCCAGCAGGGTGAAAAGGTCATGCAGGGCACCATCCACACCATCACCAAGATGCGTGGCGAGATTGCCAACACCGCTGAAGTGATTCGTCGTCTGGAAAGCGACAGCGGGCGCATCGGCAAAGTGCTGGAAGTGATCCGCGGCATCGCCGAGCAGACCAACCTGCTGGCGCTCAACGCGGCGATTGAAGCGGCGCGGGCTGGTGAAGCCGGGCGCGGTTTCGCGGTGGTCGCCGACGAGGTGCGCAACCTTGCGCAGCGCACGGCCGAGTCGATCATCGAGATCAACCAGATCATTCAGAACGTGCAGACCGGTGCCGTGGACGCCGCGCAAGCGATCGAAAGCGGTCAGGCGCGCAGCGATGAAAGCGTCGAGCAAGTGACCCAGGCCGGTGCGATGCTGGAGCGCATCACCCACGCGGTGGAAGCGATCCGCGACATGAACCGTCAGATCGCCACCGCCGCCGAAGAGCAGACCTCGGTGGCCGAAGACATCTCGCGCAACCTGACCGAGATCACCTCGATCGCCAGTACCAACCTCAACAGCGTGCAGCGCACCGAAAGCGCCAGCCAGAACCTGCATGGCCTGTCCGGGCAACTCAACGAAGTCACCGCACGCCTGAGCGCCTGACGTCCGCCGACGTGTACCGGTTCGGTTACCGAGTCGGTACACAGTCGATCTCAAATCCCTGCGAGTGCCGCCGATGGCCGGTTATCTAAAACCGGCATTGGAGCCATCCCATGGTCAGCATCACCTCAGTTTCGATCAACCAGACCGTCAGCACCGCCATCAGCAAAACCAAAATCAGCGACGCCAGTGACGATACCTCGACCACTGCAACCAGCAGTGCGGGCGTCAGCGCCGACACCAGCAAAGTGGCGGCCGGCGGTGGCGCAGCGCCGGCGGGTGACAGCAGTTCCAGCAGCAGCGATGAATCGGATTCGGTGAAAGAACTGCGCAAGCAGATCGCCGAGTTGCAAAAGCAATTGCAGGAACAACAGCAGGCATTGCAAGCGGCTCAGGCCAAGCAGGAAGACGCGGATGCCAAAGCGGCTGACGTGGCCTCCGCCGAGTCGCAAATCTCCAGCACTTCGGCTTCGTTGCAGACGGCCACGGCGGCGTTGTTGCAGGCGTTGCAGGAGTCCGGGTCGAGCAGCTCGGGGTCGTTGGTCAGCACTTCGGCCTGACAACTTCGGAGCACTGCAGAACCAATGTGGGAGCGAGCTTGCTCGCGAAAGCGGTGTGCCAGTCGACTCATGTGTGGCAGACACAACAGCTTCGCGAGCAAGCTCGCTCCCACAGGGATCCAAGGTGTGCTTTTCAGGCTGTGGGCAGGCTGAAGGTGAACAGCGTGCCGCTCTCGGCGGTGGACTCGACATGCAAACGTCCGCCGTGGGACTTGGCGATCTGGCTGGCGATGTACAGCCCCAGACCGAGCCCGGCCTGGGGCGTGCTGCCGATCGGGCGGGAGTAGGGCTGGAACAGGTGCGGCAGGATCGCCTCGCCAATATGCCCCTGATTTTTCACCGCCAGCATCAACGCACCGTGTTCGACCTGGGCGATGACTTCGATATCCCCCTCCGGGTCGCCATGGGTCACGGCATTGGCCAGCAGGTTCGACAGCAACTGGGCAATCCGGCCACGGTCGCAGGGCACGCCCTGCAAGTCGCCGATGCAGGCGTGAATGGTGCGCTGCGGATGCACATTGCGGATCTCCGTCACCACCTGCTGCACCGCCTCGGTCAAGTCGGCGCAGGGCTGAATCGCGACCGGAATACCATTGCCCAAGCGTCCGCGAGCAAAATCGAGTACGTCGTCCACCAGCCGTGTTGCCCGTTGCGCGCTGCCAAGGATATTGCGCACCCGCACTTCGATGGCCGGATCCGGGTGTTTGCGCAGGAGCATTTCGGCGCCGGCGCTGATGGCGAACAACGGGTTGCGCAAATCGTGGCCGAGCACGGCGATGAACTGCTCGCGCAGCTCGGCGGTTTCGCGTTCCTGCAACAGCGCGGTTTCGGTGAGCTGCGCGTTTTCCTCGGCTTCGATCTGCAACGCGAGCATCCGTGCGAACGATTCCATGGTGCTCTGGATGCTGCTGGACTTCAGTTGTGCCGGGACTGGATCGAGGGCGCAGATGGTGCCGAAAAAACGCCCGTCGGTACGGAACACCGGCACCGAAATGTAGCTTTCGAAGTGATACATCCGCGGCGTGTGGTGCTCGCAGTAGAGCGGGTCTTCGCTGGCCTTGTCGATCACCACCGAGACATGCGACTGGCGGATTTCGTGGCACAGGGTGGTCACCAGATCCAGTTCGTCGCCAACCTGCAGACCGAACTCCAGTTGATCGAGCACCGCGCAGGTGGTCCACGAATCCTCGGTGACCCGCGCCACGGCGGCAAATCGCATACCGGTCAACTCGCGAATCACCTGAAGGATCGCCGGAACCGCGCTGATCCGACCAATCGTCGCGATGTCTGCCGCCGCTGCTTGCCCCATGCCCATCGCTCTCGTCTGCCGTTATGTGTGTTCAGTCCCCGGCCATACTAGCGGGCTGCCCGCTGCTTGGCGCGCATTGATTGCGCCGCGCCTGCAATTGGCCTGACCCCAGACGCAAAAAAGCCGCACGACTTTTCAATCGTGCGGCGGGTGTGGGCGGTGTATCAGGTGTCTTGCTTGTTGCTCAGCACCTTGCCGGTGGTGGCATCGAAGTCGACGTCGAACTCTTTGCCATCAGCGGTTTTCAGCTCGACTTCGTACTCGTAACCGTTGAAGTGGTTGTCCAGGTCGGTGTCGGTGATGGTTGCGCCAGGGTGCAGTTTCAGCGCTTCGGCGTTCATCGACTCCAGCGACTTGATCTTGCCTTCCTTCACCAGTTGCGGGATCTGGTCGACGCGTACGTCGGCCTGAGCCAGGCCAGCGGTGAGGGTCAGGGCAGCGGCGGTAAACAGGGCAGTCAAAGTTTTCATCGGGTCATTCCTTGGGTTGTTCGTTGAAGTGGGCTCAGGTTAACCACCGCAACTTAATTCACCCTTAAAACCCCCGAATACAAAACGGGCAAACCATGCCCGACACAAAACCTGTGGGAGCGTGGCTCGCCCGCGATGAAGGCGCCCCGGTTTTGGAGATCAGAACCCGTTGTTCTTCAACACCTGATCCACACTGGCACTGGCCGGACGCTTGTAGAACTTCAACAGCTCGCTGGCGCGGTTGGTGAAGATGCCATCAACCCCGGCCGCCATGACTTTCTCGAAGTCCACCGGCTCATCGACGGTGTACACGTGCACCAGCATGCCCTGATCGTGGGTGTACTGGTTCATCCACGGTTGCACCAGATCCGAATAGCTCTGGTCGCCACCCTTGGTCAGCTTCGCCGAAGGGCCGGTGCCGATGGCGCCGTGAGCCTTGGCGAAATCAACCCACTGTTTGAACTCGGCGTCGGACTTCGGCTCCTGCTTGCCGTAGAACACGTTTTTGTCCTTCTCGCCGGACTCGGCAAAGGTCACCTTCGATTTCGGCTCGATGCTGCCTTCGCCGACCCACAGCAACAGGATCTTCGGCACTTGCGGCATTTCCTTCTGCAGCAGTTCGAGGCTGTTTTTCTCGAAGGTCTGCAGGATCACCTTGCCTTTGCCCTGGCCGACGCCCAGCTCGCTTTTGGCCAGTTTCGAACCGGCCGGACTCAACCAGCCGCGATCCTGCAGCTTCGCTTTGAGGTCATGCTCGATGCCCGGAAACAGCTGCGGCTCTTTGGTTTCGATGTACAGGCCTGGCTTGTGTTTCGGGTTGGCTTGGGCGATGTCGATGATTTCGTCGAGGGTGAGGATTTTCAGCCCGGCGTAGGATGGACGCGCGCGATCCGGGTAGGCCTTGTTGTACCAGCTGCCGGCGTCGAGGGTTTTCAGTTCGGCCATGGTGAAGGCATTGGCCGGGCTGTCCTTGCGCTCCGGGAACTTGGTCGCGACGTCGGTGGTGCGTTGCAGGTTGTTGTCGTGCAGGGCGAACAGCACGCCGTCCTTGCTGCGCTGCAAGTCCATTTCCAGGTAGTCGGCGCCGAGGTCGCGGGCCAGTTTGTAGGAAGCGGCGGTGGATTCCGGTGCGTCGAAGGATGCGCCACGGTGCGCGATCACCGCCGGGTGCGGGATGCCGTGGGCGGCGGCCAGCGCGTCGATGTCCGTCTGGGCGGCGTGGGCCTGACCGAGACCGAGCATCAGGCTCAGCAGGAGGGCGCTTTTGGTGAAAGTGGCGGGCATGTTCGAGTTCCTTTCGCAGGGCATTTTCAAAGACGTACCTTTTAACAACTGAATCGATTGCGTGCTATCGCCAGACCGACATAAACGTATTAAAAGCGATTTTTCCTGCACTTTTGTGGCGCGGTTTGCAGTACGCTTGCCCTCGGCAGACGCTCCGGCAGAGGGCGCGCCGATTTCGTTGCCCTGCGTGTAAACCATCGATGATTTTTCGTGAGGTTTACCATGCGCATCACTTCCCAACTCATCTGTCAGGCCGCCGATGACCTCAAGGGTTTCGTCGGCCTCAACCGCAAGACCGGCCAGTACATCGTGCGTTTCAGCGAAGATTCGTTCGGCATGGACGTGGCGGATGACGGCATTATTCCTACCAGCGAATTTGTCTGGGCGCCAACGACGCCGCAGACCATGACGCTTAAACGCGAGTTGATTCAGTTGCTGCTGGATCAGAACATCGATGAGCGGATCAACATCAGCGAGCCGTTGCGGGTGTACATGAGCAAGGTTGAGGTGCCGGAGATTGTGGCGGTGCGCAGTCTGGTGAAGGGCTGAGGCTTTGTAGTGGCTGTTCCGGCCTCTTCGCGAGCAAGCTCGCTCCCACATTGGATCTGTGGCGATCACAAGTCCCTGTGGGAGCTGGCTTGCCAGCGATGAGGCCAGTGAGAACACAACCAAATTCAAAGCCCAAACGCTGTACCTGTGGGAGCGAGCTTGCTCGCGAAGAGGCCAGTCAGCACGCAGCCATCGTCACTGCCCAAACCGATATTCCCGCTCCACCCGACACACCCGAGTCTGAAACTTCGAATACCACTGCGCCCGCCCGCGCGCCTGAATCACCCGGTGCTCGGGATGCTCGCGCCAGGCCAGAATCGCCGCCTCGCTCTGCCAGTAGGAAATGGTGATCCCCACCCCGTCTTCCCCGCGAATCGAATCAATGCCGAGAAACCCCGGCTGCTCGCTGACCAGATCCATCATGCGCTCGGAGGCCGCGGCGTAACCGTTGTCACCCTCGGTGCGGGTCGAGGTGAAAATCACCGCAAAGCAAGGCTCGTTCGGCTTCATGGACGTTGCTCCGCACACGCTTCGACAAATGCTCGCACCAGCGGCGGAACCTGGCCTTTGAGCGCCGCACGTTCTGGCTGGAACAGCGTGGCGACAAAAAACACATGGTCGGTCAACTCGATGGCGCGCAAGTCGCCCGCCGAATCGTGCCCCACGGCGCGTAGCTGATGAGTCAGCAATTCTTGTTCGAACTGCGGATTCACCCCGAACCGGCAGCGATAGCCTTCATGAATTTCCGACGTTTCGTACGCCTTGGCGATCAACGAGCCGGCGACCAGATGAATGCTGTCCACCGCTTCCACCAATGAACAGGTCAACGGCGTCAGTACCGCTCGCGGCGAATCCGGTGATGTCTCGCCATGTTCGGCATCGGCCCAGCCCAGCACGTTGCGGGAAAACTCCAGCACGGCATGCTGAAAACCACCACAGGTGCCGAGGAACGGGCGCTGTTGTTCGCGGGCAAAACGGATGGCCCTGAGTGCACCGGCTTCGCTTTTGTAGGGGCTGGCCGGCACGCACCAGAAACCGTCGAAGTGATCCAGCGCGGTGTCGGCGTGAATCTGCTCGGTGGGCAGCCACTGAAATTGCACATTGCGCCCGGACTGCTCGGCGATCATCCCGAGGGCGAGGGGAATCGCCTGGTGGGCGGTGACTTGCGGGTCGTAGTCGCCGATCAGGGCGATGGAAATGGCGTCCATGGGATTTCCTTGATTTGAGTGAGTGAACCTCTCTCTGGTGAGGGGATTTATCCCCGACGGGGCGCGAAGTGGCCTTCAACAAGGCCTGCTGCGCAGTCCATCGGGGATGAATCCCCTCACTACAGTGAGGGTGTGCAGTTGTCGATCACCGGGGCTCACTATAGATTGGCGCTCACGCACTCAATATTGGCGTTTTCCCAAGTGATCAATGCAGCGACGCACTATCGGCTCGACTACCCGGATCTGGCGCTGATCCTCGCTTTGGTGCGGGGCGGCTCTCTGGCCCGGGCTTCGCAGCTGCTCAAAGTAGACGTGTCGACGGTGTTTCGCGCAGTGCGGCGGCTGGAGTCAGCGCTGGGTCAGCAATTGTTCGAAAAGAGCCGCGCCGGTTACCTGCCAACCACCCTCGCGCAGACCTTGGCCGAGCAGGCCGAACGCGCCGAGCAGGCACTGGAGGCAGCGCGGATCGGTGTCGAACAGGGCGGTGAAGTGGTCAGCGGCACGGTGCGCCTGACCTGTACCGATTCAGTGCTGCAAGGGCTGCTGTTGCCGGCGCTGGCGCAGTTCATGCCGAACTATCCGGCATTGACTCTCGAGCTGAGCACCTCCAACGATTTCGCCAACCTCAGCCGCCGCGACGCCGACATCGCCCTGCGCCTGACGCGTACACCGCCGGAGCATCTGGTCGGACGGCAACTGGCGAAGATTTCCTACCGGCTCTGCGCCAGCGCGCGTTATCTGCAAAACGTCGATGCATCGGATCTGGCGGCGCTGACCTGGATCGCCCCGGATGAGTTTCTGCCGGATCACCCGACCGTGGCCTGGCGCCGCCAGCAGTTGCCCGGCGTGACCCCGGCGTATCGCTGCAACAGCATGCTGTCGGTGACTGAACTGGTGCGCGGCGGACTCGGTGTGGCGGCGTTGCCGGATTTTCTGATCACTGAAGGTTTGCAGGCCCTCAGCGAACCGTTGCACGGCTACGACACCGCGCTGTGGTTGCTGACCCGCCCGGATTGCCGGGCATTGCGCTCGGTGGTCACTCTGTTCGATGAGTTGGGGAGCGCGCTGCGGTTGCCGTGATCAGCGTTGCGGGTTCTGGCAGATGTGCGCATGCAGTTCGCGGGTCAGGCCTTCGATGCGTTCAGTCAGGCTCTTGGTCATTTCGGTGAGCTGGGTGTTCTGCTCCAGCAGCTCCAGCAATTGCGCGGTGGTGTTCGCGGCTTGCGCCTGACGCTCGGTGTTGGCCGTCGCCAATGCTTCACGGTGTTGCGCATCGGCGTCCGCTTGCGCCTTGTCCCGCGCGGCCTGGCGGGTTTGTGCCAGCAGGATCAACGGCGCGGCGTAGGCCGATTGCAGGCTGAATGCGAGGTTGAGCAGGATGAACGGGTACACGTCGAAAGTGGTGATGCCCGTCACGTTGAGTACAACCCATAACAGCACGATCAGGGTTTGCGCGCCGAGAAACGCCGGCGTGCCGAAGAACCGCGCAAAGGCCTCGGCGCGCAGGGCGAACTTGTCGTCGCCGAAAGTGGTGTTGAGGTGGGCGTGGGGGCGGTGGAAGCGCAGGTGGTCGACGGGGGCGGGCGCGGGGGCGTCGGTTTTTTCTGTGGTCATGATGGGCTCGGCAGGACTTGGGACTGAGGGTCACTATAGTCCTGCATCGAGGCTTATGGCCCTTTCGCGAGCAAGCCCGCTCCCACAGGTTAATGGTTGATCACAAGTTAAGAGATCGACTCAATCCCTGTGGGAGCGAGCTTGCTCGCGAAAGCCGCGACGCGGTCCAACGGCCCGACATATCGATCAGCCCGGCGCCCGTTCATTGGCAAACATGCTCACCGCCTGCACCGCTTCACTGGCGCCATCGCGGATCTGCAGAATCACGCTGCCGGCCTGATCCGCCAGTTCAACGCCTTGCGCCGCCCGCCCGCGGGTGCCTTCCATGCTCTTGATCGCCTGACGGGTTTCGCTCTGGATCAAACCGATCATGTTGGAAATCTCCGCCGTCGAGCCGCTGGTACGCGCCGCCAGTTGCCGCACTTCGTCCGCCACCACCGCAAACCCGCGCCCCTGATCCCCGGCGCGCGCCGCTTCAATCGCCGCGTTGAGCGCCAGCAGATTGGTCTGGTCGGCAATCGCGCGGATGGTGTTGACGATCGCGGTGATCTGCTCCGAACGCTCGCCAAGTTGCGCGATCAGCGTTGATGACTGCGCGATATCGTCAGCGATTTCGCGCATCTCGCTGGCCGCCTGCTGGATCACCTGAGTGCCTTGCTCGGCGACTTTCCGGGTTTCCACCGAGATGTGATAAGCGGCGCTGGCGCTGCGCGCATCGTGCTCGTGCTGCTCGACGCGGGCGGTGACGTCCGTGGCAAATTTCACCACCTTGCACAAACGTCCGGCGGCGTCATACACCGGGTTGTAGTTGGCCTCCAGCCACACACTCTGGCCGCGCTTGTCGACGCGTTCGAACTGGCCCTGGAACAACTCACCCTGATTCAACCGGCGCCAGAAATCCTCATAGGCGCTGCTGTTGACCAGTTCCGCGCGGCAGAACAAGCGGTGATGTTTACCCTTCAGTTCAGCGAGCGTGTAACCCATGCGCGTCAGAAAATTCTGGTTGGCGGTGAGAATGCCGCCGTTGAGGTCGAATTCGATCACCGCCATCGCCCGGTCGATCGCCTGCAGCTTGGCATTGGCCTCGCTTTCCTGCTGGACCTTGGTCGTCACGTCCATGGCGAACTTGACCACTTTGACCACGCGTCCCGACGCATCCTTGATCGGGTTGTAGTTGGCTTCCAGCCAGACCGGCTGGCCCTGGCTGTTGATCCGCTCGAAAGTGCCGGACTGGAACTGACCGTTTTTCAGGCGCGACCACAGTTCGGTGTATTGCGCGCTGCGGCCAAACTCCGGGGTGCAGAACAAGCGATGAGGTTGGCCGATCACCTGCTCGGCGCGGTAACCCATGGTTTTGAGGAAGTTGTCATTGGCCTTTAACACCACGCCTTCAAGATCGAACTCGATCACCGCCATGGAGCGATTGATCGCTTCAAGCAGGCCGTTCTGTTCGGTGATGGTGTGTTGAAGGTCGTTGAGTTCGGACTGATGGCGTTTGAAAAACATAGGGGCAGTACCTGGAAGTAGGGAAAGACGAGGTTTGTGTCCCTGTTTCCGCGCTGGCAGAGCAAATGCCGGGTCGGCATTGGTCATTGACTGCAAAGTGCCAGCATCCAGGCTGACGAGCAGATCTTATACAAACTGATTTAAGTTGTACAAGAAATTGCGAATCAACATGTTTGCAGTTTTTTCAAGACTCAGAGGAGGAGCGTCTTCTTAGCCCGGATTGCTCAGCGCCACACTGATGGTGTTGCGCCCCGTGTGTTTAGCGGTATACAGCGCTTTGTCGGCGTCATCCAGCCAGGCAACCGCGTCGCTGTACGACGGCTGAAAGCGTGCCAGACCGATACTCAGGCTGACGCGCAGCTCTGGTACATCCGGGTGCCGATATTGGTCCAGCGCCTGACGCAATCGTTCCATTTGCGCCTCGGCTTTATTGAGTGGCTGGTCGGGCAGGATCAGGCAAAACTCGTCGCCGCCATAACGGCCGGCCCGTTCACCTTCAGCCAGTAATCCTTTGAGTGCCTGGCTTAGCTCACGCAGCACGGCGTCGCCAACGATGTGCCCATAGTTGTCGTTGATGGTCTTGAAGTGATCGATGTCGATCAACGCCAGAATGTCCTGGGTATTGTTTTGTCGGCACAAGATGAAACGCGTATGGAGCAGATCCTTCCAGGCGCCGTGATTGAGCAGCCCGGTGAGGCTGTCGGTGCAGCTCAGGTCCCTGAGTGCACGCTTGTGCTGCGCGAGTTTGATCGCCAGTTGGTAACAGACCATGCCCAGGGCCAAAGGGTACAAGGTCAGCATCGGCAGGCAGGCCCAAACCTCGATTTGCGTCATCGTCAGGCTGAAATTGAAGCCGAACAGTAACCAGCCCAGCAACACGCCGGCGATTTGGGCCAGAGCACCCAGCAGGAACAGACGTCGTCCACCGGCGGCGACATTGTTCATGGTCATCATCGACAGGATGGTCACGGTGGTCAGCGGGTTGAACTGAAAACACGCGGTCCAGAAACCGCCGCACAACGAGTCGTACACCAGGTTGCGGCGTTCGGCGTGGTAGGGGAAGGTCGAGCGGGTCGCAACCTGATAGGCCAGATGCGGCCAGATAAAACCGTTGAACACCAGCAGCGCCCAGAGCCAGGTCGGCATGTGCAACGGATACAGCGCGGCCGCGACGCTGAAAAAGCCGACGCCCAGACCGATGGTCCTTGGCAAATAAATGCGTCTGGCGAATGACAGGCCTTTGCCGCGTTGATTTTCCATGATGTCCTGCGCCAGATTCATCCTGAAATACTTTGAAGTGTTTTTTCAGGTTGACCGTTCGTCGGTAAATTGTCGGACATTGTCATTTATTCCACCGGGAATAATCAGTGTCCTTTCGAGCCATTTACTCGGGGTGGGCACAGGGAGAGGGGCGGTCTAGAGCTGGTATCGCGCCAGGAACATCTCCAGTGCCGACTCGGCCACAGCTTTCTGCGTGTCCGCATCCAGTGGTGGCAGGCCCATGGAAATCTGCGGCCAGAACCCGAACGACTTCAACAGACCCTGCATCTGTTGCGCGGCGAATTCCGCCTCCACGGCTTTCAGTCGACCATCCGCCTGAGCGGCGCGAATCCACACCGTCAGGCCTTCTTCGCGCTCGCCCATGCGCGCCACCATGTCTTGCGCGCGTTCCGGGGAATGGATGGTGGCGGCAATCGCCACCCGCGCCAGTCCGAGAAAATTGTCATCGGCCATCATCTGCAGTTTAGCCAGCAACATGGGCAGCAGTTGCTCGCGCAGCGGCTGATCCGCGCGATAGGTCACGGCTTGCTCGTCGGTGATCCTTGCCCAGAGTTGGTTGAGAATTTCGGCGAACAGTTCTTCCTTGCTGGGAAAGTGGTTGTACACCGTGCGCTTCGACACCCCGGCGGTGGCTGCGATCTTGTCCATGCTGGTGATCTCGAACCCGTTGGCGCGGAATTCGGCAATCGCCGCCTGAATAATGGCTTCGCGTTTGCGGTCGGTGAGGCGCTTTGGAGCTGTCATAAGTACGCTTCGGCAGAGAAAGAGTGGAATTACACTTGGCAGTTTACTTGTCATCGAGTTTCATGCAACCTAGAAACTACACCGCCCAGTGTAATGTTGCGTTAATCCGCGCAACCTAAAAACCAGACAGTTCGGCTGATGCGTGCGTGCCTTGGCCATTTATCGTCCCACCGTGAAAAACCGTGAATTGCGCGGTTTTTCTGGAGTCTCTCAGTCATGGCCAATCCAGATTTTTCTGCGGATCAAACTTCCACGCCTGAAGCCTCTCGCCAGGATCAAGGGTTATTTCGCAACCATGCGCCGGTACAACGCGAAGGCTTGCGCAAGATGCTGCGGATCATGTGGAACATGATCTTCCACAAGCCGCGCAACACCCGCCCGGCCGCCGCGATCCCGGTGCAAGCGCTGACCCGTGAAGACCTGCTGGCGGCGCCCAACCACAGCGTCTATCGCCTCGGCCACTCGACCCTGCTGCTGAAAATGCGCGACAAATTCTGGATCACCGACCCGGTCTTCGCCGAGCGCGCCTCACCCGTGCAATGGGCAGGCCCGAAACGCTTTCACCAGCCGCCGATCAGCATCGACCAACTGCCGCCGATCGAAGCGGTGATCCTGTCGCACAATCACTACGACCACCTCGATCACCAGGCAGTGCTGAAACTCGCGGCCAAGACCAACTACTTCCTGACCCCGCTGGGCGTCGGCGACACCCTGATCAAATGGGGCATCGACGCCAGCAAAGTCCGCCAGTACGACTGGTGGCAGGGCACCGAAATCGCCGGCATCCGCTTCGTCGCCACGCCGTCGCAGCACTTCTCCGGCCGTGGCCTGTTCGACGGCAACAGCACCTTGTGGGCTTCGTGGGTGATGATCGATGGCGACACGCGGATCTTCTTCAGCGGTGACAGCGGCTACTTCGACGGCTTTAAACGCATCGGCGAACAGTACGGTCCGTTCGACCTGACCCTGATGGAAACCGGTGCCTACAACGTCGAATGGCCACACGTGCACATGCAACCCGAAGAAACCCTGCAAGCGCACCTCGACCTCAAGGGCCGTTGGCTGTTTCCGATCCACAACGGCACCTTCGACCTGGCGATGCACGCCTGGCATGAACCGTTTGATCGGATTCTGGCGCTGGCGTGGGAACGCAGTGTTTCGATCACCACGCCACGAATGGGCGAGGCGTTTAACGTGATGCAGCCGCAGCGGGGGCACACGTGGTGGCTGAATATGGAGCAGGATGTGTCGGAAAACGCCCCAATTGCTGGTAGCGGCTACAAGTCGGGATGACTTTTCCTACTGTCGGTAGTCCAGCTAGCTGACAGCTCTTTCCTATGTCCTCGGTAGGCTTGGTCGCGAGTGAATGAGTCACTCGTGATGAGCCTAAACAAGGACGATATACATGACACACTTCTTTAAACGTCGCGTGAATACGCTGACGAAATCCATATTGGTCGCACTGGCAGCGACAGGTGCCGCTGCCACCGCCCATTCGGCCACTGATCTTCATTACGCCAGCGTCAGTGAACTCAGCAAAATGATGGCCGACAATGAGCTCACTGCTGTTGAACTGGTTGAACACTTCCACCAGCGAATTGCCGAGTTGGACAAGCAAGGCCCTGCTATCCACGCCATCGTCGAACTGAATTCACAAGCCATCGAAATGGCTACCGCGCTGGATAACGAGCGTAACGAGGGACAGTCGCGTGGTCCGTTGCATGGTATTCCGGTACTGCTCAAAGACAATTTTGATACTGCCGACAGCCTGCAAACCAGCGCCGGCTCCTTGGCCATGGTCGGTCAGCCGGCAGCCAACGATGCCTTTGTGGTTAAACAATTGCGGGATGCCGGCGCGATTATTCTGGGTAAAGCCAACATGAGCGAATGGGCTTATGTGCGGGAGATGGGATTGCCCCATGGTTGGAGCGGACGTGGTGGGCAAGGGAAAAATCCACACGCATTGAGCGAGGAAATCTGCGGTTCCAGTTCGGGGTCGGCCGCTGCCGTGGCGGCCGGTTTCGCGCCGTTCTCCTTGGGCACGGAAACCAACGGTTCGATTTCTTGCCCGGCATCGGCCAATGGTGTGGTTGGCGTCAAGCCCACCTTGGGTCTGTTCAGTCGAAGCGGGGTGGTGCCGATCACCCGGCTGCAAGACACCCCAGGCACTTTGACACGTACTGTCCGCGATGCGGCAATGATGTTCAACGTGTTGCAAGGCATGGATGCTGCGGACTCCGCGACATCGGCCGCCCCGACAGGAATCGACTACACGGCGTTACTGGCAAACGATGCCCTGCAAGGCAAGCGTATCGGTTATCCCGCCGCTTACGAGGGGACGGGCGGCGTGGTCCTGACTCCTGGAGTGGAGTTTGAAAAGGCAATGGCCACACTCGAGAAACAAGGTGCGACGCTCGTGCCAGTGACCGTTCGTTTACCTGATATCGATGATTTCGTACCCGGTCTGATGGGGGCGATGAAATACGAATTGCCTGAATATCTCGTCAGCCGTTCCGGCCTGCCGATCCAGTCGCTGCAGGACCTGATCGACTTCAATCAGCTCAATCCCGGCAAGGAGGGCTATGGGCAGGCCACGCTCGAAGCGATGAATGCGCTGGACATGACTCACGAACAGGCCAGCGGATCGATCTTGAGCATCAGCAAAAACTTCAAGGACGCCATTGACGAGCAACTGCGCGAACACAGCCTCGACGCAATGGTTGCCGAAGCGGATGGTTACTCGCAATTTTCTGCCGCAGTGGCGGGTTACCCGGCGATAACCCTGCCATCGGGCATGGGCGATAACGGCATACCCACGTCCGTGTTCTTTTTCGGCAAACCATGGAGCGAGCCGCAATTGTTCGCCATGGCCTACAGCTATGAACAAGCCTCGGCCGAGCTGCGGCACCCTGCGTTCAAGTAATCATTGCACCTAAGCAAAATCCCCACGCTCTGCAACGTTTTGCTGCATAGCCTGGGGATTCAATTTGCGACCCGGCGCAAACCCGGGAAAGAACACCAACCCGTGCGCCTCAAACCGGTAAGCCAACGCCAGCCGCGCCGCATCCGCCACGTCCTGCTGCGCTTCAAACCGCTGGATATCATCCAACGCAACCTCCGCCTCGCGCGACAGTTGTTCCACGCTCCAGCCCAGCATCGCTCGGGCCTGGACGCAGTGCGTCGGGGTGAACTGGAAAAGGGCAATGCGTTCGAGGATGTGGTTCATCGCAAGAGAGGCCATGGTGTGCTCCGGGCTCAAGAGTGCTGATTGAAAATGTACTGTGTTTTTGTACAGTTGTTTTCGGCCGGGATCAAACGCATTTTTTGATTTGCCCTAGTTCGCCGCCTCCAACCAGACGGACGGTGCCTGTCCGAGGATGCGCCGGAACATCGTCGAGAACGCCGCCGGGCTCTCATAACCGAAATCCAGGGCGATCCGCGTCACCGCCTCACCGGCGGCCAACCGCGCCAGCGCCAGCACCACGCAGGCCTGTTGCCGCCATTGGCTGAAGCTCAACCCGGTCTGCTGTCGAAACAGTCTGTTGAAGGTGCGCAAGCTTATGTGCAACTGCTCGGCCCAGTATTGCGGCGACTCGTGGGCGTTGGGTTGATCCAGAAAGGTCTGACACAAAGCCAGGAGCTTTCCGTCAGTCGGCAGCGGAATGTGCAAGGGCAGGGGCGCACTCCGCGCCAGTTCATGCAGCAGCAGCTCGATCAGTACACCGTCGCGTCCTTCGAGGTTATAGGTCAACGGTGCCTCCACAGCCTCCATCAACAAATGCCGCATCAACGGCGAAACGCTGATCACTTGGCATCGCCTACCCAAGTCCACCGCCCCCGGCTCGATGTACAGACTGCGCGTGCTCACCCCAAGCATCAGCACCTCATGCGCCACTCCCGGCGGAATCCACACCGCCCGCTGCGGCGGCACCACCCAGTTGCCGTCATGGGTGCGGACCTGCATCACCCCGGTCGCGCCGTACAACAATTGCGCCCGCCGGTGTGTATGAAACGGCAACAGATGGCCGTGGGAATAATCCGTACCGATCGCCACCACCGGGCGCGGCGTGTCATCCAGCAGGTTGATCGAAACATTGCGCATTGAGCGTTTCCGGGTAATTGGCGTAAACGCAAACATTATTGACTGATTTGCTGAAGCAGGCCAAGCCGCGTCGCTCTATCGTCGACCGCTCCCCACCACCGGAAGACGCGCCATGTTCTACCTCCTGCTGACCCTCTTCGGCTGTATGGCCGGCATCACCGCCGTGCTCTTCGGCTTCGGCGGCGGCTTCGTCGTCGTGCCGCTGCTCTACCGCATGCTCAGCGCCAGCCACGGCGCCGACGACCCCATCGGCCAATCGGCCATGCACATCGCCGTCGCCACCTCGACCTGCGTGATGATCGTCAACGCCCTGATCGCCACCGACAAACACCGCCGCGCCGGCAACCTGATCCGCCATTACCTGTGGCCGCTCGGCGGCTTCATCGCCCTGGGCGCGATCATCGGCGCGATCGCCGCGGTGTGGGTCAGCGGCGAGGTCATTCGCTACGCCTTCATTGCCTACCTCGGCGTGACCATCATCGACTGCCTGCTCAGACGCGGCTTTCTCACCCGTAGCGACGGCGTCATCCCACGCCGACTGGATCGCAGGGAAATATCCGCCGGCGGTGTAGGCATCGGCGCCATCGCCACGTTCCTCGGCGTAGGAGGAAGCGTCATGACCGTGCCGCTCCTGCGCCGCTGCGGACTGAGCATGTCCCAGGCCACGTCCATGGCGAACCCGTTAAGCGTGCCGGTGGCCGTGGCCGGGACACTGACCTACATGGCACTGGCCGGTTTCAGCGAGACGGATCTGGGCGCATGGTTTTTCGGGTATGTGGATTTGCTGGCGTTTGCGGTGCTGACGCTGGGGTCGTTGGTCGGGATTCGATTGGCCACGCCGTGGATCGGGCGGATACCGGATCGGGTGCATGCTTGGGTGTACATCGGATTGCTGATTCTTGTTTTGCTGGGCATGTCTATAAGATGAGGCCTTCCCGGCTCAACTCAACATTGCTTCGTGGAGGCAATATGGCGATCTTGGAAAGTGCTGTTCGCCAGCCTTATGAGATTGAGTGGGTTGATGAAAGCAAATATGACGACTGAGCGTCATTGACCCTTATTTAGTAGAGAAAACAGATGTTGATCTTCAATTGCACCGAGGCGGCCAGTAAGTTCTTTAGCCGCGTGCATAAGGGCAAAAAGCTCACGCCGGTAGACCCCAAACCACCGTCGTCAGTTATTGAGGATGATGAGTGTGCCCCTTTTGTCGAGCAGTGGCTGGTGCACGCCATCACCGTGCAGCGTAAGCATGTACTGTTCGTCATTCATGTGGAAACTCGTTATTGCATGATCTTCGCCGATGCCAAGAAGGCTGGCACAGAAGGCTTTATTGCCTGGTTTGCCGAGCGCTGGCGGGAAGGATTGATACGCGATTCTATCAACCACGATCTCATGAGCTGGGTCGATGCCGGCATCATGCCGCAGCGAATGGAAGAGGCCTGTCTGGAGTACAGGTTTTATCGACGCAGCCATCGCAGTGCGCAAAAGCACATCGATGAAATTGCCTGGTTTTTTCAAGATTGCGCAGCGGAGTGGGGATGTTTGCCACAGGGCGAACGGGCTGCTATTGGCTTCGATGCACAGGTGAACGACAGGCCCAGAAGCAAAGGCCAAAAGGAATATTTCTGGCCGGATGAAGAAATGATCGCCCACTGGTTACGTCAATACTGCGCAGCGGATGAAACAAATATTCACGACGCTTCGAAACGGCGCAGGAAGGCGCAACAAGAGATTCGTGCTTTCGAAGCAACACTGGAGAGCTGAAACCTGCGGGCGCACTCGACTCCTGTGACAGCCCCTTGATAAGTCGCCGCGAAATTTACCAGTGCGTATTCAAACGTAGCGGCGCCACGTCACGCCAAGCCCGGCGCCTCCCGCACAATAAAGTGGTCCAGGTTCTCGATGTTGGCACTGAACACCCCGAACGTCTGTTCGGGGTTCTTCTTGCTCGGCACCTGCTTCAACTCCGGCGTCACGCCATAGAAGAAACAGAACAACTCCTTGTCGCTGTCGATCGCATGCTTGATCTCTTCCAGAAACGCCTTGCGCTTGCGGTAGTTGTCGATCAGCTTCTTGCTCAAGTAGACGTTAACCGAATACGGCTTCTTCTTCGCCTCATCCGCCTGCTTGAACCAGACTTTCTGCTCGAAATCGATGCGAAAACTCTGGGTGTAATCCTTTATCTCCTTGATCTTGCCCCAGTAAATCAGCCCCTTGTTATCCGTCAGATACTCGATCTTCTTGAAGAACGAGCCATAAGGCGCCGTGTGCTCGCCGATCTTCAACGGCATACGCTTGAGCAACTCCTTGTCGGCGAAGTTCGACACAAAACACTCCACCGGATGCGCAAACACACTGGTCTTGTCCGGCGCCGTCTCACGCCCCGGCGACTCCCTGGAACTCACCTGCGCCACCCGCACCGGATCATCCCGCAACACATCCGCCGCCCCCGCAGGCGCAGCTGGCTTGCGCGCATACTCACGCCGCGTCAGCAACAACTCCGATGGAAAATGCTCCTCCCGCCCGTCATCCACCTCACCCTCCGCCGCCTCAACTCCCGACGCTGACGACTTCAAACTCACATACGGACAACCCGCCACGTGCTGCGTCGTGGGCAGATTCTTAAAGTGCGGCGTGCGCACGTAATTCACGTTCTTGGCGTTGAACGTGCCCAACTCGTTGGCTGCATCGAATGCGGCGCGACAGGCATCGTTGGGGCACATGAAATGCTCCTTTGCCGAATCGAACGCCACCGTCTCATCGAAATTGAGATCGCGAACGTCATAGATCGACAACTTGTCGTCGAGGCTGAGGCAGTAGGCGAGATCGAATTTCATTTTCCTAACTCTAAAAATTATTTTTCAATGTTATTGTTGGACGCTAAAAGGAACGGGCGCAGATTATCCAATAAAACTATAACGTTTTACTAGTTTTGAAGCCTCAATAGTGTCTTGTATGCTTCCAGAGGTGTTCGTGCGGAGGTAAGTTTGGACCGCTCCTTGAAGCGTTGTGTTTGAAGAGGAAAGACGGTGCCAAGGTTGTAAGTCAGATTTTTTGAGCAGGGTTCTAAGATCCGTGTTGGTTGGGCCACTCTGTATGAACTGCGACCAGCTATTGAATGCCTCTGGGGTTCCAATGCTTATTGCTAGGCTTAACAAAAGCTCTCGAAAGTATCTTTGCTCAAGTGCTTCATTTTCTTCATCAGATAAGCTGATCTTTATGATTCGATAAGTGTTAATGAAGCGAAGTACTCTGCGTGGAGAATTTCCAGCAAACGGCGCTAGCTCACTTAGAAATGTTCGCTCGTCGTTACTAAATATTAGCCTGTTGTTCTGTGTTTTTTCTTTGCTGTTTTCGCTAAGGTCTTCTGTAGAATCTGCGGTATTGTTGGTAATAGCCTCGTCGGATGTTATAGGGGATGTGGAGAGTGAAGTTGTGTCTGTATTGAAATTCTGAATCCTAGATTCTAATAATGCGGCGCTAGAATTTGCGCTCATTGGTCTTACCCAATAAGGAATTTGGAATATTTTTTCGAGATAATCATGAGCGGTTGCGCCGATTTTTTTGTTAAAGCTTTCGGCATGTTGTTCATCCAGGAGGTCAGGATAATGCTTGGTTAGAGCTCGATTGACCCACCGCACATCTGCAGCGACGAAAACGATAAATAATGGGAATCCTAGTAGTAAATGAACTGCTTGAAGTATCTCTACTACTTTGGTTGGTGGGCAGCGATCCAAGTCGTCAATAAAAAGAACTATTCTCTTGAATTTTTGTGTCTCCGTCACTGAACTGACTTTCAGCATGGATTCGAGCTTTTCTTTATCTGCCGATTTTAGCTGGCTTTTTGGATCGTCAATTAAGTCCAGTATTCGCTTTTTTAATTTTCCATCGAGAATCGGCATTTTGGATTGATTTGAATCAGTTTTTAGCCCGCGTGATAGTTCCTCAAAGTCTTTTCTAATAGCTGCTACGAGCCCTAGATGGCTTGCATAATGTCCATCATTAGCTCGTGCGCGAATGAAACTTAACATTCTTCCTCGACCCGTACCTGCGTCAAAGTCGTGTGTGGCTGCGGCCACTTTTTCCGTAGCTACAGTTAGTAGGTTCTGAGCTTCTTCGACATCTGTTGCTAACTTCGAAAGTGTTTTAGATTTTGATTTTTCTTGAGCGTCAATCACTTTTTCTAGTGTCGTTCGGAAGCCGGATATCTGGTTTACTGCTGAGCGAATATGTTTATTTAGAAATGCAATTCCAGCAGTTATTCCGGTGATTGTAGTGCTGAGTGTCAGTATCTCTTTGGTAAAAATACTTATATTGGCTTTGAGTGTCTCACTTATTAGTTCAAACGCTTTCGAAAACGCCGGCGGTAGAATTAGGATGATGGTCAATCCTATCAGGATAGCTTGCCAGCTAGCTATGCGATGTAATAGTCCTTCTCTAATGGCTTTTGTTCGTGTTCGCTCGTTGTTGAAGGCATCAATGGTTTTTTTTAGTTGAAAAGTGTCCTCGTATAATTTTTCTAAACCAAGGGTTTTTGCCGCGGATTTAACTTTTTCAAAATCAACCTGCTTTTTTAGAGTTTCGGTGATGGATTGCCAGAAAGCATTATTGTTATCTCTTGCCTCTGCTAATCTCTCAGTAGCGATGCTTTGTGCTTGACGGCAGAGAACCAGTTTTTCCGCAGACTCCACTGCCAATTCTTGTGCAGTTGAGAGATTCTCAAATAGCTTCTGTGAGGAGAGCCGGCTCTCTCCTTCTATTTCGTTTTTTCGAACCCATTGATCGAGTTCTGTGAAGATATGATCAACAAGGCTGGCCCAAAGGTTTGTATCGACAAAGTGCCAAGCGTTAAATTTTATTAGAACGGTATCTTTAGAGTCTCTTTGGATTTGCTGATAAACAAGTCTCATGAAAAATGATTTGCCCGTCCCCCAGTCGCCCAAGACTCCGATTGCTAATGGAGGGTCTTCTGTACGAATGGCAAGTGTAGCCATCGCTTTTGCTTCATCTGCGACACCAATTTTGTCTTCCAGTCCGATCGCCCATGGATCATCACTATGGAACAACGTTTCTCTTGAATAATCTGATGGTTTAGAACTTTGGGGAATTAAATTTTTTTCAGTAAGTCGTGCAAGAATTCGATCTCTGATATGGTTTCCCACGTTTTTCGCTGGTTTGTAGCCATTGATGCGCGGCAATCCCAACTCTTCAAGAACCGCAGAAATATTTTGCATCCGAAACTCAACTGATCCTTTTGTTCGCCCGATTAAGGCACCTTCGCGAAGGATTCGATTCTCTTCAGTTTTAACGAACTTTTGGCCAGTCTGCTCGCGTGACAACATGCTGATATAAGCATCGACCGCTGCGTCAATCTCCGAGTCGTTCCAGTCGCTGCTGCTCTTTTCCGTTTCCATAGAATCGCCGAGGGTTGTGGACCCTCGGACGATACTGAGTGGCCATTACGGATGTCTACGAAAATTCCCACAAAAAATAGCGACGAATCTCGCGATAGATCCTACAAGCGCATTTCCTAACCGAGTGAATGCTTCGACGACTGAAGCGCCTGCGCGACTTTTCGCCACCAAGGCTTAGCCATCGTTTCTCGCCGTTGAGTCTGACCTTCCAGCAGATACGGCATATCCCGCAGACGAATCCAACCTTCATCCTGCCAATGCAGCAGACTCAACGACATCTCCGACCAGTTCAACAGGCTCAACGTTGGGCGATCAAACCTATCCGAGGGTTCAGCATCGCGCAGGGCTGGCACCACCTGATTGGTCAACCACTCTCGTAGCAAACGATTCTCAGGGATGTAGTGATACACCAACAGCGCATACACACCGGATTCGCTGAGCATCAACTGTTTTTCAGGTTGTCGGTAATACTCAATCCTCAGCAAGCGGTGCTGATCGTTGTCCAGTTTGTTGATCATGCGATCACTGAGATGGACGCCCATTAAACGACCGATATCGCGAGCGCAGAACCATGTTTGGTTTTCGAGGAGAAGGGTGTGTAGGTGGAGGTTGTGGCGGGTGAAGACTGTAGAATTGTGCGTATCAGACATGATCAGCCTCCTGCGCAGGAAGCATAATTTCAGCAGAAAAACTGTAGGCGATTTCCTTCGTTGAGAAGGGGAAATACGTAGGCATATCCATTACCTCTACTTGATAGCTTTCTTAGGGCTAAGGCGCCGGGAGTTAAGAAACCCCAAGTAGAAGGCCGGACATATTCCCCTTTCGGGTCTTGTATTCGCCCACTCCCGACATAGCAAAGATTTTTTGCGCGCAGGAGAATACCTTAAGCGCAAAAAAGCCGCATCTTTCGGGAGCGGTCAGGCCGCTACTTGAGGCGTTTCTTAGGCGCCGGAAACAGCACGTTATGAGGTTGATGACGCCGGGTCAAGGTCGCGTGGAAGAAGCGGAAATAGCCTACAAAAAAAGACGATTAATCATCGCTCAAAGCCTAGATTTTCAATCTATCGCAGCCTGTCTAGTTAGAGCGTAGGTATTCTTGTGTTTCGTAATGTTTCATCTATTTTGTCCCAACTATATGCTCCACGCAAAAGAGATAGATTTTGTTCTTTTGCGACCTCTATAGCTAGGTCGTTGACTTCGCTGAGCAAAAGCTCCAGACCTTTAAGCTTTGACTCGGTGTCAAAAATTAGTCGGGTATCGTCAGGTGTTCGAAGTGATTGGGTATGAAATCTATTGTTATGAAGGAATGTTAGATGTCGCTTTGTCTCAAGAAGTATCGCTAGCTCATTTGTAAAGCCGGCGATTAGAGCTGAAGAGTCCGCATGCCATAATGCTGCCGCTATGTCAAAGCTAGGAAGGGTGATATTGGTTCCTTCCTTTGCTGCGTCAGCTTTTATGTGCTTGCAAAGCCGAATGGATTTTTTCAGTCCCCCGAGAGTTAAAGCGTCCTTATATGTGATTTTTTCGATGTGTTTGAATGGCTTGTTGAATATTGTTGTAGGTACTTTGTTGTCGAGGATGTAAATTGCTCTGTCTGACTCTTTGTTTGTCGTTTGATAGTTGTGTGTGTTGTGCCAGTGGGAAGGGACGACATCAACGGGTCGTCTCAAAGAGCCGCCGCTTAGAGTAATTGCTTTTCCTCCCGTCGTATCGACGGTTACGGCAGGAAATTGTTTTATTAGTATGTTTTCAGAATTTTTTCTAAGTAGCTGTAGTGCCGATAGCGGGGTGTATGAGATTGGATTGTTGTAAAGACCAAGCCTACTGTTTTGGCCAGTTCTGTCGTATGTGAAAAAATCTTCGTCAAGAACCAGGAGGTCAACATCACTAACCCCTCTGATGTGGATGTTGCATGGAACTGAGCCTTGAAGTCTGAAAGCTACTGAGAATCCAAGTTCTGTTAATCCGGTGTTTAGTTGCTTACCTACGCGCTCCGCCTCTGCAATGCTGATTTTTGTGTACTGCTCGTCAACTTCTTGCATCGAGCCTATTGCATAGCGTGTATAAGGCTTTTCTGTTCTTTTTTCGTATTTTTCTGAGTTCAAGCTGTTGGCGATAATTTGAGCAGTATCAAATGCACTTACACGGTTAAGACCTTCAGTACCGTTTCTTCGAGAGCGCAAACTGCTAAGCCGGTTCTGTATGTTTCTCGCCATCAGTTCGACCTCCTAAGCTTCATTGTTCCAAAGGTGTATCTGCCGTGACCGTTGAAATATTCGCCTTCAGCAGTTTTTAAGTTGTGGTCAAAAAGTAGTTCGGCGCAGCCGCGATGGCTTACTAAGTCTTTTTCTTTTTGGTTAGGATCATTTTTGTAGTTGTAGAGCAGTCTAAAACCGTCAGCATCGTCACTAACAAGGGCGGCGGCAATGCTATTAGAGCCTGACTGTTCTGTTTTTAATCTGACTCGCAGGCGATCCCAGCTTTGAATTATGGTGACTTCTCCTTTCCAGGAGGCTGCGTGTGATTTATCAGGGTTTAGGGACTGACCCTCGCAAATCCATTTGCCACTTAGATCAGGGACGCGGAGAAGCTTTGATACGAATGGGAGTTTCCAAACGTATTTCTCAAACAACCAGTATATGCCCGCATAGATAATACCTGCGCTCACTGGCCATAATATTAGATTGGGTATGTTTTGTGCCCAGCCTAGGCTTTTAGCGATATTTATAGCTGCAAGGAATAGAGTTACTGTTAGTGACGAAATGCCTGCGGCAATAATGCTTATTGTGTGGCCAATCTTTGAGCGATTAGGTCCACCTAAGACAGAGTACTCATGGTTTTCAGGCATGATTAAGTTCCCTATAAACGATACAGCGTGCCCTGAGATTGCCCCAGTCGAAAGCTCGCGATATGCCCAACGTCCTTGTCGGGTATATAATTTTTAGCTATTTAGTCCCAGCTAAGCGCACCACCAGTTTGGTATTCGATCACGCGAGTCTCAAAGAAATTCTTCTCTTTCTTCAAGTCCATTATCTCGCTCATCCAAGGGAACGGGTTAGTCGTCCCTGGGTACTCTTCCTTCAAACCAATCTGCGACAAACGACGGTTAGCGATGAACTTCAGGTAGTCCTCCATCATTGCCGCGTTCATGCCCAGTACGCCGCGAGGCATGGTGTCGCGGGCGTATTCGATTTCCAGTTGCGTACCCTGCAGGATCATCTGGGTCGCTTCTTCCTTCATCTCGGCATCCCACAGGTGTGGGTTTTCGATTTTGATCTGGTTGATCACGTCGATGCCGAAGTTCAGGTGCATGGATTCGTCGCGCAGGATGTACTGGAACTGCTCGGCGACGCCGGTCATTTTGTTGCGGCGGCCCATGGAGAGGATCTGGGTGAAGCCGCAGTAGAAGAAGATGCCTTCCAGCACGCAGTAGTAGGCGATCAGGTTGCGCAGCAGTTCTTTGTCGGTGTCCGGGGTGCCGGTTTCGAACTTCGGATCGGAGATCGAGCGGGTGTATTTCAGGCCCCAGGCTGCCTTTTTCGCGACCGACGGGATCTCGTGGTACATGTTGAAGATCTCGCCTTCATCCATGGCCAGCGATTCGATGCAGTACTGGTAGGCGTGGGTGTGGATCGCCTCTTCGAACGCCTGGCGCAGGATGTACTGGCGGCATTCCGGGTTGGTGATCAGGCGGTACACGGCCAGGACCAGGTTGTTGGCAACCAGGGAGTCGGCGGTGGAGAAGAAGCCGAGGTTGCGCATCACGATGCGGCGCTCGTCGTCGGTCAGGCCTTCCGGGTTTTTCCAGAGGGCGATGTCGGCGGTCATGTTGACTTCTTGCGGCATCCAGTGGTTTGCGCAGCCGTCCAGGTACTTCTGCCAGGCCCAGTCGTACTTGAAAGGCACGAGTTGGTTGAGGTCGGCGCGGCAGTTGATCATGCGCTTTTCGTCAACGGCGACACGGGCGGAGGCGCCTTCGAGTTCGGCGAGGCCTTCGGCGACGTCGAGGGAATCCAGTGCTGCCTTGGCGCGGGCCACGGCGGCCGAGTCGTCGGCGGTCACGGCGCGGGCTTCCAGCGCTGCGGCACCGCCGGCGCTGTCGAGGCGGTCCATGTTGGCTTCAGTAGCGTGGCCGGCGTTGGCGCCTTTCACGGTTGCTACTTCACTGTCTTCTTTGTCGAATTCGTCCCAGCTCAGCATGACGTGTCGTCTCCTGCGTGAGGGCCTGTCGCCCCGTGTGAAACCTGATTGGTTGGTTTTTCACACGGTCGTACAGACCGCGTTGGATCTTAAGGAATCGTTTTTTGCGGCAGCCAAGGCAGGCAATAAAACAGAATTTTGTACGGGTTTCCGAGAGCCTCTGACGGGCGCAGATCAGCGTTGAGGCTGCTGCGGGGCTTCAGAATGGCTTTGATCCCTGTAAGGGAATATTGCTGACCCGATTAGGGCGGCATTATAGGGAAAAAAACGCGGGCGTGGGGGAGGGCGAAACACCGCAGGCCGTTCGATTGGCCGGGTGATTTCGATTGGAGCGAGGGTTTACAGGGCTTTCGCTGGGATTGGCCTGCGAGAATTTTTTTTCATTAATTTTTTTGCGAGGCTTTGGTTGCTCAAGAAATGAGCAAAAAACCGGGTTTTTCACTATATCTTGTGTTTTGCAACCCTTTTGAGCGACTCCAGACACAACTGAGCCCGACCGAAGCCGGGCTGGAATCGACCCTCAAATGAGGCGCTGAGCGATCTGATTCGGTGCAGTCTCGATCATCAATTGGTGCAGCCGTTACCCATGACGCTGTAACGCAGAATATGACGCTGACCTTTGGAGTCGTCGTATTCCATTTTCATCGGGACAACTTCGCAGACGTTTGGAACTTCGCTCATGGACACTACGTTGGCGATGTCCAGGTGAGTCGAGTAAGTGTATTCCTCGATAGCCGGTTGTTGCTGTGCGACATCAGTCGGGACCTCGTCTGCCATGGCGGTTGCGCACAGACTGCTGAGGGCCAGAACCAATAAAGCTTTCATTTCAGATTTACCTTTTTGAGGTCGAGTGGGGTCACGCAACCTTTTTAGGGTTGCGTGTGGAACTTCATCGTTTGCACTTATTACTTGAGAACTGGATTAACGGCCTTCGTGGGGGCTGTAACGTTGTTAATCGCGTTTGCCTTGTCGGCGATGCGGATTTTAGGGAGGTGGGGTGGGGGTAAACAGGTGGGGTTTTGATAAACACTTTTCGCGGTTTTGGTAACAATCGGTCGTTAGGGTGGGGAAGAGCGTTTTCTGGCGATGCAATTTGTCTGGGGAACCGAGTTGTCTGGATCGCTTGCAGGCAAGCTCCTACAAGGGGTTTGGGGTGTTTGGGGGTAGTGCATCGGGCTTGCTGTCTGGGTATCGCCATGTTTTGTAGGGGCTTGTTACTACCATCGTCGAATGGTTCTATGGGCCCGGCCCGGCTACAACGGGGTCATACAAAAACAAATATTCCACCGAGGTAAGAAAGATGAGTGCGGCTTCTCTGTATCCCGTTCGTCCCGAGGTTCTGGCCAATACGCTGACCGACGAGGCGACCTACAAAGCCATGTACCAGCAGTCGGTCGTCAACCCTGACGGTTTCTGGCGCGAGCAAGCCAAGCGCCTCGACTGGATCAAGCCTTTCACCACGGTGAAGCAGACTTCCTTCGACGATCACCATGTCGACATCAAATGGTTCGCCGACGGCACCCTGAACGTTTCCTACAACTGCCTCGACCGTCATCTGGCCGAGCGCGGCGACCAAGTTGCAATTATCTGGGAAGGTGACGATCCTTCCGAAAGCCGCAACATCACTTACCGCGAACTGCACGAACAAGTCTGCAAACTGGCCAACGCCCTGCGTGGTCAGGACGTGCACCGCGGCGACGTGGTGACTATTTATATGCCGATGATCCCCGAAGCCGTGGTCGCCATGCTGGCCTGCACCCGGATCGGCGCGATTCACTCGGTAGTGTTCGGCGGCTTCTCGCCGGAAGCCCTGGCGGGGCGGATCATCGACTGCAAATCGAAAGTGGTGATCACCGCAGACGAAGGCATCCGTGCCGGCAAGAAGATCTCGCTGAAGGCCAACGTCGACGACGCGCTGACCAACCCGGAAACCAGCAGCATCCAGAAAGTCATCGTGTGCAAGCGCACCGGTGGCGACATCAAGTGGAACCAGCATCGCGACATCTGGTACGAAGACCTGATGAAAGTGGCGGGCACCGTCTGCGCGCCGAAAGAGATGGGTGCTGAAGAAGCGCTGTTCATCCTTTACACCTCGGGTTCAACCGGCAAGCCGAAGGGCGTGCAGCACACCACCGGCGGTTATTTGCTGTATGCGGCGATGACCCATGAGCGCGTGTTCGACTATCGTCCGGGCGAAATCTACTGGTGCACCGCCGACGTCGGCTGGGTCACCGGTCACAGTTACATCGTCTACGGCCCGCTGGCCAATGGCGCGACCACGCTGCTGTTCGAAGGCGTGCCGAACTACCCGGACATCACCCGGGTGGCGAAGATCGTCGACAAGCACAAGGTCAACATCCTCTACACCGCGCCGACCGCGATCCGCGCGATGATGGCGTCGGGCACCGCCGCCGTTGAAGGCGCGGATGGCAGCAGCCTGCGTCTGCTCGGTTCGGTGGGCGAGCCGATCAACCCGGAAGCCTGGGACTGGTACTACAAGAACGTCGGCAAGTCGCGTTGCCCGATCGTTGATACCTGGTGGCAGACCGAAACCGGCGGCAACATGATGAGCCCGCTGCCGGGGGCGCATGCACTGAAGCCGGGTTCGGCAGCACGTCCGTTCTTCGGTGTGGTGCCGGCGCTGGTCGACAACCTCGGCAACATTATCGAGGGCGAGGCCGAGGGCAATCTGGTGATTCTCGATTCGTGGCCGGGTCAGGCGCGTACGCTGTATGGCGATCACGATCGCTTCGTCGACACCTACTTCAAGACCTTCCGTGGCATGTATTTCACCGGTGACGGTGCGCGGCGTGACGCCGATGGTTACTACTGGATCACCGGGCGCGTGGATGACGTGCTCAATGTCTCCGGTCACCGCATGGGCACCGCCGAGATCGAAAGCGCCATGGTCGCCCACCCGAAAGTCGCCGAAGCGGCGGTGGTCGGTGTGCCGCACGACATCAAGGGGCAGGGCATTTATGTCTACGTCACCCTGAAGAATGGCGAAGAGCCGAGCGAGCAACTGCGTCTGGAGCTGAAGAACTGGGTGCGCAAAGAGATCGGCCCGATTGCTTCGCCGGACGTGATCCAGTGGGCGCCGGGGCTGCCGAAGACCCGTTCGGGCAAGATCATGCGGCGGATTCTGCGCAAGATTGCTACGGCGGAATACGATGGGTTGGGGGACATCTCGACCCTGGCGGATCCGGGTGTGGTGCAGCATTTGATTGATACGCACAAGACGATGAATGTGGCTTAAGCGTTAGCTCTGAAGAAGCCCTGTCCGGTGATGCCGGGCGGGGCTTTTTTGTGTCTGGCTGGTTTGTGGTGGTTTTGCTGGCCTCTTCGCGAGCAAGCTCGCTCCCACAGGTTGATCGCGGTCCGTCTGAAAGAATGCAGGGCCACTGTGGGAGCGAGCTTGCTCGCGAAGGCAATCTGTCAGACGCCGGTGTACTTCGCTGTCGGAATGAAAACCCACCCAACCAATAATTATCGATTTCCTGCGCAAGCCCTTTCCCGCTGTTACCCGCACTCATCCGAGTAACCAAATGTGTAACCGCCCGCCCCGCAGCGGGGCAAAGGGAAACGCAACGCCCCGTTTTAGAGCCTCAAAACCCCCGGTGAAAAATAAGACACAACGCTGCGCTTGCCGGATTAGAAGGGTTTGCGAATAATAGGCCCGCAATTTGCAGCATAGATCGGTTCACTGTCTTTCGCTCTTGCATGAATTTGCAAGGCTGTCAATGCGCTCAAGCGGGTTTCTCTGTGCATCTGTAATTAGTTGTCGCATTGAAGAAATATCGGCTTCGGGCCTGTCGTTAGAATGCCGATCACTCGCTCATCGTGGCTGACGTTGAAACCCCTGGTGGTTTCACCGGGAAATTTCCCACCGATGCTGCACCGCTTTCCCGATTCACCCATTCGCATATTGGGCTGTCGCTCACTCTGCCGTTTTTGCCCTTTACCGATGGAGTCCCAAGATGAAGAAACTTGTGCTGCTTGGCGCCCTGGCACTGTCCGTGCTGTCGCTGAATTCCTTCGCTGATGAAAAACCTCTGAAGATCGGTATCGAAGCGGCTTACCCTCCGTTCGCTTCCAAAGCGCCGGACGGCAGCATCGTCGGTTTCGACTACGACATCGGCAACGCCCTGTGCGAGCAGATGCAGGTCAAGTGCGTGTGGGTCGAGCAAGAGTTCGACGGTCTGATCCCGGCACTCAAAGTGCGCAAGATCGACGCGATCCTGTCGTCCATGTCGATCACCGAAGACCGCAAGAAGTCCGTGGACTTCACCAACAAGTACTACAACACCCCGGCCCGTCTGGTCATGAAGCAGGGCACCGTTGTCAGCGACAACCTGTCGGAGCTCAAGGGCAAGAACATCGGTGTGCAACGTGGTTCGATCCACGAGCGTTTCGCTCGCGAAGTCCTGGCCCCGCTGGGTGCCGAGATCAAGCCATACGGCTCGCAGAACGAAATCTACCTCGACGTGGCCGCCGGTCGCCTCGACGGTACCGTGGCTGACGCCACCCTGCTGCAGGACGGCTTCCTGAACACTGATTCCGGCAAAGGCTTCGCCTTCGTTGGCCCGCAGTTCACCGACGTCAAATACTTCGGCGACGGCGTAGGCATCGCGGTGCGCAAGGGTGACGCGCTGAAAGACAAAATCAACGCAGCCATCACGGCCATCCGTGAAAACGGTAAATACAAAGCTATCCAGGACAAGTACTTCGCCTTCGATATCTACGGCAAGTAACACGTCTCTGCGACAAGTCAGAAATGGCGCAAGCAACAGGATCTCTGCGGTTTGCGCCATTTTTTCATCCCAACTTTCGAGGACCTGAATCATGTTGAAAGGCTACGGGGCTGTCATCCTCGATGGCGCATGGCTGACGCTTCAGCTCGCCTTGTCGTCCATGGCCCTGGCCATCGTTCTCGGGCTGATCGGGGTCGCGTTGCGCCTGTCGCCGATTCGCTGGCTGGCGTGGCTGGGCGATCTGTATTCCACGGTGATCCGCGGAATTCCCGACCTGGTGCTGATCCTGCTGATCTTCTACGGCGGTCAGGACCTGCTCAACCGCGTCGCGCCGATGCTCGGCTATGACGACTACATCGACCTGAACCCACTGGCCGCCGGTATCGGCACCCTCGGTTTCATTTTCGGTGCGTACCTGTCCGAGACGTTCCGCGGTGCGTTCATGGCGATCCCCAAGGGCCAGGCCGAAGCGGGCATGGCGTACGGCATGAGCAGTTTTCAGGTGTTTTTCCGGGTGATGGTGCCGCAGATGATTCGCCTGGCGATTCCTGGCTTCACCAACAACTGGCTGGTTTTGACCAAAGCGACCGCGCTGATTTCGGTAGTCGGTCTGCAAGACATGATGTTCAAGGCCAAGCAGGCGGCAGATGCCACCCGCGAGCCTTTCACCTTCTTCCTCGCAGTGGCGGCGATGTACCTGGTGATCACCAGTGTCTCGTTGCTGGCGCTGCGTCACCTTGAGAAGCGCTACTCGGTAGGCGTAAGGGCGGCTGATCTATGATCTTCGACTACAACGTCATTTGGGAGGCCATGCCGCTGTACCTCGGCGGCCTGCTGACCACCCTCAAACTGCTCGCGCTGTCGCTGTTGTTCGGTCTGCTCGCGGCACTGCCGCTGGGGCTGATGCGCGTCTCCAAGAACCCGATCGTCAACGGCACCGCGTGGCTCTACACCTACGTGATCCGCGGCACGCCGATGTTGGTGCAGCTGTTTTTGATCTACTACGGTCTGGCCCAGTTCGAAGCAGTGCGTGAAAGCTTCCTGTGGCCGTGGCTGTCCAGCGCGACGTTCTGTGCGTGCCTGGCCTTCGCGATCAACACCAGCGCCTACACCGCCGAAATCATTGCCGGCAGCCTCAAGGCCACGCCGAACGGCGAGATCGAAGCCGCCAAGGCCATGGGCATGTCGCGCTTCAAACTGTACAAGCGCATCCTGTTGCCATCGGCCCTGCGCCGGGCGCTGCCGCAGTACAGCAACGAAGTGATCATGATGCTGCAGACCACCAGTCTGGCGTCCATCGTGACCCTGATCGACATCACCGGCGCGGCCCGTACCGTCAACGCGCAGTACTACCTGCCGTTCGAGGCGTACATCACTGCCGGCGTGTTCTACCTGTGCCTGACCTTCATTCTGGTGAAGCTGTTCAAGCTGGCCGAGCGCCGCTGGTTGAGCTACCTGGCTCCGCGGAAGCACTGATATGGAACGTATCGACCACGTATTGCCGTGGAGCCACCTGGGCAGCGAGCGCAAGATCTCGGTCTTCCGCTTCGGCAACGGCGAGCGCAAGGCCTACATCCAGGCCAGCCTGCACGCTGACGAACTGCCCGGCATGCGCACCGCCTGGGAGCTGAAAAAGCGCCTCGGCGAACTCGAAGCCCAAGGCTTGCTCAACGGTGTGATCGAGCTGGTACCGGTCGCCAACCCGCTGGGCCTCGGCCAATTGCTGCAAGGCAATCATCAGGGGCGTTTCGAGGCGGGCAGCGGCAAGAATTTCAACCGCGATTTCGTCGAGCTGAGTGCACCGGTTGCAGCGACATTGGCTGACAGCCTCGGTGACGATCCGCACGCCAACATTCGCCTGATCCGTCAGGCCATGGCGGATCATCTGGCGGCACTGCCCGAGGCGAGCAGCCAGTTGCAAGGCATGCAGCGCGTGTTACTCAGCCACGCCTGCACCGCTGACGTGGTGCTGGACTTGCACTGCGATGCCGAAGCCGCGCTGCACATGTATGCGCTGCCGCAGCACTGGCCGCAGTGGCGTTCGCTGGCCGCGCACCTGAATGTGAAGGTCGGTCTGTTGGCAGAAGATTCCGGTGGCAGCTCCTTCGATGAAGCGTGCTCGTTGCCGTGGCTGCGTCTGTCGCGGCAGTTCCCGGACGCGCAGATTCCACTGGCGTGCCTGGCGACTACCGTCGAGCTGGGCGGTCAGGCCAATACCGACCGCGCTGATGCGGTGGCTTGGGCCGAAGGCATTCTGGCGTTTCTCGCCGAGCAAGGCCTGATCACTGGCGAGTGGCCTAAGCCGGCCAACGAACCGTGCGAAGGCATGCCGTTCGAAGGCACTGAATTGCTGTTGGCGCCGCACCCCGGTGTGGTGAGTTTTCTGCGTAAACCCGGCGAGTGGGTTGAAGCCGGGGATGAGATTTTCGAAGTGATCGACCCTGTGTCCGATCGGGTCAGCACGGTGTGTGCTGGTACGTCCGGGGTGCTGTTTGCCATTGAACGGCTGCGCTATGCCCAACCCGGTTTCTGGCTGGCCAAGGTGGCGGGGCGCGAAGCGCTGCGTCACGGGCGCCTGCTCAACGACTGACTGACTGTTTTTGTGAGAACCGACCGCATGTACAAACTTGAAGTCCAAGACCTGCATAAACGCTATGGCAGTCACGAAGTGCTCAAGGGCGTGTCCCTGAAAGCGGCAGCCGGCGATGTGATCAGCATCATCGGCTCCAGTGGCTCCGGAAAAAGTACTTTCCTGCGCTGCATCAACCTGCTTGAGCAGCCACACGCGGGCAAGATCCTGCTCAACAACGAAGAGCTGAAACTGGTGGCCAACAAGGACGGCGCGCTGAAAGCCGCTGATCCGAAACAGCTGCAGCGCATGCGTTCGCGCCTGTCGATGGTGTTCCAGCATTTCAACCTGTGGTCGCACATGACCGCGCTGGAAAACATCATGGAAGCGCCGGTTCATGTGCTGGGCGTGTCCAAGGCTGAAGCGCGCGAGAAAGCCGAGCACTACCTGAACAAGGTTGGCGTGGCCCATCGCAAAGACGCGTTCCCTGGGCACATGTCCGGTGGCGAGCAGCAGCGAGTGGCGATTGCCCGGGCGCTGGCGATGGAGCCGGAAGTGATGCTGTTCGACGAACCGACTTCGGCGCTCGACCCGGAGCTGGTGGGCGATGTGTTGAAAGTCATGCAAGCGCTGGCTCAGGAAGGCCGCACCATGGTGGTTGTTACGCACGAAATGGGCTTCGCCCGTGAAGTGTCGAACCAGTTGGTGTTCCTGCACAAAGGCGTTGTTGAAGAGAGCGGCAACCCGCGCGAAGTGCTGGTCAATCCGCAATCGGAGCGTTTGCAGCAATTCCTGTCGGGTAGCCTCAAGTAATCAGAGCTGCCGATATGCACCCGAATAGTGCATGCTTCGCAGCCTGAAGGCTGGCTCCGATCCCCTGTAGGAGCTGCCGAAGGCTGCGATCTTTTGATCTTCAACAACAAGATCAAAAGATCGCAGCCTCGTTTCACTCGACAGCTCCTACAGTGGGAGCTTCGCAGGTTTCGAGATTTGCGTTCATTTACGGGCTAGCATTGGCCCATGCCTTCATCACCGTTCTTCGTTTCGGATTGCCCGCCCATGACTGCCCATCGAATTGGTTTCCTGATTTGGCCCAGCACTAAAGCTCTGACGCTGGCGCTGGCGGAGGAGGCCTTGCGGGTTGCTCAGCGTGTGCACCCGGACGTGGTGTACGAACTGTCGTTCCTGCAGGCCGAAGCCAGTACCGAAGCGACGGCCGACGGCGCATGGCAACTGCCCGGCGAAGCCTGGACCGGCAAGCTGGAAAACTTCCAGAAACTGTTCCTGCTCGCCGATGAGCCACCGACCACCCTGGCCCCGGCCCTCAGCAGCGCGCTCAAGCAACTGGTGCGAGCCGGTTGCGTGATCGGTGGTCTGTCGGCGGGTGTCTATCCGTTGGCGCAGCTTGGGCTGCTCGACGGTTATCGTGCGGCCGTGCACTGGCGCTGGCAGGACGATTTCGCTGAGCGCTTCCCGAAAGTCATCGCCACCAGTCACCTGTTCGACTGGGATCGTGATCGCCTGACCGCGTGTGGCGGCATGTCGGTGCTCGATTTGTTGCTGGCGGTGCTGGCGCGCGATCATGGTGCGGAACTGGCCGGTGCGGTGTCCGAAGAACTGGTGGTCGAGCGTATCCGCGAGGGCGGCGAACGCCAGCGCATTCCACTGCAGAACCGCCTCGGTTCCAGCCATCCGAAGCTCACCCAAGCGGTGTTGCTGATGGAAGCCAACATCGAAGAGCCGCTGACCACCGACGAAATCGCCCAGCACGTGTGCGTGTCCCGTCGGCAACTGGAGCGGATCTTCAAGCAATACCTCAACCGCGTGCCGAGCCAGTACTACCTGGAACTGCGCCTGAACAAGGCCCGGCAGATGTTGATGCAGACCAGCAAGTCGATCATCCAGATCGGCCTGTCTTGCGGGTTCTCCTCGGGGCCGCATTTCTCCAGCGCCTACCGCAACTTCTTCGGCGCCACGCCGCGAGAGGATCGCAACCAGCGGCGCAGCAGCAGTCCGTTCGAACTGTCGTCGGTGCCGCCGGAGCGCGGTTGACGCACCCCGGCGGCCCCCCCGCTGAACGTCACTCATCGACCCCGGAATCTTCGGACGTGGACACCTCCATTTCCGCCCGTTCGATGACGGCTTCCACGCCAAAATCGATGCGGTGTTTTCTGAAGTAGGCGATCAGCCGTTGCAGGCTGAGTTCAGAGAGCGGATTGCCCCGCAGGCTGAATTTTTCCGCACGCTCTTCTGGCAACTCCAGAATATCGCTGGGAACCTGGGTGATTGCGTTGTCGCTCAGGTCGGCGATTTCCAGATGTTCGAGTTGCAGCATGCCCGGCGGCAGACCGGTAATGCCGCTGTTGTCCAGCATCAGCGTTGACAGATTGGTCATCTGGCTGACATCCGGCGTCTCGCCCAGCGGGTTGTCGCTCAAGTCCAGATGATCGAGGCGCTCCATTTGCGCAAGCTCAAGGGCGTTTTGCGGCGTGAGCGTCAGCTCGCACTGTGAGAGCGACAAGTAGGTCAGGTCTGCCATGCGAAACACCGCCGGCGGAATGTGTTCCAGTCGATATTGATAAATCGTCAGTCCTCTGAGACTGGCGAACGTCTCGACAAACCTGTCGACCCCGAACGTCTGACCCGGCAGGCTTCTGAGGTACAGATGGGTGACATGGCTGAAGTCGGCATTGAGCACTGGCAAGTCGCCGCTGATGATGGTCGTCAGGTTCAAGTCATGCAGTGGCTGCAGGTTCTGATCCAGATCGTCCTGCTCGGTTTCCCGGCGCCAGCACTGCTCAATGAGCGATTTGAATTCGTGGCGTGCCGCGTGCTCATACAACACTTGCTCAATCGTGAAGGGCTCGCCACTGATCGGGTGCAGGGCAGGATGGTCGATCGCCCAGGTGTCGAGGTGGCTACTCAAGTCGCTGTATTCCCGCTCAAGTCGTGCAAGTTCGACTCGCCCCTCGGCCAGGTCGCCAGGTAGCAGATAAAAGAACTCACTGGCCTGTTCCCGATCCATGTGCGTGTACAGCGTCTGTACGCGCAGCAAATCAGCTTGTTCGGCCATTACGCCGAAGTCCTGTCGGGTGTCGTTGAAGTGGCGTTTGACGCGCTCCCGGTCTGTGCTGGCGATCGGGTTGCCGCTCAGATCGAAGCCTTCCGGAACATTGCTGGGCAGCTCGAAGAGGGCGGGAGGCAATGACCTGATCTGATTGTCGTTGAGCAGCGCGGTACGCAATTGCGGGCGCGTGAGCAGGCCGGTTGGCAGTTCGGATATGCCGGTCTCCGACACATCGATGTAATTCAGCCGGGGCATTTTTTCGACATTGGGCGTGAGTCCGAGCGGATTCCTGAACAGGTCGAGGGTTTTCATTTGGTTCAGCGCCGCCAGCGTTGCCTGGCTTTCGGCGGTCAGGGTGATGCCGCAGTCGCTGAGAATCAGCTCGCGCAGTTGTGGTGAGCGACTGACTGCCTCCGGCAGGTCGCCGAGGCGGAAGTTGCGCAGCGCCAGACGGCGCAGGCCGGAGAAACTGTCCAGAAAACGCTGCACGCCCTGAGTGCTGCCGACACCCTCGATGGTCAGGTAGTCCACGTGACTGAAGTTCACCTCCAGCGCTGGCAGCTCTCCCAGGATTGGCTGTGACAGGCGCAGATCAATGGTCTGCTCGGTGTTCTCCGGCAAGCAAACCTGCTGTTTCCAGCAGTCCAGAATGTCGACCAGCATCTGCCGTCGGCGATGGCGCTGGATCGCATGCTGCTCGGTGTTGAGGCGGGCGCCGGTCTCCGGATGAGCGAGGGGAATCCCCTCGGCCCACGAATTCAGAACCTCGCCGAGGCGGCTGCGTTCAGCGATCAGACGGCTCAGTTCCACTCGCGGGCCGTCCGGATGGCGTTGCAGACGCTCGACGAATGCGTTGAGTTCCTCGGGCAGCAGGTGCGGCAGCAGCCAGTGGACATGGGCGTGCAGTGTCGGCGTGTTGACGGGCATGCGTCGATAGCCGCTGGTTCCGCCACGCAGGCGCATCACCGTTGGATCGTAGGCGTGTTTGCGAATCGGGTTTTGCGAGAACAGGTCCAGCAACGCTTGACGGTCGAGCGCGTGGTCACGAATCAGTTGCCTGAGCTGCAGATCTTGTGTGATATGAATGTTCAGCGCCGAACGTTGTGCGTCGGGCAGGGCATGCAACAGGCTCGCATACAGAGACCCTGGCGCGCTGAGCGACTCACCGGTAGCATCGAACGGCTGATAGTCGCCCTGTTCAGTGAGTACCAGCACTTTGCGAATGAGCGCGTCCTGTGCACCGAGGCTGTCGATCAGTGGCCCGCTATAGCTGTAGTGCCTGAGCTCCAGTCGGATCGACGGCGACCAGCCCGGCAAGCTTGGCAGCGAATGGAGGGCCAGCCGATCGGTATCCAGATTATTGATCGTCGCTTGCAGCTCCAGCCCTTCGAGGGCTCGAGTCGCGCGCACTTGCAGACCCGTTTCCTGCGTCAGAGCGACCAGTCTTTCGGAGAGTGTTCCACGCTGTAATTGCAGGTATTCGCCGTCACTTGCCGTTTCCAGTATCGACTGCGCCAACGCCTTCGGCAGGCCGGGTTCGGCATCCATCAGTACCTGTACCAGCGGGCTGGCGCCGCGCTGCAACTGGCGATACCGATCCTCGAACAGGTTTTGGCGTTTGCGCTGTGCCAGCTCGGCGACGGTGCGCCGCAAGCGGTTTGCGCGGGCCTCCGCCGAGGGGGCGGGCGTATGCAGTGCTTCGCTCAACAGCGTCCTTCGTTGCGATTCTGTCAGGCGTTGCAGGCAGGTCTTGAGCAGGTCGCCACCGTCCAGTCGTGAGCCCTCGATTTGTACGAAGGGCACATCGACGACAGGGCTGCGCCACAATGTTCTGCCCTGGCGATCGATCAGTTGCAGGCCCAGCTCTGCCGGCCAGTCGCCGTTGTCGAAAAGCAGCTGTAATTGGGTGGCCGGGTCGGCCTTGAGGTAATCCTCGGCATGCGGGCTGCCGATCTGCTCGATGAACAATTGAATGGCCTGATCGATCTGCCAGCGCAGCAGCGTATCGTTCAGTAAGGGTGGCAACTGTTCGCGCTCGACGTGCATCTGGCGCAGGGTGTTTTCCTCGCAGCCACTGATATTCAGCAGCCGTTCCTGCAGAGCGGCGGGAAGGCGCTGCATCTGCGCACTGCTGCGGCTCAGCACAGTGGCGCGATCCCAACCCAGTGGCTGGTCAATTTCGGTTTGCCAGGCGCCTGCGGTGTTGTGCCTGAGTGCGGGTTTGTAAGCCTCGGGACGCGTCGGATGGTCGATGCGATAGGCGCCCGTTTCGGCATCAAGGCTGACGGCATACAACTTGTCTTCGAGGGCCAGCAGGTTCTTGCCCTGGTGGGCTTGCAGGCCCAGCGCATCGGTTCTGGCGTCTTTGGGCGGCGTGCCGGGCCACTCGTAAGGGCGCAGGTCGGGTTTCCAGTAGCGGGGCTTGCCATCGGCTGCCTTCACCGGAATAAAGCGGTCGATAAACTGGACGACATCGGCAGGTAAAACCGCGCGAAACTCGCTGACGGCGATCGCGCCGCCAGCGGCGAAAGTGCCGACCTGCACCATGGACTCCACGACACCGATCAAATGCGCGAACGCTTCGCGGGATTGCCCTTCGGCCCAGTCGACGATGCTTTCGAACGTCTCGTCGAGCAGTTGGTAGGCCGTGTAGGCGAGCATCAGCTCGCCGAGAAATGGCACAAATGGCAAGGCGACGAACACGGCGATATCGAGCAGTGCCTGTGCGATCTCCGTAAAGGCATCCCAGAGTGCCCAGCGCGTCTTGCGATCGACCATGGCTGTCGAGACGGCGATGGCGCGGGCATCGTTGAGCATCTTGTCGAGCTTGCGTTGGTAGAGATACATCCACAGCTCACCCTGGATCGGGGTCGCGACGATCTGCAGAAAAGGTCGCGCGGCCGGATGCTCGCGCCAGGTCGGCCGTGGATCGCCGACGGGTACCGGTTGCCTGGTGACGGGGCTGAGCAGCGACTGCAACTGACTGAAGAAAGCCCCGCGTTCTGCGTGGTCGATGAAACGGCTGAAGAAGACCTGATAGTCCGGATCGCGCAAGCGTTGCGCCAGCTCTTCAGCGAAGGCAGCGGAATTGGCGTACTCCTTGACCGGGTGTTGCGGGTCATCGGGAATGTAAACCACAACTCGCGCTGCTGCGTGTGCAGCTTCAAGATTCGGCGCGAACAGTACGATGCCGGTCAGGCTGACTTTCATCATCGTCAGCGCATGGCACTGCCACGCCTGCCGATTGAGGCGCAAATGCTGCAAACCCTCGAGCAGCCCGAGAATCAGCCGATGGGCATCGGCTCCCAGCAGCTTTTGCATATAGGCCATTTGCAGGGCGGCGACCAGTGCGGCTTTGTCGCTGGCGCAAACCTGTGGTTGCAACACGGCGGCAACCAACGGATTGCTGATGCCCAGGTTGTCTTGCAGATAAGTGTTATAGCGGCGGCCGATATCCAGTTCGCGACACAGGCGGGTGAAGTCAGGGATCGGCATCGCCTTGAGGATGTTCGGCAGCACGCTGAACCGGCCTTCGGGGGAGGGCTGGCTGACATAGCCCGAGGCGGACTCAAAGGCGTCAGCGGCGGTCTCGCTGCTCTCAAAATTGTGCAGCGCGGCGTCCAGCAACGAGACGGTCCAGGTGCGTGCGGCGCCGGATTTGATGCGCAGCCACGGAACATGGTCGGGCAGGTACAGGCGCAGGAAGGTCTGCCGGACATCCAGATTCAAGCCAAAGCGCTCTGCCAGTTCGGCGCGCAGCAACGGTTCGGCGAACGCTTTGGCGTCCTGCAACCGGGCAAGGCTTCGTTCGACGCGGTTGTGTGCGGTCCAGTGCGCGGCATTCAGCGCGCGCAGTTTTGCATGCTCGGTGCGTGATGCCTGGTTGAGGTTGGCGGGCAGTAGCGGACTGGCCCGTTTCAAAGACGCGCGCTTGTGTGCCGCCGCCTGGCTCAGCCATGTCGGGATGGCCTGGAGTAGCGGTTGGTAGTGTGCGTCCTGCCGGGGTAGCAGCAGTGGGTCGGGCAGTGTCGCGAGGGCGGGTGTGGTTTCTTGAATCATGGGGTGAGGCCGTTTGCCTGGGAAAGGTCAGTAGCAAACACCAGCCATTGATTCGATGTGCGGTACATATATACCGCACGCCACAAAACTCTCTTGACTAAGATCCCCGGTACGTCTGCGCAAATGACGGCGTGCAGTTTAAACTGCGCCTTTGCGACGCTATATGTCGCATTGCCGTAAACCCGGGAAAATCCGGGGTTTGCGCTATAAGAAGTTGTCGCTTGGCGGCAAGGCCGGGCTGAAAACTGTCCTTACAATCCCCCCATCGCTCGCCAGTTTCAGGCGGGTGTTCCTCTTCAGGAGACTCCGATGTCCGTTGAGCACGCTGCGGTACAACGCGCCGATTTCGACCAGGTAATGGTTCCCAACTACGCGCCTGCCGCTTTCATTCCGGTGCGTGGCGCCGGTTCCCGCGTCTGGGACCAGAGCGGTCGCGAGCTGATCGACTTCGCCGGCGGGATTGCCGTAAACGTATTGGGCCACGCGCATCCGGCGCTGGTCGGTGCCTTGACCGAGCAGGCGAACAAGCTGTGGCACGTATCCAACGTGTTCACCAACGAGCCGGCCCTGCGCCTGGCGCACAAGCTGATCGACGCCACGTTCGCCGAGCGCGTGTTCTTCTGCAACTCCGGCGCCGAGGCCAACGAGGCCGCGTTCAAGCTGGCCCGTCGCGTGGCGTTCGACCGTTTCGGCAGCGAGAAGTACGAAATCATCGCCGCGCTCAACAGCTTCCACGGTCGTACCCTGTTCACCGTCAACGTCGGTGGCCAGTCGAAGTACTCCGACGGTTTCGGTCCGAAAATCACCGGCATCACTCACGTTCCTTACAACGATCTGGCCGCGCTGAAAGCGGTGGTTTCCGACAAGACCTGTGCGGTCGTGCTCGAACCGATCCAGGGCGAGGGCGGTGTGCTGCCGGCCGAACTGGCTTACCTGCAAGGTGCCCGTGAACTGTGCGACGCGCACAACGCGCTGCTGGTGTTCGACGAAGTGCAGACCGGCATGGGCCGTACCGGTCACCTGTTCGCCTACCAGCATTACGGCGTGACCCCGGACATCCTGACCAGCGCCAAGAGCCTGGGCGGTGGTTTCCCGATCGCCGCGATGCTGACCACTGAAGCGCTGGCCAAACATCTGGTCGTCGGCACCCACGGCACCACCTACGGCGGCAACCCGCTGGCGTGCGCCGTCGCCGAAGCGGTGATCGACGTGATCAACACCCCTGAGGTGCTGAACGGCGTCAACGCCAAGCACGACAAATTCAAGACCCGCCTGCAGCAGATCGGCGAGAAGTACGGCCTGTTCACTCAGGTGCGTGGCCTCGGTCTGTTGATCGGTTGTGTGCTGAGCGAAGCCTGGAAAGGCAAGGCCAAGGACATCTTCAACGCCGCTGAAAAAGAAGGCCTGATGATTCTGCAGGCCGGCCCGGACGTGATCCGTTTCGCCCCGAGTCTGGTGGTGGAAGACGCCGATATCGACGCTGGCCTGGACCGCTTCGAACGCGCGGCTGCTGCACTGACGCAAGCCTGATAGACCTTTCGACGCCTGAGTTTCTCGGGCGTCGAACCCAATTTTTGATACCGGTGAGATTCATTGTGGGAGCGAGCTTGTGGTGAGGGGATTTATCCCCGATGGGCAGCGAAGCGGCCCCCAAAATCTTGGGGCTGCTGCGCAACCCATCGGGGCGGTGCGACGTTTCGCTAAATCCCCTCACCACAGGGCTCACTCCTACAATGTCCGGTGTTTTTTCTGTAATTTTTATAAGAGAAAGGAGTGACACCATGCTGGTGATGCGCCCTGCGCAAATGGCTGATCTGGGCGAGGTACAGCGTCTGGCTGCGGACAGTCCGATTGGTGTCACTTCCTTGCCGGATGACGTGGAACGTCTGAGCGACAAGATCGCCGCAAGCGAAGCCTCGTTCGCCGCCGAAGTGAGTTTCAACGGCGAGGAGAGCTACTTTTTCGTCCTCGAAGACACCGCCACCGGCAAATTGGTCGGCTGCTCGGCGATCGTTGCCTCGGCCGGTTACTCCGAGCCGTTCTACAGCTTCCGCAACGAGACCTTCGTCCACGCTTCTCGCGAGCTGAAAATCCACAACAAGATCCACGTGCTTTCGCAATGCCACGACCTGACCGGCAACAGCTTGCTGACCAGTTTCTACGTGCAGCGCGAGCTGGTGGGGTCGCCGTGGTCTGAGCTCAACTCCCGTGGCCGCCTGCTGTTTGTCGCCAGCCACCCGGAGCGTTTTGCTGATTCGGTGGTGACCGAGATCGTCGGCTATAGCGACGAAAACGGCGACTCGCCTTTCTGGGATGCAATCGGGCGCAACTTCTTCGACCTCAATTACGCCGAGGCCGAGCGTCTGTGTGGCCTGAAGAGCCGCACGTTCCTCGCCGAACTGATGCCGCATTACCCGATCTACGTGCCGCTGCTGCCGGATTCCGCTCAGGAAGCGATGGGCCAGGTGCACCCGCGTGCGCAGATCACCTTCGACATCCTGATGCGCGAAGGCTTCGAGACCGATCACTACATCGACATTTTCGACGGTGGCCCGACCCTGCATGCGCGTGTTTCGGGGATCCGTTCGATCGCCCAGAGCCGTGTAGTGCCGGTGAAGATCGGCGAGCCGGTCAAAGGTGCCGGGCGCCAGTATCTGGTGGCCAACGCGCAGTTGCAGGATTACCGCGCGGTGCTGCTGGAACTGGATTACGCGCCGGGCAAACCGGTGACCCTGGATCTGGAAGCAGCCGAAGCCCTCGGCGTCGGTGAAGGTGCCAGCGTGCGCCTGGTGGCGGTTTAACGCCTTAGCGAGTTTCACGGGTGGCGAAGGCGGCCCGTTTGAGGAGATAGCATGATTGTTCGTCCCGTACGCAGCAGCGATTTATCCGCGCTGATCGACCTGGCCCGCAGCACCGGCACCGGCCTGACCACGTTGCCGGCCAACGAAGAGCGCCTGACTCATCGGGTCGGCTGGGCCGAGAAGACCTTTCGCGGCGAAGCCGGCCGTGGCGATGCGGACTACCTGTTCGTGCTCGAAGACGACAACGGGCGCGTGGTGGGGATTTCCGCCATCGCCGGTGCCGTGGGCATGCGCGAGCCGTGGTACAACTTCCGCGTCGGCCTGACCGTCAGCGCCTCGCAGGAGCTGAACATCTACCGCGAGATTCCGACGCTGTTCCTTGCCAACGACCTGACCGGCAACTCCGAGCTGTGCTCGCTGTTCCTGCACGCCGATTACCGCAGCGGTCTGAACGGCCGCATGCTGTCCAAGGCGCGCATGCTGTTCATCGCCGAGTTCCCGGAACTGTTCGGCAACAAGATCATCGCCGAGATGCGCGGCGTCTCCGATGAGGCCGGGCGTTCGCCGTTCTGGGAAAGCCTCGGTCGGCACTTCTTCAAGATGGAATTCAGCCAGGCCGATTACCTGACCGGTGTCGGCAACAAGGCGTTCATCGCCGAACTGATGCCGAAATTCCCGCTGTACACCTGCTTCCTGTCGCCGGATGCGCGCAACGTCATCGGTCAAGTACACCCCGACACCGAGCCGGCGCTGGCGATGCTCAAGAGCGAAGGTTTCAGCTATCAGGGCTACGTCGATATCTTCGACGCCGGCCCGGCCATCGAATGCGAAACCAGCAAGATCCGCGCGGTGCGTGACAGCGAAGCGCTGGTGCTGGCGATTGGTACGCCGGGCGATGACGCCACGCCGTTCATCATCCATAACCGCAAGCGCGAAGATTGCCGCATCACTGCTGCGCCGGCCCGTCTGGCCGCCGGCACGCTGGTGGTCGATCCGCTGACCGCCAAACGTCTTCAACTCAACGCCGGCGATCAAGTGCGCGCCGTGGCGTTGTCTGCTGCTCGGGAGTCGAAATAATGAATTCGCTATACATCGCAGGTGAATGGCTGGCCGGCCAGGGCGAAGCCTTTCAGTCGCTGAACCCGGTGACCCAGCAAGTGCTGTGGTCGGGGGAGGGTGCGACTGCCGCTCAGGTCGAGTCCGCCGTGCAGGCGGCGCGTCAGGCCTTTCCGGGATGGGCGCGGCGTTCGCTGGACGAGCGTATCAGCGTCCTTGAGGCTTTCGCTGCGGCACTGAAAAACCACAGCGACGAACTGGCCCGCACCATCGGTGAGGAAACCGGCAAGCCCCTGTGGGAAGCCGCGACCGAAGTCACCAGCATGGTCAACAAGATCGCGATTTCGGTGCAGAGCTACCGCGAACGTACCGGCGAGAAGAGCGGCCCGCTGGGCGACGCCACCGCCGTGCTGCGCCACAAGCCACACGGTGTGGTGGCGGTATTCGGCCCTTACAATTTCCCCGGCCATTTGCCGAACGGCCACATCGTGCCGGCGCTGCTGGCCGGTAACAGTGTGCTGTTCAAGCCAAGCGAACTGACGCCGAAAGTCGCCGAGCTGACGGTCAAGTGCTGGATCGAAGCCGGTCTGCCGGCCGGCGTGTTGAACCTGCTGCAGGGCGCTCGCGAAACCGGCATCGCGCTGGCGGCGAACCCGGGCATCGACGGTCTGTTCTTCACCGGTTCGAGCCGCACCGGCAATCACCTGCATCAGCAATTTGCCGGGCGTCCGGACAAGATTCTTGCGCTGGAAATGGGCGGCAACAATCCGCTGGTAGTTGATGAAGTGGCTGATATGGACGCGGCGGTGTACACGATCATTCAGTCGGCTTTCATCTCCGCCGGTCAGCGCTGCACCTGTGCCCGTCGTCTGCTGGTGCCGCAAGGCGCGTGGGGCGACAGCCTGCTCAAGCGACTGGTGGAAGTCAGCGCGACCATCGAAGTCGGTGCGTTCGATCAGCAGCCAGCGCCGTTCATGGGCTCGGTGATTTCCCTTGGCGCGGCGAAAGCGCTGATGGACGCTCAAGAACATCTGTTGGCTAACGGCGCGGTGTCGCTGCTGGCGATGACTCAGCCGCACGCGCAATCGGCGTTGCTGACTCCGGGCATTCTCGATGTGACCGCCGTGGCCGAGCGTCCGGACGAAGAACTGTTCGGCCCGTTGCTGCAGGTGATCCGCTACGCCGATTTCGCTGCGGCGATCAGCGAGGCCAACGACACCGCTTATGGCCTGGCGGCGGGTTTGCTGTCGGATTCCGAAGATCATTATCAGCAGTTCTGGCTGGAAAGCCGCGCCGGTATCGTCAACTGGAACAAACAACTGACCGGTGCCGCGAGCAGCGCGCCGTTCGGCGGTGTCGGCGCTTCCGGCAACCATCGCGCCAGCGCCTACTACGCGGCGGATTACTGCGCGTACCCGGTGGCCTCGCTGGAAACGCCGAGCCTGGTGTTGCCGGCGGCCCTGACGCCTGGCGTGAAAATGGTGTGATGCCCATTCGCGAGCAGGCTCGCTCCCACAAGGGCGATGAGATCCCTGTGGGAGCGAGCTTGCTCGCGAAGGCCGCGACGCGGTCGCACTGAACAGTTAGTTACTGAAGCCTATAACAACAGATTCTCGTGGAGCCTCGCTGATGAAATCCTATGAAGTCAATTTTGACGGTCTAGTGGGGCCGACCCATAACTACGGTGGTCTGTCCTACGGCAACGTTGCGTCCCAGAGCAACAGCCAGCAGTCCTCGAACCCGAAGGAAGCGGCGCTGCAAGGTCTGGCGAAAATGAAAGCGCTGATGGAAATGGGCTTTCAGCAAGGCGTGCTGGCGCCGCAGGAGCGTCCGGACGTGGCCGCTCTGCGCCGCTTGGGCTTCAGCGGCACCGACGCGCAAGTGATCGAGCGCGCCGCGAAAGAAGCCATGCCGTTGCTGGTTGCCAGTTGCTCGGCGTCGAGCATGTGGGTGGCCAACGCCGCCACGGTCAGCCCGAGTGCCGACACCGCTGATGGCCGCGTGCACTTCACCGCCGCCAACCTCAACTGCAAATACCACCGCAGCATCGAACACCCGACCACCAGCCGTGTGCTCGGTGCGATGTTTGCCGATCAGCAACACTTCGCCCATCACGCCGCGTTGCCGGCGGTGGCGCAGTTCGGTGACGAAGGCGCGGCCAACCACACGCGTTTCTGCCGTGAATACGGCGAGGCCGGTGTCGAGTTCTTCGTGTTCGGTCGCAGTGCGTTCGATACCCGTTACCCGGCGCCGCAGAAGTACCCGGCGCGCCAGACTCTGGAAGCCTCGCAAGCGGTGGCGCGTCTGCACGGTCTGCGTGACGAAGGCGTGGTTTACGCGCAGCAGAACCCGGCGGTGATCGACCAGGGCGTATTCCACAACGACGTGATCGCGGTAGGTAACGGCGAGGTGCTGTTCTATCACGAGGACGCGTTCCTCGACACCGAGCAGATGCTGGCCGAGTTGCAGGGCAAACTGGCCAAGGTTGGCGGCCAATTCCAGTCGGTCTGCGTGCCGCGTTCGGCGGTCACCGTGGACGACGCGGTGCGCTCCTACCTGTTCAACAGCCAGTTGCTGTCGCGTCCTGATGGCTCGATGCTGCTGATCGTGCCGGAAGAATGCCGGGGCAACGAGCGCGTGTGGAACTACCTGCAAGGTCTGACCAGCTCCGGCGGCCTGATCCGTGAAGTCAAAGTCTTCGACCTCAAGCAAAGCATGCAGAACGGCGGTGGCCCGGCGTGCCTGCGACTGCGCGTCGCGCTCAACGAAACCGAGCTGGCGGCCGTCAACCCAGGGGTTATCATGACGGCCCCGTTGTACGGTTCGTTGACCGCATGGGTTGAAAAGCACTACCGCGACCGCCTGAGCGAAAGCGATCTGGCGGACCCGCAGTTGCTGCTTGAATGCCGGACGGCACTGGATGAACTGACGCAAATCCTTAAACTGGGCGCGGTTTATCCATTCCAGATCAATTGATGACCGGCGCGTCGTCTGAACGCGGCGCGCGGCTTGTCTCCCCAAGAGAGTAAAAACATGAGCGATTCCCTGCAGCTGATCCTTGAAGACACCGACGGCACGCAACTGCAAACCTCCTGCACCCGCGTCGCGGTCATGTGGCAAGGCAAAGAGCTGTGGATCCAGCAGGACGGCCGTGGCCAACTGCTGATCGGCGTGGACGTCGAGGAAGGTGACGAAGAGTACGCCAACCTGCTGCTGCGCCCATTGGCAACTAATCTGGTAAGTCTGCAACTGGAAATGGAACCGGCTGAAGTCGGTGACGAAGACCACGTGCACGGCCCGGATTGCAACCACGACCACTAAGGAAACCGCTCTATGCTCGCCCTCGGCAAACTGCTTGAACTGACCCTCGCCGGCCGCGAACCGGCGGAGAAGACTCAACTGACTGTCGAAGGCGTGCGCATGCGCTGGTTGAGCGAGGGTGCGCTGGAAGTGCGGCCACCCGAAGCGCGCGACAATGGCCTGGACCTGCTGCTGTCGGCAGGTATCCACGGCAACGAAACAGCGCCGATCGAGTTGCTCGACCGGCTGCTGCATGACATCGCTCGCGGCGATCTGAAGCCGCGTGCACGCATTCTGTTCCTGTTCGGCAACCCGGAAGCGATTCGCAAGGGCGAGCGCTTCGTCGAGCAGGACGTCAATCGGCTGTTCAACGGCCGGCATGAACAAACCAGCGGTTCCGAAGCCATCCGCGCCTGCGAGCTGGAACGCCTGGCGGCGAGTTTCTTCAGCCTGCCGGATCGTCAGCGTCTGCACTACGATCTGCACACCGCCATTCGTGGTTCGAAGATCGAGCAGTTCGCCCTGTACCCGTGGAAGGATGGTCGTCAGCATTCGCGCCGCGAACTGGCACGTCTGCGCGCCGCCGGGATGGAAGCGGTGCTGCTGCAGAACAAGCCGTCGATCGTCTTCAGTTCCTACACCTACGACAAGCTCGGCGCCGAGGCTTTCACCCTGGAGCTGGGCAAGGCACGGCCGTTCGGGCAGAACGAAGGGGTGGATGTTTCACGCCTGGAAACCCGTCTGAAGCAGATCATCGAAGGCAATGAGCCGGATCTGGCTGCAGAAGGTCTGGATGGTTTGCAGCTGTTCAGCGTCGCCCGGGAAATCATCAAGCACAGCGATGCATTCCGCCTGAACCTGCCGGCGGACATCGAGAACTTTTCCGAACTGGATGTGGGTTATGTGCTGGCCGAAGACCTGGCCAATACCCGCTGGATCATCGAGGAAGAGGGCGCGCGGATCATTTTCCCTAATCCCAAGGTCAAGAACGGCTTGCGCGCGGGCATCCTGATCGTGCCGACCACCGACGAACATCTCGCCTGACCCAATTTTCGGTCTGATGTATGACCCTGTGGGAGCGAGCTTGCTCGCGAATGCAATCTGGCATACAACATTTGAGTTGGCTGTCAGTCCGCTTTCGCGAGCAAGCTCGCTCCCACAGGGGAATGAGTGAGACCAAAAGCCTCACTCATGGGCTATCAGACCGCGACTGCACGCGGCTCACTGCGACGCAGCGCGCGAACCTTTTGCAGCGTATCCGCGCAAGTGCGCGCCGCTTCCTGACCCTTGTGCACGAAGTGCTCGAAGAAGAACTTCTGATGTTCGTCACCGGCATGGAAGTGGTGCGGGGTCAGGGACACCGAGAACACCGGCACTTCGGTTTCCAGCTGCACCTGCATCAGGCCGCTGACCACTGACTGGGCGACGAACTCGTGACGGTAGATGCCGCCGTCTACCACCAGTGCAGCGGCGACGATGCCGGCATAGCGACCGGTCTTGGCCAGCAACTTGGCGTGCAGGGGCATTTCAAAGGCGCCGCCGACTTCGAAGAAATCGATGTCCGATTCCTGATAACCCTGGGCCAGCATCTCGGCGACGAAGCCTTTACGGCTCTGGTCGACGATTTCCTTGTGCCAGCAGGCCTGGATGAACGCAACGCGCTCGCCGTGAGGGTGTTTGGTTTTGCTGTCGATAGCGGTGGGTTGCATGTTCTGACTCCTGTTTGTGTGAAAAACAGGGCGTTATGAATCGAAAGGGATTCAAGGGTACGCGCGAGCACAGCAGTGCGCAGGCGGCCCTTTGGCGTCAATCCCGTTCTCTCTTCATCCGGACTATGACCGTCGGCCCCGGAATCTCACCGGGTCTGCTGACCTTGTCGCCGGGCACTGCAAAAGCCGTGTTCGTCGCCAAGCGCTCGCGGGCTATGCGCATTGCGCGCAATTACCGCCGGTGGGGAATTGCACCCCGCCCTGAGAACGTTTTTGCCGCCCTTTGTCGGGCGGCGCAGCGTTTTTATCACATATTTTCCGACCGTGCACAGAACCTGTGGGAGCGAGCTTGCTCGCGAAGGCGGTCTGTCAGTGACACATCTGCTGACTGACACACTGCTTTCTTCGGGACGCCGCCCGGAGCAGGCTCGCTCCCACATGGATGGCGTGTTCTCAAGAAGTAACCTGACCTTTTCGCGCTCAAGGGTTGATTAATCCGCGCCATGACCGCAGTAATTCACCTTCGAAAAGGGATTTCCCCTGCTGACTCCGAGGCCAGATTCATGAGCGTTATCGATCTTCGCAGCGACACTGTCACCCAACCGACTCCTGCCATGCTCGACGCGATGACTGCGGCGGCCACCGGTGACGATGTGTACGGCGAAGATCCGACGGTCAATCGTCTGGAGGCGGAATTGGCAAAGCGTCTGGGTTTCGCCGCCGCGCTGTTCGTGCCGACCGGCACCATGAGCAACCTGCTGGGCCTGATGGCGCACTGCGAACGTGGCGACGAATACATCGTCGGCCAGCAGGCGCATACCTATAAGTACGAAGGCGGTGGCGCGGCGGTACTCGGTTCGATCCAGCCGCAGCCGCTGGAGTTGCAGGCCGACGGTTCGCTGGATCTGGATCAGGTCGCTGCGGCGATCAAGCCCGATGACTTCCACTTCGCCCGTACCCGGCTGCTGGCGCTGGAAAACACCATGCAGGGCAAAGTACTGCCGCTGGAGTATCTGGCCCGCGCCCGCCGCTTCATTCAGGATAAAGGCTTGCAACTGCACCTCGACGGCGCGCGCCTTTACAACGCGGCGGTCAAGCTGGGCGTCGATGCCCGCGAGATCACGCAACATTTCGATTCGGTGTCGGTGTGCCTGTCCAAGGGGCTTGGTGCGCCGGTCGGTTCGGTGCTGTGTGGCACTGAGCAGCTGATCGGCAAGGCCCGACGCCTGCGCAAAATGGTCGGTGGCGGCATGCGTCAGGCCGGGTTGCTGGCAGCGGCGGGGCTGTATGCGCTGGATCACCACGTCGAGCGCCTGGCAGATGACCACGCCAACGCGCAATATCTGGCCGAAGGCCTGCACGAGGCCGGGTTCAGCGTCGAGCCGGTGCAGACCAACATGGTCTACGTGCAAATGGGCGAGCGGGCCGAAGCGCTCAAGGCGTTTGCCGCCGAACGCGGGATCAAGTTGAGCGCCGCCGCGCGCCTGCGCCTGGTCACGCACATGGACGTCAGTCGCTCGCAAATCGAGCAAGTGATCGCGACATTCGTCGAGTTTTCGCGCAAGTGACAGCGTTAGCCGTCCAATTGACCGTTACTATCGTATAAACACGCTGTACCCCGCGCGAAGGGCCGATATAATGCGGCCCTTTGCCGTCGTTTCGTCTGTTGACGTTTCGTACAGGCCTTTGGCCGCAGCCTCCGTGGAAGAACCTAATGAAAAGCGCAGAAATCCGTGAAGCCTTCCTTCGCTTCTTCGAAGAGCAAGGCCACACCCGTGTAGCCTCCAGCTCTTTGATTCCGGGCAACGACCCAACCCTGCTGTTCACCAACGCGGGGATGAACCAGTTCAAGGACTGCTTCCTGGGCCAGGAAAAGCGCGCGTACACCCGCGCAACCAGCAGCCAGAAGTGCGTGCGTGCCGGTGGCAAGAACAGCGACCTGGAAAACGTCGGTTATACCGCTCGTCACCACACCTTCTTCGAAATGCTCGGTAATTTCAGCTTCGGTGACTATTTCAAGCACGACGCGATTACCTTCGCCTGGACCTTCCTGACCGGCGTTCTGAAACTGCCGAAGGAAAAACTCTGGGTCACCGTCTACGCCTCCGACGACGAAGCGTATGACATCTGGACCAAGCAGATCGGCGTGCCGGTCGAGCGCATGATCCGCATCGGCGACAACAAAGGTGCGCCGTACGCCTCCGACAACTTCTGGACCATGGGCGATACCGGCCCGTGCGGCCCGTGCACCGAGATTTTCTACGATCACGGCGACCACATCTGGGGCGGCCCACCGGGTTCGCCGGAAGAAGACGGCGACCGTTACATCGAGATCTGGAACAACGTGTTCATGCAGTTCAACCGCACCGCCGATGGTGTGTTGCATCCGTTGCCAGCGCCGTCGGTCGACACCGGCATGGGCCTGGAGCGGATCAGTGCGGTGATGCAGCACGTCAATTCCAACTACGACATTGACCTGTTCAAGAACCTGCTGAAGGCCTCGGCCGAAGCGATCGGCTGCGAAAATGGCGATCAGTCGTCGCTCAAAGTGGTGTCCGACCACATCCGTTCGTGCGGTTTCCTGATCGCTGACGGTGTATTGCCGTCCAACGAAGGTCGCGGCTACGTGCTGCGCCGGATCATTCGTCGCGCCTGCCGTCACGGCAACAAGCTGGGCGCTACCGGCAGCTTCTTCTACAAGATCGTCGCGGCGCTGGTCGCCGAGATGGGCGAAGCCTTCCCGGAACTGAAGTCGCAGCAGAGCAACATCGAGCGCGTGCTCAAGGCTGAAGAAGAGCAGTTCTCCAAGACCCTGGAGCACGGCCTGAAGATCCTCGAACAGGATCTGCTGGAACTCAAAGGCACCGTGGTGCCGGGCGACGTAGTATTCAAACTCTACGACACCTACGGTTTCCCGATGGACCTGACGGCCGACATCGCTCGCGAGCGCGGCCTGACTGTGGACGAAGTCGGCTTCGAGCGTGAAATGGAAGCCCAGCGTGTTCGTGCGCGTTCGGCCAGCTCGTTCGGTCTGGACTACAACACCCTGGTCAAGGTTGATGTGGCCACCGAGTTCACCGGCTACAAAGACACCAGTGGTTCGGCAAAAATCGTCGCCATCTATAAAGATGGCCAGTCGGTCGACGTCTTGAATGAAGGCGAAGAGGCGGTAATCGTGCTGAACCAGACGCCGTTCTACGCTGAGTCCGGTGGTCAGATCGGCGACTGCGGTTTCCTCCAGGCGGGCAGCGCGCGTTTCGACGTCCGTGACACCACCAAGACCGGCGGCGCGTTCCTGCACCACGGCGTGCTGGATTCCGGCAGCCTGACCATCGGCGCGCCAGTGGAAACCCACGTCGATGCCGAGGTGCGTCACGCGACTTCGCTGAACCACTCGGCCACGCACTTGTTGCACGCTGCGCTGCGTCAGGTACTGGGCGAGCACGTTCAGCAGAAGGGTTCGTTGGTGGACAGCCAGCGTCTGCGCTTCGACTTCAGCCACTTCGAAGCGATCAAGCCTGAGCAGATCAAGGCGCTGGAAGACATCGTCAACGCCGAGATCCGCAAGAACTCTGCAGTTGAAACCGAAGAAACCGACATCGAGACCGCCAAGCAGAAAGGCGCGATGGCGCTGTTCGGCGAGAAGTACGGCGACAACGTGCGCGTGCTGAGCATGGGCGGCGATTTCTCCGTCGAGCTGTGTGGCGGTATCCACGCCAACCGTACCGGCGACATCGGCCTGCTGAAAATCATCAGCGAAGGCGGTGTGGCATCGGGCGTGCGTCGTATCGAGGCAGTCACCGGTGCTGCGGCACTGGCCTACTTGAACGCCGCTGAAGAACAACTCAAGGAAGCGGCCAACCTGGTCAAGGGCAGCCGCGACAATCTGATCGACAAGCTGTCGGCTGTGCTGGAGCGCAACCGCGCGCTGGAAAAGCAGCTCGAGCAGTTGCAGGCCAAGGCTGCCAGCGCTGCAGGCGACGATCTGTCGAACTCGGCAGTCGACGTCAAAGGCGTGAAGGTTCTGGCTGCACGTCTGGATGGTCAGGACGGCAAGGCGCTGCTGGCGCTGGTCGATCAGCTGAAAAACAAACTCGGCCGCGCAGTGATCCTGCTCGGCAGTGTCCATGAGGAAAAGGTCGTACTGGTTGCAGGCGTAACCAAGGACCTGACTGGCCAACTCAAAGCCGGTGATTTGATGAAACAGGCTGCTGCGGCAGTGGGCGGGAAGGGCGGTGGTCGTCCGGACATGGCGCAGGGCGGCGGTGTCGACGCCGGCGCACTGGATGGCGCGCTGGCGCTGACCGTTCCATTCGTCGAGCAGGGTTTATAAGACGGCCCGTCGGGCCCGCAGTCTAGTGGCGGGCCCGGCGGCTGTTCGAGTGATTATTGGGCGCCCTTCATGGGCAGAGGCGGCTTTGAAATGGCTTTGATCGTACAGAAATTTGGAGGCACCTCGGTCGGCACTGTCGAGAGAATCGAGCAGGTCGCCGACAAGGTTAAGAAATTCCGCGATGCCGGCGATGACCTGGTGGTTGTGCTGTCTGCAATGAGCGGCGAAACCAACCGTCTGATCGATCTGGCCAAGCAAATCAGTGGCGACGTGCAACCGGTTCCGCGTGAGCTGGACGTGATCGTCTCCACCGGTGAGCAGGTGACGATTGCCCTGTTGGCCATGGCGCTGATCAAGCGCGGTGTGCCGGCGGTGTCGTACACCGGTAATCAGGTGCGGATCCTGACGGACAGTGCGCACAATAAAGCGCGTATCTTGCAGATTGATGACCAGAAGATTCGTGGTGATCTGAAAGCAGGTCGCGTGGTGGTTGTCGCCGGTTTCCAGGGCGTCGACGAGCACGGCAACATCACCACCCTCGGCCGTGGCGGTTCCGACACCACGGGCGTGGCACTGGCGGCTGCCTTGAAGGCTGATGAATGCCAGATCTACACCGACGTCGATGGTGTCTACACCACTGACCCGCGTGTGGTGCCGGTCGCTCAGCGACTGGACAAGATCACCTTTGAAGAGATGCTGGAAATGGCCAGCCTCGGTTCCAAGGTGCTGCAGATCCGTGCGGTGGAATTCGCCGGCAAGTACAACGTTCCGCTGCGCGTACTGCACAGCTTCAAGGAGGGTCCGGGTACCCTCATTACTATTGATGAAGAGGAAACCATGGAACAGCCGATCATCTCCGGCATCGCTTTCAACCGCGATGAAGCCAAGCTGACCATCCGTGGCGTGCCAGACACCCCGGGCGTGGCGTTCAAGATTCTCGGCCCGATCAGTGCCGCGAACATCGAAGTCGACATGATCGTGCAGAACGTCGCGCACGATAACACCACCGACTTCACCTTCACCGTGCACCGCAACGACTACCAGGCCGCACAGGCCGTGCTGGAAAACACCGCTCGCGAGATCGGTGCCCGGGAAGTGGTGGGCGACACCAAGATTGCCAAGGTCTCGATCGTCGGCGTCGGCATGCGTTCCCACGCAGGCGTGGCCAGCCGCATGTTCGAATCCCTGGCGAAAGAAAGCATCAACATCCAGATGATCTCGACGTCGGAAATCAAGGTTTCCGTAGTGATCGAGGAGAAGTACCTGGAACTGGCCGTGCGCGCCCTGCACACGGCTTTCGAACTGGACGCGCCGGCCCGTCAGGGCGAGTAATCCGGTCATCTGAAGGGCGCGGTCTGACCGCGCCCTTTATTTTTTGAATGGCGCGAGCCCTGAACTGTTCTTTTGCTCGCGCTGGTCAATACTCAGGCATGTAGGGCTACGATCGCTCCGGTTGTAGGTCGGGTGCCTTTTTTTTGCAGACTGTTGTCCCTGAAGAATTGCGTGAGGAGAAAGGTATGCTGATTCTGACTCGTCGGTGCGCAGAAAGCCTGATTATCGGTGATGGCGAAATCACCGTGACCGTGCTCGGCGTCAAAGGAAATCAAGTGCGCATCGGCGTCAACGCCCCGAAAGAGGTTGCCGTGCACCGTGAGGAAATTTACCTGCGTATAAAGAAAGAGAAGGACGAAGAACCAAGCCATTAATTTTTATCGATTTTTATGTTTGCAAACGGGGAAGAAGGTGGTTAATATACGCCCCGTGTTGCGGAGAGCTGGCCGAGTGGCCGAAGGCGCTCCCCTGCTAAGGGAGTACACCTCAAAAGGGTGTCGGGGGTTCGAATCCCCCGTTCTCCGCCATTATTTGCTTAGTACGTTGTAATCTGGCTTTTTCTGTAAGTTCTTGAATTTATTAGAAAAAGTGGTTGGAATAGAGATTAGACGGGCTATAATGCGGCGCAACAAATGCACTCGTAGCTCAGCTGGATAGAGTACTCGGCTACGAACCGAGCGGTCACAGGTTCGAATCCTGTCGAGTGCACCATTTAAGAGTTGTTTATAGCGATATAAAGAACTCGGCTTCAGCCAGTTGTGGTCTGGTTTAAAAACACAAATGCACTCGTAGCTCAGCTGGATAGAGTACTCGGCTACGAACCGAGCGGTCACAGGTTCGAATCCTGTCGAGTGCACCATTTAAGAGTCGTTTGTAGCAATACAGGCAACTTGGCTTCAACCAGTTGTGATCTGGTCTAAAAACACAAAATGCACTCGTAGCTCAGCTGGATAGAGTACTCGGCTACGAACCGAGCGGTCACAGGTTCGAATCCTGTCGAGTGCACCATATTCAAGAAGCCCGCGTTCAACGCGGGCTTTTTGTTGCCTGCGATTTGGCTTTTCCTTTCACGCATCCCTGCTCGTCAAAATCGACTTGAGCACTGCGGCCTCGTTTCAGGTCGTAGCGATAGCTCGTTGTCGACGTCCGAATATTCACCTTGTCCGGTTTGCCGAGCGCGCTTTCGACATCCTGTTGGCTCATGCCGGCAATCACTCGTCGGTTGATGATCGCTGCGCGGCGCTGCCGGGCATCGATCAGGTTTCCGCATTTGTCCTCGAGGCGGCCAACAATACCCGGTTCACGTCCCCTGATTGTCATACCGGATATTTCCTCGTGGTTGTGTTCCGGCATGATCGGTATGACGGATCCGGGCGAGTAGGGATGAACCTGTTGCACTGAAAGCTGCTCGTCGCTCGCGCAGCTCAGGCTGGTGAAGGTGATGCCGCCGTCGGGCGCTTCGCAGCGGTGAAGGCTGGTGGCGGCCCCGGCGGGCGGCAGGCAGAGCAGGCTGGCGACTACAAAACGGGATGTTCTGGATAGCATTCGACGTCCTCCATGACGGTCTACGCTCAAGGGTAGTCGCTACATTTTTCAGTGCCGTTGTGTTTTCTTTTCAAGATGAGTCGTCGCATCTGCACGGGTCAGGACAGCGCTCAGCTTTGTCGCGCAAGCGCTTGTTTCAACCGCGATTTTTTAACGTTTAAAACCGTCAGGCGGTGTATCATTGCGCCCGTCAGCCCCGCCGGGGCTTATGGAAAACCTCCATGGACTTACCCAGTAGTTACTCAGTAGCCCGTTTCACCAATCATGAATTGACTGATTGATCCTTCCGGCGTGCCCCGCTGCTGGGAGTGGAGTTCGCCTATGTCCGAAATCGAAGTAAAGAAAACCCAGGAAAGCCTGCAGGATCGCCTGGCTCAGGTCGTTGAGCTGCTGCAGCGCCAGAAGGTCGTCGAAGACCTGACTCATCGCCAGGAAGGCGCGCACCACGACCGGGTCGAGAACCTGGTTCACCGGCAGAACCTCGTCGAGCTGCAACGCAAACTCGATGATCTGCACTCCGCCGACGTTGCCTACATCCTTGAAGCCTTGCCGCTGGACGACCGTCTGACGCTCTGGCAACTGGTCAAGGCTGATCGCGACGGCGACATTCTTCTCGAAGTATCCGATTCCGTTCGTGAAACGCTGATCGCCGACATGGACGATCACGAGCTCCTGGCAGCGGCCAAGGACATGGACGCCGACGAACTTGCTGACCTGGCCTCCGAGCTGCCGCGAGACGTCGTCCATGAGCTGATGGAGACGCTCGACCAGCAGCAACGCGAGCGCGTACGTTCGGCCCTGTCCTATGACGAGGAGCAGGTCGGTGCGCTGATGGACTTCGAGATGGTGACCATCCGTGAGGATGTCAGCCTCGAAGTGGTTCTGCGTTACCTGCGTCGTCTCAAAGAGCTGCCGGGCCACACCGACAAACTGTTCGTGGTCGATTACGACGGTGTGCTCAAGGGCGTGCTGCCGATCAAGCGTCTTCTGGTCAACGATCCGGAAAAACAGGTGGCCGAAGTCATGGCCAGCGATCCGGTGAGTTTTCACCCGGACGAAGACGCCTATGACGCTGCTCAGGCGTTCGAACGTTACGACTTGATCTCGGCCCCGGTGGTCGACAAGAACGGCAAGCTGATCGGCCGTCTGACCATCGACGAAATGGTCGACCTGATTCGTGAGGAGAGCGAAAGCGAAGTCCTCAACATGGCCGGTCTGCGCGAAGAGGAAGACATCTTCGCCTCGGTCTGGAAATCCCTGCGCAACCGTTGGGCGTGGCTGGCAATCAACCTGATCACGGCCTTTGTCGCGTCGCGGGTGATCGGTCTGTTCGAAGGCTCGATCGAGAAGCTGGTGGCGCTGGCAGCGCTGATGCCGATCGTGGCGGGTATCGGCGGTAACTCCGGCAACCAGACGATCACCATGATCGTGCGTGCCATGGCGCTCGACCAGGTCAGCACCGGCAACACTTCGCGGCTGATGCGCAAGGAGCTGGCGGTGGCGTTGATCAACGGTCTGGTCTGGGGTGGGGTGATCGGCGTGGTCGCCTACCTGCTTTACGGCAGTTGGTCGCTGGGTGTGGTGATGACGGCGGCGATGACTCTCAACCTGCTGCTCGCGGCGCTGATGGGAGTGTTGATCCCGATGACGCTGGCCAAGATGGGCCGCGACCCGGCGATGGGCGCCAGTGTGATGATCACGGCCATGACCGACAGCGGTGGCTTCTTCATCTTTCTGGGGTTGGCGACGATCTTCCTGCTTTGATTCTATGCAACGCAAAAGCCCGCCAATTGGCGGGCTTTTTTGTGCCTGTGTATTTATCTGTGGTGAGGGGATAAATCCCCTCACTACAAAGTCTGCCTCGGATTGTCGTGATTAACACCCGGGCAAAAAAAAGCCAGCACTTAAGCTGGCTTGAGATGTTCGATGTAGATCAGGACGCGTCTGCGGCCATCTCGGCGTCGTGAGCGATCAGCGACACCAGAGCGTTCTGTTGACGGTGAGACAGCTGACGGAAGCGTTGCAGCAGCTCGCGCTCGTGCAACGACAGCTCCGGGCTGTCCAGGCGCATGCTCAGCTCTTCGCCCAATGCGCCTTCCTGAATAAGACTCTGCTCAAGGCGCGCAATGATTTCGGAGTTCATGCTGCGATGATGATTGCGAGCCACCTCGGCAATGCGTTCACGCATCCCGTCTGGCAGACGTACGACGAACTTGTCAGCCGTACGGCTGGAATAAATTGCCTGTTTCAATGGGCGCATATATTTAACCGGTTAGTTCAGGGGAGCGGTTCTCGGGATTGGCCGCAGGATGTGTGGTAGGACAAGCATCCGCGCCAAATGGTTCAACCTGAATTGTTAAGAGGCGCGCATCATGCCTCAAAATTGCCAGATCATTGGCGTCAATTCTGTGACAAATATTGAGCTGGGTAAAGGCGTAATGCCAGCACCAATTATCAGAAATGCGGACTGGTTTGAAATCTTTGCCCTGGCCCGCATCACTGACCGCTTCCGGGTGCACATCTGTTGATGTCCGATGACGTCAGAACGTGCATGCTATGCGGATTTTCAATCCTTGTTCCTTACCTGTACAGGATAGTGGCAATCTGCCGATTTACTAGGGCAAACACCCGTTGGAGGGCGTTTTCAGGATGGATGGCAGGCTTATTTATCTGATGGGACCCTCCGGTTCAGGCAAGGACAGCCTGATCGAGGCCGCGCGTGAGTCTTTGCGCGAGTTGAACTGTGAAATCATTCGCAGGGTGATTACCCGATCAGCGGAATCGGTGGGTGAGGATGCCATTGGCGTGACGCCCGAAGAGTTCGAGCGACGCCAGCAAGCCGGGGATTTCTCGCTGACCTGGCAGGCCAATGGGCTGGCTTATGGCATTCCCGCAGAAATGGACGAACGGTTACGCGCTGGGCAATCCGTGCTGGTGAACGGCTCACGCGCCAACCTGCGTCAGGCGCTTGAGCGCTATCCAAGCCTGCTGCCGGTTTTGCTGACGGTCAAGGATGAGGTCTTGCGTGAACGTCTGCTCAGACGTGGCCGGGAGACGCCCGAGCAGATCGATGCGAGGCTGGCGCGCAATGCGCTGTTCAAGGACAGAAGGGCAACTGACTTGCCCGTGCATCTGATCGACAACTCGGGCGAACTGGCGGACGCCGTCAAGCAACTGCTGGACTTGATCCGGCTTAACGCAGCACCGGATCAAACTTGATTTTGCGCCCGGCCACCAGGGCCAGTACAAACAACACTGCAAACACGCCGCAGCTGATCAAGGGCAGGGTGACTGTGGTTTCCTCGAACAGCGAAAAATGCACAACGCCACTCAATAAGGCGAGGATCAGAAATCCTGCGGCTGATTTGGACATGCTGTACTCCTGAAGATATTTCAAAAAACCAGACGTTCGGTGTCGCGCGTCGGCTGTGCTTGCTCAGGCTCATTGACTGCCTGTGCTGCGAAGTCGCTCTGATCGCTCAGCACCGCCCACTGCGGCGCCTTCTGCACCTGCAAGTAATGCGGCATGCGTTGGGCCACCGGTTCAGCACGCTCGGGAACAAAATGAAAGCCAACCAAAACCGCCAGTGCGATTGCGTTTGCGAGGAGGAGAGTGCTGTTCATGGGGCGGACTCCGTTTGTGCTGTTATGAGAACAGACAAAGCAGCCGGCGTGCCAACAGTCTAACCGCTGTGAAGTCCTTTAAAAACAAGCATTTGCAAGGGTTTCCCCCAAGCTTCGGGTTGCAATCTGCAATGATGGCTTTTTCGCGGCAGTGCAAATTGCACGGTAAATGTTCCCGCAGCATCGCAGGGCGCCTGCCTACACTTAAAAAGCCCACGGACGACATGACAAATCAGGGGCTGGCCGTTAACATGCACGCCGTCCGTCGCGCCGTGTCCGGCCACGACAACTCAGTGTCTCAGTAGCTCAATTGGATAGAGCATCCCCCTCCTAAGGGGAAGGTTGGCAGTTCGAACCTGCCCTGGGACACCATATATATCTATGCTTCCAGCGATTTAAGCGACGAACGTCCGAGCCTCGTGGGGGCAGAGGGGGGCAAAAGGATCGCTTCAAGCATGCAAAGAGCCCCGCTCAGGTTATTGCCCGTCGGGGCTTTTTAGTAATCGCGACCTCGTACCAAGGTATTGCTCTGCAAGAAGAGATGAGTCTTTGGTCGACGATAGCTACTGCTGACCTAGACTATTTCTAACTACCGAACTTGCGTCTCTCGGCTTTGGGTTGGAGGTTCGCTTCGCAGTGAACGCCAGCCAATGGCTCATTCAGACCAATGAGGATGAACCTTGAATCATGAACTATGGCTGGAACCCGATGGCTTACAATTGTTTTGTCCCTCCGGGCCTCAGGGTGATGAATCGCGCGCGCTCCTTGAGCCGGGGTCAAAACTGATTTGGGAAGTTGAGGCGGCAAGCCGCTTTGAAGCGATGAACAAGTACTATGAGTACATGGACTGGGGGGAGTGGACGACGGATTTTCCCGAGCTGGATAAGACGCCTTATGGAGGGCCCGGCTGGGAGGATTACTCTCCATGACATCCCAATCTCCTTGGCACCCCCATCTTCAATTCATTCTCGCCAACCTTCTTCCGATTCCGGAAACCGCGAATACAAGGCCCCCTCGTCTCGCATCCGCGAGGAGATCCACGAAACCGGAACGGTTGACGTCGATAGCCTTCCACGCTTCGCCCGTGTCGCCCGTCGAGATAAACCTTGTAGTGAAAAGATGACCCGGCGCGCAGGGTAATCGCTGCACAAGGAATCTTGAACCTCTCCACTTCAGAGAACCCCACCCCTTGCCGATAACTCATTCGGCGACCTCAGACTCGCACGAAATCGCTTGATAGCATTTAGCCTCCAGCTATCATCTGCGCGCCTGTGAAAACGCCCCCCGGTTCACCTACTTCAATTGCCTGGAAATCCTCGATGCTGTCGTATCACCAAAAGAGTTTTCTGATCGTCGATGATTTCTCGGATTTCCGCAGTTCCGTACGCTCGATGCTGCGCGAACTGGGGGTCAAGGATGTGGATACCGCCGATACCGGCGAGCAGGCGCTGAAGATGTGTGCGCAGAAGTCTTATGACTTCATCCTGCAGGATTTTCACCTCGGCGACGGCAAGAAGAACGGCCAGCAGGTCCTCGAAGACCTGATGTCGGAAAAACTCATCAGCCATGAAGCGGTGTTTGTCATGGTGACCGCCGAGACCAGTCAGGCAATGGTGCTCAGTGCCCTGGAGCACGAGCCGGATGCTTACTTGACCAAGCCGTTCAACCGCTCCGGCCTGGCCCAGCGCCTGGAGCGTCTGGAGCAGCGCAAGACGTTGCTCAAACCGATTTTGCAAGCCCTTGATCGCGGTAAGCCGGTCGAGGTGCTCAATGCCTGTATTGCGCTGTGCAAGCAGGACATTCGTTATTCGCCGCTGTGCCTGCGTTATCGCGCCGATGCGCTGCGCGACATGAACCAGAACGAAGCCCTTGAACGCCTCTACGACAGCATCATCGCTGACCGGCCGTTGCCGTGGGCGTTTGCCGGGTTGGGCAAGTTGCTGTTCAAGCGTGGGCAAGTGGCGCAGGCCAAAGGTGTTTACGAAAAAGCGCTGAAAGTATTTCCGATGATGCCGGCACTGTACGACGGCATGGCCGATGTGCTGGTCGCCGAGGGCGATACCAAAGGCGCGCAGCGGGTGCTGGAGGAGGCCATTCGCTTATCGCCGCTGGCGGTGCGCCGGCAGGCGTTGCTCGGCAAACTGGCGATGGCCAACGAAGACTTCGACACCGCGTCCCGCGCTTATCGGCAGGCAGTGGCGCAGGGCGCGCAGTCGCGCTTCAAGGATCCGGAAAGCAACCTTGGTCTGGCTCATGCCTTGATCAGCAAGGGCAGTGAGCGCGGTCTCGATACGCGCACGCGGCTGGAGATCAACACCACGCTCAGCGCCGTCGCCAAAGAGAACCCGTCTGACCCGGGCCTGCAGATTCGTGCGCGGCTGATGAAGGCCACCAGTCTGCTGCTCAACGATGCCGAGACTGCCGACAAACTCACCGAACAAGCGCTGATGCGCCTCGACGGCATGGAGCAGTTCATGAGTCCCGAGGCCGCGCTGCTGGTCGCCAAGCAATTGCAGATGCTCGGTCAGGCCGAGGCGGGCACTTCGATGCTCAAGAGCTGTGCGGAGATCTACGGTGACGATCCGGCGGTGATGAAAGACATCGCCAAGCTCACCGACGATCCGACTATCCTCAGTTCGAGCAACGCCGCTGCCGACCTCAACCGGCAGGGCGTGCGTGTGTACAAGACCGGCAACCTGGTGGAGGCCCGCGAGGTGTTCCGCAAGGCGCTGAAGATGCAACCGAAGAACATCAGTATCGCGCTGAACATGGCCCAGTCGCTGCTGCACGGCACCGACACCAGTGTGCCGTCGGCGGAGCTGGAAGAATGTCGGGCCTGCCTGAAAATGGTCGGCCTGATGCCCGACACCGACGCGCGGTTTGCGCGTTATCAGAAGCTGAAAAGCAAGGCGTTTGGCGAATGAACCAAGACGAGCAGGCGCTGGATTTCTCCACGGTGATTGCCTCCACCGTTCACGACATGAAGAACTCGCTGGCGATGCTGATGCAGGCCCACAGCCAGTGGCTGGCGCGTTTGCCTCAAGAGCAGCGTAGCGGGGCGGAGCAGGGCGTGATCGACTTCGAGTTCGCCCACCTCAACGGCATGCTGGTGCAGTTGCTGGGGCTGTACAAGCTCGGCGTCAACCAGTTGCCGCTGCAACCGGCGTATCACGAACTGGATGATTTCATCGAGGCGCAACTGGCATCGCACCAAGAGGTGTTCGCCAGTCGCGGGATCATTGCCACCTATGAAGTCGATCCCTTGAGCCCGCTGGGGTTCTTCGACCGCGAATTGGTAGCCTCGGTGTTGGGCAACTGCATCAACAACGCCATTCGTCATGCCCGCGAGTCGCTGCTGATTACCGTCAGCGACGAGGCCGGGCAACTGGTGTTGAGCATCAACGATGACGGCGACGGTTACCCGGCCGAAATGCTCGAGCGTCAGGCTGATTACGTGCAAGGCATCAATCACGGCAGCGGCAGCACCGGCCTGGGCCTGTATTTCGCCAACCGTATTGCTGCGTTGCACCAGCGCAATGGCGTGGTCGGGCACACCGAAATTCGCAATGGCGGACCATTGGGTGGCGGGGTGTTCAGCCTCTACCTGCCCTGAAGGCATGCCCCCTGTAGGAGCTGCCGCAGGCTGCGATCTTTTGATCTTAAAAACAAAGTCAAAAGATCGCAGCCTGCGGCAGCTCCTACACGGAAATTCAGTGGTGGCCTTTTTTGTTTGACGCTGCTTGATATTCCGAACAGCCGGAGCCTATTTTGTACGGTCGCCGTTCGCGGCTCGCACAATAACAAGGATTGCGTCATGACAACCGATGGCCAGCGTTCACTCGCGCAGCGACTGACCGGCATTGATGAGATTGAATGTGTCACGCCGGATTTGAACGGCGTGCCGCGCGGCAAGGTGATGACCGCCGAGGGTTTCCTCGAAGGGCGGCGTTTGCAGATGGCGCGGGGTGTGCTGCTGCAATGCATCATGGGCGGGTATCCGCCGGCGCGTTTTTACGGCAGCGATGACGGCGACCTCGCGCTGGTGGCCGAGCCGAGCATGATCCATCCCCTGCCATGGAGCGACGAGCCACGTGCCCTGGCCATCTGCGATGCCGACGAACTGAGCGGTGAAAGCTCCAATCTGTCGACCCGTGGCCAACTCAAGAAAGTCATCGCCCGTTACGCCGCACGCGGTCTGGCGCCGGTAGTGGCGACCGAGCTGGAATTCTTCGTCTTCGCGCCGAACACCGATCCGACCCAGCCGTTCCGTCCGCCAGTCGGCCTCGACGGGCGTCGCGAGGATGGTCAGTCGGCGTTCAGCGTCAGTTCCAACAATGGTCTGCGGCCATTCTTCAGCGAAGTCTATAAATGCATGGCAGCCCTCGGTCTGCCGCGCGATACCTTCATGCATGAAATGGGCGTCAGCCAGTTCGAGATCAACTTGCTGCACGGTGATCCGCTGTTGCTCGCCGATCAGACCTTCCTGTTCAAACACCTGCTCAAGGAAGTCGCGCTCAAGCATGGTCTGAGCGTGGTGTGCATGGCCAAACCGCTGGCGCACACACCGGGCAGTTCGATGCACATTCACCAGAGCCTGGTCGAGATCGCCACCGGCAACAACGTGTTCAGTGACGAGAGTGGCCAGCCAACCGCGATGTTCCGCCATTTCATCGGCGGGCAGCAGGCGGGCATGGCCGATTTCACCGCGCTGTTTGCGCCGAACGTGAACTCCTATCAGCGTCTGTGTCACCCGTATGCGTCGCCGAACAACGCCTGCTGGTCCCATGACAACCGCGCCGCAGGGCTGCGAATTCCGGCCAGTTCGCCGGTGGCCCGGCGAGTCGAAAACCGCTTGCCCGGCGCCGATGCCAACCCGTATCTGGCGATTGCCGCGAGTCTGGCCGCCGGCTTGCATGGGATCGAGCATGAATTGGAGCCGACCGCGGCGATTCAGGGCGAATTCGAAGTGCCGGACAATCTTTCGTTGCCGTGTACCTTGCATGCCGCGCTCGAGCGTCTGAAACGTAGCCAATTGGCCAGGGAACTGTTCGGACAGGAGTTCATCGAAGGCTACATCGCTTCGAAGACCATGGAGTTGACCAGCTTCTTTGATGAAATCACTCCCTGGGAACGGCGTGTTCTAGCAGCCCAGGCCTGACGAACTGTCGTCGTCGGGCTATCGTTTGGATAGCCCGATACTTACTGCAAGGAGCCGCTCGGAACGCCGATGCGCCAAATCTGGAAATCCTTTCGAGCGCTGTATTTCGCCTCGCTGATGATGTTGATCGGCTCGGGCCTTCTATCTACTTATCTGGCATTGCGCCTGGCCGCTGACCATGTCGACGGACTGTGGGTCGGTGCGCTGATGGCGGCCAACTATTTCGGCCTGGTGCTGGGCGGCAAGATCGGTCACCGCTTGATCGCCCGGGTCGGACACATTCGCGCGTATTCGGCGTGTGCCGGGATTGTCGGCGCGGCGGTGCTCGGGCATGGACTGGTCGACTGGCTGCCGGCGTGGCTGGTGCTGCGGACCATCGTCGGTCTGGGCATGATGTGCCAATACATGGTGATCGAGAGCTGGCTCAACGAGCAGGCCGATGCCAATCAGCGCGGGCTGGTGTTCAGCGGTTACATGATCGCTTCGTATCTGGGGCTGGTGCTCGGTCAGCTGATTCTGGTCATGCACCCGGGCCTCGGTCTGGAGCTGCTGATGCTGGTCGCGCTGTGTTTTGCCCTGTGTCTGGTGCCGGTGGCGCTGACCCGGCGGATTCACCCGGCGCCGCTGCATCCGGCGCCGATGGAGCCGCGCTTCTTCATCAAGCGCGTGCCGCAGTCGTTGAGCACGGTGCTCGGCGCCGGCCTGATCATCGGCTCGTTCTACGGTCTGGCGCCGCTGTATGCCTCGCAGCAGGGGCTGTCGACCGAGCAGGTCGGTCTGTTCATGGGTAGCTGCATTTTTGCCGGGCTGCTGGTGCAGTGGCCGTTGGGCTGGTTGTCCGACCGTTATGACCGGGCGCTGCTGATTCGCTGCTTTGCCGGGTTCCTCGCGGTCGCGGCGTTGCCGCTGGCGATCCTGCCGCAGGTGCCGCTGGAGGTTTTGTTTGTCGTCGGATTCATGTGTTCGCTGGTGCAGTTCTGCCTGTATCCGCTGGCGGTGGCGTTCTCCAACGACCACGTCGAGGGCGATCGCCGTGTGTCGCTGACGGCGATGCTGCTGGTGACCTACGGGGTCGGCGCAAGTATCGGCCCGCTGTTGGCGGGCGTGCTGATGAAGCTGTTTGGCAGTCAGAGCCTGTACGCGTTCTTCAGCTTCTTCGCATTGGTGCTGGTGTGGCGCATCCGCCCGAAAGCCGTGACCAATCTGCATCAGGTCGACGATGCGCCGCTGCATCACGTAGCGATGCCGGACAGCATGTCCAGCTCGCCGCTGGTGGCAGCACTCGATCCGCGAGTGGATGAGCAGGTGGTGCAGGAGCAGATGCAGACCACGGTTACGCCAGAACCGGAGCCGGAACCCGAAGTGCAGCCTGAAGCGGCGGTGGAAACTGATCCGGCTGATGGCGGCGATAAACCGACACCGGACATCAGTGGGGCCAGGCCCTGAGTCGGGTGAGGGTAAGGCTGTTCAGAGGCAGACGCTGTAACTGTAACTGTAACTTTGACTGTGGCTGTGGCGAGGGAGCTTGCTCCCGCTGGACTGCGCAGCAGGCCCCGCTTGCCAGATAAAGGGAGCGCTTCGCGCCCCAGCGGGAGCAAGCTCCCTCGCCACAGGTGTTCGGTGCTGGCAGAAAAATTTCCGCCATAAAAAAGGGCAGTCCCTCGCGGGACTGCCCTTTCTATTTGCCTGTACGAATCACAGATCGTCTTTATCGAACCGGCGTGCTTCACGCTGCAGCTGATAGACGAAGCGCTCGACGTTGCGCGCCGCCTGGCCACTGATGTTGTGGAAACGCAGACCAGCGAAGGTGATGTTGAGCTTTTCTTCGAAGTGCAGATAACGCAGTTCGACCGAGATGGGCTGATTGCCGAACAGCGGGGTGGCGATCATGCGGTCGTAGACCTGGCCCAGTTGTAGGCGATCAGTAATGTCGCCTTCAAAACGCAGCTTGCAACCGGTGGCGGAGATGTCCAGCAGTTTGCCGTTGATCGGCGCCTTGAGCTTTTCACCACCGAGTTCGACGCTGACCAGGTCTGTCAGCTTCAGGGCTGCGCGAAAGGCGTTGCGGCGCTGGTGGTAAACCACTTCGGTCGGCAGGTCGCCGGTGTAGAAGCGGTCGCCTTCGGACTCTTCGATGTTCAGCGTGCCGGTGCATTCCCAGGCGATGCGCACGCCCTCGTGGAAGCCTTCGACCTTGAACGGTTCGCCCGCCAGCAGAAAACGCTCGCCATCGCGCGGGATCATTTCGTCCAGGGCGATGGTCGCGGTATCGCGGTCGACCTTGATCAGGTAGCTCTGAAAGCGCTGGCTGCGCTCATGGAACGTGATGATCAGCGGATCGTGGCTTTCTTGCAGCTGGCGCAGGTTGCTGGAGATTTCCAGGGGCGTGGTCAGCACCTTTGGGGGCTGCGGACTGTCATCCGCGCTTAGGGCGTTTGGCACGTTTTCTCAATCTCCAGACAAAATTTGACTACGACTAGCCAGCATTTTGCCAGCATGTTTCGCGGGTTGATAGTGCAGGCACGTCGAATGGCTCACGCCTGGCTGAGCGTACGCGGCTTGGTGGGTTTGGCGAAAGTGCCCGAGGCGTCATACAACGCTGGCGGCTCGCCCCCGGTGAGGATTTTCAACTGATTGGCCGTGGCGGCCTGCTGAATCTGGATCGACTGGCCGTTCTTGACGTTGGCCGCCTGGCACTGGGCAATCAGGTCGGTCAGCACGTCGCTCTGAGCCAGCAACTGGTCGCCAATGCTCGAGTGGCTGGCCAGTTGCTCCAGGCCCTGACGGTCGAGCGGCAGGTTGAGGCTGGCGAGGATTTCGCTGCGCTTGCGGCCATGCTGTTCAAGCAGAATGATCAATGCCTGTTTGCGCGCCAGAATATCTTCGAGCAAAGGCATGTCGCGACCGTGCAAGGCGAGGGACTCGGTTTGCAGTAACTCCAGCAATTGTTGAGCTGGAGCAAAGTCGTCGGTGATCAGTTGCAATAAATTAGTGTCGTGCATGGCTGGCCTTGGGTTCTAAGCGTCCAAAAGCCTGGCGCCGGCAAAAGCCTAGCGCTGGGCTTCGAAGTTGAGCAGTTTGCTGGCTACACGGTTGCTGTCGACTTTATAGCTGCCATCGGCAATCGCTGCTTTCAACTCGGCCACGCGGGCTTTGTCGACGGCAGGCTGATCGCGCAGCTTGTCAGTGACCTTCTGCAACTGTTGAGCCTCATTGCTGAGGTGTACCGATTCCCCGCTTTTTGCGGTACTGGCCGTTTCGGCCTGGGTATTCAGCGGCGCGGAGGTGCCGGATTCGGCAGTTTCCTTGGCGTTGCTGGTACGTGTACTGCCCGTAAGTGACGAGGAGCTGTTCAAACGGCTGAAATCGATGACCATGTTAAAAACCTCTGGGAATTTGGACGCTTGCCATGTTCTCGGCCATTCCCTGGAAAACTTTAGGCTCACTTTGCAATGAGCTGCATGTGCCGAAGCGTGTTCTGCTTCGGCACAGTTTAGGGAAGCGTCGAGATCGGCGCCAGTTTTCTGCCTGAGCGTTTTACATGGCCACTTCCACCTGGCCCGGCGCGATGACTTGCGCCTTGATCACCCGGTTGGAATTGAGGTTTTTCACCCGGATCTGTTCTTTCAGACCGCCATTGGCCAGGGCTTCGCCGGGCATGCGCACGGCGAGTGTGCCGCTGCGGGCGATGATGACCACCTGATCACCCTTGCGCACCACTTCAGCCTGTTCCAGATGCACCAGAGTGATCACCTGATCGGCGACCGTTGGTCGGGTTAATTTCTGCCCGATGGCTTCATCCACCGACGTCAGGAAACCCTGATTGATCTGGCTGATGTCGCGTTCACGCAAGGTCACGTCCTGCGGCTCGATAATTCCGGCGCGTTTCAGCGGGCGGGTGGTGGTGACAATCTCGCGAAACAGGCGGACTTGAGCGGGCACGAACACCGTCCACGGCGAGCTTCCCTCGCATCGCACCTTGACCGTAACCCGGCCCAGCGGGCGTGCCGGACTCTCCAGCGACGCTGTCAATTCCTTGTCGCACATAGGCATGCGCATACGCGGGTCGAGCTGGTTGACCTCGATTTCGTAGCGACCTTCCGTTTGACTGGTAGCCAGATAGTCTTCTACGGTGAACTCAAGAAAGCCCTGGGTGACGCCGATAAGCATGTCAGGCAAGGTAACCGTATCAGCACCGGCAGGGCTGCCAGCGAAAAACAAGCAGACGGCAGACGTCGCGCACAGCGCTTTGCGGGTGCGGGAGGTCAGGCGTCGGAAAAATGTCGTTTGAGCGTTCATACGAGTTAAAAAGCAAGCGCCGTGCCGTTTAGCAATGAATGTGCGTCGCAACAACACTTGGCGTTGGTGTAGGAGTCTGGGCATGGCTGGTGTAATGGATTCGGTGAACCAGCGCACGCAACTGGTGGGGCAGAATCGCCTGGAGCTGTTGTTGTTCCGTCTCGACGGCCAACAGCTCTACGGAATCAACGTGTTCAAAGTGCGGGAAGTGCTGCAATGCCCGTCGCTGACGTTGATGCCCAAGTCCAGTCCTGTCGTGTGCGGGGTGGCGAATATCCGGGGGGCGACCATTCCGATCCTTGATCTGGCAATGGCGACCGGTTCCGGGGCGTTGAAAGACAAAAACAGTCCGTTCGTGATCATCACGGAGTACAACACCAAGACCCAGGGTTTCCTGGTCCGCTCGGTGGAGCGCATCGTCAACATGAACTGGGAAGAGATCCATCCGCCGCCCAAGGGCACGGGGCGCGATCACTACCTGACCGCTGTGACTCGGGTCGACAATCAGTTAGTCGAAATCATCGATGTCGAGAAGGTGCTGGCGGAAGTCGCGCCGACGCCGGAAGCGATTTCGGTCGGCGTGGTGGATGTCGAGACCCAGAGCAAGGCGTTGTCGCTGCGGGTGTTGACGGTCGATGACTCGTCGGTGGCGCGCAAGCAGGTCACTCGTTGCCTGCAGACGGTCGGGGTCGAAGTGGTGGCGCTGAACGACGGCAAGCAGGCGCTGGATTACCTGCGCAAGCTGGTCGATGAGGGCAAGAAGCCGGAAGAAGAGTTCCTGATGATGATTTCCGACATCGAGATGCCGGAGATGGACGGGTACACCCTGACGGCGGAAATCCGCAACGACCCGCGCATGCAAAAGCTTCATATCATCCTGCATACTTCGTTGTCGGGGGTATTCAATCAGGCGATGGTCAAGAAAGTCGGTGCCGATGACTTCCTGGCCAAATTCCGTCCTGATGACCTGGCATCCCGGGTAGTCGACCGGATCAAAGCAGCAGATATCAGCTAGGGACCTTTTGTCCCTGGCGGTCAACACGATTTAAGAGGCGGCATCATTGTCTACGGGTAATTTGGATTTCGAACAATTCCGGGTCTTCCTGGAAAAAGCCTGTGGCATTTTGCTCGGTGAAAACAAGCAGTACCTGGTCTCGAGCCGTCTCAACAAACTGATGGAGCAGCAAGGCATCAAGTCCCTGGGTGAGCTGGTACAGCGCATCCAGACCCAGCCGCGCAGCGGTTTGCGCGAGCAGGTGGTCGATGCCATGACGACCAACGAAACCCTGTGGTTTCGTGACACCTATCCGTTTGAAGTCTTGAAGAACAAGGTGCTGCCCGAGGCGATCAAGGCTAGTCCCAACCAGCGTCTGCGGATCTGGTCGGCGGCGTGCTCGTCGGGTCAGGAACCGTATTCGCTGTCGATGTCGATCGATGAGTTCGAGCGCAGCAACCTCGGTCAGTTGAAGATGGGCGTGCAGATCGTTGCCACGGACTTGTCCGGCAGCATGCTGACCAACTGCAAGACCGGCGAGTACGACAGCCTGGCAATCGGCCGCGGTTTGTCCGCCGATCGTCTGCAGCGCTACTTCGACCCGAAAGGGCCGGGGCGCTGGGTGATCAAGGCGCCGATCAAGAACCGGGTGGAATTCCGTTCGTTCAACCTGCTCGACAGCTACGCGAGTCTGGGCAAGTTCGACATCGTGTTCTGCCGCAACGTGCTGATCTACTTCTCCGCCGAGGTGAAGAAAGACATCCTGTTGCGCATTCACAGCACGTTGAAGCCAGGCGGCTATCTGTTCCTTGGCGCTTCCGAAGCGCTGAACGGTTTGCCGGATCATTACCAGATGGTCCAGTGCAGCCCGGGGATCATCTACCAGGCGAAGTGATTGCACCGGCAACAGCAAAAAACGGCAGGCCCGCAAAGGCCTGCCGTTTTTTTTGTGCCCGATGAATTTCTCCCTGGCACCACAAATCCCTGTTGGAGCGGGCTTGCCCGCGATAGCGTCGTGTCAGTCGATTTAGATTAACCAGACATACCGCCATCGCGGGCAAGCCCGCTCCCACAGGGTTCAGTGTTGGCTGATAGAAGGCAGTCAGGCGGCAGAAAAGCGGCATTCGGCGGAAACCGGTTGCCGCTTTTCTGGCATTGCCGCTTTGCCGATGCCCCGCAAAGCCCCGGTTTACGGGGGTTATTCTGTTTGGCACGCGCCTTGCTAAAGCTCAGGTACGAAAAACCGGTCACCCGAAGGTTCCCGACATGAGCATCAGCTTCGATAAAGCGCTCGGCATTCACGAAAAGGCATTGGGCTTCCGCGCCCAGCGCGCTGAAGTGTTGGCCAACAACATCGCCAACGCCGATACCCCGAATTACAAGGCTCGGGATCTGGACTTCTCCAAAGTGCTTGAAGCACAGACCCAGAAGAACGCCAACGGCACCATTGCCCTGAACATGACCAACAGCCGTCACATCGAAGTTGAAGGCCTGGGCAATGGCGACGAGTCGCTGATGTATCGCACGCCGATGCAGCCTTCGATCGACCAGAACACCGTGGACGCTCAGCTTGAGCAGTCGAACTACGCGGAAAACGCAGTCGGCTTCCAGGCCAGCTTCACCCTGCTCAACAGCAAATTCAAAGGGCTGGTGTCAGCCCTGCGCGGAGAGTAATCCATGTCCCTGTCCAGCGTTTTCAACATTGCCGGCAGCGGCATGAGCGCACAAACCACGCGTCTGAACACCGTGGCTTCGAACATCGCCAACGCCGAAACCGTTTCGTCGAGCATCGATCAGACTTACCGCGCCCGTCACCCGGTGTTCGCCACCATGTTCCAGGGCGGCCAGAACACCGGCAGCAACTCGCTGTTCCAGAGTCAGGACGCCGCAGGGCAGGGCGTGCAGGTACTCGGCGTGGTCGAAGACCAGAGCAACCTCGAAGCGCGCTACGAGCCGAACCATCCGGCCGCTGATGCCAAGGGCTATGTCTACTACCCGAACGTCAACGTGGTGGAAGAAATGGCTGACATGATTTCCGCGAGCCGGTCGTTCCAGACCAACGCCGAAATGATGAATACCGCCAAAACCATGATGCAGAAGGTACTGACCCTCGGTCAGTAATAAGGGGCGACTGCCATGAGCGTTACCGATACCACCAGCAGCCTGAGCATGAATGACATCCTGGCGAACTCGTCGAAAAAGACCAGTTCGACCGCCGATGGCATTGCTTCGGCCACGAACAGCTCCACCGGCGGCCAGGCCCTGGGCAAGGACGCGTTCCTGCAACTGCTGGTTACCCAGTTGAAGAACCAGAATCCGCTCGACCCGCAAGACAACAGCGCCTTCGTTGCGCAGTTGGCGCAGTTCAGCAGTCTTGAGGGCATCACCACCCTCAACAGCACCGTCAGTTCGCTGGCCGGCAACTACAACTCCTCGCAAGCCTTGCAGGCGTCGTCGCTGGTCGGTCGCAACGTGATCGTGCAGACCAACAGCGTGCAGATGGACGACCCGAGCAAAGGCATGACCGGTTCGGTCACCGTTCCGTCGTCGATTGCCGGCGGCACGGTCACCATCACCGACAGCACCGGCACGGCGATTCGCACCATCGACCTGGGCAGTCGCGCAGCGGGCAACGCGAGCTTCACCTGGGACGGCAAGGACAAGGACGGCAATCTGGTCAAGGCCGGTACTTATACCGTCAAGGCCAACGCATCGATCAATGGCACCTCCACCGACCTGGCGACCTACCTGCCAGCGACGGTCACCAGTGTCACGATCAGCCAGACCGGTGGCGAGCTGATGCTCAACCTGTCCGGCAAGGGCACCGTTGCCCTGTCCAAAGTACAAACCATTGGTATATAGAGCCGACTAACCGGCACAAAGGAGTGGAATATGTCTTTCAATATCGGCCTTAGCGGTCTCTATGCAGCCAACAAACAACTGGACGTGACCGGCAACAACATCGCCAACGTCGCGACCGCCGGTTTCAAATCGTCCCGTGCAGAATTCGAAGACGTCTACTCGGCCACTCGCCTGGGCAGCGGCAGCAAGGTCATCGGCAACGGTGTGCGCCTGGCCAACGTCTCCCAGCAGTTCACCCAGGGTGACATCAACAACACCGGCAACGTGTTGGACATGGGCATCAACGGTTCCGGTTTCTTCACCATGAGCAACAACGGCGCGATCACCTACACCCGTGCCGGTACGTTCAAGGTCGATAACAACGGCTTCATCACCAACACCGACTACACCTCGCGCCTGCAAGGTTATGGTGTGGATGCCAACGGCAAGATCATCAACGGCGTGTTGACCGACCTGAAAATCGACACTTCGAACCTGGCGCCGAAATCGACTTCGCTGGTGACTTCGTCCATCAACCTGAACTCGTCGGCACCCGTGATCGACGACACAGCGGCGGCAGGCAAGTTCGACCCGGCGAAACTCGAAACCTACACCAAGTCCTTCAGCACGCCTATCTATGACTCTCAGGGCAACTCGCACGTCATGGATCAGTACATGGTGAAAACCGGCCAAAACACCTGGAAAGTCTACACCCTGGTGGACGGGCGCAATCCGGATGCAACCGGCAGCGATCCAACCAAGACCGCCCCGACTGCTTCGACACTGACGTTCGACAGTTCGGGCAATCTCACTCAGGTCAGCACGCCTAACCCGGCAGATCCGACCAAGCCGATCATCAGCAGCGACTTGAAGCTGACCGGCTGGGTACCGGGTAAAGTGATTGACGGCACCTTCACGCCTAACGGCGCGTCTGCCAACGCCAATGGCGTGACCATTTCCATGGCCAAGACCACTCAGTTCAATGCTGATACCGCGCGTTCGATCCCGACTCAGGATGGTTATGCCACTGGCCAGATCACCAACCTGACCATCGACGGCACCGGTACGCTGTTCGCCAACTTCAGCAACAACCAGAGCAAGGCCATCGGCCAGGTTGCGCTGGCCAGCTTCACCAACGAACAAGGCCTGCAGGCGGTCGGCGGTACCAGCTGGAAAGAGACTTTCGCTTCGGGTATCCCGGGTTACGATGCACCGGAAACCGGTACGCTGGGTTCGATCGCGTCCAACTCGCTGGAAGAGTCCAACGTTAACCTGACCAACGAGCTGGTGGACCTGATCAAGGGCCAGAGCAACTATCAGGCGAACGCCAAGACCATTTCGACCCAGAGCACCATCATGCAGACCATCATTCAGATGACCTGATTGCGGTTTCTGGTTGTGCAAGGGAGCCCCTCTTTTTGAGGGGCTTTTTTGTGGACGGCTATCGGGTGGCGGTGGTTTTGATTGGGTGAATATCCGTTGCTTCGGGTGCTGCGGCTGGCGGTTTCGCCCTTACGGCGAGTCACTTTTGCAGACGCCGGAATGCCGGCCCAGCCAAAAGTAACCAAAAGGCTGGGCCCCGGCGTACGGCCCTCGCTTAGGCTCGGGTTCCTTCGTTGCGGGATTCATCCGGGCGCATCGCCTCCGGTTTGCTTCGCTGCACCTCCTCTCGATGTGTTTGGCTGCGCCAAACGGTCGCTGCGCTCCCACCCCCGGATAAACCCCTCCACTCAGCCTGCCGACGGGGCCGGTACGGCAAGATCAAAAGCTTTCGGCGAGCTGACACTCGGCCATTGAGTGGGGCGGCTTTGCCGCATGGGCTCTACGCTTTCAGCCTGCTGGCGATGGCGGCCTGTCAGCCGACCAATCTTTAACTGACCGCATCCAATCCCAATGTGGGAGCTGGCTTGCCAGCGATGGCGGCCTGCCAGATGTACTCATCCTCTGTAGGAGCTGCCGAAGGCCGCGATCTACTCGACAGCTCCTACAAATAAATGGCGGACAAAAGAAAACCCCCGACAAACCAGAAGTCTGTCGGGGGTTTTCTTTGGCCTGGAAGCATCAGGCGTCTCGCGACGCCTGACCCGGCTCAGCTTATTGGCAAGCTTCGCAATCCGGCTCGTCGATCGCACAAGCCTTTGGCACTGGTGCCGGACCTGCCGGAGCGGCCAGAACCGAATCGTCGCCGTGGTTGCCGCCGCTGGAAACAGCGTTCAGCTTGCCGGTGTTGATGGTCGACTTCTCGGTGCTGGTCGCGGCCAGGGCACGGAGGTAGTAGGTGGTTTTCAGACCACGGTACCAGGCCATGCGGTAGGTCACGTCGAGCTTCTTGCCCGATGCGCCGGCGATGTACAGGTTCAGCGACTGGGCCTGGTCGATCCACTTCTGACGACGGCTGGCGGCGTCAACGATCCACTTGGTGTCCACTTCGAACGCGGTTGCGTAGAGCTCTTTGAGTTCTTGCGGGATGCGCTCGATCTGCTGAACCGAACCGTCGTAGTACTTCAGGTCGTTGATCATGACCGAGTCCCACAGACCGCGAGCCTTGAGGTCGCGAACCAGGTACGGGTTGATCACGGTGAATTCGCCCGACAGGTTCGATTTCACATACAGGTTCTGGTAGGTCGGTTCGATCGACTGCGATACGCCGGTGATGTTGGCGATGGTCGCGGTCGGTGCGATGGCCATGATGTTGGAGTTACGAATGCCTTTCTGTACACGGGCGCGGACCGGTGCCCAGTCCAGGGTTTCGTTCAGGTCAACGTCGATGTACTTCTGGCCGCGTTGTTCGATCAGGATCTGTTGCGAATCCAGCGGCAGGATGCCTTTGGACCACAGCGAACCGTTGAAGGTCTCGTACGCACCGCGCTCGTCAGCCAGGTCGCAGGACGCCTGGATCGCGTAGTAGCTGACCGCTTCCATCGATTTGTCGGCGAACTCGACGGCAGCGTCGGAACCGTAAGGGATGTGCTGCAGGTACAGCGCGTCCTGGAAGCCCATGATGCCCAGGCCGACCGGACGGTGGCGGAAGTTGGAGTTCTTCGCCTGCGGCACCGAGTAATAGTTGATGTCGATCACGTTGTCGAGCATGCGCACGGCGGTGTTTACGGTGCGTTGCAGCTTGGCGGTGTCCAGCTTGCCGTCGACGATGTGGTTCGGCAGGTTGATCGAGCCCAGGTTGCAAACGGCGATCTCGTCCTTGTTGGTGTTCAAGGTGATCTCGGTGCACAGGTTCGAGCTGTGAACCACGCCGACGTGCTGCTGCGGGCTACGCAGGTTGCACGGGTCTTTGAAAGTCAGCCACGGGTGGCCGGTTTCGAACAGCATGGACAGCATTTTGCGCCACAGGTCTTTGGCCTGGATGGTCTTGAACAGCTTGACCTTGCCCGGGTACTCGGTCAGGGCTTCGTAGTACTCGTAACGCTCTTCGAAGGCTTTACCGGTCAGGTCGTGCAGGTCCGGCACTTCGGAAGGCGAGAACAGGGTCCACTTGCCGTCATCGAAGACACGCTTCATGAACAGGTCAGGGATCCAGTTGGCGGTGTTCATGTCGTGGGTACGACGACGATCATCACCGGTGTTCTTGCGCAGCTCGATGAACTCTTCGATGTCCATGTGCCAGGTTTCCAGGTAGGCACACACAGCGCCTTTGCGCTTGCCACCCTGGTTAACGGCTACGGCGGTGTCGTTCACTACTTTGAGGAACGGAACCACGCCCTGCGACTTGCCGTTGGTGCCCTTGATGTACGAACCCAGTGCACGCACCGGAGTCCAGTCGTTGCCCAGGCCGCCAGCGAATTTGGACAACATGGCGTTGTCGTGGATCGCGTGGTAGATGCCCGACAGGTCATCCGGAACGGTGGTCAGGTAGCAGCTCGACAGCTGTGGACGCAGGGTACCGGCGTTGAACAGGGTCGGAGTCGAAGCCATGTAGTCGAAGGACGACAGCAAGTTGTAGAACTCGATCGCACGGTCTTCTTTCTGCTTCTCTTCGATCGCCAGGCCCATGGCCACGCGCATGAAGAAGATCTGCGGCAGTTCGAAACGCACGCCATCCTTGTGGATGAAGTAACGGTCGTACAGGGTCTGCAGGCCCAGGTAGGTGAATTGCTGATCGCGCTCGTGGTTGATCGCCTTGCCCAGTTTTTCCAGGTCGAAGGTGGCCAGCACAGGGTTCAGCAGTTCGAACTCGATACCTTTGGCGATGTAAGCCGGCAGCGCCTTGGCGTACAGGTCGGCCATTTCGTGGTGAGTGGCGCTTTCGGCCACTTCCAGGAAGCCCAGGCCTTCGGCACGCAGGGTGTCCATCAGCAGGCGAGCGGTGACGAACGAGTAGTTCGGCTCACGTTCAACCAGCGTACGCGCGGTCATCACCAGTGCGGTGTTGACGTCGTTCAGGGCCACGCCGTCGTACAGGTTTTTCAGGGTTTCGCGCTGGATCAGGTCACCATCGACTTCAGCCAGGCCTTCGCAGGCTTCGGTAACGATGGTGTTCAGGCGGCCCATGTCCAGCGGCGCGAGGCTGCCGTCGGCACGGGTGATGCGGATCGACGGGTGCGCGTTGACTGCGGCTTCCACCGGTGCGTGGGCAGCGCGTTCTTTCGAACGGCCGTCACGGTAGATCACGTAGTCGCGAGCGACTTTCTGCTCGCCGGCACGCATCAGGGCCAGTTCGACCTGGTCCTGGATTTCTTCGATGTGGATGGTGCCGCCCGACGGCATGCGACGCTTGAAAGTCGCGGTGACCTGTTCGGTCAGGCGGGCAACGGTGTCGTGGATTCGCGACGAAGCGGCAGCGGTGCCGCCCTCAACTGCGAGAAACGCTTTGGTGATAGCGACGGTGATCTTGTCATCGGTGTAAGGAACGACAGTGCCATTACGCTTGATCACGCGCAGTTGACCAGGCGCGGTGGCGGCCAGATCCGAATTCGAATCGGCGGCCTGCGGCAAGGTGCCCTGCGGGTTCTCGCGAGTTGTGTCGGTTTGCATGGGGGGTGATCTCCACATTCTCTATGTTTGTTTGGGCACCATCATGGTGCTCACCGTTCTGGTCCGAAGCACTACAACCGACGGGCGTCGGGCATAACAACTTCGGACCAGTAGGAAAAAGGCTAATGACGCCGCATCCTTGCCGAAGTTTTTGGCTGCGAGCCAGGGCTCGAGCCGGATTCCTTCCCGGATGACAGTAATGACTGCAACACCCGTACCGTTCCGGTCGTTTCCGACCTGAAAAACGGCGCCATCCGCAAGTGCGGTTTGGGCTTTGAAAAACTTGCTTGGTTCAACCGGAAACTGGCAATAAAGCGCTTGAGTTTCAGGTCCGAAATGTGGTTGGTCGCCTGAGCGGAAAACCCTATATGTAGGGTCTCTCCTCGCGCCGTGCTACAAGATAATGCGTTTCGAGAGGGCTTGCAACGTACTAGCTGTGGATAAACCTGTGCGTAAATTGTGTAAGAAACCAGGAATTCCCGTGTAGGCCGCGAACCTGCTGAGCTAGACCGTTTGTCACTGTTTTTCACTCGGGAAAAACGCTTCAGCGGATTTTTAAGGGCGCGAACCCTATCACAAAAAACCGCCTTGTCCGAACGCATTTGGCGACTTGTGTTCTGGCTGTACGCCGTTTATACAATCGAGCGGTGTTTACCCGTTCTTATCCTCCCGAAAGATGACAAAAAGACCGGAGGATCCGAATCTGCGGGCAATCGCACACTCGTGTAGGCGCTGCCGCAGGGGGCAGTGCGTTTCTGCCTTATTTATAACAACAGCAAGCAGAGGTCACTGGTGGAGCAAGAAGCCTGGCAGGTATTGATAGTCGAGGACGACCAGCGTCTGGCCGAACTCACCCGCGAATACCTGCAAGCCAATGGATTGCGCGTGGAGATCGAAGGCAACGGCGCGCTGGCGGCGGCGCGGATCATCAAGGAGCAGCCGGACCTGGTGATCCTCGACCTGATGCTGCCCGGTGAAGACGGCCTGAGCATCTGCCGCAAGGTGCGCGACCGTTACGACGGGCCGATCCTGATGCTCACCGCGCGCACCGACGATGCCGACCAGATCCAGGGCCTCGACCTCGGTGCCGATGATTACGTGTGCAAACCGGTGCGCCCACGGCTGTTGCTGGCGCGGATTCAGGCCTTGCTGCGACGCAGTGACACAGCCGAGCCGATCGCGGAAAAAAGCCGTCGTCTGCAATTCGGTCCGCTGGTGGTGGACAACGCCCTGCGCGAAGCCTGGCTCAGCGACAACGGCATCGAACTGACCAGCGCCGAATTCGACCTGCTCTGGCTGCTGGTGTCGAATGCCGGGCGGATCCTCTCTCGCGAAGAAATCTTCACTGCGCTGCGGGGCATCGGTTACGACGGCCAGGACCGTTCGATCGATGTGCGCATCTCGCGCATCCGCCCGAAAATCGGTGACGACCCCGATCACCCGCGCCTGATCAAGACCATCCGCAGCAAAGGCTATTTGTTCGTTCCTGAAGCCTGTGTGGATCTGGCGCTGTGAACTCGATCTTCCTGCGCATCTATGGCGGCATGTGCGCGGCGCTGATTCTGGTGGCGGTGCTCGGCGTGCTGGCGCTGCACCTGCTCAATCAGGTGCGCAGCGAGCAATACCGCGAGCGCCTGGCCCATGGCACGTTTTCGCTGATGGCCGACAACCTGCAACCGATGAACGAAACCGAGCGCCACCGGGCGTTGTTGGTCTGGGAGCGTCTGCTGGGGATTCCGCTGGCGCTGAAGAAGTTTTCCGAGACCGATCTGGATTTGTCCCAACGCACCCGGGTGCAGCGCGGTCAGGCGCTGGTGGAACAGACCGGCCCGCATGCGGCGCGGGTGTATCGACTGGTCAGCGACAAGGAACAACTGCTGCTGACCGGTGACGTGCAACAGATCAGTGAGCAACTGGCGCGCGCGACTATTTATCTGCTGGCCGATGAACTGGTGCGTTTTCCGGTGGGCGAGCAGCCCAAACGGCTGGCGCAGTTAAAAGAAGAGAAGGGCTTCGGTTTCGATCTGCGACTGGTCACGGTCAACGAGGCCGACATGGATGAAGACCAAAGCCGCCGCGTGTCCGAGGGCGATACGGTAATGGCGCTGGGCAAGGGCGGCGACTCGATCCGGGTGTTTGCCGGCATGGTTGGCACGCCGTGGGTGCTGGAGATCGGTCCGCTGTATCAGATGAATCCGTACCCGCCGCAATGGCTGGTGCTGATTGCGGCCCTCGGTCTGACCTTGATCGGGCTGATCGTCTACTTGCTGGTGCGTCAGCTCGAACGGCGTTTGCGTGGCCTCGAAGCGGCGGCCACGCGGATCGCCAAGGGCAGTCTGGAAACCCGCGTGCCGGCCCGAGGGGCTGACTCGGTGGGGCGTCTCGCGTCGGCATTCAACGGCATGGCCGAGCACTTGCAACAGTTGCTGGCGATCCAGCGCGAACTGGTGCGCGCGGTGTCCCACGAACTGCGCACACCGGTGGCACGCCTGCGTTTCGGGCTGGAGATGATCGGCTCGGCCACCACCCCGCAAGCGCTGGAAAAATACCGCGAGGGCATGGATCACGACATCGAGGATCTCGATAAGCTGGTGGACGAAATGCTCACTTACGCGCGGCTGGAACAGGGTTCGCCGGCACTGACCTTTCAACGCATTGACCTCGATGCGCTGGTCAATCAGGTGATCGCAGAACTGGCGCCGTTGCGCGCCGAGGTCACGGTGCAGCGCGGGTTGTGTCTGTCGGCTGCCGATAACGACGGCGCCTGGGTCGAGGCCGAGCCGCGCTTCCTGCATCGCGCATTGCAGAATCTGGTGAGCAACGCGATGCGCCATGCGCGCTCGAACGTCACGGTGAGTTATCAGGTCGGGCAATTGCGCTGCCGGGTCGATGTCGAGGATGACGGGCCGGGCGTGCCGGAGGTGGCGTGGGAGCGAATCTTCACGCCGTTCCTGCGTCTGGATGACAGCCGCACGCGGGCCTCTGGTGGGCACGGGCTGGGGCTGTCGATTGTGCGGCGGATCATCCACTGGCATGACGGTCGGGCGCTGATCAACAAGAGCAAGAGTCTGGGTGGGGCTTGCTTCAGTCTGAGCTGGCCGCGGAATCAGGAGCGCCGTTGAGTTTTGTGGCGGTTTTGCCGGCCCCAATCGCTGGCAAGCCAGCTCCCACAGGTTTCAGGGGGGTATCCAAAATCTGTGCTCACCACGGACACTGTGGGAGCTGGCTTGCCAGCGATGGGGGCCTCACTGGCGCAGAAAATCCTCAGGCAGGAATGCTGACCAGACTCAACAACTGCCCATCCTGCACACCAAACTGCGCCTCCAGCTCGGTGCCATGACGCCATTCGCCAGACAAGTCAGTCAGCAGACGCAATCGAACCTGACCCTGCTCCGTCCACTCCAGCACCTCGGCGTGCTCGAAGTAGAAGCGCTTCTGCACAATCGGATACAGCGCCTTGAACAGGCTCTCTTTCACCGAAAACGTCAGGGTCACCAGCAACGCCAGTTGTTCCCGCGCACCGGCGGCCATGCGCTGCAGTTCCGCCGGCGTCAGAATCTCCCCGGCCAGGCGTTCGGCGCGGTCGGTCTCGAGCAGGTTTTCCAGATCCATACCCAAGCCGCGCCAGTGCTGCTTGTTGGCGACAATCGCTGCCGCGCGCCCGGTGCTGTGAGTGATCGAGCCGCAGATGTGCGCCGGCCATACCGGCGCACGGTCTTCGCCAATCGCCGGAATCACGCTTGAGCCTTCCAGTTGCTGCAACGCGGCCCGGGCGCAGATCCGCCCGGCGAGAAACTCGGCCTGACGCTTGGCCACCGAACGCTGAATGCTCGGCGGCGGCGCGATGGCGCTGCGCTGGAAGTCATCGCCGAGCAGTTGTTTCGGGTCGAAACGGGTACTCAGCAGGACGGTCTCGGGCAACACGTTGGGCAACGGCCAATGGGCGTCGAGTGGGGTGCAGCAGGCGGGGAGGGGCGGGGTTGGATTCATGGCGGGCATTTTGCCGGTTGAAGTCACGACTGGGTAGAGGCTGCACACTTTTGTGGCGAGGGAGCTTGCTCCCGCTGGGGGCAAAGCCCCCAAAATCTGTGGACGAGATCTGTCAGGTAAACCGCGTCGGCAGGTTTTTGCGACGGCTTCGCCGCCGAGCGGGAGCAAGCTCCCTCGCCACAGGGGCAACCGTCAGCTGAAGATCTTCTGGAAGAACGCCTTCATGTCCGCCCAGGATTTTTCATCGGCTGCCTTGTTGTAGCCGATATCCGGGCCACCGTGTTCACCGTGGCTCAAGCGATCGGCATCGGGATTGGTGAAACCGTGCTTGGCGCCGTCGAGGCTGACGAATCTGTAGTCGGCGCCGGCCTTGTCCATTTCGGCTTTGAACGCGGTGACGTTGTCGGCAGTGACCATGCTGTCCAGCGCGCCGTGCTCGACTAGAACCTTTGCCTTCACACTGCCAGGCGTCGCCGGGGTGGTGGTCGCCAGCGCACCGTGGAAACTCACCACGCCCGCCAGCGGCTCGCCTTGACGCGCGGCATTGAGCACCACGCCACCGCCGAAGCAGTAACCGATCGCGGCGATCTTGTTAACGTCGGTCTGCGGCTGCTTTTTCAGCAGGTTCAGACCGGCCTCGAAGCGCTTGCTCGACGCGGCGGCATCCTTGGTCGCGGCCTGCATGAACGCCATCGCATCTTTCGGGTGCTCGGTGTTCTTGCCTTCGCCGTACATGTCGATCGCCAGCGCGCTGTAACCCAGTTCGGCGAGATCGCGGGCGCGGCGTTTGGCGTAATCGTTCAGGCCCCACCATTCATGCACCACGACGACTCCAGGGCGTTTGCCCTTGATCGCGTCGTCGTAGGCGTAGTAGCCGATCAGCTTGGTGCCGTCGGCGCTCTGGTAGGGAATCTCCTGAGTCTTGATCGCAGCGTTGGCCAGGCTGCTGGCAGCGAGCAGGGCGAGGGCGAGGAACAGGCGCATGGTCGGTCTCCTTATCGAAAGTAGTCAGGACAGCCTAGTCGATTTGATTCAGCGCAGGTTCAGAGAACGTTCAGGGCCGGTACAGGGGCAGGTCAGTAACCTTGCGCCATACCCAAACAGCACTGAGAAAGAGGAAACTCGATGACTCGTCTGAACAAACTGCTGCTGGCTTTCACCTTGTTGGGCTCCAGCATTGCGGCACACGCCGATGACACCACCAACTTCGCCGGCCTGACCTTTGGCCAGACCAGCGACAAAATCAAAAAGTCCCATGCACTGAACGACAACCTCGGCCACCCGGACGCCAGCGGCGCGATTGACGGCAACAACACCTACGGCGTGCGCCTCGGTCAGCAAAACGCGCAAGGTCGTTACTACGCCACCTACGACAACGTGTCCGGTTCGCACAATGGCATTAAACTGCGCCAGGAAAACCTGCTGGGCAGCTACGATCTGTTCTACCCAGTGGGCGGCAGCACCAAGTTGTTCGGTGGCGCCACGGCCGGTTTGACCAAACTGACTCAGGATTCGCCAGGCTACAGCCGCGACAGTGACATTGGTTACGCCGTCGGTGGCCAGTTCGGTGTGCTGCAACAAGTGGCGCAGAATGTGTCGGTGGAACTCGGTTACCGTTACCTGATGAGCAACGCCAGCACCGAAATGAAAGAGAGCGGTGGCAGCAAGCAAGGCTCGCTGGACTTGACCAGCAGCGCCCAGACTTACCTGTCGGCGAACTACGCTTTCTAAGGCGCGGTTCGTTCTAGACCCTGTGGGAGCGAGCTTGCTCGCGAAAGCGGTCTATCAGTCGACAACAATGTTGGCTGGTACATCGCCTTCGCGAGCAAGCCCGCTCCCACAGGTGCGTTGTTGGAGTTTTTGATTCACCCGGGAGAGCGTTATGAAACTGTTGGTCGTCGAAGATGAAGCGCTGTTGCGCCATCACCTGCAAACCCGCCTGACGGAGAGCGGTCACGTGGTCGAGTCCGTGGCCAATGCCGAAGAGGCGCTGTACCAGACCGGGCAGTTCAACTTCGATCTGGCGGTGATCGACCTCGGTCTGCCGGGCATGGGCGGTCTGGACCTGATCCGGCAGTTGCGCTCGAACGGCAAGACCTTTCCGATCCTGATCCTCACCGCGCGCGGCAACTGGCAGGACAAGGTCGAGGGGCTGGCCGCCGGTGCCGACGATTACGTGGTCAAGCCGTTCCAGTTCGAGGAACTCGATGCACGCCTGAATGCATTGCTGCGCCGCTCCAGCGGTTTCACCCAGTCGACCATCGTTGCCGGGCCGTTGTTGCTGGACCTCAATCGCAAGCAGGCGTCGCTGGATGAAGAACCGCTGGCGCTGACCGCCTACGAGTACCGCATCCTCGAATACCTGATGCGCCATCACCAGCAAGTGGTGCCCAAGGACCGCCTGATGGAGCAGTTGTACCCGGATGACGACGAGCGCGATCCGAACGTGATCGAAGTGCTGGTCGGCCGCCTGCGCCGCAAGCTCGAAGGCCCGGGCGGGTTCAAGCCGATCGACACCGTGCGCGGTCTCGGCTACCTGTTCAATGAGCGCTGCACTTGATTCGTTCTCTTCGCGTTCGTTTGATGCTCGCCGCCACCACGTTGGCGGTGTTGTTCATGCTCGGCTTGCTGCCGGCCATGCAGGGCGCGTTCAGCCTGGCGCTGCAGGACTCGATCGAGCAGCGCCTGGCCTCGGACGTCACCACGTTGATCTCGGCGGCACGCGTCGACAGTGGTCATCTGGTGATGCCGGCGCAGCTGCCGGATGAGCGCTTCAATCTCACCGACAACCGCCTGCTCGGCTACATCTACGACCGCGAAGGCAGACTGGTCTGGCGCTCGAAAGGTACGCAGGAAGAGCAGATCAATTACAAGCCGCGTTACGACGGCATGGGCAACGAGTTCGCACGGATCCGCGAGAGCAACGGCCAGGAATTCTTCGTCTACGACGTCGAAGTCAAACTGCTCGGCGGCAAGAGCGCGGCCTTCAGTATCGTCGCCCTGCAACCGGTTCGCGAATACGAAAATACCCTCGAAGGCCTGCGTGAAAATCTGTATCTGGGCTTTGGCGCCGCATTGCTGGTGTTGCTGGCGCTGCTGTGGATCGGTCTGACCTGGGGCCTCAAGGCGCTACGCCGACTCAGCCAGGAACTCGACGAAATCGAAAGCGGCACCCGCGAAAGCCTCACCGAACAGCACCCGCGCGAACTGCTGCGGCTGACCGGCTCGCTCAACCGTTTGCTGCACAGCGAACGCCAGCAGCGCAGCCGCTACCGCGATTCCCTCGATGATCTGGCGCACAGCCTGAAAACCCCGTTGGCGGTACTGCAAGGGGTCAGTGAAGACATGGCCCAACGCCCGGAAGATCGCGATCAGGCCTGGGTGCTGCAAACCCAGATCGAGCGCATGAGCCAGCAGATCAGCTATCAACTGCAGCGCGCCAGCCTGCGCAAAAGCGGCCTGGTGCGCCATCAGGTACGGCTGCAACCGGTGCTCAAAAGCCTGTGCGACACGCTGGACAAGGTTTATCGCGACAAACATGTGCGAGTGGCGTTCGACCTGCCGGAACATTGCTATGTGCCGATCGAGCAGGGCGCCTTGCTGGAGATGATGGGCAACCTGCTGGAGAACGCCTATCGCCTGTGCCTGGGCGAAGTGCGCATCAGCGTGCGCGAGAGCCTTGCCGGCATCGAGCTGTGCATCGAAGACGACGGCCCCGGCGTGCCGCCGAATCAGCGCGCGCGGATTCTCGAGCGCGGTGAGCGTCTGGACCGTCAGCATCCGGGGCAGGGCATCGGCCTGGCGGTGGTCAAGGACATCATCGAGAGCTACAACGCCAAGCTGATGCTCGGGGATTCGCCGATGGGCGGGGCGGCGTTCAGAATTCAGTTTCCTGCGGTTTAGGTGTTGGTCTTTCGGGCGCTATCGCTGGCTTGCCAGCGATGAGGCCAGTCAAGGCGCCACAGACGGCGAACAGATCACTGCTCCTGCGCCCGATACGCCCCCGGTGTCAGCCCGGTCCATTTCTTGAACGCCCGGTGAAACGCCGACGGCTCGGAAAACCCCAACTGCTCGGCAATCTGTTGCAACGACAGATCCGCCCGGCCCAGGTGATAAATGGCAATGTCGCGGCGCAACTGATCCTTCAATTCCTGAAAACTGCTGCCTTCCTCACGCAAATGCCGACGCAGGGTTTGCGGGCTGATGTGTAGCTGCGCGGCCACGGCTTCGAGGTCCGGCCACTGCGCGCTGTCGCGGCTGAGCAAGCGGCGCAGGCGACTGCTGAGGCTGTCGCCGTCGTCCGGGCGTGACAGCAGGTCGGCGGGGGAGCGTTCGAGGAAATGCTTCAGCGTGCGTTCATCCTGTAACAACGGCATGTGCAGATAGCGGCTGTGAAACAGCAGGCTGCTCTGCTGGGCCGAAAACACCAGCGGGCAGGGAAACAGCAGATCGTACTCGGCACCGTGCGCCGGTTTCGGATAACTGAACGTGGCCTGTTCCAGGCGAATGCGCTGGCCAATCAGCCAACTGCCGAGGCGATGCCAGATCACCAGCAGACTCTCGCTGAGAAAGTGATCCGGGTCCCACAACTGCGCATCATCGAGGCTCAGGCGCACCCATTCGTCTTCGCGGCTCAGGCTCAGGCGCGGGGCGTCGGGGAATAGGCTATAAAACAATAAGCCGCGTTGCAGTGCCTTCTCCAGACTGCGGCAGTGGATCAGGGCGTGGCACATCATCGCGAAGCTGCCGGGTTTGCTTGGCGCATTGCCGAAACCCAGGTATTCGTCATCCAGCGCCAGCCACAGGTTCTGGATCAACTGGGTGAATTGCTCCGGGGCAATCCGCGCCCGTGGCTCATCGAGCAACTCGGGGCTGATCCCCAGTTGCTGCAACAGCGGCGCATAGTCGAACCCTGAACGGCGTGCGCCACCGAGGGCGGCGCGGGCGAAATGACTGGCGATGGTACGTTCGCGCATAAGCGGTAGATCCTTCCTCAAGCGCCGGATGGTAGCCGGGGCATGCGCAGGGCAACAAGGCGGATTTCCGCCAAATTGTAGGACGAGATCCGCTGAGTTGGCGGAAATCCGCCACACCTGCGTCACCGGGCAGTGACAAAAAATAGTCTGCATCCCCTGATATCAAAAGGCTTGCAGCGAATTGCACCAAAGTGGCACGGCGTTTGCGATAAGAGCGACAGAAGTGTGCGTCTATCCCGCGGGAAAAGCGCCGCTCGAACAACAAATCCCTCCAGTGCAGGAGGGTTCGCAATTCAGGTTCTGCGCTCAACAGATGGATGTTGCCCGCGGGACGCTTGAGGAAACTTGCAATGACGACTCGTCAGCCACTGTACAAATCCCTGTATTTCCAGGTGATCGTCGCAATCATCATCGGTATTGCGCTTGGTCACTACTACCCGCAGTTCGGTGTGGCGGTAAAGCCGCTGGGTGACGGGTTCATCAAGCTGATCAAAATGATCATCGCCCCGATCATCTTCTGCACCGTGGTCAGCGGCATCGCTGGCATGCAAAGCATGAAGTCGGTCGGCAAGACCGGCGGTTATGCACTCCTGTACTTCGAAATCGTTTCTACCATCGCCCTGCTGGTCGGCCTGATCGTGGTCAACATCGTGCAGCCGGGCAATGGCATGCACATCGACGTCAGCACCCTCGACGCCTCGAAAGTCGCGACCTACGTGCAGCAAGGCGCAGACCAGAGCGTTGTCGGCTTCCTGCTCAACGTGATCCCGACCACCATCGTCGGCGCGTTCGCCACCGGTGACATCCTGCAAGTGCTGATGTTCTCGGTGATCTTCGGTTTCGCCCTGCATCGCCTGGGTGACTACGGCCGTCCGATCCTCGACTTCATCGATCGCTTCGCCCACGTGATGTTCAACATCATCAACATGATCATGAAGCTCGCACCCATCGGTGCCTTCGGCGCGATGGCGTTCACCATCGGTGCCTACGGTGTCGGCTCGCTGGTGCAGTTGGGTCAACTGATGGCCTGCTTCTACATCACCTGCCTGGCCTTTATCCTGATCGTGCTGGGTGCCATCGCCCGCATGCACGGCTTCAGCGTGCTGAAGATGATCCGCTACATCCGTGAAGAGCTGCTGATCGTACTGGGTACTTCCTCGTCGGAATCGGTACTGCCACGCATGCTGATCAAGATGGAGCGTCTGGGCGCGAAGAAATCCGTCGTGGGCCTGGTGATCCCGACCGGTTACTCGTTCAACCTCGACGGTACCGCGATCTACCTGACCATGGCTGCAGTGTTCATTGCGCAGGCCACCGACACCCACATGGATATCACGCACCAGATCACTCTGCTGGTGGTATTGCTGCTGTCCTCCAAAGGTGCCGCCGGTGTGACCGGTTCGGGCTTCATCGTGCTGGCCGCCACTCTGTCGGCGGTCGGTCACCTGCCGGTGGCCGGTCTGGCGCTGATTCTGGGTATCGACCGCTTCATGTCCGAAGCCCGCGCCCTGACCAACCTGGTCGGCAACGCCGTCGCGACCATCGTGGTTGCCAAGTGGGTGAAAGAGCTGGATACCGACGTGCTGCAATCCGAGCTGGCTTCGGGCGGTCGCGGTATCGTTGATACCCGTCCGGAAGATGACCTGGGTGTGGCTGAAGGTGCTACTCCGAGCAACGTCAAGTAATCTGAATTGGCTCCAGTGTAATGCTGGAGTCTGAGAGCCCTTGTGGTGAGGGGATTCATCCCCGATGGGTCGCGAAGCGGCCCCTTCTTAGATAGAAGGGGACTGCTGCGCAGTCCATCGGGGATGAATCCCCTCGCTACAGGGGTTTTTTATTGCCTGCGATTTGAGCATTACGGTCACTGCCGCTGATGCATCCGGTGATTGCCGTGCGCGGCAGCGCTGCCTAGGCTGGGTGTATCGCCCAAGGAGATCGCCCATGTCCGCGCCGCTGGCCTCACTGAAGATTCTGGATTTCTCGACCCTGCTGCCGGGGCCGTTCGCCTCGCTGTTGCTGGCGGACATGGGCGCCGAAGTCCTGCGCATCGAGTCGCCGACGCGCATGGATCTGCTGCGGGTGTTGCCGCCGCACGATCAAGGTGTGTCGGCCAGCCACGCTTACCTCAATCGCAACAAGCGCAGTCTGGCGCTGGATCTCAAGCAGCCGGGGGCGCTGGAGGTGGTCAGGCAGTTGCTGGGCGAATACGACATCGTGCTGGAGCAGTTTCGTCCTGGAGTGATGGAGCGTCTGGGCCTGGGGTACGAGGCGCTGAAGGCGATCAACCCGAAACTGATTTACGTGTCGATCACCGGCTACGGCCAGACCGGGCCGTACAAGGATCGCGCCGGGCATGACATCAACTACCTCGCACTGGCCGGTCTTTCCAGTTACACCGGCCGCGCCGATAGCGGGCCGTTGCCGCTGGGCATGCAGGTGGCGGATATCGCTGGCGGTTCGCTGCATGGGGTGATCGGCCTGCTGGCGGCGGTCATCGCCCGGCAGCAGAGCGGGCAGGGCACGCACCTGGACGTGAGCATGACCGATTGCGCCTTCAGCCTGAACGCCATGGCTGGCGCCGGGTATCTGGCCTGTGGCGAGGAGCCGCACTGGGAAGAGCAGATGCTCAATGGCGGCAGCTTCTATGACTACTACCGCTCGCGCGATGGGCGCTGGTTGTCGGTGGGCAGTCTGGAACCGGGGTTCATGCAGCAACTGTGTTCGGCGTTGGGCCGGCCGGAGTTGGCGGCGCAGGGCTTGTCGCCGAAACCCGAGCAGCAACGGTTATTGAAGGACGCGCTGAAAGTTGAATTCGAGAAGCACGACTTTGCCGAGCTGTGCGAGCTGTTCGCCAGGGTCGATGCCTGTGTCGAGCCGGTCTTGAACCTGAGCGAGGCGGTGCAACATCCGCAGTTGCAGGCGCGGGAACTGGTGACCCTGGTGCCGCGTGGCGATGGTACGACCCAGGCGCAGATTGCCTGTCCGTTGAAGTTTTCCGAGGCGCTGCCGGCGCCGCGGCATGTCGGGGCGGGGTTGGGGCAACATACCGAGCAGGTGTTGGGGGAGTTGGGGTTTGATGCTGAGCGGATTGCCGAGTTGCGGCGTGCCAAGGTGATTCTCTAGCGTCTGTACCGGCTTCTTCGCTGGCAAGCCAGCTCCCACAGTTTTTCGGGGTGTTCACAGACTCTGTGCACGACACAAAACCTGTGGGAGCTGGCTTGCCAGCGATGAGGCCCTCCAATGCAGCAACGAACCGGCTATTCCACCCGCATCTCACCACTGAACACCAAGGTGTTGCGACAGCGCCGGCACAAATACCGCCGCCCCTGCCTTACCAGGCTATGACGCTGCGCCGAAAACGGAAAATCACTGTCGGCGCACGGGCATTTGTAGATGTAGCGGGTCACGCTGCGGCGTTTGATTGCGTAGGTGTGGCAGCGATCCGGCGGCAGCTCGTAAACCCCGCGCATGATCAGTTGCCACTCCTCGCCGTGCGGCTGGATGCGGTCGCCGAACAGTTGATGGGCGATCAGGTGCGCGACTTCGTGGGCCACGGTCTGCTTGAGGAAGTGTTCGGTGTTTTCCCGGTACAGCTGCGGGTTGAAGCGCAGCAGGTTCTCGTGCAGATGCGCGACACCGGCTTTCTGCCCGCGCAGCTTGAGGCTGACGACGGGGCGTTGGAAATGACGTTTGAAAAAGGCTTCAGCGAGTTGGTAACAGTCTTCGACGCGGGTATTGAGTTGCTCGGGCATGCTTGATGGATCTCCAGAGGCGTCGAGTATGCCGCAACCTCCCGGACTTGCGAATCGCTGACCTGCCGAATGGTCATCCGCCAAACGAGAAGGCCGCCTTGCGGCGGCCTGTATTGGCAGATCTTGTTGTTCTCGGGGGTGAAGCCTGTCAGTTGGTGTACACCGGCCCCACGCCGAGGCCCCAGACAATCACGGTGAACGCCATGATGGCCACCAGCACCACCAGACCCACCGCCAGCACCGAGCTGGAAAACAGGAAGCCTTCGTCCGACGGAATGTTCATGAACGTCGGCAGCCCCACGTAGAGCAGGTACACCGTGTAGCAGATGGCCGCCGTGCCGACGATCATGCCCAGCCACATGTGCGGATACAGCGCCGCCAGCCCGCCGACGAACAGGGGCGTCGCGGTGTAGGTGGCGAAGGCCACGCAACGGGCCAGGCTCGGGTTGGCGTCGTAGGTGCGCGCCATCCAGTGCACGAAGGCGCCCATCACCGCGACCCCGCCGAGCATCGCCAGATACGACATCACGGTCATCCAGATCGCACTTTCGACGGTGAGCATCACCGGTGCGCGGTTGCCGATCACCCAGCCTACCTGAGTGGTACCGATAAACGCCGAAACCGCCGGAATTGCCGCCAGAATCAGCGTGTGCGTCAGGTACATGTGGCTGATGCTTTCCTCTTGGTCGCCACGGATTTCCTTCCATTCCTGATCGGGGTGGGTAAAAAGTCCCACTACGTGATGGATCATGCCAGTCACTCCTCTTGTTATTGCCATCGCCCCCCAGCGGAGCGCCTACGGGCCAAAGGTGGCCGAGCAAATTCAGGTCTTCAGATGTATGCGACCTTATGTCGCAGTATAGAAAGGACTTAACCGCACAGGGATTAGGGGCTTAGAGCAAATCGCGCTGTAAACACGGGGCGTAATCGCGGCAGGGTCTTGCACATTTGAGGCCGGATCACTTCTGTGGCGAGGGAGCTTGCTCCCGCTCGGCTGCGCAGCAGTCGCCCATCCTTCCGGTTCGGTGTGTCAGGAAAATAGCGGGTGCGGGTTTGGAGGCGCTTCGCACCTCAGCGGGAGCAAGCTCCCTCGCCACAGGGGAGGTGAGTCAATGCGACCGCGGCCCTTCGCCGCTGGTGGGTTTTTGCGTAAAATGCCCGCCTTTCGTCACACCTCACGGATTTCGCGTCATGGGCACTCTTACGGTCAACCAGAACAAACTGCAAAAGCGCCTGCGCCGCCTGGCCGGCGAAGCGGTCGCCGATTTCAACATGATCGAAGACGGCGACAAGGTCATGGTCTGTCTGTCCGGGGGCAAAGACAGTTACACCATGCTCGACGTGCTGCTGCACCTGCAGAAGGTTGCGCCGATCAAGTTCGAGATCGTCGCGGTGAACATGGATCAGAAGCAGCCGGGCTTCCCCGAGCACGTGTTGCCGGCCTACCTGAAAGAGCTGGGCGTCGAGTATCACATCGTCGAGAAAGACACTTACTCGGTGGTCAAGGAACTGGTGCCGGAAGGCAAGACCACCTGCTCGCTGTGCTCGCGCCTGCGTCGCGGCACGCTATACACCTTTGCTGACGAAATCGGCGCGACGAAAATGGCCCTCGGTCACCATCGCGATGACATCGTCGAGACGTTCTTCCTCAACATGTTCTTCAACGGCACCCTCAAGGCAATGCCGCCGAAGCTGCGCGCCGATGACGGGCGCAACGTGGTGATCCGTCCGCTGGCCTACTGCAACGAGAAAGACATCCAGGCCTATTCGGATTTCAAGGAATTCCCGATCATCCCGTGCAACCTCTGCGGTTCGCAGGAAAACCTGCAGCGTCAGGTGGTCAAGGAAATGCTTCAGGACTGGGAGCGCAAGACTCCGGGCCGAACTGAAAGCATCTTCCGCAGTCTGCAGAACGTGGTGCCGTCGCAACTGGCCGACCGCAACCTGTTCGACTTCACCAGCCTGAAGATCGACGAGACGGCGGCTTCGCGCTTCGTCAACGTCGTCAACCTCTAATCATCACCTGTAGGAGTGAGCCCTGTGGTGAGGGGATTTATCCCCGATGGGCTGCGCAGCAGTCCCCAGCTTTTCTGGGGGAGCTTTGCTCCCATCGGGGATAAATCCCCTCACCACAGGGCCTGCTCCCACATGGGTTTCTTCGTTTCATTCAATAGGAGAGGGCATGCGTGATTACAAGTGGCTGCACGAATACTGTCTGAACCGCTTCGGTTCGGCGGCTGAACTGGAAGCCCATCTGCCCGTTCCCAAGACTCCCGCGCAACTGCGCAAGATCAGCGACGATCGCTACCTCTCGACCATGGCCCTGCGCGTGTTCCGCGCCGGACTCAAGCACAGCCTGGTGGACGCCAAGTGGCCGGCCTTCGAAGAAGTGTTCTTCAAGTTCGACCCGGAAAAAGTCGTGCTGATGAGTGCCGAACATCTCGAACGCCTGATGCAGGATGCGCGGATCATCCGCCACCTGGGCAAGCTCAAGAGCGTGCCGCACAATGCACAGTTCATCCTCGATGTGGAAAAGGACAAGGGCAGTTTCCGCGCGCTGATAGCCGACTGGCCGGTGACCGATATCGTCGGTCTGTGGACCTATCTGAAAAAGCACGGAAGTCAGTTGGGCGGGCTGTCGGCACCACGCTTCTTGCGCATGGTTGGCAAGGACACCTTCGTGCCGAGTTACGACGTGGTCGCCGCGCTGAATGCACAAAAGATCGTCGACAAGGTGCCAACCAGCCTGCGCGATCTGGCGATTGTGCAAGACGCGTTCAACCAGTGGCATGAACAGAGTGGCGGGCGGCCGATGAGCCAGATTTCGATGATGCTGGCGTACACCGTCAATCATTGACATCGAGTCGCTTCAATCGCTGGCAAGCCAGCTCCCACAGGATCCTTGTTGAATCACAATTCTGTGATCGAAACAAAAACTGTGGGAGCTGGCTTGCCAGCGATAGCGATCTGTCAGGCGACGGAAATCTCGCCTTCGCCCGCCAGTTTGCGATTCAACTGATACCGCCACCGCACATACAGCAGCGCCGAGCAGAACACTGCCAGGCTCGCCACCATTTCCAGCACCCCGAACAGCTGCCGGCTCGGGTCATACGCTGCCAGTGCGCCCTTGATGAAATACAGATTCACCACAAAGCACATCCACGAATGCGCGCGGGCACTGCCCATGATCATTCCCGGTGCGAGGACGAGCCACGGGATCAGCTCGATCAACAGAATCACCCACGGTCGGGCACCATGCAGGTCGGCGAATGCCAGATAGTAGACGGCGAGAAGCCCGGCGAGGCCGAAGAAGCACAGCAGGCTGATGGCCCGCATCGCTTTCACGCGCGGTTCGAGCCACTCGATGGAAGGCAGGACTTTCGGCTTCCTGGCCACACTCAACCCTCCAGTTTTTGCGCGGTTTTCGCCAGGCGTGCGCCGAGTGCGCGACACAGTGCCATCTCGTGCTGATCCAGACCTTTTTTGCCATCAGCCCCGGCGTGGTGGCTGGCGCCATACGGCGTGCCGCCGCCCTGGGTTTCCAGCAGCGCCGATTCGCTGTACGGCAGGCCGGTGATCAACATGCCGTGGTGCAACAGCGGCAGCATCATCGACAGCAGGGTGGTTTCCTGGCCGCCGTGCAGGCTGGCGGTGGAGGTGAACACGCCAGCCGGTTTGCCGACCAGAGCGCCGGTCAGCCACAGGTTGCTGGTGCCGTCGAGGAAGTACTTCAGCGGCGCGGCCATGTTGCCGAAACGCGTCGGGCTGCCAAGAGCGAGACCGGCGCAGTTCTTCAGGTCATCGAGGGTGGCGTAGAGCGCACCTTCGTCGGGGATGTCCGGGGAGACCGCTTCGCACTCGGTGGAGATTGCCGGCACGGTACGCAGGCGTGCTTCGAGGCCGGCCTGTTCAACCCCGCGGGCAATCTGCCGCGCCATTTCGTTGGTCGAGCCGCTGCGGCTGTAATAAAGAACCAGAATGTACGGCGCGCTCACGGCAACAACTCCAGCACATTTTCCGGCGGACGACCGATCACGGCTTTGTCGCCGACTTCAAGAATTGGCCGTTCCATCAGTTTTGGGTGCTGAGCGATGGCGTCGATCAATTGCGCTTCGCTGAGGCTCTCGTCAGCCAGCTGAAGCATTTTGTATTCATCTTCTCCGGTGCGCAGCAACTGACGCGCGCTGATCCCGAGCTTGCCGAGCAAGGCCTTGATCTGCGCGGCGTTCAGCGGCGTTTCCAGGTAACGCACCACGTTCGGGGTCAGGCCACGGGCCTCAAGAAGTTCCAGCGCGCCGCGGGATTTCGAGCAGCGCGGATTGTGATAAAGCGTCAGATCGGTCATGGCGGGTCGCTTCTGGCGTAAAGTGGCGGCTATTCTAACTGTGCAGCGCGCAATCCAGAACCTTCAGAGGCGATGGGTCGCAGGCGCCTTCAATTTTTGACCAGGGAACATGACATGACACGGCGATTGGCAGCGGCATTGACGATAATCGGGGCGTTGATGCTGGGGGGCTGCGGCAACGACTACGGCATTGACCAGAACGGTCAGAAAGTCGCGTCCGAGCGCCTGGACAAGCAATGGGTAGTGCTCAATTACTGGGCCGAGTGGTGCGGCCCGTGCCGCACGGAAATTCCCGAACTGAATCATCTGGCCGACGAACTGAAGGGCAAGAACATCGGCGTGTTCGGGGTCAACTTCGACAACGTCCAGGGTGAAGACCTGAAAAGCGCCAGCGAGAAACTGGGCATCAAGTTCACCGTACTGGCGCAGGATCCGGCGGACCTGTTCGACCTGCCGCGCAGTGAGGCCCTGCCGGTGACCTACATCATCGACAACAAGGGCAAGGTGCGCGAACAGTTGATGGGTGAGCAGACAGCGGCGGGGGTGATGGCCAAGCTTGAGGCGTTGCAGGCGACAAAATGAGCTGAATGGGCTTTTGTGGCGAGGGAGCTTGCTCCCGCTGGGCGGCGAAGCAGCCCAAAACCCTGCTGACTCGGTGTCTGTGACAACGTGCGGTTGACGATTTTGCGACTGCTGCGCAGCCGAGCGGGAGCAAGCTCCCTCGCCACAGTAAATGGCGTTCAAAAAAAGATCGCAGCCTTCGGCAGCTCCTACGGGTGGACACATGACCTTGTAGGAGCTGCCGCAGGCTGCGATCTTTTCTGTGGCTGAACGATCAGCCCTCTTCCAGCCACCAGCGCAGCGGCTTGCCTTCGGCCGGCCAGAAGCGCATCTGCTCGATCGGCGAGATGTCCCAGCGCTCGACACCTTGCAGCGCCTGCAGGAAGCGTTGTTCCTGCTCCATCAGCGCCGGCGCGCAGAGTTTGCGGGTCTTGCCGATCGGGCCGAAGCTCAGCTTGTCGCCGTCGAGGGTGTACGGTGCGAACCAGTGGTTGCAGCCGCCATTGCCATACGCGCGGCCATCGTCGCCGAGGGTCACGGTCAGATGGCTGTAATCCATCAATGGCCGCTCGCCGATCCATTCCAGAATGTAGCTGCGGTTCTGCTGCAATTGCACCGGCTCTGCGGCGCAGCCCACCAGAGCGGCACCGACCAGCAGCGGCAGGGCAAGGCGTTTCATCACGCAGGCTCCTGGCATTTCGGGCACAGATGCTTGTCGCCGACGGCTTTCCAGCCCAGCTCGGCGACGCGCGCCGTGGCGGCCGGTTTCTCGGCGGTCTTGCCCAGCTTGGCGTCCACCGCGAACTCGAAGTTCAGCTCTTTGGCGCAGCTGTCGCAGTTGACCTGCCAGGTGTGAATCGCCAGTTCGCCGAAGACCGGGCCGGTTGTCATCGCGGTCCATTGGCCCGGCGGGTTGATCAGGTGGCGCACGGAGTCGACGGTCAGGCGCATGGACAAGTCCTTGCTGCCTTTGAGGGTGACCAACAGGACGTCACCGTTGCGGATCGAGCCACCGTTGCCGGTGACCTGATAGCGGCCCGGTACGAGGGCGCGGCATTCGGTGAGGGTGTGTTGCGGGTTCATCAGGGTGTAGCGGAAATCGTGTTCGACCATGGGTCCTCCAAATCTGCGCGACATGCTAGCACGGGCTGGATTACAGGATGGCGTACGTGTGCGACCTTCGATCCGGTTCAAATCGGTTGGCGCTCATGGCAAACTGCCGCCCTTCACTCTGAGGGAACGGAACATGGCGCTGATCGAATGTTATGAATGCAAGCGGAGCATCAGCTCTGAAGTCAAGGCGTGCATTCATTGTGGTGCTCCGATGGCGCAGCAACACCCGCACACACCGGCGCAAGCCGCCGCGACGATTTCATTTGGCAGCCTGCCGCGCAACAAATCCGTGCCTGAGGCGTTTATCCCGCCAGCAGCTCCTGAGCCGGCGCCGCGAGTTTCACCGGCGGCGCTCGGTCGCCGTCGTCGGCAACCGGAACCCGCACCTCAACTTCAAGCCAACGCCGACGGTTCGCGTCCGGTGGAAGGCTGGTTGAAAATCATGGTGTTTCTGTTGCCGATGGTCTTTGTCTGGTTCCTGCTGCGTAACGGCCACTCGATGAAGCAGCGCTTTTTCGGTTTTGGCTGGCTGGCGCTGTTGATCCTGGCCTCGTCGCTGTCGCCGAAGTAAACCGGCAAGCCTTCAACCCTCGACCTGGTTCTGCGGCGCGCCTGCGGCCCAGGTCGCGATGTTGTGCAGGGTGGTCGCGGCAATCGCGCCCAGCGCCTCGTGAGTCAGAAACGCCTGATGCGCGGTGATGATCACATTCGGGAAGGTCAGCAGCCGCGCCAGCACGTCGTCCTGCAACGGCAAGTCGCTGCGATCCTCGAAAAACAGCTGCGCCTCCTCTTCATACACATCCAGTCCCAGATAGCCCAGCTGGCCGTCCTTCAAGGCGTCGATCAGCGCCGGCGTGTCGACCAGGCCGCCGCGGCCGGTGTTGATCAGCATCGCCCCCGGTTGCAGGTGTGCCAGTGACTCGCGGTTGATCAAGTGTTTGCTTTGCGCGTTGAGCGGGCAGTGCAGGCTGATGATCCGTGACTGCGCGAGCAGCTCCGGCAGACTCAGGTAACGGGCGCCCAAGGCCACCACCTCGGGGTTTGGATACGGGTCGAAGGCCAGCAATTCACAACCGAAACCGTGCATGATTTTCGCGAACGTCGCGCCGATCTGCCCGGTGCCGACAATCCCCACGGTTTTGCCCACCAGATCGAAACCGGTCAGGCCGTGCAGGGTGAAATCGCCTTCGCGGGTGCGGTTGTAGGCGCGGTGCAGGCGCCGGTTGAGCGCCAGAATCAGTGCCACCGCATGTTCGGCCACCGCATGCGGCGAGTAGGCCGGGACCCGCACCAGGGCCAGCCCGAGGCGTTTCGCGGCGAGCAGATCGACATGGTTGTAACCCGCCGAGCGCAGGGCGATCAGCCGCGTGCCACCGGCGGCAAGGCGCTCCAGCACCGGCGCACTGAGGTCATCGTTGATGAAGGCGCAGACCACCTCATGCTGGTCGGCCAAAGCAGCGGTGTCGAGACTGAGCCGGGCCGGCTGAAAGTGCAGTTCTATCCCGGCCGGGCAGGCGGCGGCGAGGAAGCTGTCGCGGTCGTAGGTCTGGCTGCTGAAAACGAGCGTGCGCATGAATTCCTCCTGGAACGGGGTGGCGAGTCAGCGTTGACGGCCACCACTTTAACGGCGGATGCCGTTGCCGGCATTGCCGTGGATCAGGCGCTGATCCTGGCTTGGGTCGCGAGGCGATTGATCGCCCGCTCCAGCTCTTCCAGCGCCGCCACGGCTTTGGGATCGCCCTGTTTGAGCAGGGTTTCACTGCGCTGACAGGCCGCGCGTAATTGTGGGACGCCGCAATACCGGGTCGCGCCGTGCAGGCGATGCACGCGCTCGATCAATGCGTTCTGATCACGCGCTTCACTGGCGGCGCGAATCGCTTCGCGGTCGGCTTCCAGCGAGGCGAGCAGCATGGCCAACATGTCCGCCGCCAGATCGGCCTTGCCGGCGGCCAGACGCAGGCCTTCTTCGTGGTCGAGCACCGGCAACTCATTGGCGCCCGCCGCGCTGTCGCTGGCCCGCTCCGTCCCCTGATTGCGCAAGGCCAGACCGGTCCATTTCAGCACCACTTGCGCCAGTTGCCGTTCGCTGATCGGTTTGGTCAGGTAGTCATCCATGCCGCTTTGCAGCAGGGCGCGTTTTTCGTTGGCCATGGCGTGGGCGGTGAGGGCGACGATCGGCAGCGGCGTGCAATGCCGTTCGCTTTCCCACTGGCGGATGGTTTCGGTGGTCTGGCGTCCGTCCATGCCCGGCATCTGCACGTCCATCAGCACCAGATCGAAGGACTCGCTCTGCACCGCTTTGACCGCCGCGTAGCCGCTTTCCACCGCAAGCACCTTGGCGCCCATGTCTTCGAGCAGCGTCTGCACCAGCAACAGGTTGGCCGGGTTGTCGTCGACGCACAGCACTTTCGGTGCGCGACTCGACAGCGGTTCGCCCGGCTCGTTGCGCGGCTGGCGCGGATTGGCCAGATCCGCCAGCGCCCGACGCAATTTGCGCGTGCAGGCCGGTTTGGCCTGGAGCTGGCTGTGTGGGTTGGGCACCGAGAGATGGAACAGCGTCTGTTCGGTGGTCGGGCACAGCACCAGCACTTTGCAACCCAGGTGTTCCAGATCCCAGATGTGCTGGTTCAGGCGCTCCGGGAGCATGTCGTTGCTGGTGATGCCGAGCACCGCAAGGTCGATGGCCTGATCGGTCTGGTGCGCGCCGGTGACACCGTTGGTCAGGCTCTCCAAGGTATTGAACGGCGTGACGTCGAGGCCGCAGTCTTCCAATTGATGCTGCAGCGCCTGACGCGCCAGTTCGTGATTTTCCAGCACCGCCACACGCCGGCCGAGCAGCGGCGGGGCGGGCAGGTCTTCGCTGTCGTCGCGGGCTTTCGGCAGGCTCAGGCTGATCCAGAACTCCGAGCCTTCGCCCGGGGTGCTGTCGACGCCGATTTCGCCGCCCATCTGTTCGATCAGGCGCTTGGAAATCACCAGCCCCAGACCGGTTCCGCCGGGCTGGCGCGACAGCGAGTTGTCGGCCTGACTGAAGGCCTGGAACAACGCGCGCACATCCTGACTCGACAGGCCGATGCCGGTGTCCTGAATGCTGATGCGCAACTGCACGCTGTCTTCATGCTCTTCTTCAAGCATGGCGCGGGCGACGATGGTGCCTTCGCGGGTGAATTTGATCGCATTGCTGACCAGGTTGGTGAGGATCTGTTTCAGGCGCAGCGGATCGCCGACCAGCGACAGCGGCGTGTCGCGATAGACCAGACTCACCAGCTCCAACTGCTTGGCGTGGGCCGCCGGCGCCAGAATCGTCAGAGTGTCCTGCAACAGGTCGCGCAGGTTGAACGGGATATGGTCGAGCACCAGTTTGCCGGCCTCGATCTTCGAGAAGTCGAGGATCTCGTTGATGATCCCGAGCAGGCTGTCGGCAGACTTTTCGATAGTGCCCAGATAGTCGAGCTGGCGCGGCGTCAATTCGCTTTTCTGCAACAGATGCGTGAAACCGAGAATGCCGTTGAGCGGGGTGCGGATCTCGTGGCTCATGTTGGCGAGGAACTCGGATTTGATCCGGCTCGCTTCCAGTGCCTCTTTGCGCGCCAGATCCAGTTCGATGTTCTGGATCTCGATGGTTTCCAGATTCTGCCGCACGTCTTCGGTGGCCTGATCGACGCTGTGCTGCAGTTCTTCGCGAGCGTTCTGCAGCGTGCCGGCCATACGGTTGATGCCCGAGGCCAATTCGTCCAGCTCCTGACTGCCGAGCGGTGGCAGACGGGTTTCCAGATGACCGTCCTTGAGCTGGGCGACCGCGTGTTTGATCTGGCTCAGCGGGCGGTTGATGGTGCGGCCCATGCGCAACGCGAGCAGGGCCGCGCCGGCCAGGCCAGCGGCGATCAGCAAAAGGCTGGCAAACAGGCTGCGATAACCGCGCAACAGCATGCCGTTGTGCGACAGCTCCAGTTCGACCCAGCCGAGCAGGCGCTCGGACTCTTGCGGGATCACGTCGCCAGCAAGGTTGCGATGCTTGCCGAATACCGGCATCAGATAGCGGGTGGCGTCATTGCCGCTGCGCCGTTGCAGTTGTGCACTGTCGCCGCTGGGCGCCTGATTGAGCATGGTCGGGCCGGCGTGCGCCAGCGGTGTGCGGTCGGGGGCGAGGAAGGTGACGGCGCGCACGTCAGGCTGTTCGAGAGACTGAGTGGCGATGCGTTCGAGCAGATCGGTGTTGCCTTGGCCCATGGCGGGCGCAACCAGCGGCGCCAGTTGCTCGGCGATCATTTCACCGCGCTGCATCAGTTGGGTCTGCAGATCGGACTGTTGCATCCAGGTGAAATAGCCCCCGAGGACCAACGCCATCAGGCTGGTCGGCAACAGGGTCAGCAACAATACGCGACCTTTGATTCCCAGTTTCTTGAGCACACCCATCTCCTGCATCCCGCTGAACTGTTGACTCGCACGTGCATCCGGCACGCGACATGGGCGCAGTGTAGCGATTTGCAGGCAGGCAATCTTCGGAAAAATCATCTCGGCATCGGTCAGCAGGTCACGGTTCGTTTGTCCGGCAGGTCAACCTTGGGTTGCCCGATGGCGGGCAATCTTGAATAATCGGCCAACTGAGAATTATTTGCAGATACTCATGACTCTTGTCTCCATCGATTCGCCACGCATTCTTGCCATCGAGGACGACCCGGTGCTGGGCGCCTACGTTCACGAACATCTGGGCCGCAGCGGTTTTGCGGTGACCTGGTGCCAGAACGGTCAAGAGGGGCTGAACATCGCGCGTCACCAGCCGTTCGACGTGGTGCTGATGGACATTCTGTTGCCGGGGCTCGACGGCCTGAAGGTGCTGACGCAATTGCGTCAAAGCCATTCGACACCGGTGCTGCTCATGTCGGCGCTGGGCGCCGAGGCCGATCGCATCAGCGGCTTTCGTCTGGGCGCCGATGACTACCTGCCCAAACCGTTCAGCATGGCCGAGTTGCATGTGCGGATCGAAGCGATCTTGCGCCGGGTGGCGCTGGATCGGCGCCCGGCAGCCATTGCACCGGCGGCGATCCACGGCGCGCTGCGTTTCGACGACGAACAATGCGAAGTCTTTTATAACGCGCAAGCCGCCGGCCTGACCCGCAGCGAATACCGCTTGCTGGAAATCCTCAATCGCAACGACGAAGAAGTGCTGAGCAAGGCGTTCCTTTATCAGCACGTTTTGCAGCGCGGCTACGCGGCCCACGACCGCAGCCTCGACATGCACATCAGCCAGATCCGCCGCAAACTCAAGGCCATCGGTTACACCGAACGGGAAGTGCGCACGGTGTGGGGCAAGGGTTATGTGCTGAGTGCGTCCGATGAAAGTCTCTGACCTGCCGGGACGGCATTCGCTGTTCTGGAAACTGGCGTGTCTGCTGGTGGCGTTCTGTCTGCTGATGATCTGGCTCAGTTGGTCGTGGGGCCGTTACATGGAGGAGCGCAACCAGTTCCTCTCCGACGAGGCACGCGGCACGCTGAGTCGCTATGCCGGCGAAGCCGAGCGGGCGTGGCAACGCGGCGAGCGTGACGGGGTCGATAACTGGTTGCAGAGCATGGAGCTGCGCGAAGCCGCATGGGTCGGGGTGATCGACCGCAATCTGCAGTCGATGAGTAGCGAGCCGCTGAATGAACAGGAAATCCAGCACCTGACCTTTTTGCGCGGCCTCGACTGGCCGATCCACAAGAAGGGCCGGCCGTGGCTGCGGGTGCCGTTTCCGCTGGACCCGTCTGCCGGCAGTCTGGTGATCGAGTTGCCCGAACGATTCCTGCCGGGGAAATACCGGGTGTTCTGGCGGGTGATCACTAACGGGGTGATTCCGGGGCTGTTCACCTTGCTGCTGTGTGTCGGCCTGTATCGCTTGCTGGTGGTGCCGCTGAACAACCTGCGTGAGCAGGCCAATGCGTGGCGCGCCGATCAATTGAATGTGCGCCTGTCGAGCGGCATCACCCAGCGCCCGGACGAACTCGGCGAGCTGGCGCGGGCTTTCGACTCGATGTCCGAACGCCTGCAATCCACCGTCGCCCTGCAACAGCAACTGCTGCGTGATTTGTCCCACGAGCTGCGCACGCCGTTGAGTCGGCTGCGGGTGGCCAGTGAGAGCGAGCAGGATCTGTTGCAACTGCGCGAACGCATCGGCCGTGAAGTCGACGGCATGCAACGGCTGGTCGAAGACACCCTGCAACTGGCGTGGCTCGACACCGAGCGTGCGCCGTTGCCGGACGAAGCGATCCAGATTCAGGCGCTGTGGGAGATGCTCACCGATAATGCCTGTTATGAAAGCGGCTGGCCGAGCCTGCAATTGCAGTGTGCGGTGCCGGCGTCGTGCTGGGTGCGCGGCAACCTCAATACTTTGGCTCAGGCGTTGGAGAACATTCTGCGCAATGCCATCCGTCATTCGCCCGAGGGCGGCATCGTGCGCCTCGATGGACGGCGTGACGGCGATTACTGGCATTTATGGCTGGAGGATCAGGGCGGCGGCGTGGCCGAGGGCGATCTGCAGCGGATCTTCTCACCCTTCACCCGCCTCGACGGCTCGCGCCCGGGGGATGGCGGGTTTGGACTGGGGCTGAGCATTGCGAGGAATGCGGTGCAGCGTCAGGGCGGGATGTTGTGGGCGGAGAATGCCGGGGCGGGGTTGCGCCTGAATTTGCGCCTGGTGGCTGACGATGATGTCGCATCGACTGATGCTATCGCGAGCAGGCTCGCTCCTGCACTGGAACTCGTTTCGCCGCCGATCGTGTGAACAACGCAGATCTCCTGTAGGAGTGAGCCTGCTCGCGATGGGGAATTTCGCCTCACCGCTGTCAGCCCATGCGGGAGGGTTCGCGTATTTTTGTACGACCTTTCCTAAAGGACTTTATCGACGTTTTAACCCGTCCTTGACCGTTTATTCTCGGGGCTCCGCTCGTCCTCAAGGAACTGGTCATGACTGCAGCTGACATCCCCGGCAATGCCTCCGATAACCGTTTCAATGAAGTACTGGCGCTGATTCAGAACGCCAGGCAGCAAGCCGTGCAGGCAGTAAATATTCAACTGATCGAGTTGTACTGGCAGGTGGGGGGTTACATCAGTCGCAAGATCGCTCGCGCTGAGTGGGGCGATGCGGTGGTTAGGCAACTGGCCGAACATCTGGCTCGAACGCAGCCAGGGCTGCGTGGGTTTACCCGTTCAAACTTGTTCCGCATGTGCCAGTTCTACGAGACTTATCACGCTGAAGAAAAAGTCGCACCACTGGTGCGACAATTGTCTTGGTCTCACAATTTGATCATTTTCAGCCAAAGCAAACGTCCAGAAGAACGCGAGTTCTACGTCCGCATGGCGATTCAGGAAAAGTGGTCAAAGCGCGAACTCGAACGCCAGCTCAAGGCTGCGCTCTTCGAGCGCAGTGTCACCCAGCCAGCAAAGGCTTCTGCTGTCCTCAAACAGACTCATCCCGCTGCGCTCGAAATCTTCCGTGACGCCTACATGGTCGAGTTTCTCGATCTGCCCGGCGTGCACGCCGAAACCGATCTGCATCGAGGTTTGCTGGGGCGACTGAAGGAATTTCTGATCGAGTTGGGGCGCGATTTCTGCTTCGTCGGTTCGGAGTATCCGGTGCAAGTTGGCGGTCGTGATTTCGCCCTTGATCTGCTGTTCTTCCATCGTGGGCTCAACTGTCTTGTCGCCATCGAGCTCAAGGTCGGACGTTTTGAGCCTGAATATCTGGGCAAGCTGAATTTCTACCTTGAAGCGCTGGATCGCGGCGTTCGCAAGCCTCACGAGAATCCGGCCATCGGCGTATTGCTTTGCGCCAGCAAGGAGGACGAGGTAGTCGAATATGCCCTCAATCGCAGCCTGTCTGCGGCACTGATCGCGGAATATCAGGTGCAGTTACCAGACAAACAATTGCTGCAAGCCAAATTGCACGAGTTCTATGCGATGAATGTCGCAGGGCAAGAGGAAGGCTGAGTTCTCTGCTTATTCCCAGAAACCATAAGCACCGCACTTTGCGTGATATGGCCTGCGAACGTTTGCCGGTATGATAGGCGCCCCCGCACGTCTGGATTGCGAATACGCCATGACCCTGCAGTACCCAACCATCGCCGATTGCGTCGGCAACACTCCGCTGGTGCGTTTGCAGCGCCTGCCCGGTGCCACCAGCAACACTCTGTTGCTCAAGCTCGAAGGGAACAACCCGGCGGGTTCGGTCAAGGACCGTCCGGCGCTGTCGATGATCACCCGTGCCGAACTGCGCGGGCAGATTCACGCTGGCGACACATTGATCGAAGCGACCTCGGGCAACACCGGAATTGCGCTGGCCATGGCCGCCGCGATCAAGGGTTACAAGATGATCCTGATCATGCCGGACAACTCCAGCGCCGAGCGCAAGGCGGCGATGACCGCTTACGGTGCCGAGCTGATTCTGGTCAGCCAGGAAGAGGGCATGGAAGGCGCTCGCGATCTCGCCCAGCGGATGGAAGCCGAAGGCCGTGGCAAGGTGCTCGATCAGTTCGCCAACGGCGACAACCCGGAAGCGCACTACACCACCACCGGTCCGGAAATCTGGCGTCAGACCCAGGGCAGCATCACCCATTTCGTCAGTTCGATGGGCACCACCGGCACCATCATGGGCGTCTCGCGCTACTTGAAAGAGCAGAGCGACAGCGTGCAGATCATCGGGCTGCAACCGATGGAAGGCTCGGCCATTCCCGGCATCCGTCGCTGGCCGCAAGAGTACCTGCCGAAGATCTATCAGGCTGACCGCGTCGACCGCATCGTCGACATGGCGCAAAGCGAGGCCGAAGACGTCACCCGGCGTCTGGCCCGCGAAGAAGGCATCTTCTGTGGCGTGTCCTCGGGCGGTGCGGTGGCAGCGATGCTGCGCCTGTCCAAAGAAGTTGAAAACGCGGTGATCGTCGCGATCATCTGCGACCGTGGCGACCGTTATCTGTCGACCGGCATTTTCGACGCGCCCAACTGATGGCCAGGCACGAGAGAGGCCTGCGCTTCCAGCCCACCGGCGGCAGCAAGGCCGCGCAGATCCCGACCGGCAAAAAACAGCGCTTGAGCATCGAGCGCCTGGCCAATGACGGTCGCGGCATCGCGTTTTTCGAAGGCAAAACCTGGTTCGTCCTCGGCGCCCTTGCTGGTGAAGAGGTCGAGGCGCGGGTGCTTGGTGCCCACGGCAAAGTGGTCGAGGCGCGCACCGAGCGCGTGTTCAAGGCCAGCGAGTTGCGTCGCCCGGCCGCCTGCCAGCACGCCGGTCGTTGCGGTGGTTGCAGCGTGCAACATCTGCCCCACACCGAACAGCTTGCCCTGAAACAGCGCATGCTCGCCGAGCAGTTGTCGAAGGTTGCCGGCGTCGCGCCAGAAGAATGGGCAGCGCCATTGACCGGCCCGGAATTCGGCTATCGCCGCCGCGCACGGATTGCCGTGCGCTGGGACATGAAGGCGAAGCAGCTTGAAGTTGGCTTCCGCGCCGCCGGCAGTCAGGACATCGTCGCCATCAATGAATGCCCGGTGCTGGTACAGCCCTTGCAATCGATCATGACCCGTTTGCCGGAGATGCTCCGTCGTTTGAGCAAGCCGCAGGCGCTGGGGCATGTCGAATTGTTCAGTGGTTCGTCGCTGGCGGTGCTGTTGCGCCACATGGCGCCGCTGTCGGAAGCCGACCTGACGATCCTCAAGGATTTCTGCCAGTTCCATGCAGCGCAACTGTGGCTGCATGGCGAAGGCGAGCCGCAACCGGTGGATGCCACGCAGGCGCTGGGTTATCGCCTGGAACAGTGGGGTCTGGATCTGGCCTGGCGGCCGGGGGATTTCATCCAGGTCAACGCCGGGGTCAACGAGGCGATGGTGGCGCAGGCGCTGGACTGGCTCAAGCCGAGCGGTGACGAGCGCGTACTCGACCTGTTCTGCGGTCTGGGCAACTTCGCCTTGCCGCTGGCCAAAAGCGTGCGCGAAGTGGTGGCGGTGGAGGGCGTGCAGGCCATGGTCGACCGTGCCGCCGCGAACGCCGCTAGCAACAATTTGCATAACACAAAGTTTTTTCAAGCCGATTTATCCCAGCCTTTGACCGATGCTCAGTGGATCGGAAACGGCTTTTCTGCGGTACTCTTGGACCCACCGCGTGACGGTGCTTTCGAGGTGGTGCGCAAGCTCGCGACCCTGGGTGCCAAACGGTTGGTCTATGTATCGTGCAACCCTGCAACTCTGGCGCGCGATACGGTCGAATTGATCAAGCAGGGCTACCGGTTAAAACGTGCCGGGATTCTCGATATGTTTCCTCAGACGGCGCATGTCGAGGCCATGGCGTTATTTGAAGCGAGCCAGGAAGGCTCGTCTGAATCCGTCTGACCTGTCCGGGCGGCGCTCGCTTTAGCCCCGCGAGCGCATACGGGCGTTGAGGGTCAGCGATTTGACGCATTGAATCTGCGTCGTAGGGAAGGTAAAGCAGCATGGTACAGGTGAGAGCACACCAGCCGATCAACACCGACGGTAGTATCAATCTCGAGGCTTGGCTCGATCACGCGGTCAGTGTCGACATGGCGCTGGATCGCGAAGCCTTGAAAGAAGCCTGCGAGTTCGCTCGCGAGGCCGAACAGCAGTCCAATGCCAAGAAGAATCTGTGGGCCGAAGGCTCCGGCAGTTTCAGCACGGGACTGGAGATCGCCGAGATCCTCGCCGACCTCAAACTCGATCAGGATTCGCTGGTCGCGGCGGTGCTGTATCGCGGCGTGCGCGAAGGCCAGATCGAGCTCGCGGCCGTCGGCCAGCGCTTCGGCCCGGTGGTGGCCAAGCTGATCGACGGCGTGCAGCGCATGGCGGCGATCAGTGCCAGCCTCAGCCCGCGCCAGTCGATGGTGATGGGCACTCAGGGCCAGGTGGAAAACCTGCGCAAGATGCTCGTGGCGATGGTCGATGACGTTCGCGTCGCGCTGATCAAACTGGCCGAACGTACCTGCGCCATTCGTGCGGTGAAAACCGCCGATGACGAGAAGCGCAACCGCGTCGCCCGGGAAGTTTTCGACATCTATGCGCCGCTCGCGCATCGACTTGGCATCGGTCATATCAAGTGGGAACTGGAGGACTTGTCCTTCCGGTACCTGGAACCCGATCAATACAAACAGATCGCCAAGCTGCTCCATGAGCGGCGGCTGGACCGTGAGCGGTTCATCAGTGATGTGATGACCCAGCTCAAGGACGAATTGCAGGCCACCGGCGTCGACGCCGACATCAGCGGCCGGGCGAAACACATCTATTCGATCTGGCGCAAAATGCAGCGCAAGGGTCTGGAATTCAGCCAGATCTACGACGTGCGTGCGGTGCGCGTGCTGGTGCCGGAAATGCGCGACTGCTACACCGCGCTCGGCATCGTCCACACCCTGTGGCGGCACATCCCGAAGGAATTCGACGACTACATCGCCAACCCGAAAGAGAACGGCTACCGCTCGCTGCACACCGCGGTAATCGGCCCGGAAGGCAAGGTTCTCGAAGTGCAGATCCGTACGCACTCGATGCACGAGGAGGCCGAGCTCGGCGTCTGCGCGCACTGGCGCTACAAGGGCACCGACGTCAAATCCGGCTCCAACCACTATGAAGAGAAAATCTCCTGGTTGCGTCAGGTGCTCGAGTGGCACGAGGAGCTGGGCGATATCGGTGGTCTGGCCGAACAGCTGCGGGTCGATATCGAACCGGATCGGGTGTACATCTTCACCCCCGACGGCCACGCCATCGATTTGCCGAAGGGGGCGACGCCGCTGGACTTTGCCTACCGCGTGCACACCGAAATCGGTCACAACTGCCGTGGCGCGAAGATCAACGGGCGGATCGTGCCGCTCAACTACAGCCTGCAGACCGGTGAACAGGTCGAGATCATCACCAGCAAGCACGGTACGCCGAGCCGCGACTGGCTGAACCCGAACCTGGGCTACGTCACCACCTCGCGGGCGCGGGCGAAAATCGTTCACTGGTTCAAGTTGCAGGCCCGTGACCAGAACGTCGCGGCCGGTAAAACCCTGATCGAGCGCGAACTCAATCGCCTCGGTCTGCCGGCGGTGGATTTCGACAAGCTGGCCGAAAAGGCCAACATGAAAACCGCCGAAGACATGTTCGCCGCCCTCGGTGCCGGCGACCTGCGTCTGGCGCAACTGGTCAACCTCGCGCAGCAACTGGTCGAGCCGGAACGCGGCAACGAACAGCTGGAGCTGATCCCGCGCAAAGCCACTGGCTACAAGCCAGGCAAGCGCGGCGACATTCAGATTCAGGGTGTCGGCAACCTGATGACGCAGATGGCCGGCTGCTGCCAGCCGCTGCCGGGCGACGCGATCGTCGGCTACATCACTCAGGGTCGTGGCGTGAGCATTCACCGTCAGGACTGCGCCTCGGTGCTGCAACTGGCCGGGCGCGAGCCGGAGCGGATCATCCAGGTCAGCTGGGGCCCGGTGCCGGTGCTCACCTATCCGGTGGACATCGTCATCCGCGCCTACGACCGTTCCGGTCTGCTGCGTGACGTCTCGCAGGTGCTGCTCAACGAGCGCATCAACGTGCTGGCGGTCAACACCCGCTCGAACAAGGAAGACAACACCGCGCTGATGTCACTGACCATCGAGATCCCCGGGCTGGATGCGCTGGGACGATTGCTGGGGCGGATCTCGCAGTTGCCGAACATCATCGAGACGCGGCGTAACCGTACTCCCTAACGCGGTCCCCTGTAGGAGCTGCCGCAGGCTGCGATCCTTTGATCTTGAAAACAAAGTCAAAAGATCGCAGCCTGCGACAGCTCCTACAAGGTTGAGTGAGATTCTGTATGTACAGTCTTGAAGACCTGCTCCACCTGATGAACCGCCTGCGCGACCCGCAGTACGGTTGCCCGTGGGACATCAAGCAAACCTACGCGACCATCGTCCCGCACACCCTCGAAGAAGCCTACGAAGTGGCCGACGCCATCGAGCGGGGCGACTTCGATCACTTGCAGGGCGAACTGGGCGATCTGCTGTTTCAGGTGGTTTATTACAGCCAGTTGGCCAAGGAAGAAGGGCGCTTCGAATTCGCCGGGGTGATCGACAGCATCACCCGCAAGCTGATCCGCCGCCATCCGCACGTGTTCCCCACCGGCGATCTGTATGCGCCGCTGGACGTACCACGCTTGAGCGAAGAGCAGGTCAAGCAGCGCTGGGAAGAGATCAAGGCCGAAGAGCGCGCCGAAAAATCTGCCGTGCCCGAGCAACTGTCACTGCTCGATGATGTACCTGCCGCGCTGCCGGCACTGTCGCGTTCGGCCAAGTTGCAAAAGCGTGCCGGGCAGGTCGGTTTCGACTGGCCGGATGCGTTGCCGGTGCTGGACAAAGTGCGCGAAGAGCTCGACGAAGTGCTCGAAGCCATGTCCGAAAACGATCCGCAAGCGGTGGCCGACGAGATCGGCGATCTGCTGTTTTCCGTGGTCAATCTGGCCCGGCACCTGAAGGTCGATCCGGAAACCGCGCTGCGTGGCGCCAACGGCAAGTTCGAACGACGTTTCCGTTTTATCGAACAGGCATTGCGCGACACCCGTCGTCCCATGGAAGATTGCACCCTCGAAGAGTTGGACGCCCTGTGGGGTGAAGCCAAACGTCAGGAAAAGAATTTGCCCAGCTGCGGCTGAGCCGTTGCCCAAGTGAGTAAGCATTAATGAGCCTTTCCCTTCGCGACCAGTTGCTCAAAGCAGGTCTGGTCAACCAAAAGCAGGCCAAGCAGGTCAGCAAAGACAAGCAGAAGCAACAGCGTCTGGCCCACAAAGGGCAGGCCGAGCTGGATGATTCGCAGCAGCGCGCCGCTCAGGAAGCCATGGCCGAGAAGGTCAAGCGCGACCAGGAGCTGAACCGCCAGCAGCAGGAGAAAGCCGAGGCCAAGGCCCGTGCCGCACAGGTCAAGCAGTTGATCGAAGTCTCGCGTCTGCCGAAGCTGACCACTGAGGACTACTACAACTTCGTCGACGACAAGAAGGTCAAGCGCATCTCGGTCAACACGCTGATGCGCAACAAGCTCAGCAGCGGTTCGCTGGCGATCGTGCACCATGCCGGCGGCTACGAAGTGATCCCCCGTGAAGCGGCCCTGAAGATCCAGGAGCGCGACCCGCAGCGCATCGTCCAGCTCAACGTGCAGACTGAAGAGGTCAATGCAGAGGACGATCCGTACGCGGCCTACCAGATCCCTGATGACCTGATGTGGTAAACCGATAAAGCTGTAACAACGACAAACTGTGGCGAGGGAGCTTGCACCTGTGGCGAGGGAGCTTGCTTCCGCTAGACTGCGTAGCAGGCCCCTGCTCTTGAGTTAAAGAACAGGACCGCTCCGCGCCCCCAGCGGGAGCAAGCCCCCTCGCCACAGGTTCAATATTCGCCTAAGCGGATTTCAGATCACGTTGCTGTTCTTGCAGTTCGAGTTCGGCCTTGTAGTTGTGGGCGTCGATCTCGTTGTGGAACATGCCGACCAGCAAGTCTTGTTGATGCACATCCCAGATCCGTACACCGGCGGCTACACCTTCATGGGACATGTGTGAATCGTCGCGTTCAGTTACTTTTACAGTCATCTGCTAGCTCCAAATCTCAAGTTATCTGCAGCAAGGCGTGTGCAGGACTCTTTTATATGATTTGTTAGCTTGCTAGGTAAACGCTTGATTTGCGCAAGGTGTTGTTGCGGTTTTTGCAACAGTGCTGCAGCCCGCGTAATCCGCGACATTCGGTCGCAGGGTGGGAAGTTTCATGACAGAAGTTTCATCTCCTGAGCAAACCGGGATTCCTGTGGGAGCTGGCTTGCCAGCGATAGCAGTGTTTCAGACAACATAGATATTGCCTGTGCTGACGTCATCGCTGGCAAGCCAGCTCCCACAGGGATCGGTGGTGTTTTCGCGACTTTCTACAGGCCAAAAAAACGCCCCGAACCAGTCGGGGCGTTTCATGTGTGGCTCTGCAGCGGGGACTTACTTGCCTTCCCAGCGCTTCAGCACCAGCGTGGCGTTGGTGCCGCCGAAGCCGAAGCTGTTGCTCATCACGGTGTTGATGGTGGCGTTTTCGCGGGTCTTGGTCAGCACCGGCAGATCGGCCACTTCAGGGTCCAGTTCGTCGATGTTGGCGGAGCCGGCGATGAAGTTGCCTTCCATCATCAGCATGCAGTAGATCGCTTCGTGAACGCCGGCGGCGCCCAGGGAGTGACCGGACAGGCTCTTGGTCGAGCTGATCGCAGGAGCCTTGTCGCCGAATACTTCACGCACACCTTTCATTTCCGCGACGTCGCCGACCGGAGTCGAGGTGCCGTGGGTGTTCAGGTAGTCGATTGGGGTGTCGACGGTGGACATTGCCATCTGCATGCAGCGGATCGCGCCTTCGCCACTTGGGGCAACCATGTCGTAGCCGTCGGACGTTGCGCCGTAGCCAACGATTTCGGCGTAGATCTTGGCGCCACGGGCCAGCGCGTGTTCCAGCTCTTCAACCACGACCATGCCGCCACCGCCAGCGATGACGAAACCGTCACGGTCGGCGTCGTAGGCGCGGGAGGCTTGTTCCGGGGTGTCGTTACGCTTGCTGGACAGGGCGCCCATCGCGTCGAACAGGAACGACTGGCTCCAGTGCTCTTCTTCACCGCCACCGGCGAAGACGATGTCCTGCTTGCCCATCTGGATCTGTTCCATGGCGGTACCGATGCAGTGAGCACTGGTGGCGCAGGCAGAAGCGATGGAGTAGTTCAGGCCCTTGATCTTGAACGGCGTGGCCAGGCACGCGGAAACGGTGCTGCTCATGGTCCGCGTTACACGGTATGGGCCAACGCGTTTCACGCCTTTCTCGCGCAGGATGTCCAGCGCTTCCATCTGGTTCAGAGTCGACGCGCCGCCCGAGCCGGCGATCAGGCCGGTACGCGGGTTGGACACCTGCTCTTCGGTCAGGCCGGAGTCAGTGATCGCGTCTTTCATGGCCAGGTAGGCGTAAGCCGCTGCGTGGCCGACGAAACGATAGATCTTGCGATCGATCAGTTCTTCAAGGTTGAGGTCGATGGAGCCGGAAACCTGGCTACGCAGACCCATTTCAGCATATTCCGGGTTGAACCGGATGCCAGGGCGGCTTGCACGCAGGTTAGCGGAGACGGTCTCTTTGTCATTGCCCAGGCACGAAACAATGCCCAGACCAGTGATAACGACGCGGCGCATGCGAATAACCCTTAGAAGTTGTCAGTGGAGGTGAACACGCCGACGCGAAGGCCTTCGGCGGTGTAGATTTCGCGACCGTCGACAGTCACCGAACCGTCGGCGATGGCCAGGTTCAGCTTGCCCTTGAGGACGCGTTTGATATGAATGTTGTAGGTGACTTTCTTGGCGGTCGGCAGGACCTGGCCGAAGAATTTCACTTCGCCCGAACCCAGCGCACGGCCACGGCCCGGCAGGCCTTGCCAGCCCAGGAAGAAGCCGACCAGTTGCCACATGGCATCCAGACCCAGGCAGCCCGGCATCACCGGATCGCCCTCGAAGTGGCACGCGAAGAACCACAGGTCAGGGTTGATATCCAGCTCGGCGACCAATTCACCTTTGCCGTACTTGCCGCCTTCTTCGCTGATCAGGGTGATGCGATCCACCATCAGCATGTTCGGGGCGGGCAGTTGCGCGTTACCTGGGCCGAACAGCTCACCGCGACTGCAGCGCAGCAGGTCTTCCCGAGTAAAGGCGTTTTGTTTGGTCATGCGAGCTCCTCAATAATCCCATGCGGCAGGTGGGGCAAAACTTCCCGGCCGATCGACGCGTTCATGCCTCGTACCGGCAGCCTACTCATAGACTATTGCGTTGTGGTGAAAGTCACAGCACCAAGGACATGAATGTACACTTGTGCACTGAAATTTTTATTCAAGTCTCTTTTGAGGCTTGTTCGGGTGCCTAAGACTGCCGCACTTTCGCTTTTCACGCCAGTCGCAGATGGTCGAAAAACCGTCACTACTGCACCCAGCGCTGCAGAATCTGTTGTAGGTCATTGCGTTTGAACGGCTTCGCCAGGTAATCGTTCATGCCCGCCGCAAGACAGGTTTCACGGTCGCCCTGCAAAGCATTGGCGGTCAGCGCGATGATCGGTACCTCGCCGCGTCCGGGCAGTTGGCGGATCTGCCGGGTCGCCTCGTAGCCGTCGATGATCGGCAACCGGCAGTCCATCAGAATCACTTCGAAATCATTGCCTTCGGCGCTGCGCACCGCTTGCGCGCCATCGGTGGCGACGCTGACGGTAAAGCCCAGGCTGCGCAGCATCGCTTCGATGACGGTCTGGTTGACCGGATTGTCCTCCACCAGCAACACATTGCGCCCCTCACCATGCCCGTTGCCATTGGCTGCACGCGGTGCCGCCAGTTGCGGCAACGTCTGCTTATATAAGGCCAGCGGGATTTCCAGAGTGAACACCGACCCCAGGCCTTCTTCGCTTTGCGCGCGTAACGTCCCGCCCATGCGTTCGGCCAGGGTGCGGGCGATCGGCAAGCCGAGGCCGGTGCCGCCATAGCGCCGGGAAATCGAACTGTCGGCCTGCTGGAACGCATTGAACATCAACTCCAGGCTTTCCGAGGAGATGCCGATGCCGCTGTCGCGCACCGAACAGGTGAACCACAGCAGTTCGTGATCCAGCGACTGCCACTGCGCCTCGATGCTGACCCGGCCGCGCTCGGTGAACTTCAACGCGTTGCCCACCAGATTGACCAGAATCTGCCGGATCCGCGTCGGATCGCCCTGCACCTGCAAGTCGCGCATGTCCTCGGGAATCCGCAGGTTCAGGTCCAGGCCACGCTGCACCGCGCTGTGCTGGAACGACTGGGCACACGCGCCGATCAGGTCGGCGAGGTTGAATGGAATGTGCTCAAGCTCCAGCTCCGAGCGTTCGATCCGCGAGAAATCGAGAATGTCATTGATGACTTTCAGCAGGTGTTCGGTGGACTCGGACGCGAGCGCCGCGTACTCGATCTGCTCCTCGGTCATGTCCGTAGTTTCCAGCAACTGCAACATGCCCAACACACCGTTCATGGGGGTGCGCAGTTCGTGGCTCATCATCGCCAGAAAATCGGATTTGGCGTTGTTGGCCTTTTCCGCTTCCTCGCGGGTCTGGATCAGTTGCGCCATCGCCTGATGCTGTTCGCGGCTGGCCTGCTCCAGGGCCTGGGCGAGGTTGTTGATGTGTTGCGACAGGGCGCCCAGTTCGGTGTCATCGACGATCGGCAGCGGGGTCTTGTAGTCGCCTTGCTGAATCGCCTTGACCGCGTTGCCGATATCGCGGATCGGCGCCGACAGGCTGCCGGCCAGGCGCCGCGCCAGAACAAACGTGAAGAGCAGGGCAAACAAAGCCAGAATTGCGGCCTTGAGCAGAATTTCCTGTTGGCGCTGACTGAAGGCATCGTTGGACAGACCGACGATCACCCGGCCCAGATAGTCCTCGCTGGTCACGTTGTTGCTGGCTTTGGCGTCGTGGAAAAAATCGCTGTTGAGGGCGATCCGTTGCAGGCGCACCGGGGCCTGAAACACCTCGACCTGATGCGGACGGTTGTGCGCGTCGGCGGCTTGCTCAACGTAGGCGAGAATCCGGTTGGCGCTGTCCTGCACTTCCAGAAAACGCACGTTGGGTGTGGCCAGGGTCGCTTTGAGCAGGCTTTCCAGCACTTCGTTGTTGCCGGAAATCACTCCGTATTCGGTGGCGGGCGCCAGTTGGTTGGCGATCAGTTGCCCGGTGTGATTGAGCTCCTGCCGTAAATCCTGAATTCGTACGAAGGTAAAGAAACTGATCAGCAGCAGCGTGAGCAGCAAGGCCGGGCCGAGGCTGATCAATTGCGTGCGGGTGTTGATGTCCCAGCGGCGACGCAGATTCATGGGTGGCTTTCTCCTTCAGCCAACTGGCGGGCAACAGACACTTCATCGATTGGCTCGATACCCAGTGAACGAGCGACCTGCGCATTACTTGAAACTTTGAAACGATCGGGGTAGAGCGTGCGCGGCCACGTTGCCGGCGGGCGATCCAGCAACTGGTCGAGGATCGCCAGCCAGTCAGGCTGATCGCTGTAAGTGCTGGCGAGGCTCCCTGCGCGCACGAACGCCGCGTTCGGCCCGACCAGCGCCACCTGCCGGGAGTAGCTGCTCAGCAGCAGGTTTTTTGCGGTTTTCGGGTTGTACAGATCGGGATCGTCGAGGCCCAGCAACACATCACTGTTTCTCAGCACGCTTTGCAACGGGCGACTGTCCTGGGTGTTGTCCCAACGCTGGCTGACGATTTGCAGATTCAGCGGTTCTGCGGCGTGGTGCAGCTCCTTGAGCAGAAATTCGCTGTGCTGATCGAACAGCACGCCGACCCGCCGCACCTGCGGCAGAATCCGCCGAATCAGTTGCAGTTGCCGCCCCAGCGGCGGGTCGCTCCACAGCAGACTCAAGTGCGGCGGTTGTGCGCCACCCAGGCGTTGCCGCGCTTGCAATCGGCTGATGCGCAACACCAGCGTCGCCGGCCCCTGGGACTCCTGCAGGCGCCAGTCGAGGCTGGGCAGGTCGAGCAGAATCATTCGCAGGTTGCCCGGCAACTTGCCCGGCGTCGGCAGGCTGGCCAAAGGCTGGAACCGCACGTTGTCAGTGGGGCGTAGCTCGCTTAATGCCTGGACGAAGGCCTGCACGCCAGGGCTTTCTTCGGCGCCGGTCAACAGAATGTCGGCCGCTTGCACCGCCACGCCGTGCAGCCACGCGGTCAAAAACAGACAGACACCGGCCAGCCAGTGGCCAAGGGTTGGCGTCTTGTTCAGCGTGCCGTAGCGCACCCTAGAACTCCAGCTCGGCGCTGAAGTACAGCACCCGGCGTTCGTCGTAATTGTTGTCGACGAAAGTCGTCGGCTGGTTGTCGAGCCGCTGTTGCAGCACGCCGGCCAATTGCAGTTGCGCCTTGCCCAGCGGGATGCGTTTGGCGATGCGCGTGTCGACCCGTTCGAAGCGGTAGCCGTTGAGCGCGTTGTCGCCGTAATAGAACAGGGCGCTGTTCCAGCCGTGGCCCCAATCGCGCAGCCAGCCGGCAGAACCGCTGTTGCGCGAGGTGAATTGCTGATCCAGCGGATTGCTCGCCTCGGCATCGACGTAGGCATAGGTCAGGCGCAGGCGATCGATCATGCTCAGGCGCCAGTCGAGCTGGGTTTCTGTGCCGCGAAAACGCGAGCTGTTGGCGTTGCTGGCGATGTACTGGTTGTTGCGCAGCGGCTCGCTGATCATCCCGGTGATTTCGTCGTAGAACAGCTTCACGTCCACAGCCAGCCCCAGCTCGGCGAAATAGCCGTTGTAGCCCAGTTCGCGCGAGCGCATGTGTTCCTGATCGAGATCACCCGGGCCACGGGTCTTGACGAAGTAGCGCGCCGAAGACTGACCGTAGGCCGAGGGGCGCAGGTTGCTCACCTGATAGCTCCAGTTGACGTTGTTCTCGAACATGTCCGGCGAACGGATCGCCTCCGAGTACACGGCGCGCAGGCCATGGCGCGGGTTGATCAGATAGTTGACGGCGAATCTTGGCGTCAGCGAGCTGCCGATCAGTTGAGTGTTTTCGAACATCGCGCCGCCCTGCAACAGCCAATGTTCACTGGCGCGCCACTCCAGTTGGCCGAACGCGCGCCAGGTGGTGTCGTCCAGCGTGCCGTTGAAGTAGGTCTCGGAGTCGGCCCGGTCGTAACGATAGTTCATGCCGCTGACCAGCCGCAGGCTGTCGGACAGACTGAGGGTGTCCTGCAATTCGAGGTCGTAGCGCGACTCGCGGGCGCTTTGATCGATGTCGCCGCACAGGGTCTGGCTGGCACCGTTGCGCCATTGATCCAGCACCTGATTGGCCAGGGCCATTTCCTGCGGCGTTCCGGCTTCCGGACCGGGGCCGGTGAAGCGGTTGATGTTGCGCGCCAGGCGTTCGGTGTAGTTCGGGTTGAGTTGCCACAGCTGGGTCAGTTGCGGGCTGAACGACACTTCGGCATCGCAGGCGCGCCACACCTGCTGGCGATCCCAATGCTGGGCCGAGCCTTGTATATAAAGGCTGTGTTCGGGGTTGATGTCGAGATTCCAGCGCACCGAGCCGGCGTAATCCTTGGCGACCACGTCAGAATTGTTCCCGGCAGCGGTAATCCCCGAGAACACCGGACGGTAGGTGTAGGGCCGCTGGTTGCTGCCGTCCTTGGCGTTGACCTGCCAGTCGAGGCTCTGGTTGTCGCTCAGGGTCTGGCTGACGGCGAGACTAAAGCGGTTCAAGCGACGGCTGTCGCGGTAATCGGCGCCGGTGCGGTCGCTGTCGAAGCCGTCGTCCTCCTGGCCGGACAGCGACAGGCGCAGATCACCGCCGTTCCAGCCGGTGCCCTGGCTGGCATAGAAGTCGTTGATGCCGCGCTGGCCACGGGTGTACTTCAGGCGCGTGCCGTGGCTGTCTGCCGGGTTGCGGGTGATGATGTTGACCACCGCCATCAGTGCGTTGGCGCCGTAGCTGACGGTGTTCGGCCCACGGAAAACCTCGATGCGCTCGATGTCTTCCATGGCCACCGGAATATCACTCCAGTCCACCGTGGCCAGGCCTGCGCGGTACACCGAGCGGCCATCGATCAGCACCTGCATGCGCCGCGCTTCACTGGCATTGGTCCCGTGGTAATTGACCGCCGCCTGATTGCCGCTGATGTTGCCGACCATCATCCCCGGCACCAGGCGCAGCAGCTCGCTGATGTCTCGTGCACCGCTGGCGTTGATCAGCTCACTGTCGAGAACGGTCATGCTCCCCGGCACTTCCGCCGGCGTCTGCTTCAGGCGCGTGGCCGTCAGCACCTGCGGCAGCGCGTCACTGTCGACAAACAGGTCGTCCGCCTGCAACACCGGGCTGAACAACAGCGCCAGCAGCAACGACGAACGCGAAGGGGGAGAGCCAAGAGACACGACACAGCCTTGATCACAGAGATTTGGCGCGCATGTTAACCGAGGACAGTGACTTTTCCAGTCACGATGCTGGCATTTTCCTCGGCTTTATTGGTCTTCTTCCTACAAGTGTCGGTAATTGACGCGGGGGCTGGCCGCGCTCCGGTCGCCCCGTATAATGCCGGCATCGCCACTGGTATGGATTAACGGATTGCATATGACTGAACAGCGCCCGATTGCGGTCCTGGGAGGCGGAAGTTTTGGTACCGCCGTGGCCAATCTATTGGCCGAGAACGGCCATCAAGTCCGGCAGTGGATGCGTGACCCCGAGCAGGCCGAGGCTATCCGGGTCAACCGCGAGAACCCGCGTTACCTCAAAGGCATCAAGATTCTGCCGGGAGTGACTGCTGTCACTGACCTGCAGGCCACCCTCGATGCCTGCGAGCTGTGCTTCGTCGCGCTGCCGTCGAGCGCGCTGCGCACGGTGCTGGCTGCCCACGCCGAGCGCCTGAGCGGCAAGATGCTGGTCAGCCTGACCAAGGGCATCGAAGCCCACACCTTCAAACTGATGAGCCAGATCCTCGAAGAGATCGCCCCGCAGGCGCGCATCGGCGTGCTGTCCGGGCCGAACCTGGCGCGGGAGATCGCCGAGCACGCGCTGACCGCCACGGTGGTCGCCAGTGAAGACGAAGAGTTGTGCAAACAAGTGCAGGCTGCGCTGCATGGTCGCACCTTCCGCGTTTACGCCAGTGCCGACCGCTTTGGTGTCGAGCTGGGCGGGGCGCTGAAAAACGTTTACGCGATCATCGCCGGCATGGCGGTGGCGCTGGAGATGGGCGAGAACACCAAGAGCATGCTGATCACTCGCGCCCTGGCCGAGATGACCCGTTTTGCGGTGAATCAGGGCGCCAACCCGATGACCTTCCTCGGTCTGGCCGGGGTCGGTGATTTGATCGTGACGTGTTCATCGCCGAAGAGCCGCAACTATCAGGTCGGGTTTGCCTTGGGTCAGGGCCTGAGCCTCGATGAAGCGGTGTCGCGCCTGGGCGAAGTGGCCGAAGGGGTCAACACCCTGAAGGTGCTCAAGGCCAAGTCCCAGGAGGTTGGCGTGTACATGCCGCTGGTCGCCGGGCTGCATGCGATTCTGTTTGAAGGACGCACGCTGGAGCAGGTGATCGGTCTACTGATGCGTGCCGAACCGAAAACCGACGTCGACTTTATTTCCACCAGCGGTTTCAACTGATTCAACAGGAAGCGAGCCATGAACGATCCGAAAACCGAAGCCAAGTACGAATCCATTCTCCTGCGGGTGCTGTGGATGATCGTCTACGTGCTGGTCTGGCAAGTGGCGCAGTTCATCCTCGGCGCCGTGGTGCTGGTGCAACTGATCTATCGTTTGATTTACGGCGCGCCGAGCGCCAGCCTGATGAATTTCGGCGACAGCCTGAGCCAGTTCCTCGCGCAGATCGGCCGCTTCGGCAGCTTTCACAGCGACCAGAAACCCTGGCCGTTTGCCGACTGGCCAACCCCGCGTGCCCCGGAAGGCGAAGCGCCGCACGCCGTGCCGCCAGCGCCGCATCCGGCCCGCGATGAGGAACCCAAGCTATGAAACTCTGGGTGTTGCGTCACGGCGAGGCGGTGCCTTACGGCTCGTGCCCTGACTCCGAGCGGGCGTTGACCGAACACGGTCGCAAAGAAGCGTTGAGCAGCGCCGCGCAATTGATCGGCCAGCCACTGACGGCGATCTACGCCAGCCCTTATCTGCGTGCGCAACAGACCGCACAGATTGTCCGCGAGGCGCTGGGGTTCGAGCCGGAGATTCGTACCGTCGAGTGGCTGACCCCTGAAACCGATCCGGACAAGGTCACCGATCAACTGGTGTCGGTGAGCAATGTGCTGCTGGTCAGCCATAACCCGTTGGTGGGCAATCTGTTGAGTTATCTGCAGCATGGTGCCGGGTATCCGCCGGAGAAGGTCAGTACCGCTGGCCTTGCCGAGCTGGAAAGCCCTGAATTGCTGATTGGCTCGATGACCCTCAACAGCCTCAAGCACCCGTAACACCCTTCCCTTGTAGGAGTGAGCCTGCTCGCGATGAGGCCCTGTCAGCCGAAACGAAGGTTGACTGATACACCGCTATCGCGAGCAGGCTCACTCCTACAGGTTCTTCGTACGGCCGAAATTATTTGTTTGAATTTTCCAACCAAGCACTTGCTTGGTTGACTACGCTTGCTCCAGACCAAAAAAACAGGAGCGAGTCGCATGTCTGCCGCATTCCGTTTGCCGCTGGACGTGTTCTACGAACGTGAGGCCCGGCACCCGCGCCAACGCTTTCTCGTGCAACCCGTCGGCGGCGGGCAGGTCGAGACCCTGACCTGGGCCGATGTCGGTCATCAGGCCCGTTGCGCCGCGCATTGGCTGCGCGCCCGGGAATTGCCGCATGGCAGCCACATCGCGCTGATCTCGAAAAACTGCGCGCACTGGATCATTGCCGATCTGGCGATCTGGATGGCCGGGCATGTGTCGGTGCCGCTGTATCCCAACCTCACGGCAGACTCGGTCAATCAAGTGCTGACGCATTCGGAAAGTGTGCTGGCGTTCATCGGCAAACTCGATGACTGGCCGGGCATGTCCGCCGGGATACCGGCGGACATGCCCACCATCAGCCTGCCGCTGCATCCGCCCGGCGAGTTTGATTTCAGCTGGGACGACTTGCAGAAAAGCTCGCCGATCCGGGACGATCCGCGCCCGGCAGGCGAACAACTGGCAACCATCATCTACACCTCCGGCACCACCGGGTCGCCCAAAGGCGTGATGCACAGCTTTGCCAATCTGGGGTTTGCCACCACTCGCGGGACGCAGTTATTTGGGCTCAACGAGAACGACCGGCTGCTGTCGTACCTGCCGCTGTGCCATGTCGCTGAACGCATGTTCGTTGAGCTGGCGTCGATCTACACCGGGCAAACTGTGTTTTTTGCCGAAAGCCTCGACACCTTCATCACCGACCTGCAACGGGCACGGCCGACCGCGATGTTCGGCGTGCCGCGGATCTGGACCAAATTCCAGATGGGCGTGTACGGCAAGATCCCCGCCAAGCGCCTGGATTTCCTGCTCGGTCTGCCATTCATTGGCAAACGGGTCGGGCACAAGGTACTGGCCGGACTGGGCCTTGATGCCTTGCGCGTTGCCCTGTCCGGCGCGGCGCCGGTGCCACAGACCCTGCTCGACTGGTATCAGAAGCTCGGCCTCGATGTACTGGAGGTCTATGGCATGACCGAGAGTTGTGGTTACTCGCACATTTGTCTGCCGGGCCAGTACAAACAGGGCTGGATCGGCAGACCGTGCCCGGAGGTCGAGGTGCACATCGATGAGTCCGGCGAGGTGCTGGTGCGCAGTCAGGCGAACATGCTCGGCTATTTCAAGGAACCGCAGAAAACCGCCGAAACCCTCACTGAGGACGGTTTTCTGCGTACCGGCGACAAGGGCGAACAGGATGCCGAGGGGCGCTTGCGCCTGACCGGGCGACTCAAGGAAATCTTCAAAACGAGCAAAGGCAAATACGTCGCCCCGGCGCCGATTGAAAACCGTCTGGCGGTGCACTCGCGGATCGAACAGGTGTGTGTGGTCGGCGATGGTTTGAGTGCGCCGCTGGGGTTGTGCGTGCTGTCGACGGTCAATCAGGACGAGGGGCGGGCCAGTCTGCATTCGAGCCTGGAAAAACTGCTGGAAGAGGTCAACGCCGTGCTCGACAAGCATGAACGGCTGCGGCGGCTGGTGGTGGTCAAGGACAGTTGGGCGGTGGAAAACGGCTTTCTCACGCCGACCTTGAAGATCAAGCGTAATGTCATCGAAGACACCTATGGTGCACGGTTCGAAGAATGGAGCGCGCGCAGCGAGGCGGTGCTGTGGCAGGATTGACTGACGATCAAAACAACAAAGGAAGCCTGCGATGACCTTGTGGCGCACCACTCCAAACATCGAGCAGTTGAACGCAATCCAGAAAAACACCATCGGCGAAGTGCTGGATATCCGTTTCGAGTCCTTCGACGAGGAATCGCTGACGGCGAGCATGGTCATCGACCACCGCACCCATCAGCCTTACGGTCTGCTGCACGGCGGCGCCTCGGTGGTGCTGGCGGAAACCGTCGGTTCGATGGCCAGTTATCTGTGCATCGACGCGAGCAAGTTCTATTGCGTGGGGCTGGAAATCAACGCCAACCATTTGCGCGGCTTGCGCAGCGGGCGGGTGACCGCGGTGGCCAAACCGATTCACATCGGTCGCACCACGCACGTCTGGGATATCCGCCTGACCAGCGACGAGGGCAAGGCCAGTTGTGTGTCGCGTTTGACCATGGCGGTGGTGCCATTGGGTGAGCAGCCGCCGCTGCGGTGATGATCTATAAGATCAAAAGATCGCAGGCTGCGCCAGCTCCTACATGGGATCGTATTTCAGTGCAGGAGCTGGCGCAGGTTCGGGCCGCGATCGGACGATCTTTTGCTTTTCACGACATCTCCACCACCCTTTCTGGCAGTTATGGTCATTGCTGCGGCTCCTGGTCTTACGGACAATCAACATCACGTTTCCCGTTCATGGATAAGCCTGCATGTCGCAACCGATCTTTTTCGCCCACGCCAACGGCTTTCCCTCGGGCACCTATGGCAAGTTGTTCGCGGCGCTGGCGCCCGAGTACCGGGTTGCGCATCTGGATCAGCATGCCCATGACCCGCGTTTCCCGGCGGACGACAACTGGTACAACCTGGTCGACGAACTGATCCACCATCTGCAGCAGCAGGATCAACCGGTGTGGGGCGTCGGCCATTCGTTTGGTGGCGTGTTGCACCTGCACGCGGCGTTGCGTTGCCCTGAGCTGTATCGCGGCGTGGTGATGCTCGATTCGCCGGTGCTGACTCGCACTGACCAGTGGGTGATCCGCGCGGCGAAGCGCTTCGGCTTCATCGACAAACTGACCCCGGCCGGACGTACGTTGGGGCGGCGCGAAGAGTTCGCCGATCTCGACACGGCGCGCAGCTATTTTGCCGGCAAGACCCTGTTCCGCGGTTTCGATCCGGAATGCTTCGATGCCTATCTGCAACACGGATTGCATACAGTCGGCGGCAAGTTGCGTCTGCGCTTCGACCCGGCCACCGAAATCAGTATCTACCGCGGCGTGCCACACACCAGTCCGGGGCGCACACGCCAATTGCAGGTGCCGCTGGCCGTGGTGCGTGGCCACAAGAGCCGGGTGGTCATGCGTCATCACAGCCGATTCGTCGGGCGCCTGCCGCAGGGTGAAGCGCTGAGCATGCCTGGCGGGCACATGTTCCCGCTCGAACGTCCGCAAGACACGGCGCGCCTGCTCAAAGAGCTGTTTACGCGCTGGGAGCGCCGCCAACAGAAGGACTGCGCATGAGCCCGATCTTCGAAGAAGTGCGCCTGAGCCTGCCGCATATCGAACTGGCCGCGCATTTGTTCGGCCCGGAGGACGGTCTGCCGGTGATCGCCCTGCATGGCTGGCTCGACAACGCCAACAGCTTTGCGCGCCTGGCGCCCAAGCTCAAAGGCTTGCGCATTATCGCGCTGGACATGGCCGGGCATGGGCATTCCGGGCATCGGCCCAACGGCGCCGGTTATGCGCTGTGGGACTACGCCCATGATGTGTTGCAGGTCGCCGAGCAACTGGGCTGGAAACGCTTCGGTCTGCTCGGGCATTCGATGGGCGCGATCGTTTCGCTGGTGCTGGCCGGTTCGTTGCCGGAGCGCATCAGCCACCTGGCGTTGATCGACGGGGTGATTCCTCCTACGGACAAAGGCGAAAATGCCGCCGAGCGCATGGGCATGGCCCTGCAAGCGCAACTGGATCTGCGCGAGAAGCGCAAGCCGGTCTACAACACCCTTGATCGTGCCATCGAAGCGCGGATGAAGGGGCTGGTGGCGGTCAGTCGCGAAGCCGCGGAACTGCTGGCGCAACGCGGTTTGATGCCGGTGCCCGGTGGATATACCTGGCGCACCGACAATCGCCTGACCCTGCCGTCACCGCTGCGCCTGACTCAAGAGCAGGCGATGGCTTTCGTCCAGCGCGTCACCTGCCCGGCGCAACTGGTGGTCGCCGCCGACGGCATGCTGGCCAAACATCCGGAGTTGCTGGAGCGTCTACCCTTTAGCCAGGAACAGCTGGCGGGCGGGCATCATTTGCACCTGAACGATGAGTCCGGTGCCGACCTTGTCGCAGACTGTTTCAATCGCTTCTTCGCCACTCCTTGACTTGCACCGGGCAACTGTCGAGGCTGGGCGGGTTGAAATGGGAGACAAACACGATGGATTTCTATACCGCTGCGCCCCCGACCCGCCAAGCCATGCCGATCCGATGAGCCTGACTATGCGGTCACTCAGTCTGTTGGCGCTGTGCTGTTTCAGTTCCGTTTCGTTCGCCGCCGACGTGCCCGGCAGCCAGGATCTGCAGATCGTGCCGCGTCTGGCCGATGCACAGATCGTCGACTATCGCCCTCCTGTGGAGCTTGAGCGGATCTATCCGCTGGGTTCAATCCGCAAGATCAGCGGCCAGTTGCGCTTTGACGGCCAAGTCACGGCGCGCGGCCAGACCACTTCGGTCACCTACGAGTTGCCCCCGGAACATTCCGCCACCGAAGCCTTCACCGCCGCTCGTGAAGCCCTGCAAAAGCAGGACGCCGAGTTGCTGTTCTGGTGCCAGGCCCGCGATTGTGGCGAAAGCAGCCTGTGGGCCAATGAAGTGTTTGGCAACTCCAAGCTGTACGGTGCCGACGAGCAACAGGCCTATCTGCTGTTGCGTCTGGCCGCACCGAAGGACAACACCCTGGTGGCGCTCTACAGCATCACCCGCGGCAATCGCAAAGCCTACCTGCATGTCGAACAGTTTGAGGCGGGCGCGTCGCTGGGCGAGCTGTTGCCGACCTCGGCCACGCTGTTGCGACAGCTCAAAAGCACCGGTGAACTGGACTTTCCCAAGCTGACCGGGGATCCGGATGACACTTGGCTGCGGCTGATTTCCCGTGGCTTGAACCTCGACACCACCCAGCGCGTGACGATTGCCGGACCCAAGGCTGAGGCCTGGCGGCAGGCACTGATCGATCAGGGGGTGCGGGCGGCGCGGATGGAGGCGGGGAGCGCCGACGGCTCTGGACTACGCATCGATCTGTTGCGCTAAGCTGCACCGGGCGCGCACGCGTGGCGTGTTCGCCTACTCTTTGATCGACTGACTTCTTCGAGACTCTACATGCTCAATAACGATCGGCTGTTGGTGCAAATCCTCCTGCTGGTGCTGTTCGGTGCCAGTTTTTGGGTGATGGCGCCGTTCTGGTCGGCGCTGTTCTGGGGCGCGGTGCTGGCGTTTGCCAGTTGGCCGCTGATGCGGCTGCTGACCCGCTGGCTCCATGGTCGCGAGTCCCTTGCGGCAGCTATTTTGACCCTGGGCTGGATGTTGCTGGTGGCGGCGCCGCTGGTGTGGCTGGGGTTCAACCTTGCCGATCACGTGCGCGATGCCACGGCGTTTATCAAGGATGTGCAGGTCGATGGTCTGCCGGAGGCGCCGGTCTGGCTCGGCAGCGTGCCGTTAGTGGGCGAGCGGTTGGTCGGGCTCTGGAACAGCATCGATCAGCAGGGCGCCGCGCTGATGGTGTCGATCAAGCCGTACCTGGGGCAGGTCGGCAACTGGCTGCTGGCGCGCAGTGCGCAGATTGGCGGCGGGATTCTCGAGCTGACCCTGAGCATTGTCTTCGTGTTCTTTTTCTATCGCGACGGGCCGCGGCTGGCGGCGTTTGTACACAGTCTGCTGGAGCGGCTGATCGGTGAGCGTGCCGGATATTACATCGAACTGGTGGCCGGCACCGTGCAGCGAGTGGTCAACGGGGTGATCGGTACGGCGGCGGCGCAGGCGGTTCTGGCGTTGATCGGCTTCCTGATTGCCGGGGTCCCGGGGGCGTTGGTGCTGGGGATCGTGACCTTTCTGTTGAGCCTGATTCCGATGGGACCACCGTTGGTGTGGATTCCGGCCACGGCCTGGCTGGCCTGGAAAGGTGAGTATGGGATGGCGGTGTTTCTCGGGATCTGGGGGACGTTCATCATCAGCGGCGTGGATAACGTGTTGAAGCCTTATCTGATCAGCCGCGGGGGGAATCTGCCGTTGGTGATTGTGTTGCTTGGGGTGTTTGGCGGGTTGATTGCGTTTGGGTTTATCGGGTTGTTTATCGGGCCTACGTTGTTGGCGGTGGCTTATAGTTTGTTGACGGATTGGAGTAAGAGTCAGGCTCGGGTTTAGGCGCTGCGACAGGCTTTTTTGGGATGGTGGGCATATCCGTTTTTTTGGGTGTTGCGGCTGGCGGTTTCGCCCTTACGGCGAGTCACTTTTTACAAACGCCTAAAAAGTAACCCAAAACGCTTGCTCCTACGTTCGGCCCGCTCGCTGGGGCTCGGGGTCCCTTCGCTCCGGGATTGATCCGGGCGCAGCGCCTACGGTTTGCTTCGCTGCACCTCCTCTCGATGTGTTCGACTTCGTCGAACGGTCGCTGCGCTCCCACCCCCGGATAAACCCCTCCACTCAGCCTGCCGACGGGGCCGGCACGGCAAGATCAAGAGCTTTCGGCGAGCTGACACTCGGCCATTGAGTGGGGCGGCTTCGCCGCGTACGGTGCATACAGTTCAAAATTGTGGGAGCCAGCCTGCTGGCGATGGCGGCCTTATAGCCGACCAATTTCCAACTGACGGCCTTCAATCGTTGTGGGAGCTGGCTTGCCAGCGATGGCGGCCTTAAAGCCAACTAATCTCTAACTGCCTGTACTCGATCCAATTGTAGGAGTGAGCTTGCTCGCGAAGAGGCATATCAGGCAACCAGCCTCTCACGGCCACACCCAAATGACCGTTCCCACACCACTGCATGGAAACGATCACTTATCACCCCATCAACTCAAGTCGCCACATTCAGGTACTTGCCCACCGGCGCAGCATTGTCCAGCGAATACTGCTTGCTCAAGTTGGCAATCATGCGGTTCAGCGCTTCGCTGGTGGTCTGGGCAATGGTGGTCTGATCTTCGGGCGGGCGTTCCCGACCCCCCTGCAACGCCGCTTTCAGTTCATCGCTGCTCACGCCGCCACTGCTGTCGCTGTCGAGTACCTTGAGCAGCGCGGCGCTGGTGTCAGTGCTGTTCGTTGAGGTGTTGTCACTGCTCTGTAGTGCGCTGCTCAGTTCGGTCGCGCTGATGCTGCCATCACCATCGGCATCCAGTTGGCTGAACAGTTCATCACTGGAAACCTGAGGCGGCGGAGGTGGAGGCGGGGTCAGGCTGGCGGTGAGTTCGTCCTGGCTGACGGTGCCGTCCTTGTTCTTGTCCAAGGCCGAGAAGATCTGGTTGCTGTCGGCGCTGCTGCCGGCGCTGGTCAGGCCGTTGCTTAGTTCGTCGCTGCTGATGACGCCGTCGCCATCGGTGTCGAGGGCGCTGATCAGGGCGTCGGCGAGGTCGGTGTTGGGCGCTTGATCCTGCAGTGGCGGTGGGGGCGCCATGGCGCTCATTTCTTCGGCGCTGAGGCCGCCGCTGGCATCGCTGTCCAGGTCGCCGAATTGTTTGCTCAGGTTGACCAGCAGGCCGTCGTCGGACTTCTGCGACAGGGCACTGCTCAGTTCGTCCTGGTCCACCGCGCCGTCGCCGTTGCTGTCGAGTTTGGCGAACAATTGCTTTTGCAGTTGCTGGCTGCGGGCGTTCTGGGTGGAGGTGCTGCTGGTGCTGGTATAGCTCGTGTAGTTGCTGACGCTACTGATCATGGGCTCACTCCTTGGACTGTAAAACCGGTGGGTGTACCGGCTTGTGCAGACTCACGGGGCAAGTTGTCCTGGGTATCTTGGCTTTGTACCGGGTGGTACACAGATGCCCCGATCCCCTGGAGCTGCCGAAGGCTGCGATCTTTTGCCGTTGCCCTATCCATCACCCAGCAGAATCAAATGATCGCAGCCTCGTTGCACTCGACAGCTCCTGCAAATGGCTTTGATGTTTCTCAGGTGCGCGGCAGGCGGATGATGGCGGTCAGGCCGCCACTGGGGGTTTCTTCCAGGTTCAATTGCCCGCCCAGACGCTGCGCGGCTTCGCGGGCGATGGTCATGCCCAGGCCGACGCCGCCGGAGTTGCGGTTGCGTGAACCTTCCAGGCGAAAGAACGGTTCGAACACCGCTTCGCGTTTGTCTTCGGCAATGCCCGGGCCGTGGTCGATCACGCGGATCAGCAGTTGCTCGCGTTGATCCTGCAGTTCGATGCGCGCCTGTCCGGCGTAGCGCAGGGCGTTGTCCATCAGGTTGTTGATGCACGAGCGCAGCGCCATCGGTTGTACCTGCAGCGGCGCGCAATGGCCGCTGACTTCAACGTCTGCGCCTTGATCCTGAGCGTTCTCGCACAACGATTCGACCAGCGCCTGCACATCCATCAACTGCAGGGCTTCGCTGGTGCGCTGTTCGTGCAAGTAGGTGAGGGTGGCATCGAGCATGCCAATCATGTCGTTAAGGTCCTGGCGCATTTGACCTTGCAGTTTTTCGTCGGCGATCTGTTCCAGGCGCAGCTTCAACCGCGACAGTGGGGTGCGCAGGTCGTGGGAGACGGCGCCGAGCATGCGTGCCCGTTGCTGCACCTGTTCGCGAATGCGTTGTTGCATCAGGTTGAAGGTGTGCGCCGCTTGTCGTGCCTCGCGCGGGCCGGACTCGTCCAGCGGTGGGCTGTCGAGGTTTTCGCTGAGGCGTTCGGCGGCGTCGCTCAGGCGCTGGATCGGCCGGCTGAGCAGTTTGGCGCCGTACCACGCAGCAATCATCAGCGAGATGAACTGGAAGGTCAGCGGTACCAGCGGCCCGCCGAACCACGGACGCGGCGGGCGATGGGCGAAACGCGGATCCGGCGGCGGCCGCTGGCCGTCGACGCCCTCGGTAAACTCCGGCGGGGGTGGCGGTGGGGGCGGGCCGTAGTGGTGAAACCAGGCAAAGGCCAGCAGGTGCGCCAGGACGATCGCCACGAACAGCATGCCAAACAGGCGGCCGAACAGCGTGTCGAAGCGCGCTCGCATCAGCCGATGTCTCGCGCGTCGAACAAATAACCTTCACCGCGCACGGTTTTGATCAACTGCGGGGCTTTCGGGTCGTCGCCGAGTTTTTGCCGCAGGCGCGACACCAGCAAATCGATGCTGCGGTCGAACGCCTCGATCGAACGGCCACGGGCGGCATCCAGCAGTTGTTCGCGGCTGAGTACCCGGCGCGGGCGTTCGATGAAGACCCAGAGCAGGCGGAATTCGGCGTTGGACAGCGGCACCACCAGGCCATCGTCGGCAATCAATTGGCGCAGCACACTGTTCAGGCGCCAGTTGTCGAAGCGAATGTTGGCGCGCTGTTCGGTGCGGTCATCGCGCACGCGGCGCAGGATGGTCTGGATCCGCGCCACCAGCTCCCGGGGTTCGAACGGTTTGGCCATGTAGTCATCGGCACCCAGTTCCAGACCAATGATGCGGTCGGTGGGTTCGCAGCGGGCGGTGAGCATCAGAATCGGGATGTCCGATTCGGCGCGCAGCCAGCGGCACAGCGACAGGCCGTCTTCGCCGGGCAGCATCAGGTCGAGCACCACCACGTCGAAATGCTCGGCCTGCATCGCCTGACGCATGGCTGCGCCGTCGGTGACGCCGCTGGCGTGGATGTTGAAGCGCGCGAGGTAGTCGATCATCAGCTCGCGAATCGGCACATCGTCATCGACGATCAGCGCACGGATGCTCCAGCGCTTGTCGTCTTTCTGCTCATCAGTCACGGTGGTCTGGGTGTTGTGCATGGGGCTGTTCATCTGCCAGTAGGCCGCCAACCACAAAGATGGGCTGCGAGGTGGTGGTTTCAGCATAGGCGTCCTGCCGTGAGGCGGGAAGTGCTGATGTAAGGACGTGTTGCGGCTGGCGAGGCTAGCGCGGGCGCTTGTTGGCGGCGTGTCGGTTGTGTATCGGCTTCGACACAATTGCACCGAGCGCTATGCTGATCACGTTTGCGGCGACGATTTACCGATCATCGGGTGCCGCGCTGGCGCCGCTTCCGCTACAATGCGCGCCGATTTCGACTTGCCTGAGAGCCCATCCATGTCCGCCTGCCAGACTCCTATCATCGTCGCCCTGGATTTCCCCACCCGTGACGCCGCACTGAAGCTGGCCGACCAGTTGGACCCGAAACTGTGCCGGGTCAAAGTGGGCAAGGAACTGTTCACCAGTTGCGCCGCGGAAATCGTCGGCACCCTGCGTGACAAGGGCTTCGAGGTGTTCCTCGACCTGAAATTCCATGACATTCCCAACACTACCGCGATGGCGGTGAAAGCCGCCGCCGAGATGGGCGTGTGGATGGTCAACGTGCATTGCTCCGGTGGTCTGCGCATGATGGCCGCCTGCCGTGAAGAGCTTTCCAAGCGCAGCGGCCCGCAGCCGTTGCTGATCGGTGTGACCGTGCTGACCAGCATGGAGCGCGAGGATCTGGCCGGTATCGGTCTTGACATCGAGCCGCAGGAGCAGGTCCTGCGCCTGGCTGCGCTGGCCGAGAAGGCCGGGATGGACGGTCTGGTGTGCTCGGCACTGGAAGCCACTGCGCTGAAGTCGGCGCACCCGTCGCTGCAACTGGTGACCCCGGGGATTCGTCCGGCAGGCAGTGCGCAAGATGATCAGCGCCGTATCCTGACGCCGCGTCAGGCGCTGGATGCCGGTTCCGATTACCTGGTGATCGGCCGCCCGATCAGCCAGGCGGCGGATCCGGCCAAGGCACTGGCTTCGGTCGTGGCCGAAATCGCGTAAGAAAACACCATAAAACCTGTGGGAGCGAGCTTGCTCGCGAAGAGGGAGTTTCAGTCACCCAAGATGTTGGCTGATCCACCGCATTCGCGAGCAAGCTCGCTCCCACATTTGTTATATGGTGGATTTAAACCTTCAGCACCAACTTGCCGAAGTTCTCCCCGCTGAACAATTTCATCAGCGTTTCCGGAAAGGTCTGCAGACCTTCGACGATGTCTTCCTTGCTCTTGAGCTGCCCCTTGGCCATCCAGCCGGCCATTTCCTGCGCGGCACTGGCGTATTGCGCGGCATAGTCCATCACCACAAAACCTTCCATGCGCGCACGGTTGACCAGCAGCGACAGGTAGTTGGCCGGGCCTTTGACCGCTTCCTTGTTGTTGTACTGGCTGATGGCGCCGCAGATCACCACCCGGGCTTTCGGTGCCAGACGGCTGAGCACAGCGTCGAGAATCTCGCCGCCGACGTTATCGAAGTACACGTCGACGCCTTTCGGGCACTCGCGCTTGAGTCCAGCCAGCACGTCCTCATGCTTGTAGTCGATGGCGCCGTCGAAGCCCAGCTCATCAATCAGGTATTTGCACTTGTCGGCACCACCGGCGATGCCGACGACCCGGCAGCCTTTGATCTTGGCGATCTGCCCGGCAATGCTGCCCACCGCGCCGGCTGCTCCCGACAGCACCACGGTGTCGCCGGCCTTCGGTGCGCCGACGTCGAGCAGCGCGAAGTAAGCGGTCATGCCGGTCATGCCCAGGGCGGACAAATACACCGGCAACGGTGCCAGTTTCGGATCGACCTTGTAGAAACCTCTGGGCTCACCGAGGAAATAATCCTGCACGCCGAGGGCGCCGTTGACGTAGTCGCCGACGGCAAAGCCCGGGTTGTTCGAAGCGATGACCTGGCCCACGCCCAAGGCGCGCATGACTTCACCGATTTCTACCGGCGGAATGTAGGACTTGCCCTCGTTCATCCAGCCGCGCATGGCCGGGTCGAGGGACAGGTATTGGTTTTTCACCAGTATCTGACCAGCGCCCGGTTCGCCGACCGGGACTTCCTGGTAGGTGAAGGTCTCACGGGTCGCAGCCCCCACCGGGCGTTTGGCGAGGAGGAACTGGCGATTGGTCTGGCTGGTCATGGCAGGCACTCGAACTGAATGAAGCCTTGTTGATAGACCCTAGAGGCCAATGCTGCAAGGTCGGCTGATGTGGCGAATGCGCAATGATCCAGTGCAGTGATAGTGGCCCACAGGCTTTTATCACTGCGACGGATGAAGGCATAAACAGCCTTCTGATAGTGCTGACTCGGGACGGGCCCCGGTGACTATGCTGCGAGTCTGCAAATCCCTCCTGCATCTCTCCCTTCGAGGACATAACAATGAGCATGACGTTTTCCGGCCAAGTGGTCGTAGTCACCGGAGCGGCCAACGGTATCGGCCGGGCGACCGCCCAGGCGTTCGCCGCCGAAGGTTTGAAAGTGGTGGTGGCCGACCTGGACGCGGCAGGGGGCGAAGGCACGGTGGCGCTGATTCGTACAGCCGGTGGCGAAGCGACCTTCGTACGCTGCAACGTTACCGTCGAAAGCGAAGTGAAGAATCTGATGGACGAGGTGATCAATACTTACGGGCGCCTGGACTACGCCTTCAACAATGCCGGGATCGAAATCGAGCAAGGCAAGCTGGCTGACGGCTCGATGGACGAGTTCGACGCGATCATGGGCGTCAATGTCAAAGGCGTGTGGTTGTGCATGAAATATCAGTTGCCGCTGTTGCTCGCTCAGGGCGGCGGGGCGATCGTCAACACCGCGTCGGTGGCGGGGCTTGGCGCGGCGCCGAAGATGAGCATTTATGCGGCGTCGAAACACGCGGTAATCGGCCTGACCAAATCGGCGGCGATCGAATATGCGAAGAAGAAAATCCGCGTCAACGCGGTGTGTCCGGCGGTGATCGACACCGACATGTTCCGCCGCGCCTACGAGGCCGATCCGAAGAAAGGCGAATTCGCCAACGCGATGCACCCAGTGGGGCGCATCGGCAAGGTCGAGGAAATCGCCAGCGCCGTGCTGTATCTGTGCAGCGATGGTGCGGCGTTTACCACCGGTCATTCCCTGGCCGTGGATGGCGGCGTCACGGCTTTCTGACGCCGAGTGGCAAGACTCTGGAACCCGCCTCAGTGCGGGTTTTCCTGTTGCTGGGTGCCAGTTCCGTTAAACCGCTAAACAATGTGTATCAAACGGTTAGAACGGCTGCTTTTGACGGCGTTGTCGCACAGCCTGAACGACGCGGCTGTGATTTACTGCCGCCAGCAAAATGGACAGGAGTTTGCGTGCTCATGGAATTGAGAATTGACCGACAGGCAATGGTGCCGGTCGTACAGCAGATTGTTGATGGCATGACTGAGTGGATCTCGCGAAGCGGTGTGGCGCCGAGCACGCGTTTGCCCTCCGTCAGGCAGATTGCGCGCTCCAATCTGCTGAGTCAGTCGTGTGTGGCCGAGGCCTGCGAACGGCTGGTGGCGCAAGGCGTTCTGGCCCCGCGTCAGGGCGCCGGGTTTATGGTGGCCGCGCAGGGCGGCGGGGTGATCGGGATTGACTGCGGGCAGGCACACAGCGGGTTGAAACTCGGCGAGGGAGGCTTGCCGCAGAGCTGGCGTGAATCCGACGACCTGAGTTATGCGATCCGTCAGGTGGCCCGTACCGACATGGCGAGTCTGTTCAATTACAGCAGCCCGCTGGGGCTGCCGGCGCTACGCGAGCAGATCGTCAAACGCCTCAGGCTGATCGGCGTCGAGGCTCTGGATGAGCAGGTGCTGACGACCTCCGGTGCGAGCCAGGCGCTTGATCTGCTCGCGCGCACATTGTTGAAGGCCGGTGACTGCGTTGTCGTCGAAACCCCGGGCTATGCGCCGTTGTTCGAGCTGTTGCGCCTGTACGGCGTGCAGTTGCTGGAAGTGCGCCGCACGCCGAGCGGGCCTGATCCTCAGGCGCTGGAAGCGCTGCTGCGGCAGTTCCGGCCGGTTGCGATGTTCATCAACAGTCACCACCACAATCCCACCGGCTCTTGCCTGACCCTTGGCGTTGCCCAACAGATCCTGCGGTTGTGCAACGCTCACGATGTGCGAGTGATCGAGGACGATGTCTACGCCGACCTGCACAATGGCAATGGCACACGCCTGGCGGCACTCGATGAGCGAGTGATCTATGTCGGCAGCTTTTCCAAGACACTGAGCAGCTCGCTGCGCGTCGGGTTTGTCTACGCCGAGCCGGCGCTGATTGCGCGGCTGGGGCGGATCAAGATGATCAGTAGCATGGGCGCTTCGAGTTTCAATGAGGCGGTGCTGACTAGTCTTCTGGCCAATGGCGCCTATCGCAAAATGGTCCAGCGCCAGCGTCAACGGTTGAATACCGATCGGGTCGCCGCGTTGCAGGCGCTGGAAGACGCCGACTGGGAGGTTTTCGGTAAGCCGTGTGGCGGCCTGTTCATCTGGGCCCGTGCCCCTCTGGGCGATACTGGCCGCTTGCACAGTCAGGCGCAGTGCAATGGTGTCAACCTTTGCGACTCGGGGGCCTTCAGTCCGAGTGGCGAACCCAGTGAGTGGCAGCGGATCAACGTGGCCTATGCCTGTGATCCCAGGGCCCGGCAGTTTTTTCGCAATACCGGTGTGAATCGACCTCAAGCGTTCTGAAAACGACGCGTGCGTAGCTTTTTGCCATTATTCCGACGCCAGAGACTTGTGCTGCTCCATGGCCGTTGCGAATCTTCGGCAACAGACTTTGGCAGGGGGCTTCGCGCAATGATTTCCGCCGTGCAAGGACGTTTTGCCAACCTCGGTATGGCGAAGAAACTGGGTATCGGGTTCGTGCTGGTGCTGCTGTTGACTGCGCTGGTGGCTGCCATTGGTGTCTGGTCCCTGCAGACCATCAGTCAGCGTTTCGATGGGCTGAAGCAGATGTCGGCGCTCAACAGTGCACTGCTCAAGGTGCGGCTGTTGGAGCAGGATTATGCGCTGCACAGCAACCCGAAAACCGTCGATGCCTTGCACGAAGGCGTAGACGCTTTGCTGGCTCAGGCCGCGCAACTCAAGGCGCATTCACCGGCCAACGTGGCGGTGATGGGGGATGTCGAGCAGGCACTGGGCGCTTATCGCAAGGCTTTCGATGAGTTTGTCTCGCTGACCCAGGCCAAGGATCTGGCGCTGGAAATGGCCAGTTGGTCGGTGTCCAGCGTGGCCAATAACCTGGACGTGCTGCAGGCCGGTCTGGCCGATGATGGCGCGTATACCTTGAAGGACACCGAAGGCAAGGACGGCGCGCAATTCATCGAGCAGGCCAGTCAGGTCAGTCAAGTGTCGCGGCTGATGCTGCAGGCGATGAACGAGGCGCGGATTCGTCTCGACCAGAGCCGCAAGGGCGATGCCGAGAGTGCCGGCAAGGGCAACATCGAGCAGGCCGCCCAGGCGCAGGCTCAGGCCGAGCAGTTGAAGACCACCGTCAAGGATGAGGGTTACCTGACGGTACTCAATGAAGTGTCCGGGCACATCGCCGGTTTCAACGACAAACTCGCCGAGTACACCGGCCTGCTGGCCCAGGAAAAAACCGTCTACGAACAGTTGCACCAGCGTGCGGCGCAGGTGATGGCGCGCGTGGATCAGGCGTATGGCGCCGAGGACGGCGCGATGCAGGCGGAACTGAAGAAGAACTCCGCGTTGATCATCGGTTCTTCGGCGCTGGCATTGCTGGTCGGGCTGATTGCCGCGTGGGTTATCACCCGCTTGATTGTCGCGCCGTTGCGCAGCGTGATGCGGGTGGCACAGCAGATTGCGGCCGGGGATTTGAGTGCGAGGGTGGAGGTCACCCGGCGTGATGAGATCGGGCAACTGATGCTGGCGATGCAGCAGATGGGCACCGGGCTGAGCACGATCGTCAGCGGTTTGCAGGCGGGCATCGAGCAGTTGGCCAGTTCCGCGCAGTCGCTGTCGGCGGTCACCGAGCAGACCAACCTTGAGGTCAACAGCCAGAAGGAAGAGACCGAGCAAGTGGCCACGGCCATGAACCAGATGACCGCCACCGTGCATGATGTGGCGCGCAATGCCGAGGAGGCCGCGCTGGCCGCGCAAACGGCGGATGCCAAGGTCGAGAGCGGGCAGCAGGTGGTGCGCCAGAGCATGGTGCGGATCGAGCAACTGGCGGACTCGGCGACGTCGGCCAGTTCGAGCATCGAAAGTCTCAGTGCGCAGATCCAGAACATCGGTACGGTGCTGGATGTGATCAAGAGCGTTGCCGAACAGACCAATCTGCTGGCGCTCAACGCCGCGATCGAGGCGGCGCGGGCCGGGGAACAGGGCAGGGGCTTTGCGGTGGTGGCCGATGAGGTTCGTGCGTTGGCGCGGCGTACGCAGCAATCGACCGAGGAGATCGAGCGGCTGGTCAGTGCGTTGCGTTCGGCGGCGCATTCGTCGGTGCAGCAGATTCAGAGCAGTGGTGAATTGGTGAAGCTGGCGGTCAGTGATGCGCTGCAGACCGAAAGTGCGCTGGGCAGTATTGCGGCGGCGGTTTCGTTGATTCAGCAGATGAATCAGCAGATTGCGGCGGCGGCCGAGGAGCAGAGTTCGGTGGCTGAGGAGATCAATCGCAGTGTGACGAGTATTCGTGCGAGTGCGGATCAGTCTTCGATGGCGATGCGGGGGAATGCGGTTTCGAGTGTTGAGCTGGCGCGGTTGGGGGGGGAGCTCAAGGGGATGGTTGGGCATTTTCGGCTTTGACGCTTTTGACTTGGCGGCCTCTGGGCCGACCAGGTTCTTGGGGTTTTGGGTGTATATCCGTTGCTTCGGGTGTTGCGGCTGGCGGTTTCGCCCTTACGGCGACTCCCTTTGGCAAACGCCCCAAAGGAAGCAAAGGTCTGGGCCCCGGCGTTCGGCCCTCGCTTAGGCTCGGGTTCCTTCGTTGCGGGATTCATCCGGGCGCATCGCCTCCGGTTTGCTTCGCTGCACCTCCTCTCGATGTGTTTGGCTGCGCCAAACGGTCGCTGCGCTCCCACCCCCGGATAAACCCCTCC